>CAKZSV010000057.1 GCA_937921485.1 uncultured bacterium
ATGCTGCCGGTTGAGGTATTCGTAGCGATACTCGGTGCAAGCCAGTTAATCTACGTTGAAGCCGTCATGAGTCAGAAGAAGCACGACTTTATCTCTGCGTCAGATAATGCCATCTGGTATGTGGGCGGGCTGGTTGAGGCGATGGTAGTGGATAATCTCAAATCGGCAGTGACGAAGGCGCACCGCTGATGGCACCGCAAAGACATTCATCGAGAGGGTGCTCGCCTCACAACGCCACCCCGAGCAGGCGTACAAAAGCTGCATGGGAATACTTCATCTTGCCCGGGCCTACGGCAATACGAGGCTGGCTGATGCCTGCCGCATCGCAACGGCATGCTGCGTGCATTCAAGGACAGCCGCGAAACCCTGATATCTCAGGGACTCACCGTCGATGAGTTCCTTGCCTTTCTCATTGACGGTGAACATTTCTCGACAAAACCTGCCGCCCCTTGATTAACTCGCCATGCACTTGCAGTGGCACCTACAGTGGCAGGTATTTACGGAACGGGTGGCATGTTACAGCGGAATATGCAAAAAGTCAATAAATAAAAACATTGTTGTATTTGAGGTTTTGGGACGCACGCTAATCCCCGGGGGACAAGCGATTCTTCTCTTTTCTCATATTCGAAAAATAGCAAAATTAATTATTTTTATTATTATCATGTATATACCATTGTTTTTTATTATTCACTATAATTGTTATATCAGTTTTTTATGTTTTTTCGTGAGTTTTAAAGAAATCAATAAATTTTTAGTTGACTGTATAAAACTGGTTTATTAAACTGGTTGTATGAAATCCAGAAGCAAATCCATCGGCTCATTCGATGCCAAAACCAATCTGGCGCGTCTAATTGATGATGTCATCAAAGGCCGTGATTACATCATCACCAGAAGAGGCAAGCCTGTGGCTCGCATAGTACCATATACGCCCGCAGAAAACAACTTGAGCATTGAAGAAATTATTTTTCAATTCGATACCATTCGGGAATCCGTTAAGGGAAAAGTAAATATCAAGGAATATATCAATGAAGGCAGGAAATACTAATGATTTTTGTGGTTGATTGCTCTTTTACCTCAGCTCTCTTCCTTCCTCATGAATCATCTGATGCTGTTCGAAGTTTTTTTTTTAAGGGTTAAAAAAAATGATACTATTTGCACACCGCATCTTTGGTGGTATGAAACTCATAATGTTTTACATATTTCATTAAAACGTAAAAGGCTGCATCAATCTGATATTTATACTATCCTGCAATTGCTCGATAAATTACATCTTGATATAGACTATTCAATTGGATATGATGTATCAAATGAGATTTTGAATATTGCACAACAATATAACCTTTCAGCGTATGATTCATCATACATGGAGCTCGCCAAAAGAAAAAAAGCACATTTGATGTCTTTTGATAAAAAAATGATATCTGCAGCAAAAAGTATTGGATTGCGAATAAATCAACAGTAAGGAAGCAAAACCATCATGCCAGCAGCGTGAATGGGCATGCTCTTCTCTCTAAGGGTGGGCAACAATTGCATACCCGCTGCGCTTATTTAACTCCGAATGAAGCCATCCTTAAATATTGAACACCGCTCCTTCCATCGCCGCGTGAATTTCAATCGGAAATCCGCGCTCCACCGCTTTCTTTCGATAATGCGCGACAACTTCGTCAAGGTCGTCATCGCTTCTAAGCGGCTCGTGATGGAAGAAAAAGAGTTTTTTTACTTTCGCCTTCACGGCCAGATTCATCACCTGATGCGTGGTGCTGTGCCCCCACCCGCGCTTGGCCTCGTATTCCCCGGGTAAATACTGCGCGTCCGCCACAAGCGCATCGGCGTCACGCACGAAATCAATGAGCCTCTCATTCAGATTCTTAACAAAATCCTGAAGCTCGCTGTCCCTGTCTTTAAATACATTATAATACGGTTCATTGTCTCCCAGATACACAAAGAGCTTATCATCGTAGCGCACCCTGTAGCCGAGACATGCGACCGGATGATTCAGGCTGATGGTGGTAATCTGAAAATTTCCTACTTCAAGCCGCTCCTGCTCTATCTGCCGGTAGGTAATTTCCGCCAGAAGCTCCACGGTGCGTACGGGAAAATAGCTGTACTGCATCTGCCCGCTCAGAATTTCCTTGAGCGTCATCTCGTTGGTGCCCGGCCCGTAAAACGTGACGCGGTTGCCAGGTATGTAGATTGGCGTAAAAAAAGGAATTCCGTTGATATGATCCCAGTGGGGATGGGATATGAGGATATTAATCGCGTATTTTTTGGAAAGGTCGAGCGACTCCCCGAGTACCCGAAGCCCCGTCCCTGCATCAAAGATGACCCAGTCGCCGTCTTCGGAGCGAAGATCGAGACAGGCAGTATTGCCGCCGTAGCGCATGGTCGAAGGTCCGGGAACAGGGATGGAACCTCGCACGCCCCAGAAGGTGAGAGTAAGCCTTTTCATTTGAGAAACAACCGCGCCTTTTCAATTTCTTTATTAATATCGGCAAGCGCTTCAAAAACGTTTTCCTCATTCAAGCCTAAGACATTCCATACCTCTTCAGGTATCGGATGCACCCGATGATTTCCGCTGAACCCGACTTTGAGTATCTTCACAAAGGTGTCGGCAACCGCGGTGACCATTGAGAAGACTGCGGATTGGCCGGTCATCACCGGCTGATGGTGCCGTCCCACGGCATACAATAAATTATTTTCGAATTTCCATTTCTTCCCGATAGCGATACCAATCTCTTCGTGAGAAAGCCCCAGCACATTCTTCTCAATGTCAGTGATGATCACATTCTTCTGCAGGGATATTTCCAGGACTTGTTTCATTTCATCAGGAAAGAAATTATTTATGAGAATTTTACCGATATCGTGGATGAGGCCGGCGATGAAATATTCTTCAAGAAACTTCTCCTCTACTCCAAGCCGCTTCGCGATCATTTTTGACGCGACAGCCACACCGAGTGAATGTTTCCAGAAATCCTCTCCATCGAGCACCGTGCTTCCCTTTAAGTAGGATTTTCCCAAAAATGCCGAGGTGAGCGCGACGTTTTTTATCGTGTTAATGCCGAGCATCACCACCGCCTGCTTGAGCGATTTCACTTCCTGGGGAAGTCCGAAATACGCGGAGTTGACCATGCGAATAACTTTTGCGGTTAGCACCGGGTCAAACTGTATCACATCCGTAAGATCCTGCGCAGACGAGCGGATGTTATTGGCCACCTCGTTCACCTTATGAATGACGGGCGAGAGGCTCGGCATTCGATCAATTGATTCTTTTACTTTTTCAATAACGCTTTTCATTAATCACACACATCAGCATATTCCAGGAATACCACCATTTCATTTTTATTCAATGAGGGCGTGCGATGTACCCTTAAACAGTACCGCTCATCGTTATGAACCCCGCTAATAGTTCAACCAGTAGAGTATATCCAATGCAATAAGCAGCCAGAAAAAAACAGCATATGCTATTATCACGATAAAGAAAATTTTTTTTGCTCCATTCATATGTCCGCAGGCCGCCTATTCACGCTCAACAATGACCTTTCTGCGCACCACTCGGAAGGTAATTAACTTATCGTTTCTCCGCACATTCAATACCACCTCAGTGCCCACCTTCCCTCTGAGCAATGTATTCACCACATCATCATGCTTCATTTTCGTCAGCGCTTTGCCGTCGATCGACTCTATAATGTCCCCCGGTAAAAGCCCCGCTGCGTGCCCTGCCCCGCCCTCATACACGCCGACAATGGTATAGGGCTTCTCCGCTGTCACTATGCCGCTTCCGGACGGCACTTCGATGCCGAGGCCCCCGAACTCCTCATCATTCCGGGCGCACACCATTCCCGCAAGAAAAACCATAATTAGCAGACCGGCAGCTTTTTTCATGTTTCTTGCTCCTGAAACATTGGATAATCATCAAACGGCACTTTTATAACCAGACCGAATCATTATGTCAAATATTTTCATGATAACGGCATAAAAAAGGGGTGCCCCTGTGACACCCCTATATAATACAATATTAGCCCGCGTACTTAGAACGCTATTTCCAATCCGAGATTGAACGCAAGAATATTATCGTCCCGCGCAGCAATATCGATAAAGCGATACCGCGCTTCAACAAACAGCGTAAGCGGCGTTCCTCTAATTCCGAACGCAGCACCCGCAAACAGATCAACGCCCGCGTCGGAATCATCATTATCGCTTCGATCATTGTTGTAATTGAGATAGTTCAGCGAAGGGCCAAACCCAAGGAAAGGAGCTATCGGCGCATTCTGCAGGGGAAACCAGTACCAATCAAGATGGATTCCCCAGATATCCGCATACTTGAAATTATCGCTTTCCACTTCAACATAGTCAACACCCGGCTTGAACCGCAGGGAATTGAAAAGGAACGTTCCCATATCGAAAAACACTCCGCCTGTCCAGGTGTCGTCCGCATTTGCGAAATCGTTGCGCATCATTGCCCATCCGCCTTTGAGGATGATGGAACGCGCGGAAACCTCATTCGCAGTTACCGCAAGCACAAGGCCTACAGCAACCAACATCACCAATAGTTTTCTCATCTGAATCCTCCACATTGAAGTTTCACACATTATTGCAGAATACGGATAGTTGTCAAATAAAAAAATATACCGTAAGGGTATAATTCCGTCTGACAGGACTAAATTATAAATCGCGCGTTCGTCATTTGTTTAATTTCACCTCGGAAGTTTTTGCCCCTCCTTTCTGTTTGTAATACCCAAAATGCTCGAAGAGGTTCATTGCGCGATATACCATCGACAGGTTCGATGTGCTTCCAATAACGCGCGCAAGGTATTCTTCAGCGGCTTTATCATCTCCTTTTGCGCGGGCATCAATTGCCAGAAAAAGAATAGTTTTTTGCACGAAAGGATCGGAAGCGCGCTCATCCTTCCCTAATTTCTCGAAATAACTCGCGGCCCTGATGAAATTACCCTGCTTGTAAAAACTGATCAATCCAAGGTGATACATGGCTTCACGGCGGTACTCATTTTCGGCGGACGATAATTTATAGAATGAGTAGTACGCGTTATTGTACATTCCCCGATTGAATTCAAATTTCGCGGTGTAATAATCCACCAGCGTGCCGGTTCCCGGGTAATGCCTAAGCATCCCCGCGAAGTTTTTAAATTTCTCCTCATTCCCCTCTAAATAATAATGCACCATGCTTTCCTTAAACGCAAGTTCGCCATACGGGCTTGATTTAAGCAGCTGGAGGTTTGCCCCAGTAAGCTCTTCCGCCTCCTTTCCCTTACCGAGTCTGAAAAGGCACGTGATGCGAAGCGCGTTTTTACGGTCAAGCAGCGCAGACTCATCAATCTTCGCAACTTCATCCAGAGCGCTCTCGTATTTTCCCCTACGCACATCAATTTCGGCAAGTTCGGCGCGCACATAGGGTGTCTTCGGCGACTCTGGATATTTTTGTATGACTTCACCGAAAAACTCGGCGGCCGAATCGTCCTCTTTGCGCATCACAAAGAATCTGCCAATATTGTAATTCGCTTCCGCGCATCGTTCAGGATTCCGCATCAGCGTGCGTGCAGCGCGCTTCGCCCTTTCGACGTCCTTCTCGTGAAGCGATATCTCAACAAGCATGGAAAGATCTTCATCTGAAAAATTATCCAGATCGTAATTTTTCAAAAGAGCATACGCATCAGCGATCTTTCCTGTTTTATAGTGGCTTTTTCCTTCCCAGAAATGTACAAGCTTTGCGGTGAATTCATCCATAGGAATCGATTTCTCATCTTTCACCGTTTTTACTACGTCAGCATGTTTATTAAGCTTATACAGGCTTATTATTCTATAGAGAAACACCGGTCCTGCATTTTCTCTCTCAGGGTACAGTAAAAATTGCCTGTACCACCTCTCGGCTGACGCATAATCCTTTTTCTTGAATGCGTCATCGCCCCTGATGATGCAGACCTGCCCGGCGAAATCCGACCGCGGGTTTTTTTCAAGCACAAAGTCGAACGGCTTTTCGTATTCCACGCGCTTTTCCCGGTACGCCAGACCTGTTTTGAACGCTAAAGCATCAATATCATTCTTCGTTCTATATAAACGCATAATGGAATCGAACATCTTTCTGGAATTATCGTAATCACCCCCTTCGAAATAAATCTCGTGGAGCTTGATGCGCGCCTCGAAATGCTTTTCGGGATTCTTCAATTGGATGTATGCCTTCAGATGCTCAAGGGATCTTTCTATTTTTCCCGTACGCAAGAGCGCAATTCCCAGATAATATTGCGTTTCATTAAGATAATTTGATCGAGGGTTTATTTCCTTGATCTTCTTTATTTCTTTAAATCCGCTCTCAAGGTCTCCGCGTCCGAGATGCGCCCTTGAAAGGAGAAAATGAAATTCATCGATATGTTCGCCAAAAGGATATTTTTCCACAAGGAGGTTCAACAGCCTTTCGGCGTCTTCGAACCTATCGACTTCCACATAGCCCCTGCTCAAAAGCAGAATCGCTTTTTTCTGCTCATCCGGATCATTGACTGAAACCGAGTCTTCAAGATAAGGGATCGCTTCTTTCGGGCTTTTTTTCAGATAGACCTTCGCCAGCTCCATCGCGGCATTGCTTCGAAGTTCCATTTTAATGGTGGAAATCCTTGCTTCCTCTAAGAGTTTCACACCCCTGGATTCCTTCTTTTCTTCGAGCATGAGACGTCCCAGCTCATACTTCGCTTCGTTCACCCAATCCGAATCCTTGCCGATAATGAGGAACAATTCGAGATTCGATTTTGCCGCTGACTTCTGACCAAGTTCAAGAAACGATTTTGATTTGAAATACTGCGCATCCGAATACGGGCGATCTTTGAGAAGGAAGTCGGGAACCTGTCCGAAATAGCGAAGGGCTTTTCTGTGATCGCCCTTTATCTGATATATTCTTCCCAGAAGAAGGGATGATTTTGCTGCAATTTTCGCGTCCCCTTTATTCGCGCGCAGAGTCTCTAACATCACGGAGGCATCATCATACCGTTCTCCCAAAAAAAGGGCTTCCCCGATTTTAAGGGACAGTTTTCTTTTTCGGGATTCTTCTTCGATCGAATTGAGCGTTTTCTCCCATACCAGCACCGCTTCATCATAACGGCTTTGGAGAAAGTAGATATCGCCGATGCGGCGCATTGCCTGGCCTGTCATTTTTTCGTCGGGGCTCTGCGCAATGAATCGATTGTATTCTTCAATCGCTTTTATGAAATTCTTCCTGTAGTATTCCGACTCGGCAATCCAGTACCTTGAAAGCGCACAGAGATTTGAAGTCGTGCATTCAAGAAGAAACCTGTTGAATTCGAATATTGCCGACTCGTATTTTTTCTGTTTGAAGACCGAAAGGCCAAGTTGATACCATGCGCGATCGCGATATTCATCATCGGCATCGACAATTTTCCGGAAAATAAGTCCCGCGCTCCCGTAATTCCCGGACTTAAACGCCTCTATTCCCTGCTGATAAAGATCGGAGGATTTTTCGCGCGCAAAAATGCCCATTTCAAAAAAGAAAATGATCAGCAGCACGATAAAACATGTAAGCATCCAACGTTTCATATCTTTTGCAAAAAGGTTCTCACCATATTAAGCGCATATACGGCAGAAAATGTCCTCACGCGATCCCTGTCGCCAGGAAAAAATTCCTTGCGCGTTTTTACCTGTCCCGGGCTCGCGAGGCCGAAGCAGACAGTGCCCACCGGTTTTTCCGCGCTGCCGCCCCCGGGTCCCGCAATCCCCGTGATGCTTATTGCAACATCTGCAGACAGGGCATTGCACGCACCCGCTGCCATCTCTCCTGCAACTTCTTCGCTCACCGCGCCGAAGTTCTCAAGCGTTTTTTTTGAAACACCTAAAAGACGAATCTTTGCTTCATTGCTGTAGGAAACAACTGTACCGAGAAACGCTTTCGAAGCGCCCGGCACGTCCGTTAAACGGGATGAAAGCAATCCCCCTGTGCAGGATTCGGCACACGCAAGCATGAGATTTTTTTCTTCAAGCAATGCAAGCACATCCTCTTCGATTGAATCCCGACGAAGGAGGCGCTTTCCAAATTCCCTTTCCATGCCCGCTCTGATTGCTTCCTCCGGAAAAGGGCTGCCTTCTCTTTCAACAAAGGTGAGTTCATTAATACCGTATTTGGCGCAAATGCTCCATTCCACGCTCAATCCTTCCACGAGTGTGTGTACCCGTGCATTGACTTCTGACTCTCTCATGAGCGCAGTGCGCATCACAAAATGTTTTCTCTCCCTGACTCCCCTCGCGTTTTTAAGATAGGGCCACACGTAATGGTCAAACATTGGTTCCATTTCCCGTGGCACACCCGGCATCGCTACCACAGTGCACGCATCCCGGTGCAGTGCGAAACCGCAGGCAAGGCCCACATCGTTAGGTAAAACGACCGCGCCCTTCGGCACCGAAACCATTTTCATGTCACCCGGCCCCGGCGCAAGGCCCCTGAGCGCAAAGACAGCTTCCATTTTGTCTCTGGAAGCATCGTCCACATCCATCTCTAAATTGAATACATCGCAGATAATCCGGCATGTCAGGTCATCATCGGTGGGACCGAGACCGCCGGTAACAAATACAACATGGTACCGCTTTATTGCATCTTCAAAAGTCCGCCGTATCGCTTCGGGACAGTCTCCCACAAGATGAATTTCCTTCATTTCAACCGCACTGGTAAAAAGCCGCGTAGCAAGAAACGGGCCGTTTTGATCGGCAATCTGACCGTGAAGAAGTTCGCTTCCGGTGATAATCGCGCACGCTTGCATGTTGGCTACATCTTCTCAGGCGCCGAAACGCCCAGAAGCCCCAGTCCGTTTTTCAGCACAATGCGCACACCATCGCACAGCGCCATGTAGCTTGCCGTGCCCACAGGGTCGTCGGATAGCACCCGATGTTCCGTGTAGAATTTATGGTACGCCTGTGCCAGCCGCATGAGATAGTTGGTAATCCTGTGAGGCTCGCAGGTGGCGGCAGCGTCGCTTATTTCTTCGGGAAATTTTGCTAAAAGTTTCAAAAGCGCTTTCGATTCGGGATTGTCGAGCCGATCTTTCGAGATTCCTTTTCCGCCATATTCAATCCCCCTGGTCTTCGCTTCCCGGAAAATCGAACAGATGCGTGCGTGTGCGTACTGAAGGTAGAATACCGGATTTTCCGAACTGGCGCGTTTCGCTAAAACCAGATCAAAATCCAGATGACTGTCCATCGAGCGCATCACGAAAAAATATCGGGATACATCCACGCCGATTTCATCGACGAGTTCGCGCATCGTGGAAAATTTTCCGAGACGCTTCGACATCTTCACAATTTCGCCTTCCCGCACCAGATTCACCTGCTGGGCGATGAGCACCCGGAAATCGCCCTCATAGCCGAGCGATTTCACCGCGCCCTGCATGCGCGCGATGTAGCCGTGATGATCGGGGCCCCAGATGTCGATGATGACATCATAGCCGCGGTCGATTTTATTCTTGTGGTAGGCAATATCGGCCAGAAAATACGTCGGCCTTCCGTCGGACCGCACGAGCACGCGGTCTTTGTCGTCACCATGTTCGGTCGAGCGAAAAACTTTTTTCCCTTCCTCTTCGAATACAGACCCTTTCTTTTCAAGAAAATCGAGCGTGCCGAAAACTTCACCGTTCTCATGGAGGGTACGCTCGCTGAACCAGCGGTCGAATGCGACATTGAACGTTTCAAGGTCTTCTTTCTGCCCGGCCACATTTACCGCAATGGCTTTACGTGCCAGATAATCGATGAGCGCTTCCTCGTTTTCAATTTTAGCAATCTCATCGCCATGCTTTTCCATTATGCCAGCAGCGATCTCTTTCACATATTCGCCGTGATATCCGTCCTCGGGAAATTCCACCTCTTCTCCTTGCAATTCCTTCATTCTACACAGCACAGATTTTCCAAGCAGATACACCTGATTGCCGTAGTCATTGACGTAGAATTCTCTCTCAACGATATCGCCATTCGCTTCCAAAAGGTTTGCGAGGGTATCGCCCACCGCAGCCGCGCGGGCGGAGACAATATTGAGCGGGCCCGTTGGATTTGCCGACACAAATTCGATATTCACCCTGCGGGGTTTGTCCTTACGGTTTTTTCCATAGCTGTCACGGTTCGATATGATGTCGCTCAGATTATCGATGAGATAATCGAGAGAAACGAATATATTGATGAAGCCCGGCCTGACCACATCGACCCGCTCGATTACGGGAGAAGACTCGATGTAGGTGCGCAGGACTTCGCCGATGGCCATGGGCGCTTTGCGTGCAAGCTTCGCGCTTTCAAGCGCGAATGGGGTGGAATAATCGCCGAACTTTTCTTCTTTCGGATATTCCACTTTAATCGGCGGCACGGAAGGAAGGGCCAGCGCGCCGTCTGCCGAGGCGCGTTCAACTGCGGAAGATATGATGGAAATTAATGTTTCTTTGAATATCACCTTTTAAACACCTTTATTTCATTATAACATTTTTGATGATACTATCCGGAAGATAGCATTACATTGCGGTTCATCAATCCCCGATATTGTGTTTTATATCACTTCAAAAACGGCTTTTTTACTCTACACTGCTACTTTTTCTGTCAAGCAATTAAACGGCGCGACAACTGGTCAGCATGATTGGAATTGTCGCATCTCTTTTTCCTGTATTCTTCAAAAGAAAAAGAATAAAAAAACAAAAAATAAAACACTTGAAAATTATTCCATGCACTGATAATATCTTCCAATGCAATATCTGTCATCTGCGAAGGGCCATTTTCGGCACAGAGCTTTTTTTCTGCAATAATTATTACACACAGGAGCCATCCATGAAAGCATTCAACTACGACAAAAATCAGCTTATTGCAGTGCTGCTTTCAATCGGCCTTTTCTTCCTTTTCGGCGGCATATATAAGTATTCCCGGATATTTGACGGAATGGAAAACGGCGCCATCGACTTTCGGTTCCGGATGAGAGAACCTTTCAAGGAAACAAAAAAACTCGGCGAGAGAATCACGAGCTTCAAGCGAAATCCCCGCGCGCGCGAAGATATTGTCATTTGCGCCATCGACGAAGACACGCTGAAAACATTCAGCCAGGAGGAGGACATCCGATGGCCGTTCCCCTGGGATATTCACCGGACTGTCACGCGCTATATCGCCGCGGATAATCCCGTCGCGATTTTCTTCGACATTATGTTTCTGGACAATCTAAGCGAAAAGATAGTGTCCCAGAGCGGCTCGGCTATTCCCGGAGGCGACGTATCGCGCCTGGGTTACGAGCAGTTGAAGCGGGCATTCAACCCAATTTATTTTCACTGGTTCAGAGCGCAGGAACGCGAGTTTGCGCGCACCATAAAGGAGTCCAGTTGCGTCTTTTTAGACTATCCCTTCCACACGGAAGAATCGTTCAAAACATTTCCCGACTTTGACGAGCGCATGAAAGCGCTTAACAAATTCACCTTTGATGTTCCCAAACACGAGCTTCCGCAGGGCAATTGCGAATCGACCAATGAATATGAGCGCGATGTCCGCTGTCCCTGGGTTTTCACTCTGACCCCTCCCACGCCCCTGCTTTCGCGCGCCGCAAAGGGGCTTGGGTTTGCAAACGTAAAACCCGATCCCGATTCGGTGAACAGAAAATTGCCCGTCATCATCCTGCATAAAGACAACGACACCTACCGCTATTATCCATCGATCGACCTGCTTCTGGCAATGCAGTATTTCGGCATCGGCATGAAAGACGTTGAAATTAAAATGGGAAGCTACGTGAAACTCAAAAACCTGCCGGCGGAAAAAATGAAGCGTCCCAACAGGGAACGCGCAATCGCCATACCCATCGACCACCAGGGCTTCATGGACATCAATTTCATCGGCGGCCCCGGCAGCTTCGATACCAAAAGCTATTATTATTTCAACCGCGACCCCGACCGGCGCGGCAATTTCAAAAACAAGATTGTCTTCATTGCCGCCTACAACGCGGCGGGCATTGCGATGGACGTGCACAAATCGCCTTTCGGCGACACCTTCGGGGTCGAGCATCACGCGAATGCGCTTAACACGATTCTGAATCAGGATTTCATCTTCCGGCTTTCGGAGAATCAGAATATCCTGATTTTGTTAGGCATCGCACTATTTCTGGGGCTGATTATATCTAAGGCATCAATCATTAAATCCATCGTGTTCACGGTCGTGTTCTCCCTGTTGTATGTAATTGGGGCTATGGCAATCTTTGATATTTCCAATATCATCATCGTCTTCGCCGTTCCCCTCGTGCAGGTGGGCGCTACGTTTTCGCTCATAACCGCATACCGGGTGCTCACCGAGCAGAAGGAGAAGAAATACATCCGTCAGACATTCTCCAAGTTTGTGTCGCACACGGTAGTGGACGAGCTTTTAGCGCATCCTGAGAAACTGAAACTCGGCGGTGACAAAAAAATTCTCACTGTCCTCTTTTCCGACATACGCGGCTTCACATCCATTTCCGAAGCGCTCACACCGGAAGCCCTGGTTGACCATCTCAATGTGTATCTCCAGGCTATGACCGACCTGGTGCTGAAATACGACGGCACGCTCGACAAATACGTGGGCGACGAAATCATGGCATTCTGGGGCGCTCCCATTCCTCAAGACGACCACGCGCTGCGCGCGTGCCGCTGCGCCATCGAAATGATGGAGGTTCTGGCGAAAATGAATCAAAAATGGAAGGCCGAAGGCAAACCGCCTCTGGATATCGGCATCGGTCTCAACACGGGCGAGATGGTCGTTGGGAATATGGGCTCCTCATCGCGCATGGACTACACGCTCATGGGCGACAATGTAAACCTTGGCGCGCGTCTTGAAGGCACCAATAAGCAATACAAAACGCACATCATTATAAGCGAGTTTACCTACGAACATGTGAAGGACCGCGTGATTGCCAGAGAGCTCGACCTGGTGCGCGTGAAAGGAAAAGAGCTGCCGGTCAAGATCTACGAACTACTGGACGTTAAATAGCACAAGCGGCTCGGGAGGAGTGCTTTCCTTATCTTTGGGTTTTTTGACTTTTGCCATCACGGGCCGAAGAAGCGGTCCGGCGATCTTGCAGGGAACGGTCACCATGCCCGCCTGCGCTTCTGCGGGAGCAACAGAAATTTCGAGGGGAACATCGAGCCCCTCGAAATAGTCATATCTGCCGCGACCG
This sequence comes from uncultured bacterium, assembly GCA_937921485.1. Lineage (GTDB taxonomy): Bacteria > Spirochaetota > UBA4802 > UBA4802 > JAGODF01 > DYLV01. The sequence goes on from CAKZSV010000057.1 coordinate 13,163, forward strand.
TACAGCCTGACCTTGTCGCTTAAAACCGCAAGTTTCGAGACTACGTAATTATCCGCGCGCTGATTGAAAGAAAAGGATGCGGTGAGGCTATTGATTTCCGCAAGAGGCGCGCTTTTTATTCCGCTTTTGGCCAGATATTCCGAGAATGTATCCTGAAGCGGCGTATTCTTCAGGTTGCCTTCCGCGAGATCGATGCTGACATCAACGATGGAATTTTCAAGGATTTGCGACAGCCGAAACGCGTTTACCTGAAATGATACAGACGCGTTAAGCATACCGGCAGCTTCTCCTTTAATTCCCGCGTCGGATGCGAAGCTCCTTAAATCGAAATTCTTTACCGAAGCGTCGATGCTCACAAGCGGCATCCAGAGGTTGAACTGCGCGCTTGTTTTCAGCGAATACTGAGCCCCATATCCGGAAAGAGAAAACGAATTCACCGAAAAAACGCCGTCCCGCAATAAGGCATCAAGGGCAAACTCATTGAACTCCGCACGATGGCCCGCTACAATCCTCTTCGCACCCAGATGGAGCTGAAGATTATTCTGATTTAACAGCTTGCCGACCGGTTCATCGCGGAAAATGATGTTCTCATAACCAAGTTTCCTGTCGCTGTAGGCACCTTCATACACCAGCTGAAGCGCGGCCAGCAGGGGATGTGCAATATGATGGATTTCCAGCGCCGGCGCGGTAATGCTGATTTCAGATTCAGAGGAAAAGGGAACCCATGATTTCACTCTTGTGTTCCATCTGCCTTCGATCTTCGATCTTTCGAGCGAGCATTTCAAGGCGGCAGTAAAAATATCATTCTTTAAGGATATCTCCGCATCCAGCCCCTTCATGAACTCCCGGGTATTTGTACTTTCGCGGAAAATGATGCCAAAATCTTTCAGCTCCGCCATAAATTCCGAACCTCTCGCCGAACCGGAGATAAAATCATACTTCAGATGCCCGCCGGTTTTCATGTTTCCCTTAAACACTGTTTCTTTCCACGGCGTAATATGCTCCGACATCCTCTCAAGGTTCATTGTATTCGAACTGAACATCATATCCATATAATGTTCTTTGTTGCTCCTGCGGTAAATTCCCTCAAGAGAAAGCCTGATCACATCATCATAGAGAGAAGCACGGCGCACCATCACCTTCTCCCCGCCGCCGGTGATATCGATGATAAAATCCATGTTCAAATTTTCATTTGAAATCCAGGTGTGCTTCGATCCTTCCGTCAATTTATCTGCACTGAGATTTGTTATTTCAATGCGGCACTCCGCGCTGAGGTTTTGTCTGAATGAAGCAAACCTGATAGCTGCATCAAACTGGCCTTGAATATTCAGCAAATCTTTAAGTGCTTCAGCCAGATACGGCTGAAAATAGCGCATATCAAGGCCGGTTACGATAATTGAATTGGTTGAAGCAAGGCAGAAATTGCCCCTGGCGCTCCGCAACCTGCCGGAGAAAGAAAGACGGCCCTTTGACAGATCAGAGTTGGGATGCGGAAGCACTCTTCCGGATATGGTATAATCTAAATAATCGCCCCGCAAAAGAAGCCCGAGGGAGAACCGGTCAATCTTGACAGCAGAAATCTCATTGCGGAAGACTTCCCGATATTCCAGACGGGACGAGGTGATATCAACCCGGAAATGCTCATGATCGATATTCGAAATTTCGCTCAAAGGTCTGTCGAGACGGAAAATTTCATTAAATGTTTCATAATACCCTTTGCCGTATTTTTTATAGACCGTAACATCGGCATCATCAAAAACAATTTCTTTAATGATTATGTTCCCGGAGAAAAGCTTGAAAAAATTGAGCCTGATTTCAGCGCCCGGGCATTTTATGAGGCTGATATTGTCGTTGAAGTCGCCGCTGATTGAAATGTTTAAATTTGAAATAATGATATTCCCGAAAGCGCTCATGTACACATCATCGAATGTAGCGGCTTTCCCGAAATTTTCCTTGATAAACGTCATGACATGCTCTTTGAGGACGTGTTCCGGGTATGCTCTTATGAAAAATATTTTTATTGTCCCGAAAAAAAGCATCGCCGCTACAAAGGGCGAGAGCAAAAGCCCGATGCGCATAGCGCCTATGCGTTCAATTATTGAGCGGACATTCTTCATGAATTGTTCTCGTCATACAGGGCATATATCACAAGCTCTACGTAAGCTCGATGCATACTACCCGTCAAGTATATAATCTCCATCAATTGAATTTCATTATTTTAAGGCATTGCCGGCTTTTAACCGGCTTATGAAAAGATTTTTTATTTAAAAAATTGGCTTGCGAAAAATCAAAATAAAAGAAAAGTGCCCTGTCAATTCAATAAAATGAAAGGCCAGGCCTCATTATCATGGAATACATATCATCTCTGCTTTCCAATCTTGCAGGCTATATGCCGCTCATCAGTTTTTCGCTTCTCACGCTGGCCGGCTTCAATCTTCCCATTTCGGAGGACATCGTTATTCTCCTTTCCGGCGCACTGGGAGCGACATATACCCCGCACATGCTTCCCCTGATTTATGCCGGATGCTTCGCGGGAGCGTACGCAAGCGACCTGATTTCATATTCCCTGGGCCGTTTTGCGATACGGGGACTTGCGGGACACCGGCTGCTTAAAAAAATCATTTCCATTGAAAAAATCGAAGCCATGGAGAACTATTTTGCCAGATACGGAAGCAAAACTCTCCTTTTCGGCCGTTTTATCCCTTTCGGCGTCCGCAATGTGATCTTTATGACCGCAGGTTTCAGTAAAATGCGCCTGACGACTTTTATGCTCATTGATCTTATTCCGCTTTCAATTACTTCATCAATAACATTTTATCTCGGCATTAAAGCAGGCATCAACTACCGCAACATCATCCCGTACTTGGACAGGTTTAAGGAATGTATTGGAATAACAGCGCTCATCATCATAGCGCTACTATTAATAATATATAAAGTTAGAAAAAAGCGAAAATCCGGGCTTTCGGAAAGCTAAACCGATAATTTTTTTCAGTACATCTTTTTTTTTCATTGAAAATCCGCTCAACAGGTAGTACTATCGTACTAATGCTTTTTCCTTCAATCGCTGTGCCCAACATATGTATAAATGGATTTCAGGTTCGGCTGTATGGCAAAATCAAAGATACACACAATCCGGGAAAGGAATGCTATCGTTGAAAATATCATCAAGGCAATGGTGGAACGAAAGGGATTTCTGCTCATAGGGCATAAAAATCCCGATGAGGACTGCATTGCTTCAATGGTCGCCTTCGCGATATTGCTCACCAAATTCGACAAACGCGTTCAAATATTCATCGACGGAGAAATTCCCCGCAACGTACATTATCTTGCAAATATCTGCATGTACAATGCCATCCGCATCGTCTCAAGCCGCCAGCGGCTGGCTCCCGGCATCGACACCATCATCGCATGCGATACCCCCAAACCATCCATGCTCGACATCACACCGGCAATACAGAAGCGCTTGAAGAGCAAAAAGGTCATCAGAATCGAAGTGGACCATCATTTGGGAGCGGACAGCAGCTATATCGGCGATCCAGGGTACCGTTTTGTTACCGAAGCATCATCTTCGAGCGAACTTGTGGGAATACTGGCGCTCAAGCTCAAAGCGCGAAGAGACGTACTCGGCCAATTCGTCATTGCAGACCCTCTTTCGCGCAACTTCGTCCTTGCGGTGCTCACCGGCATAATCGGCGATACCAACATGGGCAAGTATTTAAAATCAAGGCGTGAAAAAAAATATTACGCCCTTTTCTCCAGCATCTACAACGACATACTGATGAAAACTACTGTGCGCGACTCGAATTTTACCAACATTGAACAGGTTTACGGAGAACTGCAGAAGCTGTCTGAAAAAGAAGCAAAATGCTACGGATACATCATACAGAAACAACAGCTCTCATCCTCGGTGGGCTATATTGTACTCAGCCGGAAAGATATGAGCCATCTTACGAAGGAATACGATAGAGAGACAATCACCAACGTAACAAAATCCATCGTCAACGACCTTGCTGAAATAAGCCAGAAGGTCGGCATCATCGCTTTTCCTGAAAAGAACGATACCACCGAACTCATTCAATTCCGCATGCGGCGCAGTCACAATTTCAAAGAATTCGATCTTCGCAAAATACTCGAGATTTTTTCCATTTCAAACGGGGGGGGCCACGAAGGAGCCATCGGATTCAGGTTTCCCGCAAGTGACATGAAGGACCCCGAGGGCTACATGGCGAAGCTGGTAGAACGCCTCGAACAGGAAATCGGATGAACCGCGCAGCCGCAACTGTCACGGCAATCTTGCTTTCCTCGCTCCTTGCATACGCTGAAATAAAATCACGCGTGTTGCCCGACGGCACGGTAGAGTACTATACCACGGACAAGCCGGCACAATCTTCCCGCAAGATAGTGCTTTCAAACCGCTACGATCCGCTTGTTTTCCGTATTGCCGGCGAAGAGGGAATAGACCCTCTTCTTGTTAAAAGCGTCATCAAAGTTGAATCGGATTTCAACCCCGACGCGGTATCTCCCGCAGGGGCAATGGGGCTGATGCAAATCATGGAGATGATTGCCCATTCCTATCATGTGAAAAACCCATTCGATCCTGAGGAAAACTTACAGGCCGGCATAAAGCACCTCGCCTGGCTTCTCCGTTCTTTCAAAAACGACACGCCGCTGGCGCTTGCTGCGTATCACGCAGGCATCGGGAGGGTAAAATCGCGCATGGCGATCCCGCCGATTAAATCAACGATTCAGTATGTCAATGATGTCATGCGGATTTATAACAGCATCACGGGAAAAGAAATCAGAGATTATTCTCCCCAGGTGAAAAAACTCTACACGCGCCTACGAAAGGACGGGACGCTGGAGATTTATAATTAAATTTTTCCCGAATCATGCTTCCTTCTGGCGTGTTTCTTCGCAAATTATAAGGGAACTTCTAAAAACCATTATAAGGATGTTCCCTTGTGGGCACAATATATAGTAAAAACCGCTTTCTTTTGATACTATTTTTAAGGATGAAAGCGGTTTTTCGAGATGCCCATAATTTCAACTCCTGACACTAGAAGCCGTTCTTCCCACATAGAACGGCTTCTGTACATTATTACCTCACTCTTGTGATAAAGTCACACCATTACATACCAAGCGCCTTACGGATTGATGACAGCAGATGATCGGGATTCACCGGTTTCTGGAACACGCCATTGAATCCAAGCTTATCGACTTCAATGGTTGTCGCAGTCGCCTGCCCAATGCTGCTGAGAAGATAAATAGGAAGTGCTGGATTATTCTTTTTGATCTCCTGCGCAACCTTCGTACCGGCATCGATACTTTCCATCATCATGTCGCACAAAATGAGATCCGGTTTTTCACTGGCAGCTGCATCGATGCCTTCTTTCCCGGAAAGCGCCGTAACTGCCTCAAACCCATTTGCAGTTACAATTGCTTTTATGGAATCGCAAATATCTGGATCATCATCTATAATCAAAATTTTTTTTACCATTGCATAAGTCTCCTTTTTAAAAGAATCGCATTCTTACAAGCTCATTTCAGAAAAACATGCCAAAATCAATGAACGCCGAAACAATCCTGCGTAACAGCAGCAGGACTGGTGAAACCACAGGAAACAAACCCGGAAAAAAAAGCATACGCTTTCGATAAATTTTCGCACGCCTTCTGGCTCATCACCTGCCCCATTTCCCACTCATAGCCCCTGATTGCCAGCATATACGCCTCAGGCGCTTTGCGATTCAATTCATGGCAAAGCGCCAGAAGCGATTCAGCAGATAATGTGTGCGTCGTAAAAGATATTTCCAGCGAAGGTTCAATTCTCATAAACGAGAACGGCTCTTCGGCATTAATTGAAGCATCAGCAAAAACAACCACTTCATATTCGGAAATCGTCAGAGCATCCTCGATGTTGAGCTGATAATCGACCTCGACATCGCATATTTGTGAAACAACAGGATCCCTTTCGGCCAGCGCAGCTAATTCTACTCCGAGTCCGTCATCCTGACAGCCGGGATTGCCGTAGCCGAGTATGATACAGCGCTTTTTCGCCACCTATTTTTCCTTTTTGTCGATGAGATTTCCTTCCGCATCCACGAGCGAAATTGAAAGCGGCATTTTCCCCAATGCGTGCGTCGCACAGCTCAGGCAAGGATCGTACGCGCGGATGGCCACTTCTACTGCATTCATCATCCCTTCGGTGATTTCTTTTTTCCCGCTCAGCTGATTGACCGCGACCCAGTTCACCGCGCGGTTCATGGGTTCATTGTTGTTGGTCGTAGAAACAATGAGGTTCGCCATTTCTATCTGATCATTGTCATTGATCCTGTAGTGATGAAAAAGCGTTCCTCTCGGCGCTTCGATGAGGCCAACTCCTTCTTTCACTTTCGTGCCCTTTACAACTAAATCGTTCTTCTGAAGATCCGGATCGTTGAGAAGCTCTTCCATAACCTCGGCAGAGTGAAGAAGCTCAATCAGGCGAGCCCAGTGCATGTGCATGGACATGCTATTGGGTTTTCCTTTTGTGTAGGCCTTGAATTCTTCAAATTCTTTCTGTGCAAGCTTTGTGGGGATAAACTCCGCGGTGTTGAGGCGCGCCAGCGGTCCCACGCGATACCATCCATCTTTTTTGCCAAGCGATTTGAGGTATGGAAACTTCATATAGCTCCATGAACGAACTTCCTCGCCAATGTAGTTCAGATAATCCTGATAATCGACATCGTTAAGTATTTTTTTGCCATCGGCATCCACCGCACGCAGCACGCCATGGTACAGATCGAGCGCTCCGTCTTTGCGAACCAGACTTAAGTGATTGGAAGGGAATGCCGCAAAGCTATCAATGAAGTCTTTATTCTTCTTATGATAATCCTTAAAGAAATTCACTGCGGCAACCGACCATTCGATCATTTTTTTGATGTTCAGCGGATCGGCACCTTTTAAGAATTCATCGCGCTCAGCAATACTCAGATTTTTATTAATGCCGCCAGGCACAGCCCCCGTGCCATGAATCTTCTTACCCGCTGTCGCCCTGATGATCTCCTGGCCAAATTTGCGCATCATCACGCCCTGCACTGCAAGGTCGGGATGCTTAATTGCCACTCCGATAACATTTCGAATCGCAGGATCGGCATCAACACCAAAAAGAAGGTCCGGTGAAACCAGATGAAAAAAATGCAACGCATGCGATTGAAACATCTGACCGTAATGCATAAGCCTTCGCATTTTTTCTCCCGTGGGGGTGAGTCCCTCAGGACCAACGCCCACAATGACATCCATTGCCTTTGCCGCTGCAAGATGATGGCTCACAGGACAGATGCCGCAAAGGCGCTGAACCAGCACGGGCATTTCCCAGTAGGGGCGTCCCAGCACAAAACGCTCAAACCCGCGAAATTCAACAATGTGAAAACGCGACTCTGTAACGTTATTCTGAGGATCGAGTTGAATGGTCACCTTTCCGTGACCTTCAACCCTGGTGACCGGTTCTATAGTAATTTTTCTACCCATATTTTCTCTCCTGAAAAAAAATTAATCGAACTTTACCACTTCATACGGAAGCTGAAGTTCTTTGCCCGAAAGCAATGCCACCAGTGCTTCCCAGATGAGGTCTGCCCTCGGAGGGCATCCGGGCAGATAATAATCGATCTTCACAATTTCATGCAAGGGATACACCCTGTCTAAAATCATGGGAAGCTCATCGTCATTGGGAATGATGTTGTCATCCACCGTGGGACACTTGAGATATGCTTCTTCGAGGCACTCTTTTACGGGAATGCCATTACGCATCGCAGGAAGGCCTCCCATAATTGCGCACTCGCCTACTGCTATGAGAATCTTGCAGTTCTTCCTGAAAAGGCGAAGGTTTTCCACATTTTCACTGTTGCAGCATCCTCCTTCGATGAGACCCACATCGCACTGCTTTGTAAACGTTTTGATATCATCGATTGGAGATTTATTAAATTCGACCAGTTCGATAAGCTTAAGAATTCTTTCGTCTATGTCCAGTATTGACATATGGCAGCCGAAACAACCTGCCAGAGAAGCTGTCGCTACTACCGGTTTACTCATTGCATTCCCCCATAATCAAATTATCAAATCTAATCCAGCATCAGGCCCTTTCGATATCGCTTCCGATGGGTTTCGTATCGAATTTCCTTTTGCCAATTGGCACCGCAAATCCAACTTCCTTTTTCAGGATGGAACCGACAGGACACAGATCCATCGCCTTCTGTGCCAGTTCATCGGACATGCTTTGCGCCAGTTCCCTGTCCACATTAATTTTTGCGTGACCTCCGCGCTTCACAATGCCGAAAATTCTTTTTCCGTCGGGCGCGGTAATGGCGCGCACACAGCGCAGGCACTGGACGCAGCGATTGCGCTCTATGACTATCTTCGGAAGTGACGCATCCAGTTCCCGTTTCGGGAAAAGAAACGGGAATCGCGGGACCATCATCATATACCTGTACGCGAGCGCTTGCAGTTCGCAGTTACCGCTTTTTTCACAGGTGGGGCACATGTGGTTGCCTTCAACGAAAAGCATTTCCACAATCGCTTTTCTGTAATCTTCGAGTTCGGCGGTTTTATTTTCAACCACCATGCCATCAGCCACAGGCGTGGTACACGCAGCCATATTCCTGCCGCCAACTTTCACCGTGCAGATACGACATACACCCGCAGGCTTCAAACCCTCGAAATGGCACAGGGTGGGAATATATACCCCATTCTGTTTTGCCGCTTCGACAATCGTCTGTCCTGGTTTTGCAGTACACTGTTTTCCATCTATTGTAAATTGTATGGTGCTCATATCAATGTTCCTCTACCTTTGGGATTCTCCCTGCTGCCTTGCAGGATTCCTGAACGGCGGCCATCAAATCGAACGTAGTGACGTAATCGACATCTTTACGCACTTTTGCTTCGTACAAGTCACGGAAGTTTTGAATTGTAGTATAGATAGGATTGGGCGATGTCTGACCAAGACCGCAGCGGCTCATCGATTTGATGATCTTGCACCAGCTTTCGAGCTCTTCCATATCTTTCATGGAAGCCTTCCCCGACATAATCTTTTCAAGGCGCTCTTTTAAGATAACATTTCCTGCTCGACAGGGCACACACCAGCCACACGACTCTTCCACGAAGAAATCCATGAAATTATGGACAATTTCGAAAAGATCGCGATCAGGTCCGATTATAATGATCGAACCACCGGTTGCCAGATCATCATAGCAGATACGGCGGCCGAAATCTTTCTTGCCAATGCAGGTTCCAGAAGGGCCTCCAATCTGCACTGCTTTTGCAGTCCTCCCGCCCACCATCTCAAGAAGGGTCTGTACGGTGGTGCCAAATTCCACTTCATAAATACCGGGATTGCTGCAATCGCCAGAAACGCTGAGAAGCTTTGTACCGGCGGACTGGGCGGTTCCCATCTTTTTGAACCACTCCCCGCCTTCAAGCATAATCCTTACCACACAACAGAAAGTCTCAACATTGTTCACAGTTGTGGGATAGCCGAGATATCCTTTCTGTACAGGAAACGGCGGTCTGTTTCTCGGCTCGCCCCGCCTGCCTTCGGCCGATTCGATGAGAGCTGATTCTTCGCCACACACATAGGCACCGGCTCCCATCTGAATCCGTATATCGAAATCAAAGCCTTTGCCGAGGATATTCTTACCCAGGAGGTTTTTCTCGCGCATATCGCCAAGGATTTTTTCGAGATACTTCTTCATATACTGGTATTCTGCGCGAAGATAGAGAATTCCTTCGCTTGCACCAACCGCATAGCCGGCGATTGCCATGCCTTCAAAAAGCATGTGCGGTATTTCGGTGAGGATCACGCGATCTTTAAAGGTACCGGGTTCGCCTTCATCCGCATTGCATACCACGAATTTTTTCGCGCCTTCGGATTTGCGGCAAAAATCCCATTTCATGCCTGTGGGAAAACCGGCACCTCCTCTTCCGCGAAGATTGCCGAGTTTAATTTCATCGATGACATCTTCCGGTTTTTTTGAAAGAGCTGCCTTCAGCGAAGATCCCATTTCATACGGAGCAAAAAGCACAGGGCCTTTGCGCATAATGTTGTTCTTCACCATGGATCGAATAAACTCCGATTGGTTTGCACCATCACCAAATTCTGTGACCATATCCTGCACGTTCTTACCAGCTTTCATGCCGGCTACCATATCCTTCACTTTTTGCGTGGTAAGATTGGTAAATACAACGCCATTGATGATGGCTGCCGGTTCCTGATCGTTCATTCCGATACATGAAGTATCATAGAGCCCAATTGTACCATCGGAAGTGATGCTACCAAAACGGCACCCAGCCGCCTCTTCAAACGCTTTTGCAATGGCCGTCCGTCCCTTCATCAATGCAACCGCACTGTTGTTCAGATACACCGTGTATCTGCCACGTGGAGTTTTGGTGAAGAAATGATAGAACGTCACCACGCCTTCAACATCGACGCTTGAAATCTGTAGCTGGGAAGCAATGCACCGTATCGTATCATCAGAAATACATCCAAGTTCATGTTGCACATCGGTTATGATGTCCATGAGCCTTGTCTTATCATTATTGTACTTCGCTACGACCTGTTTGACGACTGCATCTTCCCTTCCCATAGGACCTCTTTTAATAAGTTAATTATAGTATGGGTGGCACAGTAATTATTTCGCCATTTTTTTTCAAGAAGAAAAAAGCATTAATTATTCTGTGCACATGTTACATTTCATGAACCTCGATGAATGACGAATCGAATATGATCGATTTGATGCCATGTAATATCAAAACGGAGTATGAATTGCTATTGGAAATATCCGTCGCAATAATCAAAAGGCCGTCCCGCAAAGGGATGGCCTTTTATAAACATACTAGCAAATGAATTATTACTTCTTTGGCGGCTTGAGAAATACCAGCACCAGCACAAGCCCCACCGCACCCAAAATCAGCGTGGGCCAGAAGGCAACCTGATATGAGCCAAACACGTCTTTCGCCTGACCGGAAACGATCCCACCTGCAATTGCGCCAATACCGTATGCGAAGAAAACAACACCGTAATTGCGCGCATAATTTTTAAGCCCATAGAAGCTGAGCGTTGTTGTGGGTGCTATTGCAAGCCATCCTCCCAAAATCAGCCAGAAGCCGCAGAAGGCGATTACATATAGCCCCACATCGCCCTCTTTTGCGATAAGCATCATTATCGATACTGCGATGATAATTAAAAGATTTACCACCGCGGCCCCTTTGGGAGTGATTTTATCGGTGAGCCAGCCGAAAATAGGGCGGCCAATTGCGTTAAAAATAGCAAAAACACCGACCAGCATCGTTCCCGTTTCTCCAGGTATTTTTATTATTTCGTTGCCTACAGGTTTTGATATGCCGATGGCCATGAGGCCTGCAAGGCTGCCGATGAAAAATGGCAAGAAGAGCCCCCAGAAACCGCTTGTTTTAACAATCTCGCCCGGTTCAATATCCACCACGGATGCGGCAGCCGCGCTCGGAGTCCAGCCTTGCGGCTTCCAGCCTGTCTCGGGTACGCGGAATGGCAGCGCTAACAGGACAAGAAGAATTGCGAAACCGATGCCGAAATAGAGAAATGTCATTGAAAGTCCGACGCTTTCGATAAGCACGTTGGAGATTTTCGCGGTGATAAGCGCCGAACCGCCAAATCCTGCGAGCACAAGCCCTGTTGCCAAACCTTTTTTATCCGGAAACCACTGGCCAACAATATTGATCGGGCAGCCATAGACTATCCCTACTCCGCTGCCGGCAACAATGCCATAGGTAAAGATGAGAAAATAGATGTTTTTCGATTCAGCCGCAAAATACGACAATGCCCATCCGAGGCCCACAACTACACCACCGATAATGGCAAGTTTTTTAGGGCCGACCTGTGCCATTATCCTGCCTGCAAAAAACATGAGAATTGAAAAAAATGCTAAGAAAATCATAAACGGAAGATTTGCTAAAGATGCGCTAATGCCAAAGCTCTGCTTAATCGGATTAAGAAAAATGCTGTAGGCATATACGCTGCCCAAACACAGGCAAATTATCAGACCGGTAAGCACAAAAATCCACCTTCCTGCTTCGGGTGATAAACCGAACAATTTGTTATGGTGTGTCATGGATACTGACCCTCCTCGTATTTTAATTCTTAAACTTTGCGGTTCTTAGAATAGACATCTCGAAGCATCAAATCTGATACGCACTTACGGATACTACATCGCTACTCCTCACCGTTGCCATTATGATAAAAAATTCGCCGGATAATCCGTTATTTTTTATCACTTTCATGTACGCGTTTTTTTAAGAGATTGTAAAACCAAAAGCGTTTTTTACTCTCTGGACCTGTATGTAGTTTCTGTCAAGCCTTTTATTTCTTCATCGAGCAATCGCGCTGTCCTTTTTCTAATTCTTGATTTCTCATTTTGCTTGACGTTTTATCGCTAATTGTGAAATAAGATATAGCTGACCAGGCAAAGGAAATGCTTCTCAAAATGGCAAATGAAGAGATGAAACACAAGGAGAAGGTTGAATATCTTTATGCCAACACCGCATTTCCCCAGACGCAGGGCGGATGAAAAAAGCAGTATATCACCATAACTTCAGTGAGATTTTAAACGAACGCACGGAGGGAACGCATGGCAGACAAGAAAGTGATTTTGGTAATTGACGATGATCCGGATATCGTCACCTCAATTCAGGCGATTCTTGAGAAAGAAGGATTCTCGGTTGCCACCGCCATGAGCGGTGACGAAGGCATTAAGGCATTTGCTTCCAAAAAGCCGGCGCTGGTTCTTTGCGACATGATGATGGAGCGCATCGACTCGGGAACAAAAGTAGCCAGTGAGATACGCAAATCCGACCTCAATGTGCCGATCTATCTTTTGAGCAGCATCGGCAGCGCAACGGCGGCAAACATCGAAATTGAAAGCCTCGGCTTTAGCGGCGTGTTTCAAAAGCCTGTTTCGCCCGCCGGGCTGGTTTCCACCATTAAAAAGGCGCTTGGGATGTAATTGTATAGATATTATGCTCTTGTCAATTAATCTTAAAAAGGAAGCGTGTGCGCTTCCTTTTTTTGCATTGACATATTGCAATTATTTTTCACCATATTGAACAATTACAATACATTTTGCATATTAACACTACATCACTGCATACCATGCACGCTTCTCAGGACATCTTCGCTATCGCTCGCGATCTCATTCGAAAAAAAGAGTTCGCAGAAGCTGAAGCTCTTTTGCTTGAAGCCCTCGAAAAGGATCCGATGAATGCGCTTTTTGAGAGTTTGCTCGCCGAAACGTATCTCAACACTGGTAAAATCGATAAAGCCCTTGAGGCTAATAACAGAGCGCTTGCAATCAATCCCTCCGATTTTTTTGCACTTCAAAGAAAGGGCGATATCTGCGCCTTAAAAAAACAGTACGATGAAGCTCTCGAAATTTTTACAAATCTCCTCTCTTCACCGAAAGCAACACATCACCTTTACAGGAGAATCGCGAAAATATATCAGCTTTTAAAAAAACCACAGAAAGCCATTGAAATTATACAAAAAGCTATTGAAAAATCACCCCATATGCCGGAGCTTCACTATCAGGCATATCTTTTCTATCGCGATGAAGGCATGCAGGATGCAGCCATGAGTGCAATCACGAAAGCACATAATCTCGATCCTGCGAACGATCTGTACCGAACCGCAAAACTTGCTCTCCGTGCCAAAAATGAAACGGCAGAACATCTCGAAGAAGCTATGGAGCTTTCGGGAGATACCGATGTCAGCATAATGAGAATTCTTGCACGAAAGCTTAAAAAAGAAGGCCGGCTTGAAAAAGCAATTGAAATATTCAAAAAGATTTTAGCACTTGAAAATTCAGATTTCGCACGAAAAGAACTGGCATTCGCGTACTATCACAATAAAGAGTACGCAAGGGCGTTTTCACTTTTTAACTCGCTGGGCGATGATGCTTTTTTAGAAGCGCCTTTTGTGACGTCAATCACCGCATCGGCAAAAACAAAGGAAGAGAAAAAAGTCCTGCTCGAGCGCATGTCGCGTCTTGCGTCTTCGGGCAACCGGGCTCTCTGGGGCAGAGTGAACAAGCTAAAAAAGGAATTGGCGGAAAAAAATCCCGATGAAAACAATTCAAGACCTGATTGAAGTCCCGGAGGTGGAAACCGTCGTCCAGGTTTCTGCTCTTAAAACATGCGATGAACATTCTCGCAAAAGGCGTTTCATCGATACATTCGTTATCAGCGACGATATTCTTGGCGGACTTCACGCGATTGCTTCAGCACTTGGCCGCGATACCGGCACCGGTTTTTTGCTCAAGGGGGGATATGGTTCCGGGAAAAGCCATTTCATCGCGTTTGTCGCTTCGCTCCTTTTCCACCCGCATCTCATTTCGGCAATTCCCTCACTCAAAGGGGAATTTTCCGATAATATCATAAAAATTACCTCCCACCCAATTCTTCCTGTTTTTCTCACGCTCACAGATTACCCGGCCACCAGCGGTCTTTCCGAGGTTATTATCGACGCTATCTCCGAATCACTCGTTGCTGCGAATCTTAGAAATCCCATTGCGGATTCTGCAGGCGTTGCCGATGATTTCGCACGCATCATGCTTCCTGGACTCAAAGACCAATTCGATGAATATCTAAGGAAGCACGGGATGTCGCATTTCGAGAATGCATCGCAGTTTGAACGAAACACGCTGGTGCTTGGTTTTCTCAAAGACTGCAATATTCCGTTTCGCCCTCACTATAATTTCCGAAAACTTTTTGAAAGCATTGATGCAATTGCGAAAGAAAAATTTCCCGGAGGAATTTTTCTCTTAGTCGATGAACTATCGGAATTTTTACGCTCGCGCTCACGGCAGGAACTCATCTCGGAGGATATTCGTTTCATCCAATTTTTAGGCGAGCACGCTTCGCGCACCAGGTTCTGGGCGCTCTTTTCCATGCAGGAAGCCATTGAAGAGGTGGCCGATATCACCGCAGAGGGCTTGAACCGCGTCAAAGACCGCTACCCCGTTCGGATAAATCTTACCGCGTTTCACCTGCGCGAACTCGTTGAAAAGCGCCTTCTGAAAAAAAAGGAACATGCATTTCGCGTGATAGACGAAATACACGCGCTGCTTCTCGATGCATTCCCGCAATTGAAAATTTCCAGGGAAGAATTCAGAGCAATCTATCCCATTCACCCCGCCACTTTTGCGATGCTCGAAAGCATTGCAGGGCTTTTTTCAAAAGCACGGGGCCTTGTTGATTTTATCGTAACAGAAATTGCGGGAGATTCAAATCGCGGCATTTCAGGCATGCTCGGTGATTCTGCCAATACGCTTCTTCTGCCCGACAGGATATTCGACCACTTCAGAAACAATCTTCAGGAAAGCGTGCAATACAATCGCATGGTGAGCGTTATCTTCAATGCCATTGAACGGGCTGCCGCATCGCACTTTAAAAAGGAAAACGATGTCTCCGTCGCCCTCAGGGCGGCGAAGCTGATTGTTCTTCATCAGATTCTTCCCGATAAGAAGTCGCCTTCCGCGCTTGAACTGGCGAACCTTCTGGTGGAAAACCGCTTTCAAATCGATCCCGCGATCAACTACACGTTCATGCGCGAAAAAATTCTGAAAGGCCTTGAGCAAATCTGGCCATTTCTTCGATGCGAGCGCGGCGCAACTCCTCTTGAAGACAGGTTTTATCTAACAGGCGAGGAAAGTCCGCTCAACAGGTTTGAAAAAACAGCGCAGCAGTTTCTGCAAACTGTTCCGAATGCCGAAAAGCAGGCGCTGTGGTTTTTTATCTCGCGCCTGCGCGACGAAGAAATTCCCCTCGGAGAAATAAAAAGTTCTGAACGCTCTGCAAGGTTTCAGTTTGAAAACACAATGCGTGAAGGTATGATATTCTTGAAAGATCCTTCCGCTTTTTCGAATCAGGATATCGATGCACTTAAATTCAAACTCGCACGAAGCGAATCTGATTTCGCGATTATCATCGGCTTCCCTTCCCAGAAAAGAGATGAGCGCGAGCGCTTCCGGGAAATATGCGCATCCATCACGCCGCCATTTTGCGATTCTGTTTTTTTCTGGCAGCCACGCGAGGCAGACAATCGGGAGCAGCAAGTCCTTAAAGGGCACTTTGCACGGCTGCGCGTTGCGGAAAACGAAACCATGCTTCCGGAAGACAAGTCAGTGCGCGAACGGATAGAAGAATCAAAGAAAGATGGTACGCGTATCATAAAATCGCTCTACGCAGAGGGTTCTGTTTTTTCTTTTGCTGACGGGGCGGTGAAACAGCACGATCTTCTTTTCACAAACAGTTTCGATAAAACGGTGGAGCTGTTCACGCGCGATTCATTGAAGCGCATTTTTTCTGCACATTCAAAAATAATGCCGACCGTTCCAATCTCTTCCCCGGAAACATATCATCAAATCATTATGCTGTTCAGCGAAAAAAGCGAAATCGATTTCAATTTTGAAGGAAGCCGGCTTTTAAAAAACGCTGTGGATTCCATACTCAAAAATAGCGGCCTGCTGGCAATTGTGCAAAGCCAATATAAAATATCCCCTGATCCTTCTAAAAACTCTTTTTTAAAGGATTTGCTCACTTCAATTGATAGTGCCGCATTTCCTTTCGAGGAATTATACTTTCAGTTTCGGAAAGGAAAATACGGCATTCAAAAAGACCTTTTCTGCCTCTATCTTTTTTTTCTGACCGCGGCGGGATACTTAACCCTCAAGCGCGCCGGCCGAACCCTTCGTCCCTCATCGCTCGATCTTCGCACCATACAATCAGCTGACGAAATTCTTCCGGGAGAAGAGCTTTCCGCGCTTTTCGTTGAGAAATATCACCTTCTCGGAACATTTGCGGAAGGCCTCAAACCTAAAAACATCCATCTTCAGGCGCAGGAAGCGGTATGGGACAGGCTGGTCACATTTAAAAGGCTCGAAGAAGACCGCATTTCCGAACTCCTTGAAAAGCTGAATGCATTGGAGCGATTGCCTGTTTTTGCGAAAAATCCATTATCCACCATCAGAAGTTCGCTTCAAATGCTACTTTTCTTTTTAAAGAACATAAAAACAGGCAGGAGCGCAAAAGACGGCCTCAATCAACTCATCGAGGCACTGCCAGAAGGCATCAGCATCGAGAACGACCTGGCGGTTGCCAAACGTTTCGAACACTTTGTCAATGTTGATGCCGATCAGATTGTGTACATGTATAACTACATCACATCACCCGAACTTCATCTTGGCGAATCCGAGGAACTGAAAAACGAGGTGATGCGCCTTCTCGAACGCATTCGAGATATCGACGCGCTTGTTGCAGGCGGCATGGCGGAATCGTTCATACAGAATTTTTTAGCTTTTCGCGAAGAGTACAAGCGCGCATATCAGGCAGAACACCTCCGCATACATCCGCCAAACGCTCTGGCCGAATACGAAGCTTTGCGCCTCACCCCCGCATATCGCGTACTGGCAAATCTTCATCTCATCGAACCGATCGCGGTTGAGAATGACATTGTCGTTATCGAAAGGACGCTTTCCGAACTCAATGCGGCACTCTGCCGGCGCCCGATTCAAAAAGAGCTCAACGAAAAGCCGTACTGCGAATGCAGGCTGAAGCGCTCCGATACAGGAATAACGCCGGAAAAAATCCGTTCGATGATCCATCGCGGCATTGCGGAATATTTCGCCGCGTTGAAATCGGATGACATTGCCGCGAAAATTTCCAGCTTCTGCGGTTTACTTCTCTCATCCGGCGAAAAGGATAAGCGCGATGCGCTGAAATCCTTTTATGAAACGGATCCGGCAGCAACATCCGAAACAGATCTGCTCCGGATAGTAACCCGCGAAAGTGCACTTCTGTGCAACCGCGCGCTTTCAACGAATACGCAGGTTATTGAAAAAAATATCGATGAACTCGTGCATCTCTTTGAGGGGCGCCGCGGCGGAAAAGCCGATTTCGTCCGCATTTTTTCAGAATGGCTCGACCGCGATCTGCCTCACGATAGAGAAATAATATTTTACATCACCAGCACCGACCCGGCATTCCGGAAAACTTTGCTTCCCGATATTGCGATGGATGCGTTACGAAAGGAATTTCCGGGGAAAAGCGACGATATCATTTTGAAAGCGCTTGCACTCTTCTACATTTCATTTGAAGCGGATGAGGATAAAGCCATCGCACTCATATCAAAGCTTTTGCATGTGGAAATAACCGGAAAAGCTATCCGGCAATTTCTCGAAAACCACAGCGATTTCATTTCTTCCGATACAAACTGGGAAGAGCTTTTTGATACAGGAGAACTTTCCGAAGTGATTGCCGCACTTGATCTCGATAATGCTTCAAACGAAAAAATCGCTGAAATCTACAACGCTTCCAGGGGCTTTCCCTCAATCAGAACCGACATCGCTGCGAGGTTATTAAATAACATTGTTACGTTTTCATCAAAGCATGAATCGCTTTTCAAAGCGGATGACTCAATTCACGGGGAATTACTCTCTTTCATCATCAGGCTTAAAGCCGCACAAAAAAATTATTTGCGTGAATCGGCACGCAGCGATGAATTCAGCGGCGCGGTGTTCCGATGGGCATTCGAAACGATGTATCTTGCAGAGCGGATACATCAGATATCAATAAATCAGAATATTGCCACCGACAGAATTGCATCCTCCGCGCTCGCGCTAAAGCAGGAAACAGAAAATACCTGCGCGCATCTTTTTGCCGCA
This sequence comes from uncultured bacterium, assembly GCA_937921485.1. Lineage (GTDB taxonomy): Bacteria > Spirochaetota > UBA4802 > UBA4802 > JAGODF01 > DYLV01. The sequence continues at coordinate 31,882 of CAKZSV010000057.1, forward strand.
AAAATTGCCGACTGGGAAAACGATGCAACTGCAAAGATTTCAGCGCTTCACGATTTCATTCACAACGTACATTCTCCGCTGATACTCCTTTTCGACGCAATGCGCTACGATATCTTTTTAGCTGTGTTGCCGTTTTTTGAAAGAAGCGGATGGAAACATAAAAACGATTCGTTTTACCTGGCGCCCCTACCCTCGGACACCCAGGCTTTCAGGGAAGCGCTGTTTCCGCACATTGAGCTTGTAAACGGAATCGAATTTGAATATCTGGAAACCAGATACATATTTTTGTCTGCAGCCGAGCGCGAGTACAAACGGGAGGAGCTCATCTCACTTCTGGAAGCCAATCCCGATACTGCGATTATTCTTTCAATCGGACTTCTGGATGAAAAGATACATGGAACTTCACAGAGCACGGGAAGCATTGCGCTTGAACTTTCACTTTTCTGCGAGCAAACGATTGTGCCGCTTTTAAACTCTGTCGCTTCACAGCGCGATATCATCATAATGAACGATCACGGTTTCATTGAACATCAGCAGTATGCACAGAAAAGCGAGCCGCGCTACTCACACGGCGGCAACAGCTTTCAGGAACGAATAGTATTTGCATCGTGGCATGTAAAAAACCGAAAGCACTGAAAACATCATCCCTAAGGAAAGCAATATCCCCTCACAGTATAATATTGCCTGCAGTTAAAGAATCCATGGGAATGCATTATCCATAAATTTTTTAATAAAATATTACTTGCAAAAAACTATTCATAAAAATGTGTTACCAGAAGAATACTTTTTTGTAATTATTTTATGCATGAAGAGCAATCCATATCGCAGATCATCACTGCCGCGGTTATCGTCGCCTGCGGCGTCATATTCCCGGTGCTCTTTCATCTGATGGGGCTTGGGTCGGTGTTCTTACCGATGTTCATACCGCTGGCAGCCGGTTCATTTTTTCTTTCACCGCGCATGGCGACTGGCACCGGAGCAATTACCCCCCTTGCCTCCGCTTTTCTCACCGGCATGCCCCCGCTCTATCCGCCGATGGCAGTAGTGATGATGGCGGAATTAGCACTCTTTTGCGGCATCATATCACTTCTGCGTCATCATTCCCGCATACCTGCTTTTTTTATCGTCGCAATCGCAATAGCTGTCGACAGGGTAATCCTCTATGGTATCATGGCTCACGTGATGCCGCTCTTCAATATTTCACCGGTGCTGTTTACATTGTTTGACATCATAAAAAGTTTCCCCGGCATCATACTACTGCTGATAATAACTCCAATTGCAATCCAGGGCATTGCAAGAATCCTGCAAAGGAATGCACACTAACGATGGAACGCTCATACAAAGAAAAAATTGCTTATTTCAATGAAATAAGCGCGCGCTGGGATGACATCGCCGGCAATGACGAGAAACGATTCATGAAGCTTCGCGACGCATTTTCCCTGATCGCGCTTGAACCCAACGCAACGGTGCTTGATGCCGGATGCGGAACAGGGGTTCTTTTTCCGCTGATTCGCGAGCGCATCGGCCATAAAGGACATATCATTGCAGTGGATGCCTCGGATAAAATGATTGAGGAAGCAAAAAAGCGCCATGGCGATGACATACGCTACATTGCCGCACCGCTTGAATCGGCCGATATTCCCCGTGCAAGCGTTGATGCGATACTCATGTTCGCAGTGTTTCCCCATATCGAAGATAAACGCGCCGCACTATTGCAATGCCATCATCTTCTCAAAACCAATGGAAGGCTCTACATCTTTCATCTTTCCGACACACAAAGCCTCAACGCATTTCATCGGGGTCTGGACGCGCCGGTGCGCCACGACGTGATGCCGAACCGCGAAGAGCTTGAAACGCTTTTTACCCAAACCGGTTTTACCATGGCACGCTATATCGATCAACCGAAGCTGAATTTCATTGAGGCGATTCGCTCATGAACGCGTTTCTGATGGCAAAGCTATTAACTGCGATTCTGGCGTTTCTCTTTTGCGCTATTCCATCACAGATGTCGATTTTGCACACCGCCTCCTGTCTTTTTCTGTGCGCGATGTTCATTTATCGAATTCCCGGATTTCATCGCACGCGCGTTCTGATACTCGTACCTTTCATCATCACCATCGCAGGCATGCAATTTCTCTCATCCTCACAGCCGCGCGAGTATCATCAGATAGCCGTAACCGCAATTAAAATTTTCTGCACCGGCAGCATTGTCATAAGCGCGCGATTCTTCATCGGCACGGAAGCGGTAAAATGGCTGGCGCATGCGCTCCCTCATACAGCCGGCATTTTTCTGCTCATTTTTCTTCGGACATTCCATTACCTGTTTCGGCTGAATACGATGATCATCTTTCAGCTCTCCTCCCGGCTGAATCTCGCGTCAAAGGAAAAATATTACATTCCTAAATATTATTCAATTGCGATGCTCTACAATCAGTTTCGCGCCATGCATCTGTACCGCAATGGTTTTCTCTCGCGCTCTGTCGCTGAAATATCCGAACCCGAGATATTTTTTTCTGAGTCGTCATTCGACCGAACGCTCGTACTTCTCGTTATCATCATCGCATCGCTTTACATCATTCTGCACGCTTGAGGAACTATATGCCGCTTGCATCAATTCACCACGTTTCGTATATCTATCCGGATGGAACTGCCGCGCTTTCGGATATTTCATTCACCATTGAACACGGTGAAAAAATCGCACTCATTGGTAATAACGGCTCGGGGAAATCGACATTGCTGTATCTTTTAGGCGCGCTTCTCCTTCCGTCAAAGGGCAGTATTTCCCTGGAGGGCATTGCGCTTTCCCGCACCACAAAATCGGCACTTCGCAAAAATGTCGGCATGCTCTTTTCGCAGGTGGAATATCAGTTCATCATGCCTGATTGTCTCAACGATGTGATGCTGAGCATCAGGGAAGGAACCAAAGAAGAACGAAAAGAGCAGGCAATGCAGTATCTGCGTCACGTAAATCTCGACGCATATTTCAATCACAATCCGCTTTTTCTTTCAAGCGGGCAGATGAAACGCGCTGCGCTCGCCTCGGTGCTGGCAAAAAAACCTGCGCTTCTTCTGCTCGATGAGCCGCTGGCAAGCCTGGATAAGCCATCATCCCGCGCGGTGCTTGATATCCTCACCTCGCACACAATTGCCATGCTGTTTGCCACCCACTCACGCCACGCGGTGGAATCGCTCGCGCAGCGCGTGATTGTGCTCGATGGCGGATGCATTGTGTATGATGGTTCGCCGAAAAGCCGCGATGCAAAAAAACATTTCGAAAACATTTTGCTATAAGAAAGGGCACGGATGTGCCGCACCCCTTTCACATGTGACACATGCCGATTAATCTTACAACGTCGCGGAAAGCCCCGCGACAAAATGGAATCCGGGCATAGGATATTCACAATACGAATTTCCAAGCGGCGGCACTAACACCGCAAAGGTGGAATACTCCCTGTCGGTGATATTGTAGAAATTCGCAAAGGCGGTGTATTTCTGCCACAGCGTATAGGAAACTCGCGCATTTGCGACAAAGTAGGCATCAAATTCCTTTTGCCCGGCGGTATCAGCATAGAGACCGTTGACGTATTCTCCATTCATCTCCAGCCGCACTCCGGCCATGCCGAACACAAAACCGCCGATGAGCCTATGCTTCGGCACATACGCAAGATACACATCGTCTTGCTCGTTCGCGATATAGGAATAACCAGCATTGACAGAAAGCCATTCAAATGCTTTCACACTCACACCGGCCTCAGCGCCATTGTAGGTGAAATCGGGCGCATTCGTCCAGGCGTTATTCTGATATACGAATTGATCCTTTGAATAAATCCTGAAGCCGGCACATTTCAGAGTGACCCTCTCAAAAAGCTCCTGTGAAATACCCGCCTCAATGCTCGTGTAGGTTTCGGGCGCAAGGTCGGTCCCCGTCTCCAGAATCGTATTTGTGGCGGGGAACATTTTCACGAAGTACTGGCGGATATCCGGAAGTTTAAATCCCTTCGCGATATTTGAATATATTTTCGTTTTATCCAGAGGGCGAACGGCCGCGCCTGCCTGCCAGGCAGTAAAGCCCCCATATTCAGAATTGTGCGTATAACGCGCACCGCCACTTATGCTGATCATGTCCTTCAAGAAACTCTGTTGAAGCAAGCCGTAGCCTGAGGTGTCATGAATGAATTCATCATCAATATAATACGCTCCCGTCGAAACATTTTTCGCGCTCCCTCCCCATCGGCGCCATTCTGCTCCTGCGATGACGGTCCCCCCTTCCCATGGACGGATACTTTCCTTCAAACGAAGCGCATAACTTTTATCATCCGACTCAAAGATATCATTCCCCGTATTCGTCCGTATTGATTCATGATGGCCAAAATTTCCCTCTGCCTGAAGCGACCCGCTGAAAATCCGGTAATCGTGCGAAAGCTTCGCTGCCACGCCCCCGCGCTGAATGGTAAACTCCTCAAGTAAATTGAGCTGATTGGTAAGCGGCGCGGGCGCGAGCGCAGAAATACCGCTGGGGCCCGGATCGTGAATAGTTTGCTTGATACCAAAGCTGTCGATTGAAAAGTACCAGCTCTTTGAAAGCGCATACCCCGCATGGACGTTTCCGCTGTGCTGGGTGAACTGCGAAGTAAACTCTTTCCCATTGAACGTCTGCTGCCAATCGCCATCGCTGTGCTGAAACTGATAGCCAATGCTGTAATCAAGCGCACCGAGCTTCCCCCTGTGATAAAGATAGTCTTCGGTGGTATTCCACATGCCGTAAGAAGCCTGAAGGTCAGTTGTGAATCCATCCTGCGTCTGCTTTTTCGTGATAATATTAATCACACCGCCCATGGCCGATGAACCGAAAAGCACCGGCTGGGGACCTATGAGCACCTCAATCTGTTCTACATTCTTCATAGTGAGCACATCTGCTACCGGATGGCCCATAATTCCCATGGTGGTATCCATGCCATTGTATAATACAGGTATGCCGGTGGTAGGCCCCCATCCAGATTTTCCAATGCCGCGAATGGACATGGTGGCCGAGCCGCTTCGCGCGACTCCATAGCCCATTGGCCGATTCGAGGGACTGTAAAAAGAAGGCACAGCATTTTTTATGACACTCACTAAATCAGTCGCACCGCTTTCTTTTATTTTTTCAGTTTTTATTGTCTGATATGCGCCGGGGTATAATTGCGTGTCGGTGATAATAATATCAGATAAAACCATTGTGTCGTCATCTGCAAGAGCCGGAAGAGATAGAAGGGATATTAGCAGCAAAGCAATTATTCTTATCATGTTACTTCTCCTTGAATAATAAAATTTTGTGTTATATTTTATTTATTTGTGTTATTTGTCAATAGTTTTCGCACTTTTTTAAATTTTGTAAGAGGCGATACATTATTTTGCTTGCAATAATACTATACATATGTAGTGTTTTATTGCCGCACTTTCGATAAAACCTATTCTGCATGGAGGCTAAATGATGATACGGACAAGCTACATGATGACCAGGGAAGTGTTATTGCTGCTCAAAGAAGCCGAGATGAAGACCGGATATGCGATGATTGATTTAATCATTGCGGTGATACGCTATGCAATGCGGCATCATGCAAAGTACGAACGGGAGCATGGAAGGATTGAATATCAGAAGCGCTTCGATGTAGAAGGGGTGCCAATACCGAAATTCCGTGTGAAGATAAAAATCCTTGAACGCGAGTATGATTATTTTAATGATATGCGGAGGTTTTTCAGGAGGTCGATTTCGCATGTGATCGCGATTGCGGTGCTGGAATATCTGCCCGCCCTGGTGGAGCGCATTGAGAAGGGTGAGTATGATGAGGAAGTGGAGAGTTATCCCTACAAAAGCTGTGCAATTTATGATAAATGTATAGAAGAAGCTACCGTTTATCACATCTGGTGGGGATTACCGAGCGACCCGGCGCTACTTGCCGCTGAATTCGCCCGTTAAAACCACTAAAAAATCCACGTTTTTTAAAACCGTCTTATCCAGGGAAGGGACATCTATGCCTTACGGTCACCAATCATACCTGATGAAACAATACGGCAAAAAATATTGATTTAGTCGTTTTGAGGTTTCTTTGTTTGTTATAAGTACCGCTAAAAGATAATCAATTTACATAAATTTTTTTAGACACAAAGAAAATCATTCAATAAACTCTTCCTTCTCTTTCTTTATTGTAATCACTCCCGCATCGTTGAGGTTTTTCATTACGCTCACAATCATGTCGCGCGCGCCCTGAATTTCTGAAACCCGAATCGGCCCCATTGCATCCATATCGGAAAGAATATCCGTTGCGCGGTTGCGGCTCATGTTGCGGAAGAATTTTATTCTGATGGCATCGCCGGCGCCTTTGAGCGCGCGCGCGATGGTTGTATCATCATCAATCTCATCAATGAGAATGCGCATTTCCCGGTTATCAAGATTAAGGACGTGGTCGAACGTATAGATTTTATCGCGGATATCGCGGGCCACATCGGGAAGGTTTTTTTCGAAATAATCCATGAGCGATTTTTCCTGATCGCCGCTCATGTAATTTAAAATTGAAACGAGAGTATCAACCCCGCCGGTGCTCTCAAAGCCCGGACCCGCTTTGTATTTGTCATACTTGCGCCGAAGCACCCGGGCTATTTCCACCACCGCTTCCGGCGTGGTCTTGTCCATTTTTGCCATGCGCTTCGCCACTTCGCGCGCCATGTTCGGCTCGAGTTTTTTCAGCACTTCGGCGGCTTTTTTTGGGGGGATATGCGCAAGCGTCACGGTGATTGTTTGGGGATGTTCATCCGCCAGAAAGGTCACGATGAGTTCGGCATCGACATCATTTAAAAATTCAAATCCTTTTTCGAGATCCTTTTGAGAGAGTTTATTGAAAACCTCCCTGGCCTTTTCCTCACCGAGTGCCGCCGCGATGAGCTCTCTGGCAACATTTTCGCCTCCAAACGATACCCCGCGCTGTTTTTTCAGCTCAATCATAAATTCACCGATGAGGTCTTCCTTTTCTTCTGCGGTGAGTTTCTGAATCTTTGCGATTTCCGCCGCCAGTCTATTGACGCTCGCTTCATCTAAATGTTTGATGACTTCGGTGGCCACTTCGGGCCCTAGCGCCACCATCAGCGCGGCAGCCTTCTCCACGCCTGTCATTTCATGGAGCGGTTTCATCACGCCTCCACCGCAGATTTCACGGGATTGATCACATTTTTTGGACAGACTTCCGCGCATTTGCCGCAGTTGATGCATGTATCATAATCGATTACCGCAAGGAAATTTACCACCTGAATCGCCGTTTCGACGGCGGGATTGTCCTTAAACACTTCCTTGCAGGCTTTCACGCAACGCATGCAGGCAATGCACCCCACGTCGCAGGCAAGCTTCATTACGGGAGCTTTATCCTGGCTTTTGCACATTACATAGACATCGAATTTCTTCTCTACAAGCTGAATGATGTTCCGCGGACATTCTTTGACGCAATTGCCGCAGCCGGTGCATTTTTCAAAATCGACTACCGGCAGTCCTTTTTCTTCATCCATATGAATCGCATCAAAGGGGCATACCCTTGTGCAATCGCCAAGTCCCAGACAGCCGTACTGGCAGGTTTTGAATCCTCCCATCACCTGCTGGGCAGCCGTGCAGCTTATAGGCCCATGATAGATAAAATTCGTACGCGTGACGTTCTTCGCACCCTGACAGCCCACCCGTGCCACGAGCGATTTCACCTCTTTTGCCTCGACACCCATGATTTCAGATATCTTTTTTACCGCATCCGCGCCACCAACCGTACAAAGGTTGATTTCGACCTGCCCCTCCACAATTTTTGCCGCATAACCCGAACATCCGGGCATTCCACATGCACCGCAGTTAGCGCCAGGAAGTGAATCCAAAACCGCCTCGAAGCGCGGATCGCGCTGGACAGACAATTTCTGCTTTGCAAAAGAAAGAAGCAATCCGCATGTCGCGCCGAGCGCTGTAAGCCCTACAATTGCAGCTGTTGAGGGAATGAGGTTTTCCACGCCGTTCCTCCGCAAAATGGTATATAAACACCAAAGCCCATCAAACGCCAATGATTATGGTAGTGCATATATTTTCCATCAAAATTATCAATAATTATTTTGACATGGATACCGAAAAACATTATAAGGGACACAAGCACACAAGCACGTAAAAGAAGGTTTCGGGCACCATGCCAGGGGAAAAACAGAACATCAATAACGCGCTTCATGACGCGATACGGAAACAGAACGAAATCGTAATTGTAACGTATGCACTCCTGGAAGATACCGAAGAAAAAATCAAGTTCGTACTGGCAAAAATACTCGAAAAATATCAGAAAGAGGAAATTTTCACCGCCGTTTTCTCGAGCATCAAGGAACTCATTGCCAACTCTACAAAGGCAAATGCCAAGAAAATTCTTTTGGATGAAGGAAAAATCGATAATCCCGATGATGTAATGGAGGTGGTGGAGAAACTTCGTACCATATTAAATGAAGAAGCTCTCCTGGAATACGGCATTAAGGCAAAGGGAAAGAAATTATCCACCCGGATCCATTTTCATGTCGAGAATAACCGCCTCATCGTGCGAGTCATCAACAATATCCCCCTTCAGCAAAAAGACCTTGAAAGAATACATGAGAGGATTGAAAAATCGGCGCAATACGACAGTATCGCAGAATTCTATCTCGAAAATCCCGACCCTGCGGCGGAGGGTATGGGACTGGGGCTATCAATGGTCGTTGTGCTTCTTAAAAGCGTGAATATTGACTATCGCAATTTTTCCATGACCAGCGATGACAAGAAGACCTACGCGACACTCGTCGTCCCTCTCGATTGAAGACATCATTTCGAATAATGTAATTGGCGGAAGGTCATGCTTAAAAAATGACTGGAAACGCGTTTTGTAAAAAATCTTGACAATTTCCGCCTTTCTCTTTTTCTGGAATTATACAGGTCACTAGCTCAATTGGTAGAGCAACGGTCTCCAAAACCGTAGGTTGGGGGTTCGAGTCCCTCGTGGCCTGCATTTTTTTGCGTTTGTTCAAACCAGAATAAACTCGACTTTATGCACATTCTATAAGTTTTTTTCATTTTCACGAAACGAGATAATTTAGTAATTTTTCTTTTCTTTTAAATTCTTTGCATCGAGCTTATCTTTTTCTCTGCCGGTTGCTTCTTTATTGATAATAAGTTTCTCAAGCGAAAGGACGGGAATATGAAAATTTTCGATATCAATCATCATACAATCAAGCCACGCATCTTCGAATTCAACACCACTGATGGCTGTAATAATATCTATTCTTCGAGGCACAACACCAATTTGAAAAATCGTCCCCTTCACCATTAAATCTTCGGCCGTGAGTGAACCCATCGGACTTCCGAACCTTTTCAGTACTTTAATCACCTTTTTAGCGTTCTCCCTATCGGGCTTTATCCATATATCCATATCACCAGTTGCCCGAGGGTAACCATGCGCTGCAAGGGCATAGGCGCCTACTATAATAAATTTAACTTCCTCTTCTAACAAAAGCTGTAACATGTCTCTGTAATCTTCGTTCAACATCGGTATTCCTCGCGAAAATCCATGCATCCTTTGTTATACTCCACACCATAGCAAACCGTTCAGCGGGGGAAGCATGAACATAATTGTCATCAGTTTCTTCGAAAAGATTCTTTTTTATTATATGAGAAATTTTTCTTCTGTCCATAGTAATGTATTAAATCACCGGTATATCGGGGTGCGCCATGGAACGCAAGCGCATAGCCGCCCACGATAACAAACTCGACCTTATGCTCATACTTCACAATCAAAATTATAATTATAATCGTATAATCGAAAAGTATCATGTAATTGCATTGATGTCAATCATATTTCGCAAGAAAATAAAAATAGGATTAAGGAAATATCTGCAAACACTTTATACTAAAAACGTCATACAAAGGTATTTTCGGATGAAGCGAGAATTATAATCAGACGGTAAGGGCGCACAAACAAAAAACGGCTCGCACGCGCAGAGCCGTTTTTCGATCTTGCTTGTGATTTCTCATTACCTGTGCGTGGGGCATTTCTCGAAAAAGGCGCGGTCCTTCCCGGTTGTCCTGATGATCCACTCGGCCTGATCTTTCGGGATAAACGGCGTTCCGCACACGCTGCATGTAATCATTGGGAATGTCTTTCCCCAGATGGTGCGTGTTTCCGGCGTATCTTTCATTTCGATGGCGCCGGTGGGGCACGCGTACGCGCAGGCGCCGCATCCGATGCAGGTATTGCTTGCCTTCAAAAACGGCGCCGCCGGCTCCTTTTCCCTTCCGCGCTTGATCATGGAAATGGCTGAGACTCCCACAACATCCTCACAAACCTGCGTACAGAGGCTGCAGGCAATGCAGTTTTTGAGGTGCACTTCCGGCCCGTCGGTGAAAAATCGCGGCTGTGTGATGCCGTCCTTCGCCGCCAGCTCTTTTATTTCTTCGGATTCGGGTGCGCGGCAGAGCAGAAGTTCAAGCACGCCCTTTCGAATTTTGCGCACGAAGTCCGTATCGGTTTTGACTTCAATGCCCTCCCTCACGGGATAATTGCACGATGTCACCACGCGCATGCTCTTGCCCTGATGCACTTCGGCCAAACACACGCGGCATGAACCGCCGCTTGAATGCACTTCCGGACTGAAGCACAATGAGGGGATATAGATGCCGTTCTCGCGAGCAAGCGAGAGCACGCTCTGATCCTGAATTCCTTCCACCGTTTTTCCGTTTATGACGATTTTCACTTTTTTCATGGCTGTATCCCTCAGAGTATCATCACTGCATCGAATTTACATACATCATAGCAGATGCCGCATTTGATGCATTTCGATTCGTCAATCACATGCGGCTGCTTCTTCTCGCCCGTGATGCATTGCTGCGGGCAGTTCTTCGCGCAGAGCATGCAGCCCGTGCATTTTTCGGCGCTGATTCTGTAGGTAATGAGCGATTTGCACACGCCCGCAGGGCATTTCTTATCGCGGATATGCGCCAGATATTCGTCTTTAAAATACTTTAATGTTGAAAGCACAGGATTTGCCGCGGAAGTTCCCAGGCCGCAGAGCGCGCCCCACGAGAGAACATCGCACAGCTCATAGAGCGTATCGATATCCTCCTCCTTCCCTTTTCCTTCGGTGATGGCATTGAGTATGCCGAGCATCCGGGGAAGGCCATCGCGGCATGGAACGCATTTCCCGCACGACTCTTCCACGAGAAAACTGATGAAATACCGCGCCACATCAACCATGCAGGTGTTTTCGTCCATCACGATAATGCCGCCGGAACCCATCATTGAACCGGCCTGGGTGAGGCTGTCGAAGTCGATGGGAAGATCGGCAAGCTCTTTGGGAATGCATCCGCCTGAAGGCCCTCCCGTCTGCACCGCTTTAAACGCTTTGCCTCCAAGCACCCCTCCGCCGATCTTCTCCACGAGTTCCTTTATGGTAATGCCCATCGGTACTTCCACAAGCCCGGTGTTGTTCACCTTTCCTACCAGCGAAAACACCTTCGTGCCCTTTGAGCCTTCGGTACCCATGGAGGCATACCACTTTGCACCGTTCAGGATGATGACCGGCACATTGTTCCAGGTTTCCACGTTGTTGAGCACTGATGGCTTATCGTAAAGCCCCTTCTCCACGGAGCGGATGTATTTCGCGCGCGGCTCGCCTACTTTACCTTCAAGCGAGCGCATGAGGGCGGACGACTCGCCGCAGACGAACGCGCCGCCGCCGCGGCTGATTTTGATATCGAAATCGAATCCCGAACCGAGTATATTTTTTCCCAGAAAGCCCATCTTCCGCGCGGCATCGATTGCAATTTGAAGATTCTTCACCGCCAGAGGATATTCATCGCGCACATAAATATATCCCTGATGCGCACCCACGGCATACGCTCCGATAATCATGCCTTCAATCACCGAGTGCGGGTCGCCCTCCATGATGGAACGGTCCATAAACGCACCGGGGTCTCCTTCGTCGCCATTGCACATCACATAGCGCACATCGGACTCGACGGCGCGACAGGAGCGCCATTTTCTGCCAGCGGGAAAGCCCCCGCCCCCGCGCCCGCGAAGGCCGGACTCTTCAATTTCTTTAATGATGGCTTCAGGGTCCATGGTGAGTGCTTTCGCCAGCGCCTTATAGCCATCGCTGATGAGATAATCTTCGATAGCGCAGGGATCGATGGAACCGATATTGCGAAGCGCGATGCGCTTCTGATACGCGTAAAAAGGAATTTCATGGTACTTCGCGACCGCCGCCTTCGTATGCACATCTTTATAGACGAGCCGCTCGATGACCGCACCTTCTTTAATGGATTTCTCAACGATTTCCGGCACATCCTTTGGTTTCACTTTCAAATACAGCACATCCTGCGGGCGAAGCACCACAAGCGGTCCGTTTTCGCAGTACCCATGGCAGCCGGTCGTCTTCAGGCCGATTGACACATTGACGGCGAGGCCCTGTTTTTTGATTTCTTCTTCGAACGCCGCGGCAACATCGCGCGAACCGTTCGCCTGACATCCGGTTCCGAAACACACCAGCACACTGGGCAGGTCGTGCTTCACGTTCGCACGGAGCGTTTCCCGTGTTTTTTCAAGCTGTTCCGCTGATTGAATTGTCGCCATCTGCCGCACCTCTAATTGTATTTCTTCAGTATATCGACGACTTTCGACGAACGGGCATGGCCGTGATAGTCCTCATCGACCACGACCACCGGCGCCATCGCGCACGCGCCAACGCAGTTGACGCTTTCGATTGTATAGAGCATATCTTTGGTAGTGTGATTTCTTTTCACGCTAAAACCCCGCTCAATGGCTTCGAGTATCTGATTGGCGCCCTTGAGGTGGCAGGCAGTTCCCATGCACACCTTCACCGTATGCTTGCCCCGCGGCTCAAGCGAGAGCGCTTTATAGAATGTTCCCATGGCGTAAATGCGGCTTTCGGGAACATTGAGTATCTCAGCAAGCCGCTTCATTCCTTCTTCGGGAACATACCGGAATTCCCGCTGGAAATCCTGCAGTATGCCAAGGATGGATTCTTCCGACTTTTCGTACCGTCCGATGATTTCATCGACTTTAGCAAGCTGTATTTCCATACTCAGGCTCCTTCGCTCAATCTGAGGATTTTTTCATAATCCTTTCTGGCCATCTCTTCAATTTTCGCAAATTCTTTATCGGTGAGATGGCGATAGCGGCCCTGGCCGGAGAGATATTCCTTCACGGGTATCATCACCGGCGGTTTGTAGGTGAGGCGATATTTCCCGTCCACAACTTCGTAGAGCGGAAACATGCCCGATTCCACCGCAAGCCGCCCGTATTTAATCGCTTCTTCCGGGGAGATTCTCCAGCCGGTGGGACATACCGAAAGTACGTGGAGGTACGCCGCACCTTTCGTATCCGCCGCTTTTTTCACCTTGTCCATAAGGTCGAAAGGGTAGCTTGTGCACGCAGTTGCGACATAGGGAATATTGTGCGCCACCGCAATCTGCGCCATGTTCTTTTTCTGGGTTTGCTGACCGATGCTCACCTTCCCCGCGGGGCTTGTGGTGGTGCTTGCGCCGTACGGAGTTGAACTCGAACGCTGAATACCCGTGTTCATATATGCTTCATTATCGAGGCACACGTAGAGAAAATCGTGGCCGCGCTCAAGCGCCCCCGAAAGCGGCCCCATGCCGATATCAGCCGTCGCGCCATCGCCGCCCATCGCAACGAAATTTATTTTCTTCTGCGGCAATTTACCTTTGCGCATCATCGCCTTCATTCCGGACTCGCAGCCCGAAATAACCGCGGAAGAGTTTTCAAACGCGTTATGTATCCACGGAATTCGCCATGATGTCAGAGGCAGCGGCGATGAAATGATTTCCATGCAACCGGTGGACATCGCCATGATGGTGTCGCGGCCGAGCGCCTTTAAAATAAGACGCACCGCCAGCACCTCGGCGCATCCCTGACACGCCCGGTGTCCCGGCGCCATGTATTCGGTCTGATCGACAAGCCTGGCGGAAAATACAGAATATCTATCCATAGGTTTCTCCTTATCCTCTCAAGCCGTACAGAGTAAAGCCGTCGGTCTGCCCCGACTGGGCCTTTTTCTTTCCTTCCAGAATAATATTTCTGAAATCCTTGCGCGCCACGTCGCGCCCTGCCAATCCCGCAACGTAGTTCACCACCGCGGGAGCGCCCTTCTGGCCATACAGCGCGGAGCGGAGTTCCATCGCCACCGGGCCGCCCTGCGCACCGAAGCTGATGGCGCGGTCAAGTACTATCAGGGATTGTTTACCCAGTACGGCTTTCCGAAACTCATCAAGCGGGAACGGCCTCCAGAGGCGAATCTTCACCACCCCGACCTTCTCGCCTTCTTCGCGAAGCATATCCGCAACTTCCATCGCTGTTTCACCGAATGAACCCATCGTCACAATGCAGTATTCGGCATCATCGGTGCGATACGTTTCGATCGGCTTATAGTAGCGCCCGGTGAGTTTTCCCCACTCTTCCCACGCTTTCAAAATTACAGGATATGCGTTTCTGATGCCGGCTTCGCGCACCATCTGCGCTTCAGTGTAGATTTCCGGCATGGCGAAGCATCCCATCGACACGGGATTGTCGGGATGCAGCGCGTTTTTCATCTTGAATTCAGGAAGATATTTTTTTATCAATTCATTGTCCGCATATTCAACCGGCTCAATCATGTGCGTCATGATGAAACCGTCAAGATTCACCGCCACCGGAAGCATCACGCCGGGATCTTCCGACATCCGGAACGCATTGAAAATGCCGTCATACGCTTCCTGGCCGTTTTCCACGAAAAAGTGAATCCATCCCGCGTCGCGGACCATCATCACATCGGTGTGGTCGTTCCAAATTGAAAGCGGACTTGAAAGCGACCGGTTCGCCAGCGCCATCACCATGGGAAGCCGCATCGCCGCGGCGATGAAAAATATCTCGCTCATCAGCGCAAGCCCCTGCGAACTTGTCGATGTGAAAGTGCGCGCACCCACTGCCGACGAGCCGCAGCAGACGCTCATCGCGGAATGTTCGCTTTCAACGGGGACGAATTCCGCATCGAGTTCGCCGTTTGCCACGATGTCGGCCAGATGTTCCACAATATGCGTCTGAGGCGTAATGGGATACGCGGCAATGACATCAACATCGGCCTGCACCACCGCATCTGCTATGGCGATGGAAACTTCGATTCCTTTTCTTCCTTTGCCAATTCCGCTCATCTTACGCCTCCTCCGGTTGCATCGTGATACATCCCACCGGGCATTCTTTCGCGCAAATGCCGCACCCTTTGCAATAATTCAAATTTGCCGTAAAATGGCCTTCCGGCGCACGGATGATGCTCATGTCGGGACAAAAAAGCCAGCACACGCCGCATTTGATGCATTGTTCCTTTTTCACCACGGGACGCTCTGAACGCCATGAGCCCGTTCTGTACTGCACGGAATTCCCGATTTCGGTGACAACCGCACCTATTTCAAGTTCCTGCCAGGTGATTTCTTCCATCGGTTTCGCCATAGCATTATCCCTTTATCGTGACTTCTTGAAAGGCGCGCGTAAGCGCCTTCATATTTCTCTCGCCGAGCTTGGCGCCGAAGCGCTCGAGCATCGGCTCGGTGATATCATCAACCGATATGATTCCCGTCGCTTTGATAAACGCGCCGATCATGGTGGTATTGACGATGACTCTGCCCAGCTCCTCCTGCGCGATTTTGTTCGCATCAACCGTCGCGATTTTAATCGCCGTATTCTTCAGGCCTTTGATTTGATCAGCCGATTTCTTCGTGTTAATGATGAGCATGCCCCCTTCCTTCATGCCCTCGGTAGGATCTAAAAGATCCACCAGGCCGGGATCGAGCACCACCACCACATCGGGATTGTACACTTTCGCCCTGATATGGATTTTTTTATCATCCACCCTGCAAAACGCCACAACCGGCGCGCCCCGCCGTTCGGGGCCGAAGCTCGGAAACGCCTGCGCAAAGCCACCTTTGTTGATTGCCGCAATGGCGATGAGTTCCGCGGATGTCACCGCTCCCTGGCCGCCTCTTCCGTGAAAACGAATTTCCCGCATACGGACTCCCTCGTTGTTTTAAAATTATTCGAAGCATTTAAACGTCTGACGGTACGAATAATCGATTTATTCTCGCATCATTATTGTCTACCTTTTTTTCATGCACTACCGCATATTTTTTCAATGCCGGCGCACATCATAAGGCAGCAACCGCACGTGTTAGGCGCCATCAAGGCCATGCCGTTCTTTCGCGGTATGCCACGAAGCAGGATTTTTTAAATATTCTTCCATGTCTTTCAAAGAGAGGAAGTGTTCCCGCTCAATTCCGGAAAGCAATGAAAAGAATTGTTTTTCCTTCGGATCTTCGGATGCATCGGCGAGTTCGCGATACAGATCGACGCCCTTCGATTCGAATGCGGCGGCAGTCTCAATGGCGGCAAGATCATCGCCGTCGGATGCAGGCGATTCTTTTGATTCCTTGACCATCCGCTGCAGAAGCGCCTTGACATTGGTTTCTTTCACGGTCAATGGCACAGTTTCAGGCCACTTTCCACCCTCCTTCCACTGCGCATGAAGTTTTTTGATCATTTCATAGTGTTCAAGCTCATCTTCGGCGATGCGCTCAAACATTGCTTTTCCCACGGGATTGCGGGTTCTTGCGGCATTGTTCAGATAGAACTGCCGCTCGTTCATTTCGTTGTTAAGTGCCACTTCCAGGGCGTTCAAACGTTCATTCGGGTTCATGTGACCTCTTGGCTTGGTGTAATAACATGCTGAGCAATTGTGACAATGACCATGATTAATTTCAATAAAAAAAAGAGCTGATTTTTATGATACGCAAAGAAAGTAATACGCTTAAAATACCCTGCGCACTTCTATTTTTCGGGTTCAGCGTGTGTTTTTCGCAAGGTCGGTTATGACTTTGATAAAATCCGCGCGCGCATTCGCAGGCAATTCAAGAACAGCAAACGCCTCATCGATGATTTTTTTTTGATGCGGCGTAAGACGGTGCAAGGACGGTAATGGATCACTGCCATGTAGCAGTTTACATAATGCCATGATGGCCGGATGCTGAATTTTCGCTTGAAGAAGCGAGCGAATTCGATTGAGGGTTTCTTTATCGTCTGAAGGCCTGTTTTGAAAAAGCTTTGCATACATCGCTTTCGCGTGTTTTTCGATTATCCTGGTTGTGCTGGCAGGCAGTTTTTTTTGTTTTTGGTGCAGGCGAACAGCTTTTAAAACAACCGGAAACTCATCGCCATAATACGACGGCGCATCGTCCGGGAAAAATTGCGCTATCACTCTATCAGCATCGCATAATTTTTTCTTTTTATGTTCCATCTCATCATCCATGCGATTCATCATCTATGCGCTAAATTCAAACGACCGCGAATACCCTTTTGCCACCAGACATTCCCTGAGAAGTCCAAGTATTTTATGAATATTACGGCTCAAGGCGGATGGACTTATACTCATCTGCGCGGCAATAGAACCCTTTTTCGTACCGGCAAGCAATTCATGAGCGATTTTTCTCTGAGAGCTCGGAAGCTTCCCTATGCACTCCATCAGCGCATCAAGTTCCTCGTTCTTTTCAAACTGTTTCTGCTGATTCTGTCTTTGGTCATTTACCATATCCAGCATAACAGAATGATCAATACGTGAACCCTTCCTTTTTTCGCCATAGCGTATTGTTCTCAAAATTGTATAAAAGTAATTATAAAATTCGCCCGCTGTTGTGCCCCGAAAATCTTTTTTTCTTTCAAAAAAGCGCGTAAATGCCTCATCAATAAAATCAAGATATTCTTCTTCAGAGCGTGCGTACAAAGAGGATCGGAACTGCTTCTGAACAATAGTGTATATCTTTACAAAAAGCTCTTCGTCCACATCATGATTTGATTTGACGAGGGCGATGAACATTTCTATATCGCTTGTATCTGAACCGTCGTACATGCAATCGCCGCCTAACTTACTTTTTTTATGACACTCCAATTCGCCATAGCCCTATATAGCTTTTTTTACACTTTGCATAATACTGACGCACGTACCAGCTTTTTTTTCAATATTTTTTTTTCATTTTTTTCTTGCTAACAAAATAAAAATCTCAACGATACCAGAAAAATATTAAAATAATCTGATTGCCGTTGTCTATAAAACAGTACATGATACTGCTCATAATAATTATCCCGTATCATTATCCCGTCTAAGGAGTGGATATGGATTTTAACGACCTCACCACAAAAGAAATATTCATAAAAAACCTTTTTTCTATCCTTTCGTCCGACAAGGGCTCGCGCATTTTAGGCAAGCAGAGCTTTGCATGCGCCATGAGGGAACTTGCGCTGACAAAAGACATCGTCCAGGCATGGTTAAATGAATGGAAAAAAAACCCCGGTAAATTGTTATTTTTTAGCGATGATGGAAATGCCAAAAACAACCGTGAAATGGCATTGTATATCTGCTCCGCACTTCTTGCCGATGAGTTGGTCCCCAATGAAATGCTGCAATTTCTTCACTCGTTCGCATCTCAATGCGGTGTCGCACCGGCGATTATCAATTCGATTTTATCCAATAAAATCCAGTACATCTCAGAACCCTCATTTCTCAAAAGAGGAAAGACGCTGTATATTGCCTATTCGTCCAATGGATCTTCAGCAAATACCCCGACTTCCAAGGCGCGCATCCGGCAAATCCAGAACACCCGGTTTTATGTCGCAAACCAGGTAAGCAGCGAAGGGCTGGACGAACTCCAGCGCCTCATCATCGCCTATCGGCTCGGCTGCCATGCCGCAATCGATGGACCTCCCGGAGTGGGAAAAACCCACTGCGTCACGGAAATTGCAAATATTCTTGGCCTTAACCTCTATACGAAAACCTGCTCAAACCGCACTACTGAATCGCACATCATTTCCTATCCTGTGCTCGGCGTCCAGAACGGTGCGAGCGTTACCACGCATGTGAATGGGCCCTTGATAAATGCGATGATTGAGCCGGGAATATTCTACGGCGATGAATTCAATCTCCTGAAGGAAGATGTCCAGAAAAGAATGAACAGCGCCTTCGATGAGCGCCGATATATCGACCGCAACGACGGCGTGCAGATACATGCCAAGCCGGGATTCTGGGCGGTCATATCCTATAATCCCTCACAAAATCTCACCGCCCGCGATCTTGAAGACTCAGTGGCCGACCGCTTCGTGCACTATCACTTTTCGCGCTGGCCTGCCGCATTTAAGGCCTATGTGGCCCACCGCAAGGCCTCTGTCGATTTCCAGCAAAAGCCTATCCCAGAGAAAGAATTCGGCATACAGCTTTCCTGGCGCGGCATTTCATCCGACGGCGAATTCTTCGTGGGCGTCCAGGAAGGTGGAAGCATCAAATGGAAGCACTTTTTCAACGGCAAACCCGCTTCAGAACCCGATTATGTGTATCAGGTAAACGAGGCAGGCAGTCCCTTAAGAGCAGGTGGACTAACGGAATCAGTGCTTCAGGAACTCGAGCGCAATGCACTCACCGAGCTGGTATTCGCGCAGCTTCTGGCGCAATTCACCGACACATTGCTGACTCTTGCAAAGACGGGAAAGTCTCCCCTTTTGGAAAAAATCGGACTGGGCGACATTATTGAGGAGGAAGACCTCGAGCTTCTCTCCTTGCATGAAAGCTCCGCCCGGATTGAGGTTGCGGCGCTGAAGCATTATCGCTATCTCGTTGAAAAAGGCTTCAACCGCTATCTGGCACAATCATTCGCAACACGCCTTGTTATTGATCAGGTTTGTTATGGCCAGTTCAGAGAAAAAAAACTGCGCGATCACTCTGTTCACGATCTGGTTATCATCATCGCGCAATACATGCGGCTTCTGGCCGATGTTTCGCTCTACAACACAAATCTTGCTTCCAGAACAAACCCAAAATCGCAGTGAGGCAAAAAGGTGAACACCAGACAATTAAAAGCTGCCCTTCCGACCGATGTGAAAAAAGCCCTTATCTCACTGATTCCTTCGAAAAAACATCGCGACCTTTTGTATTCTGTGGCAGCCGGTGAACTATCAGAAGAACAGACAAGCCTTTTCGCGCGTTTCGTTCTTTCTCCTGGCTTCCGCCTCTACGCGCGATCCCGATCGCATATTTCGCTTTCACGAATGGAAGAAACCCTCACAATTTTTTTCAGAAGGCTTTGCCTCGAAATATCACCGGAAAAACTCGGCGCAATTGCGGACAAAATGTCTTCGAAGAAATATTTTAACATTGAAAAAACTTTCTTCCACGTTCCGGTTGATCGCGAAACCTACCGGCTTTTCGAGAAAACATTCATTTCGCTTGGCGAACA
Source organism: uncultured bacterium (assembly GCA_937921485.1). Lineage (GTDB taxonomy): Bacteria > Spirochaetota > UBA4802 > UBA4802 > JAGODF01 > DYLV01. The sequence continues at coordinate 52,232 of CAKZSV010000057.1, forward strand.
GGATACATCGCTCCTTGAACCATATCTGGATTTCTGCAATTCACGAGCCTTTCTCGAACTCAAGGAATGCTATCTTGCCGACAGGCCTCTTTTTACGGATATTTTCGAACGCCTTATGGCCATTCTCAGCGGTACAAAATCCTTTGAAAAGGTAGAAAACGCCGCGCAGTGCATCACATGCGAAATATTCAAACGGCTTATCAGGATTTCGAAACAACTCGGAGTTTACAGTGAATGCGCCGTTAATGTCTTCAACGTCATTCAGAATCACCCCAAACCCGAACATTTCATAGCACATCTTGAAAGATTCTTCAAGCGCTACCCGCCGAGGTTCGACACAGGTGGTTATGAAAAGGATGCACCGTTTCTCTATCGCCGGACGAAACAGATATGGGACTTTATATGGGAACTCGATGACAATGGCGGAAAGAAATTTGAAGAATTTATAAAACTCTACGGCCACAAAAAAGATGAATTCGAAGTTTTTATCTGGGACACGGTGTTTGAACTTGAAACCGCTCGTACGGCAAAAGCGATTGCAATATTTGTTTCCTATGCGTTTTCTTCTCTTAAAACGTTTTATCTCTCCGATACAGCAACGTTGCGATTTCTGGTGAAAAATATTGTTGCAGTTTTAGCAGAGACTGAAGTAAAGGACATAGGCATTCCCCTGTACAGAATTGTACTCAAACTCCTTCTCGCGCTCAAAGTTGATCGCGATTTCCTTAAAAGAAGAGCGGAATTCTTCCAGTGGCTGAAAAGCAAAAGCTCATCGATGCGTATTGAAATCGAAATCATTCGATTTCTCTTCTTTGAATACATCTATATTGCCCTCCATCTTGTTGACAACAGGTTCGGCATGAAAATGACGCGGTATAGTGACGATATGCACAAGCTTTTCATCCGAACCTTAGATTATGCTTATGCAAAGAAATTTTTCATGCGGAAAAGCAATCTGGATGCTGTCTTCGGACCAATTCTTGAAACGCTTCGCAACAAAATTTGGTCGCCAATCCGCGAAAAATTTGCCGGCTATAGCTCTTTTTTAGAAGACATCATAAGCGTTGCTGAAAGCATCGACAGGGAAGATGCTGTTATTTCAGCACTTGAAACACTGGAAACAGAAGACATTGTTGAATATCATCGGACATTCATCGAAACATTCCGTTCGCAACCCGAATGGATGGATCAGGCAATAGCCCCGGACTTCTGGTATCGAATCAATCTCACCACCGCGATGCCGCACGTGCTGGGAATTACCGTTCCTCTCATCGGAACCATCTCAATTTTGCCGGGAGCCATGGGCGCCTATACCGACGGCCATACCATCCACCTTCCCGAATACATAAATTTTTTCAAGGATCGTCTTGAGCCTCTGGCGGAAAACCGAAATCTGACCGCCTATGTGGGCTTTGCACTTCATGAAACGGGACATATCGTAGGGGGCAGCTTTCTTTTCGACATGAATTATTACCTCCAGAAACTCGAAAAGCCGGAATTATTCTCAGCCATCATGAACATCTATGAAGACTACCGTATCGAAGAATTCATGTCGCGCATCGGCGCACATTTTCAGGCAAGGGAAATCATCCATGAGCTCAACCGGTTTCTTAATGGTACATCAATTCAAAACATAAGCGGCTTTGGCGCGTTCCTTCTGTTTCACATATCATCAGAAGCAGGCGGAACAAACGATCTGGCCCGCGCACTTCCTGAATATGAAGCAAAACTAAAAGCGCTTCTTGCCGCTCCTCTCAATACCGGTCGCTTCATAGGAATGAAAGAGCTCATTGAGTATGGCGTTTCCAGGCTTAAAAACATGGCATTTGGTAATCCCCTCGGCGCGTATGAGATATCGAGGGAATTCTACGAAATCCTGAAACTCTGGCCAGAAAACGAACTTCTTGAACTCATTGAGTTATCGTGCGTACAAAAGGGAGCGCACCGAAGAGAATCTCCCACGGGGACGGGATATCCATCGCCCATGACAAAAGAAGAATTGGAAGATTTCTATCGCCTCTGCAATGAAAATCCTGAAGCTTTCCTCAACCAATACGGCCTGCCCTTTTACCCGGAAGTGTTCGAAGGCAAAGAAGAAAAGGACGGCAACGCAGTCAGAGCTTTGCCTTCGCGCGTTGAGGAATATGCAATGGAACTCATTACCGAGGCGCGAGAAAGCAGATATGCCGATGAGGGAATAATCGACTATTCCCACCGCACAAAGCTGGACGACCTGATGGCAGAAAGGCAGATGCAAAAGCGGGATGAAGAATCACGCGAAAAGAAAGAGAAGAATGAAAAAAAAGAAAAAAAGGACAAAAAGAGTAAATCAGCCCAGAAAAAGAAAGGAAAGAAAAAATTCGTTTACTCAATTGACCCGAAGACAAAATCGCGCACCAGGCTTTCAGAAATCCGTGAATTCACCGTAAAAGGAATTTCAACGGCATATCTGGCAAAATTCAAAAAATGGGAGTATCTCGAGCGGAAAGTATATCTCCAGCTGTCGCAACTTTTGCCGCACATCAAGGAAGAACACGAAACATCCGCGTTCGAAGGCGAAATCAACCTCGATCTGCTGATTGAAGTACTTTCAAACCGCAATCACTTCCATTCCTTCGATTTTTTAGACATCTACCGGGAAACACACCGAAGTCTGGGCGCGATAATCGGCATAGACGCAAGCGGCTCTACGGGCACCATAATTAATTATTCTGCCAATAGCGATGAAACCATTCTGGACATTGAGAAAGCCTTCGCCATCATACTCGGACGCGCACTTTCCTATCTCACGCCAAATGTTTCTCTGCTCGCATTTAATTCCATGAATTCCACCAATGTTTACCGCAGTGCATCAATTGACGCCGTATCGTCTTTCACATCTGACTTTGCCAACAGGGACGGCGATTTTATCCGTTATGCGAAACATCTTTTTGAACAGATGGACGATGAAGTGAAGTACTTCTTTCTTATTTCAGACGGCCAGCCGGAAGCGCCGAACTATACCGGCAAAGCGGCACTGGACGATACGCTCATTGCCATGCGAGAAGTGGTCAATTCAGGAATCCGGCTCATCTATTTCAATATCGACAGGGAGCGCAGGGAGTACTTTGAAGTATTCAAACGCGAGGCAACCTATGCCGAACATTTCACCAATCCCGCCCAGATACTTCACGTGATACCGGAGATTGTAAAGAAGGTTGCTCACGCAATAAAATAGCATTTCTCCGGAAAAGATATCACATTCCGAAACAAAAAAAGTCTTGCTTAAATATACACTTAAATGGTATATTATTTTGTGGAATGCTGTATGACGGTTATGCGTTTTTCCGAGGCGATACTGCTCTATCTGACATCGCCAAAAGTGCTTAATATGCGTTTTGCAAATGTCGATGGTAATAATGGTATCTCAGCAATAGCGCGGATACTGCATGTCATCAACAGGGATATCGCTCCCGGATGTGAATCTCTGCATGCGTATGAATTGTGATTTGTGCCCGTGGGAATGAAGGGCGTATTACATTGTATCAACGTGCCGTACGGCACTGCGAATAAGGAAGCCACATGGTATCTGCCCAGTTTAAAGTCGAAAATTACGTTGCCAATTCCTTCATAGTCGTCGAAGGAAAACGCGAGGCTCATAATTTTTACATCATCCGAAGCGGAAAAGTCAAAATTTCCAAGGAAAATCCCGTCTCCGCCGAAGAGCCATTCAGCATCGTTGGGCCGGGAGATTTTTTCGGCGTCATTTCCTGCATGAGCAATCATCCGCGCACGGAAACGGCCATCGCGCTCACCGATGTATCGCTCATTTCCGTGGAGCGCGAACAATTCGGCATTCTCATTCAGAAAAACCCGGCCGTCGCGATGAAGATTATACGATTTTTCAGCAGGAAGCTTCGCGATTTCGATACGGCCATAACGCGCCTCACCTTCAAAAACTCGGTGGAAGAAGACCCGTCGCACCTGTTCAACATTGGGGAATACTACTTCAAACACAAGATATTCAATCACGCGGCGTATGCGTATCAGAGGTTTGTCCAGTACTGTCCGAACCACCCCAACCGCGATGCGGCATTGCAGCGGCTCAAGACTCTCAAAGCGCCCTACAAAATCGATGATTCAAAAAATGCCGAAACGCTCCAGCGCTCATTTAAAGACAACACGATGATTTTCTGCGAAAACGAACCCGGCAATGAACTCTACATCATACAGTCCGGCAAAGTGAAAATCACCAAAATCGTCGATGAAGAAGTTATGCTCGCGGTTTTAAAACCGGGCGACATATTCGGCGAAATGGCACTACTCGATAACAAGCCCAGAAGCGCATCAGCCATCACCTTCGGCGATACCACGCTTCTGGCCATCAATAAATCGAATTTCGAGGGGATGGTTCAGGCGCAACCCCAGCTTGCCACCAAGCTCATCCAGCTTCTCAGCGAACGCATCTGGATTGCATACCGCCAGCTTGCCAATCTCATGATAGCCGACCCCCTGGGAAGAATTTACGATACGCTGCTCACGCAGGTGGACATTCACCGCGTGAAAATCGGGCCGAAGGTTCCGCACAATTTTGAATTCGGCATGAAGGAACTCATGAAGATGGTTGGCCTGCCTCCCGAGAAAGGGGAGGTGTACGCCGTTCAGCTCCTTGAAGATAAGCATTTCAAACTCGATGGCGGTAAAATCATCTGCACCGACCTCGAAGAACTCGAAAAAACCGTGAATTTCTACAAAAAGAAAATGATTCTGGACCGCAAGCGTGAAGCCAGTAAAAAAGCCATATAAAATCGGAATTATCATCGCCGCAATCGCACTTGTCATCTTTGCACTCACCACGATGGCCGTGTATTACCTTTTTCCCATCGAAAAAATAAAATCCATCGTAGCCAGGCAGGCTGAAGCATCACTCGCAAGGAAGGTAGCAATAGGCAACATCAGATACGGCATTCGCGGGATTCACTTAAGCAATGTAACAGTTTTCGACGGGCTGACCGACAAAGACCCTCTTTTTGCGAAGATTGCTGAATGCAGGCTGGGAATTCATTTTCGTTCGCTTCTTTCTTTACAAATGGATTTCGATTTTATTGATATGGAAAGACTCTCTCTGGATATCAGCTTTAAAAACGGGATATCGAATATTGAACGATTCATCGATGACTACAATAAAATTCCCACCTCCACAAAAATCAACATGGTGCATCTTTCAGGCGCGCAATTGACGCTGAAAAATCCCCCGGAAAGCTTAAAACCGCTATCGGGAACGTATCGCATCAGCAGCACAATTGATATTTCAGGAAAAAACACCATCACCGCAAGCGACACGACAATACATCTTCCGGAAAACCGCGGCGTAATCAAAACCGACACCATAACCGTTTCAGCGAAAGAAGGAAGTTTTTTGCTCACATCGAATCTCACACTCGAGAAATGCTCGCTTCTGTGGGTGTATGGATGGAAAACCGGCGCACCGCTTCCCTTCCGCACGTTTGACGGCACCATCAGCGATCTCAATATCACACGAAATGAAGTCAAAGGTAAAGTTAAAGGGCGTTCACTGCTTCCCGGCGGGAAGACTATCGCCGTTGACGGATTTTGCACGGTCACCTTCGCCACAAAACACACGCTCATCACTTCCACCGAAGCAAGCATGGGCAATTCATCGGTACAGGTGAAGCTTCTCAGCATTCCATCCAGCGGCAACATCGACCGGCTCGTTGTGCAAAAGGCCTCGGCGAATTTAGAGGATATTCAGCCGCTTGTGAGCATCCTCCCTGCAAGCATGCGAGGCAATGTATCCGGCAGTTTTTCTTTTGTGAGCGGGGTAGTAAATGCCGATGTAAAAATATCCGGCGGAGCTATTGGAGCCGATGGGAAAATCGCGCGAAACATCAATGAGACGATTCAAATTGTAAATAATACTTTCAGAAAAGAAAATATTCCTGTTGTACTATTCGATACCCCATTCGTCCTTTCCGTTGCGACAAAAGGAAATACATTTAATTCTTTTATCGTAAATGCGCGCGCGAAAGAAATGACGATCGATGAAGAATTTTCAAAATCGGGCGGCATCGATACCCCGATTACAGAAATTCCTGTTGATATCTCCGGCAACATTTCCATCGATAAGCTTTTCTTTGAAAAATATGCCTTTACGGGACTCAAAGCAAACTTTGGCACTTCACGCAAACAGTTGTCGTTTAATACTTTCACAGCAAAATGTTTCGGCGGCGAGATATCCGGAAAAGGCGTTATTGATTTTTCTAAAAAAGCTGTGGATGTTGAAGCGGCAATCACCTTCGAGAAAATCAAAGTTCAGCAAATCGCGGAATCGAACGAAAAAATCAAAAACCGCTTTTTTGGAACAGCTCACGGCAAAAGCGAATTCTCTTTCCGAGCGGGGAAAGAGGGCGAATCAATGAAGACCATGAAAGGAAAGCTCGAATTCACCATCGCTAACGGCAAGCTCGTTGATACCGGACTTCAAAATGGCCTCGGCGCCGCGCTTTCTGAAATGAAATACAAATTGAAAGACCTGGAATTCAGCAGAATATCCGGCAATTTCTCCATCTTAGGAAACAATTATTACGTCAATCAGTTCGAATTCATTGCGCCGGATGTCCGCCTGAAGCTTGAAGGGTATTTCGATAAAGAACTCGACGGCGATATGAAACTCAACCTTGAATTTAATAAAAATTTTATCCAGGACGTCCCCAATCCGGCGCTCTTGCAGCTCAACAAATACAAGCAGGGCGCCTGGTACATCATCCCCTTCGCCATGAAGGGCAATATTACCAAAAGCGAAAACTACCGGCGGCTGAAGTAAACTGAAAATTTCCCCATAACGCGCATCGCGGTCATAATATCTCTTTGCGCCCTCTTTCATGCTTGACGAATCATTCCAGGCGCTGTAGCAACATACTATGCTACGAAAAAACAACTTTCGCATCGGGATTGTCGGCGCGGGTGCGATGGGATCGCTTTTCGCCTATTACTTCATCCGCGCAGGCCATGAAGTGATTCTCTTAGATGTACCAGAACGCACGGATGCGCTTAAAAGCGGCATTCGAATCCGTTTTATGGACGGGTCGCTTGAGCACATTGAGGTGCGCGCATCATCGGATCCGGCAATTCTGCAGCAGTGCAATATCATATTTATATTTGTAAAAAGTTACGCCACGGGCATGGCATGTGAGTCCATTGCACCGCACATCGCGCCCGACGCGATTTTCGTGACGCTGCAAAACGGCCTGGGAAACAGGGAAATCCTTGAGGAGCTATTTCCTCATCACGCGGTCATCAGCGGCGCCACCACAATCGGCGCGTACATCGATTCTGACGGCATCGTCACCGAAGGCGGGAAAGGAACAATCACTCTAGGTTCATTACAGCAAACAGCACTCGAACAGGTACATACATTGCTGCACGCTGCCAACCTCCCCGTAGAAATCACCCCTAACCCGGATGAAGCGCTCTGGAAGAAGGTCATCATCAACGCCGCCATCAACCCTCTCGGCGCGCTTGCGCGCATCCCCAACGGAAAGATTCTCGAATCGGCACATTTACGCGCGATCCAGGAACATCTGGTTCGCGAAGCGGTAGCCGTTGCGGCACAGGAAGGCATCCTCTTCGATGCAGAAGAGATGACAGCGCTTGTCCGGGATGTGTGCGCAAAGACGGCGCTCAACCGGTGCTCCATGCTGCAGGACATCGAAGCTGGAAGGCGCACTGAAATCGATGCCATCACCGGCGCAATCGTCAAAACCGCACATACATACGGCATTTCCGTTCCGCACCACGAAGTGATATTTGCGCTTATATCCGCCTTAGAAGACCAAAAAAAAACCGGGGTGGCCCCCGGTATTACATAATATGGGATTGATTGATATGAACCAATGGATTGCTCACTCATGTCGATATGCATCGATCATGCTTCTTCTTCTCTGGTGCTTATGATGACGATAGATAAAATATTCCACTCCGATCCAGAGAATTGCCGCAATCCAGAAGAATGAAATGATTTCAAATAATGAAATATCCATGACACTCACCACCTTTATACTTAGCAATAAGCGTGCCAGAATTATATTTTTATTAAATCACAACTTCTGAATAAATCAGAGGTTACAAAATTATTTTTAATAATAATTACATGGCATACAGATAAGCATACGGGCAGATTGAAATAATTCGACAGTGTTGCAGTTTTGCAACAAGCGACGCGGTTATATATCAGTGAAATGCTATGTTATATGAAAGACTGCAGAGGGAAAGCACTTGCCTCACTTCTGACCGGCCATTGCGATGATGCAATCAATTACCCGCATCGCCGCCAGGCCGTCTTTCAGCGTGGAATCAGGCGCTGTTTTCTCATCTTTGAATAGCGCCACGGCATCATCGAACATTCGTTTGAAATATTCTGTTTTTACAAATGAAATATCTTTCCGGCGGAGCGATTTCATGTGTTCATAATAAGGACTCTCCGCGCTTTCGTATTCTTCATAGATGCCATTGCCCGCCACAATCCTGCCGCGCTCAAAACTGAGGTCCACTTCAAAGACGATATGATCCCGGCCGGGACCCGTTTCCAAGAGCATGGGTACGGCCCCAGCCTTCATCAAGGCGCATAATGGTTCGCGCGTTGACGCAGCATCCCCCATCACGCTATGCACCAGAAGCTCTTCATTCGCTAGAAAGCGCAACAAATCAATCATATGGGTGCCGTCATCAAGCAGCGCATCTGCCGCTTTTGAACGATATCCCATATAGACTTTTGCGGCAATCGATACCAGCCTTCCGTACTGCTGCGATGCAATCACCTTCTTTACATGCGCATAGTTCAGCGCATAGCGGCGTTCGTGATTGATGATGATGCGGGAATGGCTTTTTTCCGCCATGTGCGCCATCTCTTCGGCATCGGTGAGAGTGGCAGCCAGCGGCTTTTCGCACACAATGACGGGAATAGTGTGCCCAAGCGCGCATTCGAGGATTGCCCTATGCGTGTCCGGAGGCGTTGCGATATGCAGGATGTCGATTTCGCACTCATCGAGCATGCGCGCGCAGTCATCGTACAGAGCATTGCAATTCCAGGCTTTCCTAAACGCTCTGCGCTTTTCCGAATCCACATCGCAGCCGGCAACGATATCGCAGTCGGGATGCGACATAATCGCCCCCGCATGCGACGCCGGCTTTTCGCGAAACCTATCGAATTCGAGCGCGGAACCGATTCTTCCAAGCCCGATGATGGCGCATCTGATGCGTTGGAGCGATTTCATATGTATCTTCCCGTGCAGGAGAGCATAAATCCGCTTCCTTATACACGATAAATTTACAACAACAATAGTCTTCCTTAATGAAAAAAAAGCAATTTTCCAAAAAAATTTTGGGAAGCTCATTAAAATCAAAGTCAGAATGTTTTTTACTGCAATACAATGATAATAAACAATTAGTTTATTGGGAAATAAGATTTTCACCTATAATGCATGTACTACCACAGTGCATTGCTTATCCACTGATGAGCATATCATTAGCAGAAATCAAAAAAGCATACGATATCCCGCCATATTTTATCATGGTATGATTGTAATGTCCAATTATAGAATAAAATTGAGTTTTTTATGTGAATAATAGTTCTAATGTCCAGGGTATTCCCCACCATATCTTAAACGTAGGGATATTTTCTATACATTTTATGGATTTTGCACGGTTTTCATACGGATAAAAATACTCATGTGAGCTGGTGATATCATTTTTTAGAATTTCCTCAAGTACTTCATCCAGATACCGAAACACTGCAATGGCCATCACCAACGAAATCGACCGCCGGAAAAAATACCGCATCTCCTGGAAGAAGTTATATTCACTTTCAACAAATTTCACTTTCACGCGGTATTTCTTTATGGGCAATTTTGTCGTCTCATCATGTCGTTTCTGGTACTGGATGCGTCCATCATCCAGTAGATATGCGGTATATTGTTTACGCATTTTTCGCATCACATGGGATAGAAGCTGTTCCATAGATAATTTTGTTATTTCTTGTGCTTTCACAAGAAGTTGCAGCACTTCTTCGCGCATCACATAGGTTGTGCGGATGAACATGGCAATATCCTCCTCAATTATAAAATTCTTTTTTCTCTTTATTAATACGATGTAAATGGCAAAATTAGAAAATTTTTTTTGAAAAATTTTTAGATATCGGAGTTTTTCTTCGTATTAATAAGCGGAAGCGTACTTTTTTTCTCATAAGATCAGACATCAAAACAGATGAGACAGATATCGTCATCAAATGAATCTCTGCCCTGATATGCCCGGGCATGCGCAAGAATTTTTTCTATGAAATCGGCAGGCTTTTGCCCGCAGTTCTGTCTGATGAGCATCAGCATTTCGGTGTCGCCATAATACGCATCGCCGTCATCGCGCTTTCTTATATCCGCGATGCCATCGGTGTAGAAAACCAGCCTCCCACCCGGGCTTACTTGCCGCTCGCAATTACGGAACTCCTTACCCCTTAAGCGAAGTTCGCTTCCTTCCATGATTCCCAGCGGGATACTCTTCGCAGCATCAAGGAAAACAATTGAATCATTTTCTAACAGTATCGGAGGATTATGCCCGGCGTTGCAGTACATCAGCGTATGTTTAATAAAATCAAAGATACCATAGAACGCAGTGATAAAATTGTCTCCCGAGTATATGCGAATATTATCGTTTAAATACTCAAGCATAACAGCGGGATTTTCCTTGCGTGCGCCTGCCTGAAGTATGAAGCTTTTCAGCATCGATGTAATGAGGGCCGCCGGCACCCCGTGCCCGGATACATCGCTCATAAAAATGCCGATATTATCGCTGTCACGGAAATGGATATAATCGAAAAAATCGCCCCCAACCTGCTCCATCGGAAGATAGTGCGCCGCGATATTAAGATTGCCGGGGGGAACGCGCGGAATGAGCTGATGTTGAATCCTGCGCGCGAGTTCAAGCTCCTCCAAAATGAGATTCTGCGTTTCGACCAGTCTTTCGTTCACAGCTTCAAGCTCCTCGAATGCGGCCTGAAGCTCCTCTGTCCGATCAAGCACTTTTTGCTCTAAATTTTTGTTTAAATCTCTGAGTTCTTCCTTCATATTCTCAACGGCAGTCAGTGCGCCTGTGAAGCGCATCGACAATAGATGCGATTGAGAAAAAATGAATACAAAAAGTCCGTATGGCGCGAGATTTGTAGTGTTGATAATCTGCGCATTGTACAAAACGTCGTTTATTCCCGTGAGATAAAAGGCGGACATTCCTGTAAGAGCAATCAAAGCGCCTTTCCGGTTTCGAAACGAAGCACGCGTCAGGCAATAGATTATATAGCCGCCACCCAGAAGGACATACACATCATACGCCGGTTTTAATACACTATAAGTTTTCAAATTAAAAAATATAAACAGTAAGGCATACGCAATACCGATTGCAACGATAATGCGTACGGGAATTTTCTTCAGTTCAGAGGGATATAATGCTCCCACGAAAAGGGCAATGACGGCAATGACGCTAAAGGAAGTGATATACTCCATTTTCGCAAGAAATTCCCATCCGACGGCGGGAAACCAGTGCACCAGTATGCGCTCGTTGATGATGAACGACCTCAAACTCATCATAAGCGCCAAAACGGCAAAATAGAGCGTGGCAATTTCTTTCTTTCTCAGGAGATATAATCCCACATGATACATCCCCATGATGATGATTGCGCCGGCAATGAAAAACGCAAGAAGCAAACCTCGTTCCCGCATCTCAGCAAGCTGGTCATACCTACCAAAGCGGATACTTTCCCACAACCCACCCTTTCGGTGATGATAATTCGACACCTGAATTACAATATCAAGATATCTTTCCCCGGTCGTGCACTGCACTTCATTGTCGGGAATTGATGCAACCAGCGGAAGGTATTGCGGAACAGCGCTTTGCGAATCATTGCTCACCGTGCCATTTGTCGCAATGAGAGAGCCGTTCACCCAAAGCTTGTAGGAAGTGGCGACATCTAACATTTTGATACCCAGCTTCCGTGCCTCGCATCCGACATGCACACGAAGCTTATAGGTGGCAAAACCAGCCCCGGATAATGTCGCTGCACCAATCTTTGTGTCATTCCAGATGCCCGGCACTTCAACAAAAGAATCCGTTTTTCCGCATGCACCGCGCGTGAAATCATCGGGAGTGCAGAGTTTTCCCCAGTAAAATTCCCATTGCCCGTCCAGAGCAACAGCACCCTTTTGTTCAAAATTATAGCTTCGAAGGTCGATCTCTCCGCGCTGTGCTGAAATTTTTTCGGAATTTTTTACCGCGCAGGCGGGCACCGTCAGCATTATGACAGCAAAAATTGTAAAAATAATGCATTTGATTACATATCCCTTCCACGTCGTTTGAATTGCTATTGCCATATCTCTTTACATTAACTCCAAAATAATAACAACATTTCCTTTCTAATCCGTCAACAATAAAGTTTTTCTCTTTGAAATTAAAAATTCATAAACAACTTGATTATAACAGAAGAAAGTTCTTTACATTATTAACAGATAAATTAAGCACGTACCTCATCCAAACAGCACGGCAGATTAAGCACATGCAAAAAATCGGCATCATCGTCAATCCCCACGCAAAGAAGAACGAAAAGCAGAACAATAAATCCACCGAGCTTTTCCGTGCCATCGGAGGGGAACTGGTCGAAGTGCGCACCACGCAAAACCTGGATGAAATTTTCACCGTTGCAGAAGAATTTAAAAAAAAGAAAATCGATTATCTTGCCATCTCCGGAGGTGACGGCACCCTGCATCATGTCCTGTCACGATTCATTCTGGTGTACCGAAATAAAGATATTCCTCCTATCGTCATTCTCAAGGGAGGCACCATGGACACCATCTCGCGTTCCATTAACTTAAAAGGAAAAGGGCCTGAAATATTACGCCGCCTGGTTGATACTATCAAACAGGATAAGCCCATCACCACGCAGTATCGCAATACCATGAAAATCGGCGATAAATACGGCTTTCTATTCGGTCTCGGCATCACCTCGAATTTCCTTGTGGAATACTACCGCGGCGGCGACACGGGACCATGGAAAGCGGTGAAGGTGACTCTCGGCGGCATCATCAAGGGAATTTTCAACACTAACGCAGGACTTTTCCGTCGGTTAAACGCACGCGTGACTATCGATGGCTATGAGCTTCCGTTCAATGATTTTTTAGGCATCCTTGCGGCAACCGTCGAAAACATCGGAATCGGATTTAATGCTCTGTATCGCGCCTACGAAAAGGACTATGCGTTTCATGTGCTCGCCACCGGCATGAAGCCCACTGAAGTAGTGTTCCGCGTCTGGAATCTTAAAGTCGGCAGGAAAATTCATCATCCTCTTCATTTCGACGATATCGCATCAACAATTGTGGTGCATATCCCCCGAAGGTTTCAATACATGATGGATGGAGAGCTTTACGAATCGAGTGGCGAATTGATAGTTAAAGCAGGTCCACGTGTCCGTATTGTATATGTATAGGAGCAAATTATGTTCGGCATCAGAAAAAAACGCGAAATGAACGGCTGGCGCGGAAAAATACTGCGAATTGAGTTAAGCCCTCGAAGTGTGAGCTTTGAGTTGCCTCCAATCGAAATGTACGAAAAATGGATCGGCGGCAAGGGTCTTGCCGGATACTACATCAGGCCGCACATCACGCGCGCATTCGACGATCCGGCGATGCCGCTTTGTTTTTTCACCGGACCTCTCGTCGATACTCCCGCCCCGACTTCCGGGCGAATGACGATCGCATCGCGCTCGCCGCTTACCGGCACCGTGGGCGATACCTCCGCCGGAGGACTTTTAGGCACCCACATCAAGCGCGCGGGACTTGACGGCATCATCATCACCGGAAAAAGCGTCGAACCCGTCGGGATCATCATACAGGATGATGATATACGCTTCATGGATGCATCACATCTGCGCGGAAAACCGATTTCTGAAAGAATGTCGCTCATTCCCGGCGAAGGGCCGGTAGCGCTCATAGGTCCGTCAGCGGAAAACGGCGTGCTATTCTCTTCGATTATGATCGACGGCCATTATTCATCGGGACGCGGAGGCCTGGGATGTGTGATGGCTTCGAAAAATCTCCTGTACCTTCGGGTGCACGGCAGTTCGAAAACATCCGTGTTCGATGATGAATCGCTTCGGCGCGCGCGCGAAGAGATCATGCGCCTGGTTGCGGCCTCGCCCGCACTTTCCGGAGAATTCGGCTTTTCAAACTTCGGCACTGGCGCGCTTTTGGACCTTGTCAATGCGCGCAGGATGACGCCGTCGAACAATTTCACTGAAACGTATTTCCCCGAAGCCGGCATGGTCAATGCCTACCGCTATCGCGAGCGTTATTCCACGAAAAAAACAGGCTGCGCGGGATGCCAGATTCTCTGCAAAAAGAAAGGCGCCGATGGCTCCATCATTCCCGAGTTTGAAACGATGTCGCATTTCACGGCACTTCTGGGCAATACCGACATCGACGCGGTGGTCGAAGCGAATCGCATCTGCAATGAAGCGGGCATGGACACCATCAGCGCCGCGGTGACGCTTTCGGCATATTCAGAAATTACGGGAGAAACACTTGTACCGAAACGCATCATCGAACTGCTCGAAGCAATCGCACAATCCAAAGGCGAAGGAGCACTTTTGAAAGAAGGCTCATTCCGCTACGCGCAGAGAATGGGAAAGCCCGATGCGTCGATGTCCGTGAAAAAGCTTGAGCTTCCCGCATACGATCCCCGCGGCGCGTACGGCATGGCGCTCGCCTATGCAATGTCCACCCGCGGCGGATGTCATCTGCGCGCCTATCCCATTTCGCACGAAATTCTGCGGAAGCCTGTTGCCACCGATCGGTTTTCCTTCAGCGGCAAAGCGCGCATCATCAAAATTTCCGAAGATTTAAACGCCGTGATTGATTCGCTTACTGCGTGTAAGTTTATTTTTTTCGCGGCTACCCTCGAAGAATTCGCCCTCGCCTTCAAAGGAGCAACCGGTCTTTCTGCCACAGCTCAGGAACTGCTTCGTGCCGGCGAGCGCATCTACTACCACGACCGCCTTATGAACTCGCTCAACGGCTTTTCTGCCGATGACGACGATCTGCCCGCGCGCTTTTTTACCATGCCCGGCAGTTCCGGTGACGGCATTGAAATACCGCCAATCGACCGACATGCTTTTCTTTCCGCGCGCGCGGCGTACTACGCAATCCGCGGCCTTGATGAACAGGGACATCCTGCCGAAAAAAAATTAAAGGAGCTGGGCCTGATATGAGAGAGCTTTTGAAAAAATTCGAGTCCAGGCTCATCAATCAAGGCCTTTGCGAGGACGGCCACATCCTCTTTGCAGCGTTAGACGATGACATATTCTGGAACAAAAACGGCAGCGCAGCTTCATTATTGGAAGAAGTAATTGCGGGGCTGAATATCGCAAGCATCCTTTTTGCAAAACCCGCAGAGCCGTATTTTTCAATTCTAAATGCGCTTGCCGATAAAGCGGCCAATGGCTTTTTTGTTCCCAAAGACAGCGAAACCCGCACCTTTTTTCACGACATTCCGGTGACAGATATTTTCGATGCACAAACAATCATCGCTGCCTTGCGAAGGCGACGCTCGATTTACATCAAGGATCGCGGCATCATCACCTATGGCACCATCAGCCCCGAGCAGGCGTTTGTGGTGTACAGCTCCACCTGTTTTTCTTCATATGTAAAATTTTTTTCTGATATCTTATATGGCACCATGCTAGATGATGCGCACAATGATATTGCCTTAATGGAAGCTACGCGATATGTACAATTTTTATCCGAATGCAAAGACAGCATATCCCTGCGCAAAGGCCCTTTTACCGCGCGCGATGAAATCACTAACGCGATGATTGAAGCCGGGAACGCAACGGTACACTGCCGGCTTGTGGATTCGTATTTCGGCAATATCTCGTACTTCAACGGCGATTCCATCTTCATCAGCCAGACTGCGAGCTCTCTCGATGATCTGGCCGGATGCATCGACGAATGTCCGCTGGATGGCTCAAGCTGCGCGGGCATCACCGCATCAAGCGAGTTTACCGCGCACCGTGAAATATACGCCCGGACAAACGCGCATGCGATTCTTCATGGCCACCCGAAATTTTCGGTCATCATGTCGATGCAGTGCAATAAAAAACCATGCGAGTTCGAGAATGAATGCTACCGGCGTTGCCCGGAAAAACGATGGATTGACGATGTGCCAATTGTTCCGGGAGAAATCGGAACAGGGAAATTCGGACTCTGCCACACGCTTCCCCCCGCGCTTGAAAAATCGAAGGGAGCCATTGTCTATGGGCATGGGCTCTTTACCACGGGAGAAAATGATTTCCGTGAAGCATTTGAAACGATGTACAATATCGAAATGATGTGCGCCCGGCGATACGTCGATCTATTGCGCGGGTGATTAAAACACTGATCGGGAATGCACGCTGAGTCCCTTTACCGGCATAGGGCGTGATTGCCTCAGTACGTGGTACACGTTTTTTGCGTTCCCGAAAGCAAGGCTCCGAAATAATTCAGCATCCATCACATTGTAATGAAACCCGCGATTATTCAGCCGTTCTGAAAATTCCGCCCGGGGATACTCGTTTTGAAAAAAAGATGCGGTTCTAAGGACAATTGATGTTGCATCGAAAGGAAGCGCGCGAATATTTTTCAGAAAGTTTTCCGGATACTCGCGAAAATACTCCTCTGCGTTTGAAAGATAGAGCACGCGGAAGGCAATATGCATCTTTTCCGCTTCCCTGGCAATTTCTTTAAGCGCTACATCCCCTTCGAGCTTCCCTGTGCGCACAAGGATTTTTCCCTCATGCGCCCTGCTGCGCATAATGCTGAAAAGGAAATCATCGTCGAAACAGGTGCGATATGATAATTTCCGGGATAACTCATCGAGCAGCGCGAAATAGCGCGTCATATAATCCACGCCCATCTCCCAGGTCTGTTGATAATACGAAACGGAAATATTATGGGCATCAGGCATCTGGGCGATAATCTCATACGCGCGGCGCTTCCCCCGCATGCTCCAGAGCGTCCTGAATTCAGAAAAGTTTTTTGAATACTTTAATAATTCAAGATGAATAATATTCGACGCGAAAACGCGTTTGGTACAATCAACAAGCCAGATGCGCTCGCTTTTTGCCCAGGATGCTAAAATCAGGTTTTGCACGCCGCCCACGCCAAGATATCCGCCTCCGATATTTTTTACAAACGGGAAAAAGAGGTCAATGCGCGCTTCATTCGGCGCGATGTTTATGGGTTTATCCCAGATCGAATCATTGCACAATTCTCTTTCGGGCGATTTCGCGTCATCAGACACATAGCGGCATGGTGCTGCATGGACCACAACTGCAAGCAATAATAGCAATCGCACGAAATTATTTTTCCTGAAAAAGATCATCTCTACTGAACAACCTGAAAGCGAACTTCCTTCACAAGCGCATCGCCTTCGAAAATTCGAACAGTGTGGCTTCCCGGAACAAGCGCCACGGGCATTGAAATACTCGAGGAAAGGGATTTTCGAATCCCTTCGTTAATTTTGTACGACCACCGCGCAGCGTTTCCCGCCGGGCAATGGATGACAATCGGTATCTGCTGGACTGACGAACTGATGTGAGGATCCAGCAAAAACACCTGCCCATCAGCGGGCGAAATAATTTCCGGCTTTGAAATCCCGAATTTTGTCATCTTCGAAAGGGGAAGCGGACACACATCACACAGCTTATCCAATCGATCGTTTTCACTCACAAGTTCCACGGAAGCGCGACAATGCGCTCCTGCAAGCTTACCCGTTAATCGACACGCTGATTTTGTCGTCCAGCTTGCAGGATAATGAAAACGGGGTGTTGCACCATGTGCAAGCATGCGCATCACCTGATGGAATATCCTTCCCGCACCGTATCCACCCGAAACTCCCTGCATTTTTTTCCCGCTGAAATTGCCCACCCAGACCCCCACCACATACTTTTCTGTATAACCGATTATCCACGCGTCGCGATAATCGCTCGATGTGCCGGTCTTTGAGGCAACCTCGAAAGGAAAATCCTGAAAGTTTCTCTTGCCGAACGCACGCCTCCGCGCCTCGCGGTCAGCAAGGATGTGTGTGATGTAATACGCAGATTTTTCCGAAAATAGTTTTTTTCGTATGCCGCAGGCAATCTCCGTGCCATCAGAAAGCTTTCCCACGCATAGCGGCCGCATCTCCCCTTTTGAAGCAAACGCAGCATACGCCGTCACGAGTTGCAAAAGCGACGCTCCCGCCGACCCGAGCGCCATTCCCGGGCCATGATGATGCGGTCCTTTTCGAAGATGGTCGAAGCCGGCGCTTTCCAGAAAGGCATAGAATTTTTCATCGCCGATTTTTCGCATAAGCCACACCGCCGGAATGTTGCGCGAGGTTGCAAGCGCGTCGCGCAGCGTCATGCTTCCCCAGAAGCGCAAATCGTAATTTTGAGGCTGAAAGATTTCCCCTTCCACGTCGGTTTCAAAGCCGAAAGGTGTATCTGAAAGCAATGTCCAGGGACGATACTCAAACAGGTCTATGGCAAGCGCGTATATGAACGGCTTCAGCGTGCTTCCGGCAGAGCGGATGCTGAGCGCGCCGTTGACCTGGCCTTCGGATTCATCGTAATAATCGACCGAACCTACCATGGCGCGAAGCAAAAGCGGTCCATCGTTCTCCGGAACTTCAATCACCAGCACTGCGCCGTTCGTTCCTCCAAACTTCTTTACAGATTCAATCTCATTTTTTACAATCTCACGAATTGTGTTATTCATGTTCGCAGAAAGCGTGGCAACAATCTTGCCTTTCGCAGCGGGAAATTTTTCCTTAAAGAACGCAACGAAATGCGGCGCGATTCCGCCTCGATTGAACTGATTTTCCACCAATTGAATATTCTTGCTACCAGCGCTTTCTTTCATGGAGCTAAATAGCGATGCAGTAAAATCTCTTATTTGCTGATCGTTTTTTTTATCCTGCGCGATGATGCCTGCACCGACAAGCTTCAGGTGCAATCCCTCAAAGCGGCGCACGAACGCATCCTGCGCCATTGACGTGCGCCGTATGAACACTGCTAACGCGCACGACTCCTCAGGCGTAAGGTGCCGCGCGTCGTGATTGAACAATCGGCGGGATGCCATGGCCGCGCCAGCACAGTTATTCGGAAATGGCACAAGGTTGAGATATGCTTCGAGAATTTCCCGCTTTGTATAATGAAGCTCCAGTTTCAACGCATACATCGATTCAAAGATTTTGCGCAAAAAGCTGTTTTTGGGCAATCTTCCGGCATACAGAATTCTCACAAGCTGCTGCGTGATTGTGGAAGCGCCTGAAACAAGCTTCAATGATGAAATGTTTTGCCGCATCGCCCGCACTAATGCGATGGGATCGATGCCGAAATGTCGGTAAAATCGTTTGTCCTCAGCCATAAGAACGGCATGAATAAAATACGCAGGGAGTTCATCGATGGAAATCCATTCCTGAAAAGAACCGCTCGCGCGATCCCGGAATACGTGCAGCACCATCCCTTCCTGCGATAGGAGGGTGCACGATCCACCCCTCAGCAAAATATCTCCCGGAGGAACGGCAAAAAACACCGCGGGCGTTAGAAGCGCAATGCACAGAAGAACCCGCGGCTTTGTTAAAATTTTTCTGAGCTTTTCAAACCATCTCATTTGACGATTGCATCTGCGCTGCCCGTGCGCCCGAAGACTTCCGGCTCATACATCAAAAATGCGTGTGCGGCAGGCGCGGTAGATTTTCCTTTTACCACGGGACGGCCGAGATAATAAAACTCGTGAATACCAGGCGAAAGATAATTGCGCGAGATGACAACCCTATCGTCACGAAGTTCATAACGATCGCTGTCATGCTCCCACCACCATCCGCTCTGCGGCTCACGCTTCTCTCTCAAAAAACGATCAATCGCTGCACTTTCAGTGGCGAAGTTCGATGTGACAGGCTCCACGTTTGATGGCAAAGGATCGGATACTAAAAAATTAAAATACGGCTTTGGATTGACAACCGTAATTCTATACAGATACAGTTCTCCGCGCGCAAGCGTGTGCGCATTTTCCAGAACGACTTCGCCTTTTGCGCCGGTCTTAAGCCGGAAGATATCCTTGCGGATTTCAATTCCTTCATCGCGCGGCTGGACGGTCAAAAGCTTCGGAGAATAGCGCAGAGTGGCGCTGTAGTACAATCTCGCTTTTGCGTGCGATATGGAAAATGCAAATGGCTGAACGATTCCCGGCTCGGTCATCGACAGAAGGTCGCGCATCTGAATCACTTTTGTCGAAATTGCATTTGACCTTGCAGAAAGCGTATCTTCAAACACGGCTTTATCCCCAATGCGTACGTGCGCCTTAAAATCTCCGCTTTCCTTTTCATACTTTTTGGCATATTCCGAAAGTGCCACGGCAAGATTTCCGGCGCCATGGCTCTCATTCCACAGTTTGCCTGCCCTGTCGTCAATGGCATAGCGCACAATCTGCGGGATGAGCGGATTCGACGAATCGAGTGCGATGAACATCCGGAGCAGCACTCCAAGTGTGGAAGAACCGGAATAGAAGGAACTTCCCAGCGCATATCGCGGCTCTTCCCGGAAGGAAATGGAGCGGGTGGTGAAGTCCATCCGGTTTTTCGCGTAGTTCACAAGCCGTGCAATATCATCGTCTTTATCAAAACGATTTACCTTCCTGGTACTGGCAAGGCCGAGCGCAAGATTGCCTTTCGCTCTCAGCGAAAGCTTTTGTTCGTTCTGGAGAAGCACCCGTTCAAGGTCGCGCACATTTCTTTTCTCCTTTGCAAGAAGTTGATAGATGAGCGCGTAGTTTTCAAACATGCATATTTCAGGCTCATGTCCGGGTCGGCGCACATACGAGGTGAGATAATCGAGCGCTTTGCGATATATTTCCTCGTCAACGTCATAGCCGCACTCCCGGGCATATTGCAGCACAAAAACAACGTATGCGCTCAGATAGGGACTGCTGATTCGAAAAGCCGAGTCCGACCATAACGAAAAACCGCCATCGCTGTTTTGAAAATTGCCGATCGCATCCAGAAAGAGATCCTTCACTTTTGTAAAATCGTACCCGTCGCTTTTTTTCGGTTCAAAGTGAAAACGCTGGAGAAGTTTTCCTGCTGAAATCGCGCAGAGAAATGCAGAAGCACGCTGTTCGAGGCAGAAGTACGGATTCGATGCATAAAATCCAAATGCCTTCTGCAACCCGGTGAGCGCCGTTAACGAAAGTGCAATTTCAAGCGTTCCGAGTTCATCGAGCACTTCATTCTTTGAAGGAACTTTTACACCTTCTGAAATTGTATCATCGGTGAATCCCGCAATCGTGAATGCCTCCACCGGAGGATGTTCGCGAACGGGAAATGAAAACGCTACCTGGTCTTTTGCTCCTGATGCATCGCCCTTCGCTTTCATTTCGCATCGTATGAGCCCCTTTGCCTCTATAGCGCTGTTTTTGTTCATCGCGCCTTTCTGATGCATATAGGCCTGCACGTGTAATTTCACTGGAAATGTCACTTCTTTCGAAGCGCCCTTTGCGATGAAGACCACT
This sequence comes from uncultured bacterium, assembly GCA_937921485.1. Classification (GTDB taxonomy): domain Bacteria; phylum Spirochaetota; class UBA4802; order UBA4802; family JAGODF01; genus DYLV01. Next base: position 73,849 of record CAKZSV010000057.1, read on the forward strand.
TTGCGGGCATCATGCTGCGAGCCTCTATTGAAGAAAAGAAGCGGTGAACCGATAAAAACTTCAAATTCTGCATCACGCGAGGTCTGATTGACAATCACCGCGCCAACTTCAAGCTCGTCTCCCGGACGTATGAAGCGGGGCATAAGCTGCTGTACCACCACGGGAGTGCGCACCACAAATTCTTTTTCTTTGGATGCATATTTCCCTTTTGCGCTTGCGAGGGCAAGGAGCCTGAAGGTGGTGAGATTGTCGGGAAGCTTGAAGCTCACCCGCGCGTTTCCGTCACCATCGGTTTTAATCATCGGATTCCAGTATGCCGTGTATTTAAAATTCTTCCGCGTGCCGTCATCGCTGTCGAAATGGAATCCGCCAAATCCTGTATCGCCTTCACCATCGCCACCGCCGGGCGCATTTCCTTTGAGCGCATAAACTAGCTGATGAACAAGGAAGCGCCGGTTTTCGATGGCACGCACAAAGAGTGGCCATTGACCATAGAATGCCTTCACCGGATCGGGATAATGATAATTCACTAAATCGAGCACCCCGCGATCTGCCGCTGAAAGCGCCACCTCGGCATGCGGCTCAGAAATAATTTTTACATTCACCGTATCGCCGGGCGCATACTCGCTTCGATCGGTGGAAAGTTCAAGCTTCGCCTTTTTCGATGAGGTATTTACTTTTAATTTTATAATACCGATCTTAAAACGCGGAATGCCCAAATCTTCGGTAAAGAGTTTTTTTCGATCAGTTCCAGGAGGCAAATCCTTCGCCCGCGGAGTGATGAGCATAACGCTCACATAGACGTTCGGCACATACTCCTGTGAGATGGGAATTTCGAGAGGTTTGCCCTCATTGCCGATTGCCATCGACTTCTTCCAGATGACATTTTCCCGCTCGAGCGTCACAATAGCCTGCGCTTTCGGAAATGGCGACTGCACCAGCACGCGCGCCGTCTCACCCGGCCGGTATTCATCCTTATCCGCGACAAGCTTTACCACATCATCATTCGGAAGCCACCATCCCCCGAAATCTCCACCCCATGCATACAGCCGCATGCGGCTTGCAGCAAGGCCGTTTTTTTCTTTTACTGTGATAATATACGTGCCTGCTGAGGGAGGCTGAAAGGTGAATTTTTTTGGTTCATGCGATAATGCCATTTCGGAAGAGTGCACGACTTTGACCGTGCGAATGTTTTCAGTCTGGCGTGAACCGCCGGGGCCTTTGCTCTGAATCGATTTTATTTCCTCGCGGTGGACAATAATCTGAACATCAGCCGCACCGCCAGCCTTTCCTGTGTTGTCGAGCGCCACAAGGTCGAATTGAAACGGCTGCTTGAAATTGCGATAGGGCATATCCGTGCGCATGCCGAAGATGAAATTGCCCGCGCTCACCATACACGATGCGATATTGGTGACCGATTTGTTATCGACATCCGAAACCCGCGCTTCAATTTCGAGATCGTAGGGAGCGCTGATCGAAAGTCCGTCATTTTCACCATCGGACATCGGCGAAAGTATGAGGTCGTAAGGGAAAACACCGGCGACATTTGTTTTCCCTTCCACGCTGGCATAATAGTCATACGTGTTTCCATGCGTTTCCAGAAAAACATCATCGCCAAAAAGATACTCGCCATAGCGCTCTACGAAAATATGCGCAGGCCTGCGGCGAACGGTGAGTTGCACCGGGGCATTTTGCATCGGAGCGCCAAAGAGATATTTCCCCAGCACCTCAAGGCGCATCTTTTGATTGACCCGCGAGGGAACAATGCCCTTCGTTTCAACGGAGAACGAAACCGGTCGAAATTCCTCAACCTGGAAGGTATCATACAGTTTTTCGCTTCTCTGTTCGCCTGCGTCTCCAGGATTCACGTACAGCGTATAATGGCCTACTGGCGCACCATCGGGAATATTGAACGAACCGCTCACGCCTCCCTCTTCGCTTATCTCAATTGCGTTGTCGAAAACCTCCTTGCCTTCCGCATCGCGAATCTCCACCTTTGCGGTAGTGCCAAATAGGCGAGGCGAATGATATTTCCCACCGGACCACAGGCCAAATACGGCTTTGAAGTGCATCTCGTCGCCGGGGCGGTACAATTTTCGATCGAATACCACAATGCCGTTCACAGATATCCCATGCTTATCCTTCGAATAATCAGCCAGCGAATACATGTACAATTCATTATCCCGAGCTGTGACAAAGGCCTTATCATTCACCCCGTTTTTCGCTTCGGCAAGAAAGATAACTTTATCATCTTTTGTGATGGTATGCGTCTTGATGGCGCACGAGCCCTCCCAATCGGTGACGCATCTGCCTACCTGCCGTTTGCCCTCATACGCGCTCACCTGAACACCCTTCATGGGCGTCCCGTTAGTGAGGGAATGCACCCACACGACCGACTGCTCTATCCCCTGTTTGACGGTGAGACCAAGGTCGGTCGATTGCACATAGATAGTGTAGGATTCTTTTGTATTTTTATGTCTGTCATAACCAGGGACAAGTGCAGAAAATTGCATCGCAAGCCATCCACGCCGCGATGTATCAAGATACGAAGAAAAATCAAAACCGAGCTTTGCTGCCTGGTTTGGTCCGATATTCGTCTTCCATGAAATATCCGAAATTTTGTGCGCATTTCCAAACAGGGAATAACCATCCTTCGCCACGGATGCTGCAAGTTCTTCAAACGTAAACGAAGAAATGCTCACATCGACTTCCTTCAAATTCGCCACATCGGCAGGAATTTTTTGCGCCATCAGCGCTTCAATGCATACATGATCAGAGATGGTATGCAGAGACGGGCGATACGATGGCATTTCAACCTGAAAGGTGTTTTCTCCCCGAAGAGAATTGCCATACGCATCTTTCAAAGCTCTCGATATTGCAATTGTGTATTTCGTGCCGGGACGAAGTTCCCATGCGCTCAATGGTAGCGATTCAATCTTTCCTTCTTCCCCCCACCGCCAGCGCGCCTTTGGTGAAAACGTTACATGTTTGATGATATCACGCGTATGCACGGGATTATTGAACCGCAGCCGATAGCGCCATACATCCTGAAAATACGAAACATCATCGCTATCGAGGCTTGCTTCTAAAGGCCCATAGGTGGTAAACTCCTTCTCGAAGTCGCTTTCCATGGGCATATTGCCTCCCGACGGCATGAGACGCTTTAAAATTGTAAGCGATACCGCTTCATCTCTTCCATACGCCATCTCCGGCACCACAATGACAACGCGCTCGACATCGGCCTCAGAAGGAGTATAGCCAAATCGCACGAGAGAAGCCCTCGCGGGCCGCACAACTTTAAAGGGGATCGCGCGACCTCCGGATTTCAATCTGCAATTCTTTTCAACATCGGAAAGCGATACCGGATAATTGAACGTAATTTGAAACGATTGATCGTATTCTATTCGTTCAGGAAGGCCATAGGAGTCGATGCCGGGCAACGCAAGGTTGAGCACTTTAAGGCCCGGAGTGCGGAATTCAAAGCGAAAATCTTTTGAAAGCGTTTTCCCGTTCAGCGCCTTAATGCCCTTCGGAACTTCAACGCGATAGGCAGCGCCGGGATTGTAGCCCTTTTTTGGTACAAAAGCACAGGCACGGCTACCATACCAGCGAAAATTTCCTTCGAGTGCGGGCCTGACCGAAAATACACCTTCAGTACGCTCCTCAAGCTTCGCAAGCGGCACAATGGGATGATTGAACACCACCACAATTTCTTTTTTGAGATCATCGTGAGAAATGTCGCCCTGCGGGGTTGCCTGCACAATGCGAAGTTCGGAATCATCCTGGCCCTGAGGCACATCGCTGCTTTTCCCCTCATAGCCTACCTCAACGGGATTGCCGGATTGTGCGGAAACTATGGAAAAAAGCACACCCGCGAGAATGCTTCCCGCGCACGCGACAATGAGAATACCATACGCCGGTTTTATTTCTTTTATATGTGATGTGAATCCAATAGCGCGTTGAACAGAATGATAAAAGATCGAAATGAAAATTTTTTTAATGGATGTGCAAATTGAAAGAATAATGATTGAAATATAATTAATTAAGCTCATGGAACCTCCCGGCTATGAAATTTAGAATAGCATAATCAAGAGTTATTCCCCCCGCAGCATACTATGCCTCAAAAAGAAAAGAAAAAAAGAATATATTCGTCAATTACTTTATTGCATGCGTCAGCAACCCGGGATATCACATCCCGCGCTCTTCCATCCCCCGACAAGGATGCGTATCGCCAATTCATTGCACCGGTCTTTTGAAAAAGAAGGAAACCTCACCGACAGAAGCGCCCCCAGTACGGCAAGCTCCATCAATCGGACGGAGTGCTCGCATCCTTCGATTTCGACAGTAACCTTCCGGTCATACCGCAATCGCAGCGGAATGACAAACGAAACGCCCACATCCCAGTCAAGGCGCGTGATTGAAATTGTATGGTTCACTGCTTTGCCTTTCATTTTGACGCTTCCCCGCGAAAAGATCAGCACCTGCGCGTGCAAACCGAGCTTTTTGGCGCAGCGATACACGAAATGTATCAATGCATGAGGCATGGTGCAGGTGAAATAGCAATTCCCCTTCTTTTTCTTCAGCGGCTTGATGTATGTTCTCACTTTTCCATTGACATTGCGCGGAACGACAACATAGCGCTCGGAGGGGTCAATCCAGTTGAGAGGAATAACATTATTGTTTGATTGTATAGTATGCCGGAGCATGGATGATAATAAAATAGCAGAGAAAGCTCACCCCTGTTTTTTTAAAATTTCTTCCGCGGCCATTTTCAATTTCGGCGATACTTTCAGCGGAGGAAGCTTTACCTCGGTAATGGGTGTTTCGGTTGAATCACCCGCCTTAATCCACAACGCAAGCGCGTAGATCATGCGATCGTGGATCTGCTGGACCATGTCGTTCCTACCCGCAAGCCGATAATATTTCAGCGCATTGAGGGGAAGTTTTTTATCGAAGAAATAAAAGTCGCCAACCCGCGTCAGCCCATCCTTATAGCCGGTCTTTTCGTACACCTCCGCCGCCTTTTCGATGTGCCCACTATTGAAAAGTTCATTGGCACGGCGAATCAGTTCAACGCGCGTTTTATCATCCATACATCCGCACCCGTCTGTCCTCTATCATAGCGGGTATAATTTTTCAAGTAAAAAATTATGTCGTATGAAAAATATGGAGGTGAATCACGTCATTGCACTCCGCGCCAGAAACGAAGCAATTATATAGCACACATCAGCACCGAATGGAGAAATCCATTTATCGAATTATTGAAGGTGCTCCGTGAGGCTTGCGAAGTGAGCACCTTCACGGTTATACATGCTCAAGAATCAATCACCCGATGAGGACGTCTGCACTCTCCTGAACTGATCGGCCCATGCCGCAAACGAGTTTTGATTGCGCGTCTGAATCCAGAGCCTTCCCGAACCGCTGAAGCGGCAGACCAGCCCTTCGCCCGAAAGAAAGAGCGACTTGAGGCCGCCGACTTTTTCAATGCTAAACGTAAGCGACGGATCGAAAGCAACAATATGGCCGGTATCCACGATATACTCGCCCTGCAATTGCACAAGATGTATTGCGCCGAAGCTTGAGAAAAAGAGCGTACCGCTGCCCGATGCCTTTAAAAAGAAGAGCCCTTCGCCTCCGAAGAACGCCTTAAAACCGCCCCATTTGCTATCGATTGAAATACCCTGACTGGAACAGACAAACGCGCTTTTGGACATCACCAGATCATTTCCGGAAAGCTCTATCACCTCAAGGTCGCCGGTGGTGGCAGAAGTGAAATAAATTTCTCCCGATGAACCCTGGGCGGTGAACGTGTTTACAAAGAACGACTCGCCCCCCAAAACAGAGCGCTTGAGCGATTTAAGAATCCCTCCCCGTGCTTCTGTTTTGATTTCAATATTCGACGACATCGCCACCATCGCGCCGGATTCAGCCACGATGGATTCGCCCGCATCAAGGTTTACTTTCACGCACGGAAAATCAGGTTTGCCTAATATTTCGTATTTCATGGTTTCCTCCTACTGTTGTTTCGGCGGCAGTTTATCTCGAAGCCATGCGGTGAGCGACGACACATTGCGCGACTGCACCCATACTTTTCCGCTGCCGGTAAAGCGGCACACAAGCCCTTCCCCGCCGAGGAAAAACGACTTCCATCCGCCAAGTTTTTCAACTTTATAGGTCAGCGAATCCTGGAAGGCTACGATATGCCCCGTATCGACGATGAGGCTGCCGCCCACGGTGAGCTCTTCAATGCCGCCATAGCTGGCAATGAGCAGCGGACCGCTGCCGCTTATTTTCAGGAAGAAAAGCGACTCGCCGCTGAAAAAACCTTTCAGCCCCTGAAACTGCGTGTCGATATCAAGCGAAGGCGCCCCTGCCAAAAACGAGCTCGATTGCACAAAAATTGTTCCCGCCACATCGATCCTTTTGATGTCGCCCGGAAGCGTGGGCGCAAGCGTCACCTCACCTGGCGCGCCCTGCGCCGTGAAGGTATTCATCCAGAAGGACGTGCCGCCAAGAAACGCGCTTTTCAGCGATTTTAGAAGTCCGCCGCCCGATGCCTTTTTCGTTTCAATGGAAACATGCACGCTTTTGCTCACCATCGCACCGCCTTCGGCCTTGATCTGCTCGCCGGTGCCGAGCGATACAATGGCAAGCGCGTATGAGGGATTATATTTAATGTCGATATTCATGGCTCACCTCGGAAGGAGTTTTGTCACCCAATTGATAAAACCATCGGGCACGCGCGATTGAATCCAGAGTTTCCCTGTGCCGCTGAATTCGCACACCAGCCCTTCACCCGAAAAGAACGTGGATTTCCATCCACCGACTTTTTTCACCCTGAAGGAAAGCGAATCCTCGAAAGCGACAATATGCCCGGTGTCAACCACATAGCTTCCATTAATATCGATTGGTATTATTGCACCGTAGGAAGAGAAAAAGAGATCGCCGCTGCCCGATACTTTGAGAAGGAAAAGCCCCTCGCCCCCAAAGAAAGAGCGAATCCCCCCGAACTGCGGGGTGACGGAAATATCGGGCGATGAGCACAGATACGAGCCCGATTGCAGCATGATGGTCCGGCCGGCAAGCTTCATGTGCTGGATATCGCCCACATGCTCGGGAGCGATGCCGATTTCCCCGCCGCTCTGTGAGGCGGTGAAGATATTGACAAAAAGCGATTCCCCGCCTAAAAACTTCCGAGCAATGGCAGAAAGAATGCCGCTTCCGAACACCGTCTCGATGGAAACATCGGGAGTCATGTACACCATCGCGCCCGCCTCCGCTTTCAGCTTTTCGCTGGGAGCCAGTTTGCACGAAAGGAGAGTATACGATGGATTGTGTTTAAACGAATGCTCCATACAAACCTCCAGTTTTATAAAAATTTACCTAAGGCATCTTCATGAACATTGTGCTGGCTTTAAGAAGTTAGATATTATAAAACCAATTCTTTGTCAAGCATTTGAAAATTTTATATAGTTTAGCAAAAATGGAATATTATTTCTCTGTATGATATTCGCAAGGAGATTAACACCAATATTATTACTGCGATGAAACGCATAAGAAACAATGGTTGCGGGAAAATTTGTTTGCACGCCCGTAATGCGACATGCCAGAAGCGAGATTCCGGTTGATGGTTATGTGATGTGAAGAGAAGAAGCGAGGTTTATCCGAAGTATTCTTCCATGTAATTCGGCGGTACGCCGTACCAGATTTTGATGCAGGTGCCTGTTTCTGTATATTTTTCATGAAGTGACCAGTTTCCGAGGAGATAATTATCCGCAACATCATCATGGTACTTCGCACAATAGTACGCTACCACCTCGTCAAGGTAGGTTTCCACGGCGATGGCAATGAGAAGCGAAATCGACATAAAGCAAAACCGCCGCATATCCTGCATCAGCAGATTATCAAACTTTAGTAGTTTCATTTTCACCCGATGTTTTTTTATCGGATTGCCGTCTTCATCGGTTCTCTTCTGG
>CAKZSV010000058.1 GCA_937921485.1 uncultured bacterium
CCCCCATTGCCCGCATGGCGTTTATCCAGCCCACTCTTGTTGCTTCAAATTCATCCGACATTGGCAATGAATCATCAACCACATGGCAGAACCGCAACAAGTTGCTACCCATTGTTATTGCCCTGGCAGGCGATCTGCATGGGAAGTCGTACTACGAACCTCCCGCAAGCGGGAACTGGTACAACTTCTCCGGCAATCACCGCTATCCGCTCAAGCACATGCGCGAGCTTTTAGCCATGATGGTTTCCCCCATGACGCGCTACTACAAGACGCCCTACACGGGCGCCTCTAAGGGCTGGTGGGTACCGCAAATTCAGGATCCGCATGGGCGGGGCACCTACGCGTTCTTCACGCCAAAGCCAATTGACGGAGCGGTGAATTTCTATCCCACGTCATCGCTCAAAAGTATGGGTGGTCTCATGGTGGAAACTTCCGCCGCCGCAGCCGACGGCCTCATTCCCGCGCTTGCGTCCACCGGCACCACCTCAAAGCTTTTAGCGCTTCTTCAGCGGCTTGGCGCATCCGGCGGGGTGTATGACGATGTGGACAAAACCTCCAGCGACTATAATCTCTGGGGTGCGCGCAGAAAGGTGTTCTACGGGCTTGAACAGATTATCACGAACATAAAATTGTCAAAGAGCACCGAGCTTTCGCGCGATTATTTCGGAACCGCCTCGCTGTATCCGAGCTGGATGTTTACGGTCGATGAATCACGCGGCGATATTAATCTCGATACCGTGCTCGATGAAGCCATCGGCACCGATGCGCTGAAAAAAGGCCTTGCAGTCTTTGTAGACTATCGCGATCCCGCGCACGCAAACTATAAGAACTGGGATTGGACCAACTTCAACCGCATGATCTCGGCGCTCGGTGAGCTTTCCAGTACCAAAGGTACAAGTGCCGGCAGGTACGCAATGAGCGAAGAGCTCGTCTTTATCACCGATAAACTGCTTACCAGCTTCAAGGCAACGCCCGAGCATCTGAAAGCCCTCCGGCATACGCTCGGCATTATCGTCACCGAGGATGCCGACCAGAATAGCACGTGGGAATATCCCGACGATCTTTCCGATGTGCTCTTCGGAGAGCTTCCGTACATCTTGGAAGCAAACGCAGGGCATAATCGCGCCTTTTTGGATTTCGCGTCGCTCTTCCTTGTAGAAGGCGGCTTTGCGGAATATCTTGTGGGCGCCATGAACTCGAGCTATTCGTTCTCGGAAATCATCCCGGATATCTATCGATTCCTGGGCGACGATCTGGTGGCAAATCCGAATTCGCCGCTGTGGAGCGACATTGCTGATCTGCTTCTGGATGTGACGAATGTACTTGGACTTCCCGAACCCGCATGGTTCGACGAAATCTTCCAGGACAATGGCCCGGACTTCAATAAAGCGCAGGCTTATCCGGGAGGTGCGTATCAGTCGCTGGGTGAGATACTCTCCAACCGATATTAAGCGTACAGAAGCCGGCGCACGATTATCGGGCGCCGGCGATACCTTCATTCTCATGAGAAAATTTAACCGTGAAAGGGGGATTTGATGAAAGGTTTCGTACAAGCGGCAGTGTGTGCAGCACTCATATTTATTGTCAATTCTGCCTTTGCCAGCTTTGCCGAGACGCATGGCTTTTCTGCAACAGGCATTGCGAAAGGAAATGCGGTGACGGCGACCGTCGACGACTGGTCAAGCGTGTTTTATAATATATCGGGGCTTGGCAGAACGCGGGGCGGGATCGCCATTGCGAACGTGGCGGAAAAAACATCAACACTTGTTCTGAAAAAAGGGGCCAAAGAAGAAGCACCTGCACCCGTGGCGGAAGAAAAAATATTAAACGATCAGATCGGTTTGAATTTCTTCTATACGATGCCGAAGATGACAATCGATATTCCCCGCAAAGACGTAAAAGCGGCGGAAGACTTACACTACGGCACCATGACGCTGGGGCTGGTGCTGGATCTGAATCACTTCTACCGCATGCCGCGGATTATTTCCTCCGCGCGCTTTGGACTGGGACTTGCCACCATGGCCGACGGCTATATGGTCAAAGTCAATGATATCGATCTTCGCACGCACAACTGGCTGAACTACGGCCGCGAAGCCCAGCGGACGGTTATCCTCGCCGGTATCGGCATAGGCTTTTTCGACGATCTTTTCGGCATTGGCGCGGGAGCGAATGTGTGGACCGGGGGCGAAGGCGCGGTACTCATGCGCGGCGTGGTGGTATCGCCCGATCCGCAGAGCCCCGATCAGCAGGCGCGCATGGATCTCACCACTATTGCAAAACCGGTGGCGGGATTGTACATAAGCCCCGGGAAAAAAGTGAACGCGCTGCGGGGGCTTGATATCGGAATAAGCTATCGCGCCGAGATTTACATGCTCATTGATCCGTTTAAGGCAGGCACCACTCTGTCAATTCCGGCGAGCATGCAGCTTATGATGTCAATTTTCGATTACTACACGCCGCATATTGTAAGCGCCGGAATTGCCTACAATCCTCCCACCGAACGTTTTAAGCTCAATCGCCTCACCATCGAAATCGATGTGGAATATCAGATGTGGTCGAAGTATAAAACATCCGATGCCCGGCGCGATTACTGGGAAAAGGGATATTTCGGAAAGGATGCGGAAGGCGATCCGTATTTCGTGAATGTCAATCTTCCTGAATTCAAAGACGTGATTGTTCCGAAAGTGGGTATAAGCTTCAAAGCCTTCGAGTGGCTCACCGCGATGGCGGGATATTCGTACCAGAAATCATACATCCCCGATGAAGCGCTTACCGGCATTTTCAATATGCTCGATAATGATCGCCATATCGCTTCTTTTGGTCTTCGGTTTATCATTCCGCAGATGGGCGGAATGGTCGCGCCGCTTGAAATCAACCTTGCGGGGCAGTACCAGATGCTCATACAGCGCGATGTGGTGAAGGATTATTCATATATCAATCTTGCCAACTCCGATGCGGCGGCCGATTACAATGATCTTGTGGCGGCAAATCCGAATTATTCCTTCGGGGGAAGCGTATTCAGCGCAACAATTGAAGTGAAACTCAGGTGGTAACGTGAAAATATGCTCACTGCGTACAGCGCAACGGCCGGAAACGGCCGTTTTTTTTAATCAATCCGCAAAATCGTCATAAAGGCTTCCTGCGGTATTTCAACCGAGCCGATGAGCTTCATGCGCTTTTTGCCCTCTTTCTGTTTTTCGAGCAGTTTTCTTTTCCGGGTGATGTCGCCGCCGTAGCACTTCGCGGTGACGTTTTTCCGGAGCGGCGAGATATTTTCCCTGGCGATGATCTTTGCGCCGATTGCCGCCTGCAGAGGAATTTTAAACTGATGGCGGGGAATAACGTCCTTTAATTTTTCAATGATTTCTTTCCCGCGGTAATACGCCTTGTCCTTATGCACAATAAAAGAAAGTGCGTCCACCGGTTCGGCATTGACTAAAATATCGACTTTCACCATATCCGAGGCGCGGAAATCCATTATTTCATAATCAAACGAAGCGTAGCCGCGCGAATAGGATTTGAGCTTGTCATAAAAATTAAAAACGATTTCCGAAAGCGGCATCTCGTAGCTCAATTGCACACGGCTGGCATCCACGTATTCCATGCCGCGGTGAATGCCCCGGCAATCCATTACCAGGTTCATGATTGGGCCGATGAATTCCGAGGGCGTGATGATGGTCGCTTTGACGAATGGCTCTTCAATGCGTTCAATCATGCCCGGGTCGGGCATCTTGACGGGGTTGTCGATGATTTTTGTTTCGCCGTTTATCATCACCACGCGGTATTCGACGCTCGGCGCGGTGGTCACAAGCGACAGGTTGAATTCGCGCTCGAGGCGTTCCTGCACAATTTCCATGTGAAGCAATCCGAGATACCCGCAGCGAAATCCGAATCCGAGCGCGAAGGAGTTGTCCGGTTCGAAGATGAGCGAAGCATCGTTCAGCCTAAGTTTGTAGAGCGCTTCCTTCAGGTCTTCATAATCGTCGCTGTACATAGGGTAAAGCCCGGAAAAGACCATCGGCTTTACGTCGCGAAAGCCCGGAAGCGGCGATGGCGCGGGGTATTTCGCCAGCATCACCGTATCGCCGATTTTGGTGTCGGTGACGGTTTTGATGCCGGCAATGATGTAGCCCACATCGCCGGGATACAGCGCCTCGCGTTTTTCCCTCTCAATTCTGAAGACGCCCACCTCCGTGACGGTGTACTGCTTTTCGGTTGACCAGAGAAGAATGACATCATCTTTCCGAAGTGTTCCGTCGAAGACGCGCACCTTCACGATGACGCCGACGTATTTATCGAAGAAAGAATCGAAAATGAGCGCGCGGAAGGGATTGTCCGTATGTCCACGGGGGACGGGGATGTCGATGATGATTCGTTCCATCAGTTCGTCGATGCCGGTGCCTTCTCTGGCGGAAGTGAGGACGGCCTTTTCGGGATCGAGGCCTAAACTTTTTTGTATGCTTTCTTTGGTGCGGGGGATGTCCGCGTTTGGCATGTCGATTTTATTGATGACCGGAAGTATCTCAAGGTCGTTTTCAAGCGCCAGATACATGTTCGCGATGGTCTGCGCCTCCACGCCCTGAGTGGCATCCACGAGCAGAAGAACGCCCTCGCAGGCGGCGAGTGCGCGGGATACCTCGTAGGTGAAATCAACATGCCCCGGAGTGTCTATGAGGTTGAAGATGTATTCCTCTCCGGATATGGAGGTGTAGTTGAGGGTAATGGCGTTCGACTTTATGGTGATGCCGCGCTCGCGCTCGATATCCATGGTATCTAACATCTGCTCCATGTGATTGCGTTTATCGACAAGCCTGCATTTTTCAATGATCCGGTCGGCAAGGGTGGATTTGCCGTGTTCGATGTGCGCGATGATGGAGAAATTGCGTATTCTTCTGATGTCCATGGAACCGATGTTATTAATTGATAAAATTCTGCTTCACGTTTCGGCAGGGGCATCATTATGCAAGCATTTTTTTAAATCAATTGCCGCAGGTGGTGCAATGGTGAAAAATAGGTACCTTGCCGCTGTTCCGCGCATCTGCTGAGGCTTTTGCGCAAATGTGCGAAGTGAAAAAAGGTGGCACTCAATATCGCCAGCGGATGGAAAAAAATACCGTATGCACCTGACCGCCGTAGGAGTAGCTCGGATTGTACGGATTCGACTGGTCGATTTTTATGCTTTCTCTTTCCGAAAGATACTGGAACTGATAGGCGACATCGACTTCAACCGGTACTTTAAGAATGATGATGTCCGGAATGACGAAACCAAGGCCAAGTGAAATGATGTGCGTATTGTTGTCCAGGAAATTTGATCTGCCGGTCTGATCGGGAGTGAATGCGGGGCGATACACATAGCCTTCCCGGACTTTCAGCCAGGAGAAAACTGTTTCTTCGAATCCAAGCCGGTAAATGATGATGTCTGTAAAGTTCGGATCCTCATAATCGGGTTGAAGTTTACGTGTTCGGGAAAGGTCGAAGCGCGACCATTGCTGGTACTCAAGATCAAAAGCAAACGTCACGGATTTGAATATCCAGAGATTTGGATACGTGTAGGCAAGGCCGAGGATGTACTCGTTCGGCGTAAAATAATCCTGTATGGCAAGGCTCATTTTCATGTCAATATTGCCAAGCTCGGTGACTGCTTCCGTGTCGAAGGGGTCAATTACCAGAACGAGTTGGCCCCTATACGTAAATCCGGCGTTGAACGTGCCGGGGCCTAAGTTTTCCCACTTGAAGCTTATTCCCGCAAGAGGTGCCTGTCCGGGGCGGAGGTTCATCTTTGTGCGCGCTGGCGGAGATTGGGTTTCTTCGGTCATCTGGACATGCTCAATCATCACCGCGCCTTCGCTGGCCACACCGGTGGTCGAGCCGACGCCGATGTAGAGATGGTCTTTCCAGACTTCCACGCCTATTCCCATGTTTAACAGAAATCGCTGAATTTTACGCCCGTATCTGAGGAAATAGTGCGCCTGGGGGTCATCATCGGTAACCTTGCCGAGGCCGAAATCGTCTTCGAGTATGGCGCAGGCGCCGAGACGCATATTGAGGCCGTACGGCATGCGCACAAAAGTTTCCATGTCGATCACAAGCCCCAGCATGAGCGCGCCTGCGGAAAGCCCATCGACTTCCGTCGCGCCATCGTACGATACGTTCACCAGGGGTGCCGAATAAAGATAGCCAAGGGCAAGTTCGTTATTGTTGACTTTTGCGGCGGGCTCTTCGCTTTCTTCTCCCTTCTCGCCTAATATTTTTTTCTGCTGAACTTTGCTGAGCGTTTTGTAGAGAAGCTGTGTGCTTGCGGATTTCACTTCATCGAGAGATTCAATTTTCGGACGCCGGCCGAGACCTGCCATGTTGTAATAAGCGGAGGACCAGTCATCGGCAATCGCGGTCATGGCGCTTCCCATCGCGCTTCCCCGCGCGCCAAGGCCGTAGGTATCGGCGATATTAGCGTATGCGGTAGAAAGACTGAAAACAATAATTGCGGCGGCAACTATTAGCTTTTTCATGGCAACCTCACAGTATTGGGTTGATGAGCGGTATGTGTAATTTCTTTATTGTTGGCATCTTTATTATACTTGCATGGTGCAAAAAGTACATGTTAATCATGCATCCATATATGATTAATTTGAGCACGTATCGAATAATAATATAAACATATAGTTTATATATGCAATCATTTTATGCGAAAAATTTAAATTTTTTCATAAAACTGATTATAATGATTCTCACGAAGTCCGTATATTTCGTGGTACAAAGATAATGAACGATTACGCTAAAGAGCGAGTTTGAAATGAATATACTATTTTATTGAAAAGATGTCTTCTCAAAAGGCGTAAACACGAATTTTGAATAACGTTGATTGCAGAGCAGGCTATTTTATTTCTTTTGAACTGAAGTACAGATAGTGTGCGATTGTTTTTTCAAGCTCGAATATCTCGTCCTCATGCTCTTTGAGTTTGGGATCGATGTTCATATTTTGCCGTACAGTTTTCAGCATTTCACGAAGATGCATGAGGTCCGATCGCTTCGATATCTGGCCGTCTTTGACGAGCTGCTGCAGATATCTGAACTGGTAGTTGCGGAGGTTGACTTTACAGAAAAAATCTATGCCGTAAATGTTGAGAATCCTCTGGAGCGGGTATTTGCTTTTTTTCACAATGAATTCGTTATACGATTGCGAATCCACAGCGCGCTGTGACTTTTCAGCAGCCGCCGGCGAAGCAGTCGGCATCTTTTTTTCTGAAGATTTCTTTTCTTGAGCCGGTCTGGTTTTTTCAGCAGGAATCAGCCGTTCGAGATTTGCTCTGCTGATTTCAAGGTTAAATTGTTTTTCCTTGTAATCTTCCGTGTATTCGTTGAAGTGCTTTTCCATGAGCTTTTCGAGCTCTTCGAGCATGATTGCTTTGTTGGCGGTAATCCCCAGGGGGGTGTTGTTGAAACTTCGGATTACCGGAAAAATATCTTTTATTATCTGATGCGCCTGGGATGTTTTATTGAATTGCTGATTGTACAGATAGGTGAGTTCTTTGTAAAAGACATTTTTAAGGCGGCGGACGACGTTCAAATCGGCAACCACGTAACCGTCGATACCGGGAAGGTCTCTGAGCGCATCGGGCAGAATTATTTCAAATGAGAAAATTTTATGGGAATTAACAAGCACCTGAAGAATGCGCTTCACTAAATCGGGGTTTGCTCCTACCAGCGATGAGGCCTTTCTGATGAAATCATCCGAATGGGGTATGGCGGTAGTATCGTTATTTGAATTCTGTTTTCGTATTTCTTCGTAAATTTCATCAATAATAGATTTCGGCATGTAGCAGGACCCGTTGCAGTGATGATGCTTGCATAAGCGTTGCTTTCATTAATGATACTTCATGATGTATGAAAAATCAAATACTTTATTTCAGTATTTCGATAATTTTCTCGAAAAGATGTATAAAAAAAAGAATTTTATGCTGTTTCGACTTTTTTTCTTGACAGCTTGCGGGGTAAATTTATTTTGGAAAACCGCTTTGCAAGGGGTGTTAGCTCAGCCTGGTTAGAGTACCTGCCTGTCACGCAGGGGGCCGCGAGTTCAAATCTCGTACACCCCGCAAAAAGATCGGGGGCCGAAAGGCCCCCGATTCGTTTAGATGGCTCAATTAATGTTGTTCAGAATGCAGGCACCATAAGCTCAATCGAGTTGCCCTTTTTATACACAACATTGAAGTAATTGGTCTCAATGTTGAAGAATGGAATGAATGCGGCGCCGTCCGCTTCGATTTTTTTAACAGCGTCATTCATTGTCATGGAAGATATGGATGATTCTTTGGATTTATTAAATGTGATTTCCGGTTTCACCGGAGAGTCATTTTTTATTTCCAGGTTATAGGTGATGAACTTTTGGGGGTCGTAATTGTTTTTCTGAATCAGCTCGAACGGAATCTCCACCATTTTGAGCACATCGCCGTCTTTATACAGCACCGCATAATTCTTGTTAAGATAATTGACAGAATTTTCTTTGACTTCCATCACGCCCTGCTTGAAAATAATAAAATCCATTTTATTCAATTTCATTTCGAGGTAGGCGCCGATTCCATCGAGCGGCTTGTGGCTGACCTGATTGATTTTGATTTTCTTCCCCGATGCTGCGGTTTCTTCGATATTTATCATTTCAGTCAGCGGAACTACTTTGTGGCTTGAGTGTTTCTCTTTGTATTTCACTACCTGCTTTTCTATCTTATCGATGAGCAGATCGACGGAAGAGTACATATCGCCAGATTTCTCTATCCCGTAAAATTGAACTCCGTCGCCGTTTACCACTATTTCAGCGATGTGGTCGAGCTTGTCGATACTGAAAATGATGTGCGCGTCGATCAGTTGATTGAAATATTTTTCGAGGCGCGAAAACTTTTTTTCCGCATATTCGCGGAGGTTTTTTGATACTTCAAGTTTGCGGGCAGTGATGTTGATTTTCATTGCTCCTCCTTCCTGTTAATAAAATTTTGCCTTTTTCGCATGTGCGAGGGAGGAATGTTGAGGTTCCCCCGGTATTTTGCAATAGTACGCCGAGATATGTCAATTCCCGCTTTTTTGAGGCGGACCTGGAGCTCATCATCGGAGAGGGGCTTTTCAGGATTCTCCTGAGTGATGATATCCCTGATGAGAGACGCCGCTTCATCCGATGAGCGCTCGTTTCCGTCTTCGGATTTGATTCGGGTTGCGAAAAAATACTTCAGTTCGAAAACGCCCCACGGCGTTTGAGCGAATTTATTGCTTGTGACGCGGCTCACGGTTGATTCATGCATTCCGACTTCGCGTGCTATTTCGGCCTGTACAAGCGGCTTCAAATGTCCGGGGCCTTTTGCGAGAAAATCCTCCTGGTGGAGCATTATCGCTTTTACCACCTTGAGAATGGTGTCTCTTCTGCTCTGGATGTTTTTTACGAGCGTGCGTGCCGACTGAAGCCTGTCCTGAATAAAATCTTTCAGCTTTTTTTCAATGTTTTTTTTGCGTAAAAGCTCGGTATAATATGCATTAATTTTGATGGGCGGAATCCAGTCGTCATTGAAAGTTATGATGATCTCTCCATCAATGTATTTTACGTCAACATCGGGAATGATGTAGCGTATGGTACTGTTTTCGAACTGCCTCCCCGGATAAGGATCCAGCGTTTGCAGCAGTTTGCATTTCTCCGCCACGGTTTGTTCGCTGATGCCCAGGCTTTTCGCAACTCTGTCGTATCGCATGTGCTCCAGGTCGCGGAGATGGTCGGAGATGATGCGCTGAAGATGAAGATCGCCCGGATGGTAATGGGCCGCTTGAATGAGAAGAGATTCCCGGGGTGATTTTGCGGCACAGCCTACCGGCTCGAATAACTGTACGGATGCAATGGCTTTTTGTATCAGCTCAATCGGTTCTGTGAATTTTTCCGCGAGTGTTTTTGCTTCGAAGGGAAGCAGACCGTTTTCATCAAGGGCGGTGATGATATATTCGAGCAACCTTAATTCCGATTCATCGCGCGCGCTCACTCGGGCTTGTGACAGCAGGTGCTCGGTCAGTGATTCACCGCCGGATATGGCGCTTTCAATATAATCGCGTTTTTTAGAATCATCCGAATATGTTCTGTCAGAGCGGTCGGGTATATCGCCTCCCACCTCGGTGGCATTTTCATAATCGGGATTGGTGTCTTCATTTCCGCTCAGAGTCTGGCTCACGGTTTCGATGAGTTCGCGTTCCGGCGCGCTGATAGCCGGTGTAATAATCACATTATCTTCCTCTAAAATGGGATTTTCTTCAAGCTCCCTGGTTATTCTTTCAAGAAGATCAATATTGGAAAGCTGGAGCAGTTCGAGCGCCTGACGCTGTGACTGCGTGAGGACGAATTTCTGGGTTTGTTTCTGGCCTAATTTTATTTCTGGCGCCATTATTGCCTCCTTCCGTTGCATGGAATTGCGAAAGAGGTCTTTATTTGTGAAATGCACATGCAGTATTTTTGTGCGATAACGCATCGAAAATCTTCAAAGAATCCGAAAAATGACATCTGTACCAATGGGTCCCTTGTGCTGAAATGATTGCAGAATTGCACTACACTACATAATTTTTTGATTTCAAGGGATGAGCTTTTTTTGTTTTTTGTGAATGGCTGCATCATATACCGCATTTATGCATTATGCCTGCTGATTATGCACTGTCGCCAATTTTCAATATACATAAATTTCAGAAAAAAATCAAGATTTTCTTGATGCGCCATTTTGAATTGAAGCCCGGATAAAATCGCGGAAGAGCGGATGTGGCGCAATGGGCCGCGATTTGAATTCGGGATGGTATTGTGTACAAATAAACCAGGGATGATCAGGAATTTCTATCGCTTCCACGAGGTTGGTCTGCGGATTGATCCCGCACAGCCGCAGGCCGCCGTTTTCGAGCGCTTCAAGGTATTTCAGAGTAACTTCATAACGGTGACGATGCCGTTCCATCACCGAGTCTGTTCCATAAATCGCGGCGGCTTTGGAATCGGGTTTAAGCGCGCATTTGTAGGCGCCCAGGCGCATGGTGCCTCCTTTCCATTCGACAATTTCCTGTTCAATCAGAAGCGATATCACCGGATGAGGAGAGGATGGATCGAACTCTTTGGAGTTGGCGCCGGCAAGGCCGCAGACATTTCGCGCGAATTCGATTACTGAAAGCTGAAGGCCCAGACATATCCCGAAAAGCGGTATGCCTTCTGTGCGGGCATAATTAATCGCGGATATTTTGCCTTCGATGCCGCGGTTTCCGAAGCCGCCGGGAACAAGAATCCCGTCAATCCTGTTTTTATTGAAATAGTTTCGGGCATTGAGGCGGAATTTTTTTTCAAGAACTTCTTCGGAATCAACACGGAGAACTTCGAGCTCCGCATCATTGGCGACAGCCCCATGGACCAACGCTTCATAGATTGAGCGGTAGGAATCCTGAAGAGATATGTATTTGCCGACTACGGCAATTTTCACTTTTCTCTTTGGATTTCGAAGCTTGCTCATAAATCCGGACCATTCGCTGAACGACGGAGCCGTTTTTTTCATCTTAAAATGATCGAGCACGATTTCATCATACCCCTGCTGATGGAGCATTTCGGGAATTTCGTATATTGAGCTTTTGATGTCGATGGCCGAAATTACATTTCGTTCCGAGACATTGCAGAAAAGGGCGATTTTGCTTCTCATTTCCGGGCTCAGAGGAAGTGCGGAGCGGCAGAGCAGAATATCGGGGATGATTCCCATTTCCATGAGCTCTTTGACGCTGTGCTGGGTTGGCTTGGTCTTGAGTTCGCCGGCAACGGTGATTGTGGGAATGAGCGTCAGATGTACGTTCAAAACGCGGCTGGAGCCCAGTTCCTGGCGTATTTGCCTGATTGCTTCGATGAAGGGAATCGATTCCATGTCGCCTACGGTGCCGCCGATTTCCACGAGGACAAAATCGAGATCATCATCGGCGGCGACGTCGAAAATGCGTTTTTTTATTTCATTGGTGATGTGCGGAATGACCTGCACCGTCTGCCCCAAATAATCGCCGCGCCTCTCGCGCTGAATTACCGCGTAGTAAATCTGTCCGGTGGTGACGGAGTTTTTTCTGGAAAGTTTCGCGTGCGTGAATCGTTCGTAATAGCCCAGATCGAGATCGGTTTCCGCGCCGTCTTCGGTGACGTAAACCTCGCCATGCTGGTAGGGGCTCATGGTGCCGGGATCGACATTGATGTAGGGGTCCATTTTGATCAGGGATACCGTATAGCCGTGGGATTCAAGAAGCATTCCCAGCGATGCAATGGAAATACCTTTTCCGAGAGATGAGCACACGCCGCCGGTTATAAAAATAAACCTGGTTTTTTTATCGTTCATGATGCATTTTGCCTTTTTATTTTGGATTTTCATTTATGTGAAAAGGTATACCTGTTCAGACGTCAAGTACCTTTTTGGAAGAATGACAGGCGTTTTCCCGCGATGCGCGATTTTGACGGAGATGGAGAAAAACATTGCTTGACAATTCGCCCTGAAAAGTCTAACATGATGGCAATTTTTTTAAGGGTTCAGGGTATGAACGATAAGAGAAAATATCAGCGTTTTGCATGCAACCTGAAAGTGGATTTTGAATATTTTGAGGGAAATCCCGATGAAATCGATATCGACACTACCGTTCCCATCAGGGGGAAAGGTACCATTCTTGATATCAGCAAGGGCGGGGTTTTCCTGGTTTCAAACGCGCGCGTGGGCGTGGCGCTTCCGATACGGCTGAAATTCGCGACCAAAAAAAACAATTATCAACTGAAAGGAATAATTGTCAGGACAGGTCTTGTCAAAAACAACCCTTCGGAAATAGTCAAAAAATACGCCGTAATGGACGTGAGAGGCGATTCCTACATCGCCGTGGAATTCGACGAGCTTCTGGAACACCTGGATAACTCAGAAATTTAAGATGCCATGCCGAAGGTCAGGATCATCCGGATTAGTAGCGTGGAAGATGTCGATGTTTCGAAGATATCCGTGTACGATCTCGGCAACCGCTATGTTGACGCGCGCGGAAATATGTATGGCCTGAAGTACAACCGCAAAGAGAAAAAAATTGAAATAATTAAATTAATACGTACTCCTGCAAGGTCCGCCGGATATTTCAATAAAAAGGTTCTTGAATATCGACGCGGCCAGATGAAGGAAGGGCAGGAGGATGCTGTAAACGAGATTGTGGAGGGTGCCGATAGGCCAGAGTTGCAATCCGAATATAATGAAAAACCCGAAGAAACCAATACTGATGAAATTCCTTCTGAAATTTCCCTGAAAGCGAATCTTTTTGATGCTGATGCGTTCATAAAACGCGCGGTGGAGAGCATGAAAAATCACCGCGAACGGCTGAACGGGATTATGATGAATATAAAAAATTCAAACGTAATCCGCGAAACGGACAGAGAAGCCTCGACCTATCTCATAGATGTTTTCAGGACGCTCGATATCGACGGTGTTCAGAGAATCGACAAGATCCTTGCCGAGCATAAGGAGCTTGTAAGCTACCCGCGTTCGCTGGTGTATTATCTTTCCAGGCTGGATACGAGGAGCAAAAACATCGTTGACGCACTCGGCGGCGAATCGACGAAAATGCGCTTTATTTTCCTGGTGGAAATGTTTTTTGCGATTCGCAACCTCTACAAGAATCTGCATAAAGTACTTCAGGAACTCGCAGATTTTTTGGCCTCAAAAAATCTTGATGAGGCGAGAGGTCTTTCGCATGGGGAACTCAAGATGTTTGAGGATGGACAGATATCGGTGAAAAGCACCATTGCCGAGGCGGAAGAAATCATCCAGGGATGCATGCGCCTCGAGAACCATATTTTCAAAGATAAGAAGCTGTAGGATATATCACCACTTCGCCATGCTCCATAAGTTTTTTTTCCATCTCTCTTTTCCCGACCACTACTTTCACGATCCCTTTGCTGAAGAGGTTTTGTGCCGACTCCATAATCGACGGCGCGGATACCGCGCGGATCTTCGAGATATAAGCAGAAAGATAGGATTCGTGCAAGCCGTAATAGTCGAGGAAGAGATATTTGCTTAAAATGTTGCGGGGCGTGTCGAATTCGAATATGTATGAATTTTCAAGAGAAAGCTTCATCCATTCCAATTCATCGCGGGCGACTTCTTTTGTTTTCATCGATTCGATGTTTTCGAGAATGAGCTTTAGCGTAATCGGCGCAACATCGTTTCTGGTTTGCGCGTAGGCTAAAAAAAGCCCCGTCTCTTTGCGAAATCGAACTACTGAAGCAGTGGCGTAGGTGAGGCCGCGCCTGCTACGGATTTCGGTCATGAGCCGCGAATTAAAACTTCCTCCTCCTAAAATATAATTCATAGAAGAGAGTGAAAATTCCTCCGGTATGCCTATTGGAGGGGCGATGGTCCCGACTGCAATGGTGGCCTGGGGAATATCCCGTGGAATGAGGAAGATTTTTTTGCTGTTCTTTTCAAGCCTTGGATACAGGAACGCATGGTTGACGCGATAGTTCTGTCGGGAACCTTGTTTGATGTCGGAAAAATATTTTTTTGCCAGACTTTCGATGTATGCACCATCAAGGGAGGATGAAATGCCGAGAATGATGTTTCCCGTAACGAAAAAGGAGCGCACGATTTCCTCAAGCGTACGGGAAGTTATGGAATTGAGCGATTTTTTTGTAGGAGTAGCTCCGTAGCCGTCGCCGTCGAATAGAATTTCCCGTAAAGCTTCAAAAGCGACAATATGCGGCATGTCCCTTTGCCGCTTGAGCGATTCTTCCACGAGCGACCGCGCGTCGTTCAGAGCGTTTGGTTCGATACGTGGATCTTTGATGAGGTCGGCAAGAACTTTAAAAGCCGTTTCGGCATAACGGTCAAGAACGGTGATGGTTATGGAGGTTTCCTCCCAGGATGCGTCGAAATAAATTTTGCCGCCTATGTTTTCAATCGTCTGATATAATGTATTGCCGGGGAATTGACGCGATCCCGCCAGCGAAATTGTTTTCGTCAGTAGCGTGGAAATACCCGCGTTGTCTTTTTTTTCGTACAGGCTTCCATAACCGATCTGCGCGGTGATGGTGAGGGCGGGTATTTCGCTTTTTATGCGGTACGCGGAAAGTCCTTCGGCGGGATGAAATTTTGTCACCTCCGGAAGCGTCAAGCCCGTAAAAGAATTTGAATGAGCGCTTTGAGGGCTGGCAGAAAGAAGCATAAGCAGCAATATGCCGAATAAAATATAAATCGTTCTTATGCATGATGGGAATTTCGAATTTTTCATTATGACCTCATTTTTTCGTTGGTGTTGCCGGGAAGATAAATTATGTATTTTTAAGCATGATGCCGTGCAGCGGAAAAAGCGTTTCCTGGATGAATCGCACCACATCGCGTGCCTGTTTCATGCACTCTTCCTTTTTGTCGGCTTCAAGCGAGAAGGGGGGATCATCCAGGCTTCCCGATTGCGCTTCGGGGCCGTACATCATACCGCCGACGATGCCGGCGTAATGATCCTGAGGCGTGAGGCCGCACATCTCCGCCCAGGCAAGCGCCCATAGCGCCGCTGTTTTGAACACATTGTATCCTCCGCCGCCGGTGGCAATCACTTTTGGCGAAATCTCTTTGATAATTCGCACCACGCGCCTGAAGCCATTGCTGGTGACATTGAAGTGGGCGAGAGGATCGTCGCGGTGGATATCCCCGCCAATCTCGGCGAATACAATATCTGGTTTAAATGCCTCGATGAGCGGAGGAACGATCTCTTCAAACGCGTAGAGATACACCTCGTCATCGGTTCCAGACAGTAGAGGTATGTTCACATTATATCCACGCCCTGCGCGAATGCCGATGCCGTCTTCGAATCCCGACCAGGGATAAAGTGTTTTGCCGGATTCATGAATCGAAATGGTGAGCACCTTGTTGGTTTCATAAAACGCGTTCTGCACGCCGTTGCCGTGGTGCACGTCGGTATCGATATAGGCAACGCGAAAACCCTTGCGGACGAGCGCTTCGATAGTGATCGCAATATCGTTGATATAGCAGAATCCTTCCGCATGGCTTCTTCCCGCGTGATGAAACCCGCCCACGGGATTGAAGACGAATTCGGTGGGGCCATCGACCAGAAGCATTGCTCCCTGATAGGTTGCGCCGGTTGCGGTGAGCGCGAACCGGTACATTCCTTTCGTCACGGGGTTGTCGTCGGTTCCCAGACCGACCGCGTACATCTCGATGTTGTATTCGCCGGCGTCGCATTTTTTTAAAAGTTCGATATAATTGCGCTCGTGAAAAAGATATAGCAGCTCTTCGTCGATGGGCTCGGGAGCGATGATTTTCTGATCTTCTTCGTATATGAGCGAATAGCGGCGGAGCAAATCGTAGAGCTGCCTGGCCCGCGAAGGTTTGAACGGATGGCTTGCCCCATATTCAAAGCTGGCAAGTTCATCCGAATACATGAGTACGTGTTTCATGACCGCCGATCCTATCGCATAATTTCATGCGCATGAATGCGCTGCACATACTGCGTTTTCAAAGTGAACATAATAAAAAGATAATGATTTGTCAAATAAGAAATAAAGAAACTCCAATAATGATTATATTGGAGTTCCCAATCCGAATAAAGACAACAGCAAAAATCTTTTATACGTGTTTTTTGACCTGCATTTTTCAGGCAGAGATTTTCCCTTTTTCTCTTTTCGGGCAATTGATGAGATATGTTACGTAATTAATGGTTTGCGTCATCCGCTGTTCCGGACGTTTGAAATAACCGCACATGACAAAGCCATCGCGGTACTCAACGTGGTGTTCGCACTTTACGCAATCATCGATTTTTACTGAGTTTGACATTCTACCTCATCCTCACAATAAGCTTTGTTGATCCACCAAAAAATTCGTTGAATTTTTTTCTTTCACCTTGCATATAATATATATTCAAGAATGGATCTTTTCAAAAAAAATTTCATTCATGTAAAAAAATTATACGGCTGCTTTATTTTTTTTTCACACGAAGAGAACGGTCATGGCGGAAGTCGTTTTCTGTCAATAAAATTTTATGCCGCAGTACACGTATTTATACTTTCAGGTATGTCTGCGCTGATTGTAATACAATCAAGCAATGCGATATCATTCAGAATATTTTCTCAAGAAACTCGGCGAGACTTCCGTTTTTGTGATGTTGTATGAGCTCATCTATAAGCTGATCGTCGGATGAAATTTTTTTTATAATATTTCCTCTTTCTTCAGATGTAAGCGATGAAAATTGCGGATCATTTTTCAGCATATCCCTCGCGCTGCTCATTGCATCAAGCGCTTGTGCAAAATTTTCAGGAATTGCGTTTTCGAGATTCCGCCTGATTTTCGCCGCAAGTGCAGGAGACGCTCCCGAAGTTGAAACCGCAACGATGAGATCGCCACGAGCGAATGATGACGGGACGATGAAACTGCAATGTTCAAGATCATCAACAGAGTTGATGAATATGCCGCGAGCTTCCGCTTCGGCAAAAACCCGCCTGTTCGTTTCCGGATCATTGGTTGCGCTGAAAACGAGCGCCGCACCATGTAAATCGCCTTCGCGATATTCGCGCTGAATCCTCTGGAGATTTTGATTATTCAATGTTTGCAGTTCTTCATGGAAATGCGGGGAAATTATCTTCACAAAAGCGCCTGCTTCCAGTAGATCTTTCGCCTTGCGAAGCGCGACCTCTCCGCCGCCAATGATGACGGAACGTTTATTTTTGAGGTTTAAAAAAATAGGATAATATTTCATGATGTAAATTCTTCGGGAAGCCGGTAATCTTCTCCGTTGCGCTGCAATTCTTTTTTCATTTCTTCCGTCAGCCCGATTTCCTCATCGCTCAGATAGCACTGGGGATCGGGTGCCCAGGGATCGCCGTAGGCGCGGTATGCCCGCACGCGCATGGATCCGGTGCACATGGCGCGGTACCGGCAGAGGCGGCATCGCCCCTTAATATACTCAGCTTTGTGCTTCAGCCCTTTCATCAGGGGATCGGATTCATCCAGCCAGATGTCGCCGAAATTTCGCTCGCGGATATTTCCGAAACTGTAGTCCTGCCAGAACTGATCTGGATGGACGTTGCCCACAAAATCGATGTTTGCGATTCCCACGCCGGAAGAGTATGCCCCGCCGCCGTTCCATTCGAGAAGGCGCCGTACTTCTTCGGCGCGCGGATTGTTCTCCGCGCGCAATTTCAAATACAGATATACCCCATCGGCGTGATTGTCAACGGTGAGGATGTTGATATCTTTCTTTCTTTCGAAAAAGTCCTTTGTGCGCGAAAGAATGATGTCCAGCGCTTCCCGCGATTGGCTGTGCGTAAGATCGTCCTGAAATATATTTCCTCCGCGCCCGGAATACACCAGATGATAGAAGCAGGCGCGGTTGATGCTTTCGCGCTCAATGAAATCGAAAATTTTGTGGAGATCCTCAAAATTCTTTTTCGTGAGCGTGAGGCGAAGTCCCACGCGCTGGCCGACGGCGACGCAGTGCTCGAAGCCTTTCATTGCCCGGGCAAACGCGCCTTTTGCGCCGCGAAACACGTCGTTCGTTTCTTCCATGCCGTCAAGGCTGATGCCCACGTACACAATTCCGGAGTCTTTCAGGGAGCGTGCGGCGTTTCTATCGATGAGCGTGCCGTTGGTGGATAGAACAGGCCGGATGTTTTTTTTCGATGCATGTTCGATGAGATTGAAAAGATCCCTGCGCATAAGCGGCTCGCCGCCGGAAAAGAGAAGGGAGGGAATGCTGAAAGCGGCAAGATCGTCGATGAGCGCGATTCCCTCTTCGGTTGAAAGCTCGCCGGAATATTTTTTGTTCGCGGAGTCGGTATAGCAATGAACGCAGTTGAGGTTGCAGCTTCGGGTGGTGCTCCACACCACAATGGGCCTGCGATCTGAAGCCAGATATTGTACGCGATGCGGGGCATTACCGTGGCTGTCAAAACCTGATGAGGTGCCGTATCGAAGACCGTCGCCGGTTGATGTGCTGCCGCAGTACAGTTTGCCTATGTCAATCATTTGATTTCTTCCATTTTTCAAATTCTTTCGAAAAATACTCCACGCGTTCCTTCTTGAATTCCTTGAGGGTTTTCAGGACGCAGAAATCATTGACGCCGGAAGCGGATGAAAGTTCGGCGATGATTGCATCGAGCTTCGCTTCGGTTTTAGCGTGGATCATCGCGAAAAGCGGATATTCCCATGTGCCCGGCGTCGTTTCGCGAATGTAAAGATGGGAAATGTGCGGATTCTTTCCAAATGCAGCCATGATGTCATCATCAGTCAATCTGTCTATCTTCCACGCGGTCATCGCATTCGCCGAATAACCTGCCGCATGATGGCGAAGCACCGCGCTGTAGCGCCGAAGGGCGCCGCGTTCTTTGAGCGAATTTCCAATGTCGAGAAGCATTGTTTCGTTAATCTTTCCGGCGTTTTTTTCGATTATAGCGCGAAAAGGTTTTTTTTCAATCGGCAGATCCTTCTGCAAAAGGCGCACTGCTTCCTTTTCCGCGATGCTAAGCGGTGCGGTGTGTTTGTATTCGGGATGTGATGCGGGTGCAGGATTGTATTCATCGCCGGATTCCGGGCCGATTTTGAAGTGAACGCCGATTTTAAATCGCTTGGCGGTTGGAAGAATTATGAAGTCGTCTGCGTTCGCGCGCGAAGCCAGTATGCGAACGGCTTCCCGAATATCCTCTTCCCGCGGCATGCTCAGCGTGAACCAGAGATTGAAGCGGTGATTGCGCAGGTAGTTATGGCTTACGCCGGGGTGTGCGTTGATAATTGATGCCGCATTGTCAATATCGCGCACTTCAAACGCCGCTAAAGTGGATGCATAGCCGAGCGATGATGCTTCGAAAATACCGGAGATGTTGCGGATGATACCCCTATGTTTTAATCCCGAAAGTTCCGCCATAAGGGCTTCGGTATCAAGCATTAGTTCCTCCGCCAGAACTGTAAATGGATCTGACACGAGCGGTATGTCGAGCTGAATGCGGTTGAGAATGATACTTTGGGTGTCGCTGTGCATGAGCATGTGGCAATTTTCCTGTTAAAACCACATTGTATGCCACTGATGCAGTTCGTCAAGCAGCATTGATTTTAGCAATGACACAATTCACATGCCGAAGAGAGGCGCACGCACAAAAGGCCGCGATAATCGCTATGCAGGTCAGAAATCTCCCCAGCACATGGACATGTAGATGATGCCCGCCATGGCGTTTGTATTGTGCAAATCCA
Source organism: uncultured bacterium (assembly GCA_937921485.1). GTDB lineage: Bacteria > Spirochaetota > UBA4802 > UBA4802 > JAGODF01 > DYLV01. The sequence goes on from CAKZSV010000058.1 coordinate 20,238, forward strand.
CTTCAATGCGGTAATTACCCGATGTTGTTGGAGCCAGCCATGCGCCTGCGTCGATGCCGGATGAGCCCTGAAGCGGGGTCCCGTTCACATCGTATTGCGGGGTGATGATGTCCTGTGTGACGATATTGCCGAAGGGGTCATATACGCGAATGTCGATGTCGAAACTGTTTGCGTCTCCGGAGGCAAGAAAAATATATCGCTTGCCGGCAATGAGATTGGCCATAAACGAGCGCCGCTCCCCGCGCACGCAGGTCCAGTAGTAGGGACCGCCGAGTACACGGAATGTGCTGTACTGAGGGGTGGCGAGGTGATTGCCGATCAGGAGCTGTAAATTGCGTGCCGCCTGATCCTGGGTTGTGAAACCTGGTGCAACAATAAGCAGAAGCACTGCGGCCGTCAGAAGAAGTTTTTTCATTTGTGTCCTCCTTGATA
>CAKZSV010000059.1 GCA_937921485.1 uncultured bacterium
ATTCCTTATCGCGTTGTGATGACGATAAGATTATGTCCTGGTTAAGCTCCCCTTATAAAGGGTCGCATATAAATATATACAATAAATGTACTGACGGCAACTTTTTTTTCGATTTGCAATCGATTTTATACCGCTTACGCAAAACGCGCCTGTGCCTTTTTCAGGTGTTCTTGTGCTTCTTTGACCATGCGCTCCAGAAGCTCTTTGACCGTGGGAATATCGCGAATGAGGCCGATGGATTGTCCCACCATCATCGGCGCGATGTCAACATTTCCTGTTGCCCAGGCTTCTGCAACGCGTGTTCCGGAAATGAGGGGGATGAGATCCATAATGGAACACTTTTGCGCTTCAAGTTTGAGCACTTCTTCCACGGTTTTGTTTTTCAATGCGCGCCCCTGAAGCCCAATCGATTTGCAGATGAGGGTGGTTTCGTGTTCCTGGCGCTTCACGATTTCCTGTTTGATGTTGTCGTGAATCGGACATTCCTTTGTGGCCATAAAGCGGCTTGCCATCATCACGCCTTCGGCGCCGAGAGTGAGCGCGGCCGCCATGCTTCTTCCATCTGCGATGCCGCCGACGGTTACCACGGGAATGTTTACCGATTCGACAATCCGGGGAGTGAGCACCATGGTGGTGACATCATCATTCAGCGGGTGACCGCCTTCTTCAATGCCTGCCGCATATATCCCGTCGTAGCCGACCTTTTCCGCGTGCACAGCATGGCGCACGGAACCCACTTTGTGAAAAAGCTTCACGCCCGCTTTTTTCAGCATCTCGATGTATTCCATCCCGCATGATTTGTCGATGGGCGTGCCGGAAATCTCCATGCCAGCCACTTTTTCCTCAGCGCACACGCGAAGATACATTTTATGATGCTCCCCGGTCACATGCACTGATGGAAGAATGGTGACATTGACCATGAATGGTTTTTCGGTGAGTTTTCTTGTTTTGCGAATCGCGCTTCTGAATTCTTCTTCGGTAGGGTAATTGGCTGCGGTGATGTTGCCCAAACCTCCTGCATTTGAAATGGCAGCGCAGAACTCTTCCTTGCATATCCACATCATCGCGCCGCAGATAATTGGGTATTGTACGTTAAACATTCGCGTGATGGCGGTATTCATATAATCCTCCTGAATTTGGTATAAGAAATCCGATTACGACTTGACGAAGATGGTGAAAATTACGTGAAGCCGTACGGTAAATATGCTTGACATTAAAACATAACACTGTTATGTTGTCAACGAGAATTATAATGCCGTTATTATTTATCGGAGAATGCCTTCCGGCAATGCGCAAGAACAATAGAGAAAAAATACTCCAGACAGCGCGAAAGCTTCTTCCGCGCTACGGCTACAATGGAATATCAATACGGGACATTGCCAGAAGCGCGAAGCTCACCACAGGAGCGATTTATTTTCATTTTAAAAATAAAAAGGAAATTTACAGAACCATCTGCAATGAAGCGATTGACCTTCTTTTAAAAAAATTCAAGGAAGGCATCGCAAAGCGCAAAACAGTGAACCAGAAGCTGATTTCTATTTATGATTCCTACCTTGAGTTTTACGAAAATCACCGCGACTATTATAATATTATTGTGGAATACAGGGCAGACTATTCTGGCGAAGGAGATGGAGAAATTGCAGGAAAATTTCTGGAACTTGCCGGCATCACTGCCGAAACATTTTCAATCGGCATTTCACAGGGAGCATTCAGGAATATCAACCCGGTGCTTCTATCGCTTTTTCTCGCAGCAATAACAGAAGGAATGATCCAGTACAAAAAGCTCGGTTTGTTCGAGGCGCTTGGCGTGAAAGATAAGGATTTCAGAAAATTTATGGCGGATGTAGTCGGCAGAGGCATTGAAAAACCGAAATAGCAGGAATGCAGCATGATTTAACTTTTTTGCGATTGAGTTTTTAATAATTTTTATCATTAAAGGTCTTTCAATTTTTTAACCAAAGGAGTACCGCGTATGTTTCAGATGCTTTTCAGTCCCATCACTATCAACAAAACCGAAATCAAGAACAGAATCGCCTATCCTTCCCTGGGCCTTCTGTATTCGTTCGACGGGAAGCTGAATGATAAATACCGAAATTTCTACCGTGAACGCGCGCGCGGCGGTGCAGGAATCGTGACAGTGGGCCCTGTGGGGTTCGACTTTGTGGGAAGCGGGCCGGTAGCGCTTCAGCTTGGCAGCGACGAAGCGATTGGTGATTTCAAGGTTCTGACGAAGATGGTTAAGGACGAAGGCGCGCGTGCATGGATTCAGCTTTTCCATGCGGGGGCGTATTCGTATTCAAAGCTCATGGGCGGAGAAGATCCGATCGCGCCTTCTGCCGTCTTTTCAAACTACAACAAGACCATGCCGCGCGAGATGACGATTGAAGATATTAAGAAAGTTCAGCAGAGTTTTGTCGATGCCGCCGCGCGCGCGAAAGAAGCGGGCTTTGACGGCGTTGAAATCATCGGCTCGGCCGGATATCTCATCACCCAGTTTCTTTCTCCGCTGACCAACAAGCGCACCGATGAGTACGGCGGAAGCTTCGAAAACCGCACGCGTTTCCCGCGCGAAATAATCGAAATGATGCGAAAACGCCTTGGCCCCGATTATCCTATTTCAATTCGCATGGCGGGCAATGATTTTGTCCCGGGCAGCAACACCGATGAAGACGCGCGCGCGATTGCGAAAGTCTATGAGAAAGCGGGTGTGAATCTCATCAATGTGACCGGCGGGTGGCATGAGTCGCGCGTTCCGCAGCTTCCCATGGAGCTTCCCCGCGCGGTGTATGCGTATTTAGCTTTGAACATCAAACAGGCGGTGAATGTGCCGGTGATTGCATCGAACAGAATTTCCGATCCGTATCTTGCCGAGCAGCTTTTAAAAGACGGCATTGCGGACATGGTGAATCTCGGACGTGTGCTCATTGCCGATCCGTACTGGCCGGAAAAAGCGAAAAGCGGTCGGGTTGATGAAATTACCCCCTGTATTGCCTGTTCGCAGGGGTGCACCGACCAGCTTTTCAGCGCGAAGCCGGTGTTTTGCCTTGCGAATCCCCGCGCGGGCTATGAGGGTGAACGTGTGGTGAAAAAGACAAATTCTCCGAAAAAGGTCATGGTTATCGGCGCGGGGCCGGGAGGATTGGAAGCGGCCATCACCGCCGCCGAGGCAGGACATCATGTGGAACTCTACGAAAAGTCGAATGATATCGGCGGTCAGCTCTGGATTGCTTCAACTCCGCCGCATAAGGGTGAACTCATGGAACTCATACGCTACTTCGATGCCATGATTGAGAAATACGACATCGATCTGTATCTTGAAACCGAGGTGACGGAAGATCTCATAAAAGAAGTGCAGCCGGATTTCATCATCGCGGCTGAAGGGGCAGAGCCGCTCGTACCGCCGATTGACGGTATCGGTGATCCAAAGGTGGTGAGTGCCTGGGAAGTGCTTGGAAACGATCCTCCGCTGGGAAGAAAAATTGCGGTTATTGGCGGCGGCGCGGTGGGCCTTGAAACAGCGGAGTTTCTGGCCACGAAGGGCACCATCTCTCCCGAAGCGCTTTATTTCCTTTTCCGCTACGAGGCCGAGAGCGTGGAACGATTGAGGGAACTTGTTTTCAGAGGCACCAAGGAGGTGACGGTGTTCGAGATGCTCCCAAAAGTCGGCAAGGGCGTTGGCAAATCCACCAAGTGGGTGCTCATGGGAAATATCGAGCGGCTCAATGTGAATGTGATTACAAATGCAAAGGTTATTTCCGTGAGGGATGCGCGCGTGCAATATGAAATCAACGGCAAAAGGGAAGAGATGCAGTTCGACAGCGTGGTGAATGCCGTGGGCTCCCGTTCGGTTAAAAAGATTGCCTCGAAGCTCGATGGTCTGGGCATCCCGTATAAAATCATTGGCGACAGTGTGCGCCCCGCGCAGATCAACGATGCGATTCATGAAGGATTTCTGGCAGCGCTTGAAATTAAATAGCTACAGACTTTTCTTTTTTTCTTCAAGCATTATTTCAGCGTCGGATTTACGCGCGTAGCGCGGAAGTACGGCGCTGAAATCCCGGTACCTTTCCGGTTCTTTTGCAAAACGTGCTTCTGCATGGGTGCACGCAGGGATTCCGGAAGGCATGAAATTCCGGATGATGGTGCTTTCGGGAGCTTTCTCACGTATGTCGTTTTCAAAGCGTTCGATTCCCTCTCCAATGCAGATGAGCGTGCTCTTGCCGTCAAAGGCGGAAAGAATATCCGACATATAATAATCGCCGGGCGGGACTATTGGTACAATATCCTCATCATCAGCTTTTCTGTAGAGCGCTCCGAAGGCGCGGCCTTTCTTCGCATCGAATGCCGCAAGCACTGCATTGCCCGGGCCTGCGCCAGCAGCCAGTGCCCACAGAAGCGGGCTTTCGATGCCGATAAGCGGCACATCGAGCACCTGCGCAAGCATACGCGCCGATGCGACAGCGATGCGGACGCCGGTAAATGAACCGGGACCTGTGCCGACGCCGATGAGTTCAATATCCTGCATGGCAATACCCGCTCCTTTCAGTGCCTCATCGATTCTTTCAAAAAGGGTCACGGAATGTGAAATATCCACCCGCGAGGTGAGGTCATAGAACTTTTCTTTTGTCTTTATTGTGACAATCTCGATGCGCGTCGCGGTGTCAAGTATCAGAACGTTCAATCAGGATCCTCCGGGTGGTTTCATCGAGGTATTCAAGCGTGATATGCGTGGCGTGCGCAGGAAGCCTGATCTTTGCACGTTCCGCCCATTCAATCACCGACACGCCATCGCCTTCCCAGTATTCCTCAAAAAAAAGATTGTCGAGTTCGTGGAGATCGTTGATGCGATACAGATCGAAATGATAGAGGGGAAGATTTCCTTCATATACTTCCAGAAGGGTGAATGTGGGACTGGTGATATCGTCTGTGATGCCCATACCGCACGCGATTCCCTTTGCGATCACAGTTTTTCCGCTGCCAAGCTCTCCTGAAAGCGCGAACACGTCGCCTGGGCGTGCGTTTTTTCCAAGTGCCCTTCCCGCGTCGAATGTTTCATCGGCGCTTTTTGAAATAATTTCCTCGACAACAGGCATAATTTTATGTACATTAAAATAAAGTATGATACAGTCTTCAGTTGTGTATAATCTTCGCAGCGCTTATGATAGGGATGAAGTGATTTCTGTAAATAAAAAAATGATTCCGGTATGCGGGGCGATATAATGACGGATGTGATGATGAAAAATAAAAAATTTGTGTTTGTTCTCTTCTTGGTTATTACATTTCTCACAGCCGTAGCAGTATTTTTAGTACATCGATATTTGCTTTTACCGCTTGCGGGTGCTGGAGTGCTTGCCGATTCCGGAAGGCTCATCTGGACACATCTTGGCATCGTCGGGGCAATATTAGGGATCATCCTTTCAGTGTATTTTGTTTTCCTTTTTCGATATCGCAGGCTGGAAAAGATAAGCGAGGGCAATAGACGATTTCGAATTCTTTTTGAAAATTCACGTGATGCCATATTCATCCGGTCGATTGACGGGATTTTTATTGATGTCAACGATGCCATGCTTTCGCTTTTCGGCTATACGCGCAATGAAATGATCGGCATGTCAGTGGATGAGATATATGTCGATACACAGGATCGCAAATATATCGAAGAGCAAATACGCGCACATGGATATGCGCGAAATGTTGCAATAAACCTTAAAAAGAAAAATGGCAGTAGTATTCATTGCCTGGTTAACGTGCAGGCCTGGAAAAGCGCGGATGGCAAGCTCGTAGGCATTGAAGGTATTATCCGTGATGTCACTGAAGAGCAGAAGCTGAAAGAAGAACTTCGCGCAAGCGAAGAGCGCTACCGCATGATTTTTGAACATGCGCCTATCGGAATTTTCCATTTCGACAATAAGGGCGTAATTATTGATTGCAATCAAAAATTCGTCGATATCATCGGCTCAAACCGTCAGGTGCTTGTTGGCCTCGATATGCCCGCGCGGCTGCAGGATAAAAAAATGCTCGAACAGATACTGCTTACCCTGGAAGGGAAAACGGGATTCTACGAAGGTCGCTATCGCTCCATCACCGCCAACAAAGAAACACCAGTGCGTGTGCTTACTACGGGCATTAAGTCCGGTTCGGGTGAGATTTTGGGCGCAATCGGCATTGTTGAAGATCTCACCGAAAGCATGGCATACAGAGAAGAGGGGAGAAAATCAGAAGAGCGTTTTCGCGCGGTCTTTGAAGGAGCGCCGCTGGGGGTGGTGCTCACCACATTGAGAGGTGAAATTGTTGAGGTTAATAAGGCCTTTGAGGAACTCACAGGCTACAATGCGGCGCAATTGCGGGGAATGAAGGTAGAGCGAATTACCTTTCCCGACGATTTTTCAGAAGAGAAAGAGATAATCGCTGATCTGGTGCAGGGCCTCATCAATCGTGCCCAGATTGTGAAGCGCTATGTGAAAATGAACGGAGAGATAGTGTGGGTGAGGCTTACTGCATCAATTTTACATGACCGCGATGGAAATGCGGAATATGTTCTTGGCCTTGTCGAAAATATTACCGAGCGAAAGAAAGCTCGGGAAGAGCTTCAGCGAGAAAAAGAACGTCTGGCGGTGACGCTTGCGAGCATTGGTGACGGCGTCATCACCACCGATACAGAAGGGAAAGTTGTGCTCATCAACCGGGTGGCTGAAGATCTCACAGGATGGAAATCCCATGAAGCTTTCGGAAAGCAGTTGGAAGAAATATTTGTTATTGTCAATGAGCGAACAAGAATGCCCTGCGAGAACCCTGTAAAAAAAGTCATTGAAAGCGGCAAAGTGGTAGGTCTGGCGAACCATACGGTACTTGTCGCAAGAGATGGCACCGAAAGGCTTATAGCCGACAGCGGTGCACCGATACAGGACGAATTGGGTAATGTGAGGGGTGTGGTTCTTGTGTTCCGGGATGTGACTGAGGCCGCAAAAATCGAAGAAGAACTTCGGAAAGCACAAAAGCTCGAATCCATCGGCACGCTGGCGGGAGGAATCGCGCACGATTTCAATAATATTCTCACTTCCATCATGGGCAGTATTTCGCTTTTAAAGATGAAAATAGATAAAGAAAGCGATCTGCATGGCTATTTGGTGGATGCTGAGCATGCGGCACGACAGGCGAGGGAGCTCACCCAGCAGCTTTTAACATTTTCCCGGGGGGGCGCTCCTGTAAAAAAGACGGTGCAGCTTTCGGGCCTTCTGCAAGATATTTGCAGTTTCTCCACGCGGGGTTCGAATGTGAAGTGCGAATATGAAATCGCAGGAGATTTATGGCCCGTTGATGTGGATATGGGGCAATTCAGCCAGGTTATCAATAATATTCTCATCAATGCAATCCAGGCAATGCCCGGAGGAGGAAACATACAGGTTGCAGCAGAAAACCATGTGCTTGATAAAGCGGACATTGATTCGTTTACGCACGAAAAGCTGCCGCCTGGGCGCTACGTGAAAATACGGATTACCGATCGGGGGATGGGAATTGCGCCTGAAGTTTTGCCAAAAATTTTTGATCCCTATTTTACGACGAAGGAGAAGGGAAGCGGGCTCGGGCTTGCTATTGCGTACTCTGTCATTAAAAGGCATGACGGCATAATTGATGTCAAGTCAAAACCTGAGGAAGGAACATGCTTTTCTATTTACCTTCCGGCATCATCTTCTTCCACTGTGGATATCTTCGATTCAAAAGTGAAGGTATCCAGGGGGCAGGGCAAAATCCTCTTAATGGACGATGATGAAAACATTCTTCGCGTGACTAAAAAGATGCTTGTTCAGCTCGGCTATTCTGTTGAACTGGCAAGAAACGGCGATGAAGCTATAGCGATGTATATACAAGCAAAAAGCGAAGGGAAGCCGTTTGACGTGGTCATCATGGATCTCACGATCCCCGGGGGGATGGGCGGCAGGGAATGTGCCATGAAACTTAAAGAAATAGATCCACATGTGAAAGCGCTTGTTTCGAGCGGGTATTCTAATGACCCGGTGATGTCGGATTTTGCACGCTTTGGTTTCAAAGGTATCCTCATGAAGCCGTACCGCATAGAAGATTTGAGTACAATATTGAATAGAGTGCTGAATCAGCACTAAAAAAAACGTTTTCAAAAAAAAATATTTACAATTCCGCTATTTGCATCGTATTAATAAATAGAAGCACGAATTTGTATGAAAAGGAGACTATTGCCATGAATATCCGCACCACCTATGTTATGCGCACAGAAGTGCTGCAGCTTCTTTCAAAGGCACAAGAAAGGACGAAGTTATCCATGGAAGCGCTTCTCTCCCATGTGATGCGAAAAATGCGTAAACATCATAAAGATTACCTTCAGGATGATGGGCGCATCCAGTACCAAAAACGACACGATGCGACGACAAAATTGCCCATAAAGAAAGTACGCGTGAAAGTAACGTTTCTTGAAAGTGAATATAATTTCTTTCAGGAGATGCGGTATTTTTTCAGGCGGTCGATTTCGCTGGTGATGGCCATTGCGGTGTTTCGATACCTTGATGAAGTACTTGATGAAATTCTGAATATCGATAACGACAACCTGCACGAGTATTTTTATCCATATGAAAACCGTGCAAAATTCATAAAATGTATAGAAAACGTGCCTACGTTTAAGATTTGGTGGGGAATGCCCTGGACACTGGAGCTATTATTTACATAAAAAATCCACTCATTTGCAATTATCACACCTCAACAATCTCACATCTCAGAAGATGTCCGACCGAAGTATGCTTTTTTTAAAAAAAAGTTTTTGATTTTTCCATCAAAGAATAATTGTGCTATATTTTGATCATGTCAGTATTTAAACTGAAGCATATCCCCATAACTTCAGATGAAATGCAATCGCTCGGATGGGATGCTGTGGATGTGGTGCTCATCACCGGCGATGCGTTTGTAGACCATCCGGCGTTTGGCGCAGCCGTGATTGCGCGCGTGCTCCTCAATGCGGGATTTCGAGTTGCGGTGATTGCCCAGCCCGACTGGAAGCGGCCGGACTCCGTGATGGCATTTGGCAGGCCCCGGCTTTTCTTCGGTATCACCTCGGGTAATGTTGATTCCATGATAGGGCGCTTCACTGCGTTTAAAAAAGTGCGCAATGATGATCCGTATTCCCCGAACGGCATTGCGGGCAAAAGGCCTCCACGCGCGGTGATTGTATATGCGAATCTTGTAAAAAGCGCTTTCAAAGATGTGCCGATTGTGCTCGGTGGTATTGAAGCAAGCATGCGCAGGCTCGCGCATTACGATTTCTGGGATGACGCGGTGCGCCGTTCAGTGCTACTGGACGCGCGTGCGGATGTGCTGGTGTACGGCATGGGCGAGGAAGCGGTGCTAAAAATCGCGCGCCGCATGGCGGATGGCAGATGGGATGATTCGCCAAAAAAAATTCCTGGTACTGTTGAAATTGCACGCATCCTCCCGGAAAATTATTTGCTCCTTCCTCCCGAGGAAGAAGTTCTTACAAATAAAAAGGCTTTTACCGAAATGTACCGCATGCTGTACCGGAATGCGGAAAAGCCGATTGCGCAGCTTTCGGGCAAACGATTTTTACTGCACAATCCTGCCGGCGTGATGGAATCGTCGAGTCTTGAAGAAATTCACCGGCTTCCCTTTTCTCGCGAGGTGCATCCTTTCTATGGCAATGCCCGGATTCCCGCGTTTGAGATGATACGCTGTTCGGTGATATCGCACAGGGGATGCGTCTCGGGATGTTCATTTTGTTCGCTTGGGCTGCATCAGGGGAGGAGGATTGTTGCGCGCGGGGGGGATTCAATTTTTGAAGAAATTGAAAATATCAAGCGGCAATCGTATTTTCGGGGCCATATCACCGACATCGGCGGCCCTTCGGCGGATATGTACGCGTATACATGCAAAGCAGGATGGAAGTGCGCGCGTGAAAGCTGCCTTTTCCCGGGCGTGTGTCCAAATCTCATATGCGATGAGATTTCCTGGGTGAAGCTTCTCGGCGATGCTGCGGCAAAAAGCGGCATACAGCATGTCACGGTGGGCTCTGGCGTGCGGTTTGACCTCATCGCGCGAAGCGACAGTTCCTTGCTCGATGAGCTGATACGTCATCACGTAAGCGGTCAGTTGAAGATTGCTCCGGAGCACACCAATGAGCATGTGTTGCGCGCCATGCGGAAGCGGCATCTTGCGCCTCTGGATGAGTTTGTCGCCCGATATTTTGCTGCCGCGAAAAAAGCGAAAATAAAGCGCTATCTTATTCCCTATCTCATGTCGTGCCATCCGGGCTGCGGCATGCGGGAAATGAAAGAGATGAAGAAAAACATCACTGATATCTTTCATTTTGTACCCGAGCAGGTACAGGCGTTTATTCCGCTTCCCATGACATTGTCCTCGGTGATATACTGGACCGGTTGCGATCCCTTAAGCGGCGAAGAATTCTTCGTTGAAAAAAGCCCATCGGGCAGACGCGCGCAGCATCGGGTTTTTTTATCTTGACACGGTACATCAGCGGGTATGATGGCACGAAAACCCTGGATAAAGGAGTCGAAGGATGACCATTGCCGAATCGATGCTGAAAAAAAATGACCCGGAAGTGTACGCGGCAATTCAGGAGGAAAACCGCCGCCAGGAAGAAACACTTATTCTCATCGCATCCGAAAATTATGTGTCGAAAGCGGTGCTTGAGGCGTCAGCCTGCACCATGACCAATAAATATGCAGAAGGATATCCCGGGAAGCGCTACTACAACGGGTGTCAGTTCGTTGACCGCGCTGAGACAATTGCAATCGAGCGCATTAAAAAGCTCTTTGGAGCGGAGGCTGCCAATGTCCAGCCGCACAGCGGCGCGCAGGCGAACATGGCGGTGGAGCTTGCGGTGCTGAAACCCGGCGATACGGTAATGGGCATGAACCTGGCGCATGGCGGGCATCTGACGCATGGCTCGCCGGTGAATTTTTCAGGCCTCACCTATCGCATCGTCTCGTATGGCGTCACGAAGGACACCAATCGGATTGATTACGATGAGGCGTTGAAGCTTGCGAAAGAGCACAAACCGAAGCTGGTGATTGTGGGCGCATCGGCGTATCCGCGACTCATTGATTTTGCGAAGTTTCGTGAGATTGCCGACGCCGCGGGCGCGGTGCTCATGGCGGATATCGCGCACATTGCGGGGCTGGTCGCCACTGGCCATCATCCGTCCCCTGTCGGCATAGCCGACTACGTGACGTTTACCACGCACAAAACATTGCGCGGACCGCGCGGCGGGGTAATTCTCACCTCGAAAGCACGCGAAGCGGAGATGAACAAATTCATCTTCCCGGGCATTCAGGGCGGGCCGCTCATGCACACCATTGCCGCGAAGGCGGTGGCATTCGGCGAGGCGCTTCGGGACGATTTCAAAGATTATTCAAAGCAAGTCATCGATAACGCGGCCGCTCTTGCTGAAACGCTGCTCTCGCGCGGCCTGCATCTGGTTTCGGGAGGTACCGACAACCACCTGATGCTGGTTGACCTTCGCAATAAAAATCTCACGGGGCGCGATGTGGCAAACCGCCTTGAGTCGGCAGGCATCACCTGCAACAAAAACGGCGTTCCGTTCGATGATAAATCTCCGATGGTCACCAGCGGCATCCGGCTTGGAAGTCCCGCGCTTACCACGAGAGGTTTTAGTGCTGATGAATTTAAGCGCGTCGGCGGCCTCATCTGCGATATTATCGATTATATGAACGATGACGCGGTGCTCTCGCGCGTGAAAGGCGCGGTGAAGGAACTCTGTGCCGCGCATCCATCGGAGCATCTGCGGCTGGTATAGCTTTTATATTTGCATCAGCAGATGTTTTCAAGGATGGCCAATCCCACCGCCACGTCGCCGTCGTGGCTGATGCTGATGTGCAATGTCGCGCCTTCAATTCCCATCGAGCCGAGTAGTTTTTTTTCATTGGCCACGCAGGGTTTGCCGCCAGCGTCGTGTAAAATTTCAATATCGCGTATTCCGAAGGTGCTTTTCCCGGCAGCTTTGATGATTGCTTCCTTTACGGCGAATCTCCCTGCGATGAATTCGGTTTTTCGTTTTTCAGGGATGAGTGCGATTTCATTTTCCGTGAGAATGCGATTTAAAAATGTTTCGCCATGTTTGTTCAATAAATTCTCAATTCGCCTTGCCTGAACGATGTCAATTCCTATGCCGAGTATCATATCCTATCTCGCGTTGTGTTGCTGATTGTGCCGTCGGTATGCATATACATTGAGCATGCCGCATACGCAAGAAATTTTTTTTGAAGAAATGTGCGCCTGCCGTTTACATAAAAAAGTATTTGCATTTCCTCTTGCGTTCTGTGTATTAATACATTGATGTGTAGCTATTATACTGATGTATGTCAAAAGCAGGGTGAACGGGAATTATGGAAAAGCAAAAATTCAATTTCTTCAATCGGCTGAAAATTCGCGAAAAACTCATATCAATCATCTCGCTCATCATCGTTGCTTCGATGTCGGGAATGATTTTTCTGGCTACGTTTTTTTTCAAATCCGACACGAAGATCCGCATAGAAGAACTCAATCTTAAACTATCCGACATTGTGGCCCTTAAAGTCCGTACCGATTTTATATCGGTGACAGAAAAAATGCATCTCATGGGCACTACCCTTCAGCAGGAATTTCGAAGCGGCGCCCAGAAAGAGCTCTTTATGGATCTTTTTTTCAGAAATGACCGCGATTTTCTGGGGCTTCTCATTGTTGAGAAAGCGGGGGGCAAACTGTCGGTAAAGAATTCCGTGTACAATAAAGCCTTTTTTGCTGAAAAGAAGCTGCCGCCCGCCATGTTCGATGAAATCACCCGTTCGGCGGAAAATTTCTTTCTTCGCCCATTTGCCGATGATGCGGTGGTGTACAACGCTTCGGATGCATTCAACATGCCCGTGCTTGCCGTGGGTCTGCCGTTTGCGCGCGTCGGCGGAAAGGTCGAATCGGCGCTCATCGGGTTTATAAAAATGGACCGCTTTCTGCAAGCCTTCCGCTCCGGCTATATCCAGACCTATCTGGTCAACAGCGAAGGCGATCTCATTGCGCATTCCGACGGCAAGCTCATTTTATCCAGGGGAAATTTCCTGAATGTGCCCATCGTAAAGCTCATGCTTTCCAGCAATAAGGAAAACGAATTCAGGCGCTATAAAGACTTTGAGGGTGAATATCATTATGGCTCGTTCAAAAAAGTAGGTTTTGCGGGAACGGGGGTCATCGCCACGGTGCCTGAAAATACCGCGCTGGCGGAGGTGTACCGGATTCAGCGGCGCAATCTCATGATTATGGTCATCGTGCTCAACCTTGCAGTGCTGATTGTGTATTTCTTCGGGAAAACGCTCACCACCCCTCTCATCAAACTTGTGGGAGCGACCAAAGAAATCGAAAAAGGAAATTTCAAAGTCAATATCGTGCCTGCTTCCGCGGACGAAATCGGTGAGCTCACCGAGTCCTTTGTGGCAATGGGCAGGGGGCTGGAAGAGCGCGAAAAGCTGAAAGAAACATTTGGAAAATTCGTGAACAAGGAAATCGCGGAGCAGGTGCTCAAAGGTGAAATCAAGCTTGGTGGTGAGCGCAAAAACGTGGCGGTGTTTTTCTCTGACATCCGCTCGTTCACAGCTATTTCCGAAAAGCTTGAACCGGAAGAAGTTGTTGAATTTTTAAATGAGTATATGACGCGGATGGTCACCTGCGTGAACAATACCGGCGGCGTTGTGGACAAATTTATCGGCGATGCCATCATGGCGGTGTGGGGCGCGCCGGTGTCGTACGGGAACGATATCGCCAATGCCATCAACGGCGCGCTCATGATGCGCAATGAACTGATACTTTTCAATCGCGGGCGGGGGAGCGCAAGAAAGCCCATCATTCGAATAGGATGCGGCATCAACTATGGGCCGGTGCTGGCAGGACAGATCGGCTCGGAAGAGCGCATGGAATACACCGTCATAGGGGATACCGTGAATCTTGCATCGCGCATCGAGGCACTCAATAAACCGTTTGGTACCGATATCCTCATTTCGACCGACGCATACGAGAAGGTGAAGGATCTTTATCTGGTGGAGCCGATGCAGAAGATAAAAGTGAAAGGCAAAAGCGAACCCCAGCAGATATACGCGGTGCTCGGCAGAATAAAGGATCCGCACGCTCCAAAAACCCTTGAGGAGCTTCGTGCGATGCTCGGCATTGAGATGAAGGGCAAGCCGGAGGCGGCAACCGAGGAGGAAGTGAAGTATGAAATCATTGAGTAGCGACGCGCTCGTGCTGGGCGCAAGCGCCATCATCATCACCACGTTTTCTTTTCTTCTTTTTCTTGATTTCACTTCTAAAATCGAAGCCGGCGATGCGGAACAGATCGGCGTCATCACGTTTAAAAAGCGGGTTTCACAGCGCAAATACGGCACCCAGGTCATCTGGGAAGAAATCGAGCAGAACGCGCCCGTGTACGTGAACGATTCAATCCGCACCGCGGAGCGTTCAGAGGCGGTGGTGAAGCTGAAGGACGGCACATCGCTCGAACTTGATGAAAACAGCATGATTGTCCTGGCGAAGTCGGAAGGAGCAATCAATATCAATTTCGCGCAGGGCGCGATGTTTGCCCGGCGCGCGGAGGTAGCTGCGGAGGGGTCTCCGGCGGTCAACATCGTTTCTGGCGCCGCGACGGTATCAATTGAAAAAAGCGACGTGAAGCTGTCGCAGAGCGATAAGGAAGACCTCAACCTCACCGTCGCGAAAGGAAGCGCGGTCATCAAAACCGGTGAGGAGGAGAAAGTGCTTGCCGTGAATCAGAACGCGGTGGTGCTCAAAGACGCAAAGGTTGCGCAGGTCCGCGAGGTGAAGCTGCATCTTGTATCGCCCGATCCAAATACATACATCGTGACCGGCGAAGATGCGCACGCGGTTGTTTTTTCCTGGGAACCCACGGGCGATGATGGCGGCGTTTTATTCGAATTGGCGAAAGACCGCGGCTTCGCCACAGTGGTGAAGCGCATGCGGGTCAAAGGAGAAAGCGTCAGCGAAAAAGTGCCCGCGGGCGAATACTACTGGCGTATCGCTTCCGAAGATAAAGCTGCCGGTAAAACCGACTACAGCGATTCACGGAAAATTTCTATCGTGAGCGACAGGCCGGTATTGCTCTTTTCTCCCGATGATGCCGCGAAGTTCAGTTTCGTGTCCGCTCCGCCTCTGATACGATTCAGATGGAGTAAAAATGAGCTGGCGTCGGGATATGTACTCGAAATTGCGCGCGATGCCAATTTCAAGGATGTCATTATGTCCGGTCCCACGGTGCTTACCGAACAGGCGCTGGATACTCTGCGCGAAGGGACGTATTTCTGGCGGGTGAGTTCGAAGATTGCCATGGCAGGAGATTATAGCGGAAAGAGTGCGGCAAGAAAATTTATTGTAGAGAAAAAACGACAGGTCGCGGCAACCGAGCCAATCGGTCCGCCTGATGGCGCTTTGATGAGTCCCATTCAGGTGAGAAACAAGGGCATGCTTTTAAGCTGGAAGCTCGTGGAGGGCGTGGCTTCCTATGAAATACTTCTTTCAAAAAGTAAGGATTTCTCTAAAAGCGAAGTTCAGCAGGTGGTATCCGGGAATTATATTCGCATTGTAAAAGATTTTCAGGCGGGTGAATATTTCTGGAAGGTAAAACCGGTTGTGGGCGCAGATGCGGAAGGCCCGGGCTATTCTGCCGTGAGAAAACTCACAGTTCTGGAAAGCGGCGGAATCAATCTTATATCGCCTGTGAATAATTTTTCGGTGAAACCTCAGAAGGATGCAGCAAATATCGAGCTATCATTTTCATGGAGCAAGGTTCCCATAAACGGGAACTTTGTTTTCGAGCTATCAAAAGAGCCATCCTTTAAACAAATTGAATGGAGCGATCTGATTTCTGCCACTTCAATAAAAACGGCTGTTGCGCCGGGCACGTATTACTGGCGCGTATCGCTTGTTGATGATGACCGCTCGGAGCTTTTTAAAAGCGACGTCCGTTCATTCAGGGTGATGGAACCGGAGAGAACTCCGCCAAAAGCAACGCTTGTGGTAATACCCGCGCCCGAGGCTGCGATGGTGTTTGTAAATGGCGCTAAAATCGGCCAGGGGAAAGTGAGCGTGCCGCTTGAAGGAGGCAACGCGAAGATAGAAGTTCTCGCAGAAGGATATAAAAAATTCGAAAGCACCATCGATATCCGCGCGGGAGAGAAAAAGGAATTCATCGCAACGCTTGAGAAACTGCCGCAGAAACCCACTCTTTCAGTCCGTGTAAATCCGGCGCGAAGCGCCGTCTATGTCAATGGCGTCCTTGCAGGATACGGCAACGTGCGCGTGAATCCCGATGCGGGATTGGTTCGCCTTGTGGTGCAATCGGCCGGATATAAAAAATACGAGAAGGAACTCATCCTCAAGGAAGGAGAAAGCCGGGAAATCGTTGCGGAACTCGAGCTCGTGCGGCGGGAAGCGGAAATGGTCGTGCCGCAACTGAAAACTGCGGATTCCCTTGCCTCACCTCCTTTAGTGTACGGAAGTGCGGTGGTGACGACTACATCGACTGGCACTGTGATTGCCACGCAGAAAAGCGGCGCTTTTGCCTGGAAGACGGAACTGAAAAGCAAGGTGGAATCAACGCCGGTGGCCAGTGGAGAAGCCATCTACGTGGTGACATCGCGAGGAGAACTTGTTGCGCTTGATGCCGGAAATGGAAAGGTGCGCTGGAAGAAAAACATTGACGGGCCCGTGCTGTTTGCGTCTAAGCCTCTTATCGCAGAGGATAAAGTGATTGTTGCGACAAGCTACGGCAGCGTGGAAGCGTATTCCAAGGACGGCAGGGAATTGTGGAAGTTAAAAGTGGGTGGCGTTTTTAGCTCTCCGTCACAGGCTCAGGGAGTGCTGTATGTGGGCGCAGGAGATCGGAATATTTATGCGCTTTCAATTAAAAACGGGAATATTGTATGGAAGTTTGCCACAGACAGCCGAATGGTTGCCTCGAGCCCGATTGTGCACCGGAATCTGGTATACGCGGGATGCTACAGCGGAACTTTGTATGCGATTGCGGCGAAGGATGGTACGCTCAGGTGGAAGTATGAAGCGAAATCGCCGATTGTTACCAATCCAGTTGTATGGCAGCAGAAAATCGCGATAGCACCGATGAACGGCGAAATCACCGCGCTGGCTGCCGATACCGGCAAAGTGCTGTGGATATTCCAATCGAAGAGCAAAATTGTGCTTGACCCTTTGTATAAAAATGGAGAAATATATGCTGCTGGCGACAGGAGCTTTTATATTCTGGACGCGGAGAGCGGAAAAGAGAAATGGAAAATGGAATTCGAAAGTACAATAAAAACTGCTCCATCGCTGGTGGGAGAGGATGTCGTGATGGCGCTGAAAAACGGCGAAATGGTTTCTCTGAATCCGGCACAGCGGAAGCGGAATCGGTAACCTGTATAACACAATTGCACTTTGTAACATAGAAAAAAATACTTTTATCGCTAAAAATGTATAAAAGAAAATGTCGTTTGCTTACAATTCTGCTTCATAAGGGGATGATAGTTGCTGTTCCCCTATATTTTATAATAGGAGGTTTTTATGAGAAAGACCATTGCATTGTTGTGTGCACTTCTTGTCAGCGGGGGATTGTTTTGCAAGAAGCAGCAAAGCGAGCAGGCGGCAACTTCTCTTGCAAAAAAGTATGCGAAGTATCGCGTAGTCTTGAAAAAAGATGCTGAACTCACCACGTTCGCGGCCCTTCTTGAAAAGGGCGAGGATGTTGATCTCATTCAGGAACTCGAGCAGGCCGATAAAGCCGGCAAGAAATCGACACTAGCAAAGGTGCGCCTCACCGATGGAACGGAAGGATATGTCGATGTGCGTCACCTGGCCGACAAGGTGATTGTTTTCATTGAAGAGACGCCCGTTTTTGCCAGGCCCACCCTGGGAAGCCGGGTGCATTGTAAGGTGCCGAAGGGCACGATGGCCTTTGTGATTGGCGAGCAGGCCAACTGGGTGAAAGTGTATGCTGGTAAAATTGGCGATATCTGGGTGACCGACCATTGGGCACAGGGCGGCTATTCAACCGATCCGCAGATAATCCTGCAGGCGCGTACGTATGAGCAGGCGGTTGAGCAGCTCTCTTCCAAGAAGGAAAACGAACGAAAAGCGGGACAGCAAAAGCTTTCAGAAATCAGCCAGGGGGAAAGCATGTTTGCATCGCTTGCCAGAGAAAAGCTTGAAGCGTTCGAAGCGCAGCAAACACAAAAAGAGGAGGGTGGAACGGAAGCTGCAAGCCAGGAGATGAAGTAAAACTGGATTGGCAAGGAAAGAAATCAAAAATATCATTTAAAAAAAATATTTTCGCACACAACCGCTTTCATCGATGCTTCGATAAAAGCGGTTTTTTGTTGCAATGAAAAAGCATTATATCTTCACCCTCGATTGTATTGACCGCACAATCGTGGCGCTGTCGGCGAAGTCGAGATCGGCCCCCACGGGAAGTCCGTGCGCAATGCGCATCACTTCCACGCCGAGCTCTTTGAGTATGCGGGCAAGATACAGCGCGGTGGCGTCGCCTTCCATGGTGGGATTGGTTGCAATGATGACTTCGGAAATATGCTCGTCCAGACATCTTTTTTTGAGCTTTTCAATTGAAAGATCATCAGGGCCGATGCCGTCAAGAGGCGCGAGCACCCCTCCGAGTACGTGATACAGCCCCCGATAGCCGCCGGTTTTTTCAATTGAGAGTATATCCTTCTGCTGTTCCACCACGCAGATGATGGAGCGCTCCCTGCCGAGATCTTCGCAGATTGCGCAGATGGGTGCGTCGGAGATGCCGCCGCATCGCTCGCAGGTTTGGATGTGTTCCTTGAGTTCGCGAATCGTTTTTATGAAGCGCTCCACTTCTTCGTCGCCCGCTTTCAGCAAATGAAAGGCAATTCGCGCCGCGCTTTTATGCCCGATGCCGGGAAGATGTGACAGTTCCGAAATGAGCGCATCTAGATATCGTGAGGTCGTTTCCACAAGCGCTTGCCGCTTTATTTCAACATATCGGAAAGTCCGGGGATATTCATCCCGCCCGTGAGCTTCGCCATCTCCTGCGCCGCGATTTCTTTCATGTTATCAACGGCCATGTTGAACGCGAAGATGATTGCTTTTTCAATTTTTTTCTTATCGCCGGCCGAGATGAGTTCCTGAGCAATTGCGATGTCGGCCACACGGTATTCGCCGTTGACGGTGACCTTAACCGAACCGTCGGCGGTTTCGCCGATTGCTTCGGAATTTTTAAGCTTCTTCTGGATGTTTTTAAACTCCTTCTGAAGCCGCATGATGTTACCTAAATCGCCGAGTCCTTTGAGCATTTATTGTTCTCCTTTATTATTGATTACCTTTGCGTGAAAAAGATCTATGAGCTTTTCCGTTAGTGGATCGTTTCCCTCATCGGTGTCCGGGACCGGCGCTGTTTCGGGTTCGATCACAGCCGCAGATGGCGCATTCGCGTTCGTCGCAGCCGGTATAGTGCGATGCTCTTGCTTCACTGCTGTCTTTGTCAACTGATGTTTTGATACTTCATCTTTCTGCGGCGTTTTCCCGGCGGAATTGTGCGGCGTTCTGTCTTCTTCGGTCAGCCTTTCATTCTTTTTTTTTTCGTCTTTTTGAGGCGTACCTTCCTCAAGCTTCTGCACAATTTCGGCAATCGTGGGGCGAGCTTTGGCGGCAATGAGATCCAGTACGCTCATCTCAATGCTGATGCGTTCGTTTGGGCTGAAGCGGAGATCTCTTTGCAAATCGGTGATAATGCGGAAAAAAACAGAAAGCTCTTCATCATTGAAAAGTGCCTTCGCAGAATTGAGCATGTCGGTTTCCTGTGCGGAAAGCCCCAGAATCGGCTTGAGGTCGATGCCGTTTTTCATCAGGCGGATGGCGCGGAGGGTATCGGCAAAGCCGGCGACATAGCGCGGCATATCAGCCCCAAGGTTTATAACCCTGTCGAGTTCCATGATGGCATCAGCGGCGCGCTCGTCTGCAATATGGCGAAGCAGCGCGATATGGCTTTCCATGGGAACGATGCCCAGGATGGCAAGCGCGCTTTCTTCGTTTATGTGTCCCTCAGAAAACGAAATTACCTGATCCAGAAGCGACTGCGCGTCTCGCATCGAACCATCAGCCGCTCTGGCGATTGCATAGAGGGCGGATTCGTCGATGGTGAATCCTTCGTTTTTTGTTATGTGCGCCAGATGGTCTGCAATTGCGCCGACGGCCATCTTTTTGAAATAGAATTTCTGGCATCGGGAAAGAATCGTCTCGGGTACCTGATGAATTTCCGTGGTGGCGAAGATGAACACCACATGCGGCGGCGGCTCCTCAAGGGTTTTTAGAAGCGCGTTGAACGCTTCCTTGGTAAGCATGTGCACTTCGTCGATGATGTAGATTTTGTAGCGCCCTTCAACCGGTGCGAAGGCGACGCTTTCGCGAAGTTCGCGGATGTTTTCTATGCCGCGATTGGAAGCGCCGTCGATTTCCATGACGTCAAACGAGTGACCGTCGCGGATTTCGATGCAGTTTCTGCATTTGCCGCAGGGATTGTCCGTGGGGCCGCTTGCGCAGTTGAGCGATTTGGCGACGATGCGCGCCATGGTCGTTTTGCCGACGCCCCGGGGGCCCGCGAAAAGATAGGCATGCGATATCCGTCCGTTTTTGATGCTGTTGCGGATAGTCGTGGAAACATGGTCCTGATAGACCACTTCAGAAAATGTCTGCGGACGCCATTTCCGGGCAATTACCTGATATGACATGTCGATTGCGGGCGCGAAACTTGAATTTAAGCAAACATGAAATTGCGGAGAGGGGGGGATTCGAACCCCCGGTAGCTTGCGCTACACACGGTTTCCAACCGTGCTCCTTCGGCCTCTCAGACACCTCTCCGAAACCGTGCTCAAGCTTGTACGGGGGGTTTTCTTTGTCAATACAAAAGCGAAGAAAAGGCGGATGTGTGATGGTCCTACCCGGTTGGCACCATGGTCTGTTTTTTCCTTGCCAAAAGAGTGCGCGATGCCACTGTTGAAAAAATCGTATCTGAAACTTATGAGTCGCCAGAAAGCGACTGAGAAGGATTATTGATAATGCGCGGGATAATATATGGATTTGCTGCGTCATTTCTAACTTCAGTGATGCTGCTGGCACTATTGGTGATTGCCTGCGATCGTGAAAGGAGTGATGGCACTTCGAAGCTTCCGATATCTTCTGGAGTGGCGCGCTGTGTCGAAGGCGATTGCGTCAATGGCCGCGGCAGCAAGGTGGAAGCGACGGGCGAGCGCTACGCGGGCGATTGGAAACAGGGGCTTCGCCACGGCATCGGGACAGCGCACTGGCCGGATGGCGATTCGTACACCGGGCAATGGATGCATGATCATCCGCACGGGAAAGGCGTGTATGTGAAATCGAACGGCGAGCGCTACGAGGGCGATTGGCAGATGGGAAAACGGCAGGGCAAAGGAAAGGCGCAGTGGCCGGATGGTTCGTTTTATGTGGGCGATTTCAACAATGACCGGGCGCACGGGATGGGAGTCTTTGTCGATACCGGCGGCATGCGCTATGAGGGAGAGTTCAAAAACGGGATGGCGCACGGAAAGGGTGTGCTCATAACCCCTTCGGGCAAACGGACGAGCGGGCACTGGCAGGATGGAAAGCCGACTTTGTGAAAATCACATTGACTTTGCGCGTTGATGGCAAAATAATTATCCGGCTGGCAATATGATGATGTACTTGCAATTATCAATATAATAAAAAGGAGCAGGCAATGGAAGATTTGAAAAAAGCATATAAGACTGTCATGGACGACCATTTCCCCGATGAGATGACCATCACCTTCGGCAATACAAAGCTTGTTTACAGAAAGAGAGCCTGGAAACTCGATGAAGGCGGAACGCTGGTGGAAAAAGGTCTTCGATATGGCGAAAATCCGGGACAGGAGGCCGCGCTGTATGAGCTTGTAAACGGCAATCTTGTGCTGGGGGGCTGCAGATTTATTGAGCCCGGTCATTCGCTCGTCAGCGCCATTGACGAAAAAATGATGATCCAGCCGGGAAAACACCCGGGAAAAATCAATCTCACCGATATCGATAACGG
The DNA here is from genome assembly GCA_937921485.1 of uncultured bacterium. Taxonomy (GTDB): domain Bacteria; phylum Spirochaetota; class UBA4802; order UBA4802; family JAGODF01; genus DYLV01. The sequence goes on from CAKZSV010000059.1 coordinate 22,141, forward strand.
CCTCAATATTCTGAAATTCCTCATGAAGCAGCCCGCGGCGGTGATTATCAAACACAACAATCCCTGCGGCGTTGCGCAGGATGCGGAGCTTGCCCGCGCGTTCAACCGCGCCTACAGGGCTGACCGCATTGCGGCATTCGGCGGTGCCGTGGTGGTAAACCGCGCGCTTGATCGCGAAACCGCGGAACTCATTGCCTCGCAGTATTTTGAAGTGGTCGCCGCGCCTTCGTATGCAGAAGGATCCGTGGCTATTTTAAAAAAGCGAAAAAACCTGAGAATAATCGAAATTCCTCGCATTGACCGGCTGGAGGAGTATTGTGCCATGCGCTTTGTGGATTTTAAATCTCTCATCGACGGCGGCATCATTGTCCAGCAATCGCCGCTGTGCACAGTGAAAAGCAAGGAAGACCTGAAACCCGCGCGCGCGGAGTACAAAGGCAGCTCCTACGTGATTGAGCGCATGCCCACTGAAAAGGAATACGAAGATTTGCTGTTCGGCTGGTTTGTGGAGCAGGGTGTCACTTCCAATTCAGTGCTATACGTGAAAGACGGCTGCACGGTGGGCATCGGCACGGGTGAGCAGGACCGCGTGGGAGTTGCGGAGCTTGCCATTGTGAAGGCGTACACGAAATATGCAGATCTCCTCTGCTTCGACCGCCACGGCATCTCGTACAAGGAGCTGGAGCTTGCGGTTGAGAAAGGCGAGAGAAAGAAATCGGAGCTTGAAGACATTGATCGCGAGACGAAGGAAGCGCGCGGCGGTATTCCCGGTTCAGCGATGGTCTCGGATGCGTTCTTTCCGTTCCGCGACGGGGTTGATGTGGGCATCAAACAGGGGGTGACCTCGATTGTGCAGCCCGGCGGCTCGGAGCGCGATTTTGAATCAATCATCGCATGCAATGAAGCCAATCCGAGGGTTGCAATGGTCTATACGGGACAGCGGGCATTCAAGCACTGATGGTTTTTACGGGTTGCCGGCCGTGAAAGAGAAAGCTTGTGGTGCAGATTTTGGGTGGGTGATTGGTGTTACCGGGGATTTTCATCACCGAAAAGATCATCAAAAAAATTCATAAGCATCCCTGCTTCACCGATAAGCTTGAACAATGATCCGGCGCTGTCGCTGTGCTGAAATGCACCGGTGGCAAGAAATTTGCTTGAAAGCCCGCGCGTAAGCAGATACTGATGAAGCCCCATCCCCATGCTGTAGGGGATGATGTTGTCGCTTCGGGAGTGCGTGATGTAGTATTTGCACTTCGGAAGAGGGCGGCCTTTGGGGAAGAGGGTGAGCTCATTAATTTCTTTGAATTCCGAATAATCGACCGGAGCTTTTTCCGCTTTCCAGTACAGTTCTTCACCTAAAATTTGTTTCATCTCTTCGCGGTCGGTGGTTCCCGGTTTTGTGGCGGCAATGGCTTTGCTGAGCAGTTTCTTCTCGGATTCGCTGAATGATTTATTTCTGATCGCGTTTGCCAATTTTACAATATAGTCCACTTCCATGCCGGATTTGTTATAGAAATCGGCGAGCATCTCTCCATTGAGGAATGGGCCATGGAGATACACTTTTTCCGGATAGAGATCCTGAGGAACATCGTTTAATGCGAGCAGGAGAATGGTGGCAGAGATGCAGGCGCCGAACGCATGAAAGCGGCCCTGATACTGTGCGCGCAAATCGGTATATATCTGCACAATATCGCTGCATACTTCTTTGATGCTTCTGGAGGTTTCGCTTCCGCGGATATGGGGCACCAGCACGGTGTAGCCGCTTGCCCACGCAAGTGCACCTGAAATTTTTTTCATCGTCGGGTGTTTGTAGGATTTAGGTGTGAGACCGTGGATGAGAAAAAAATACCGGTCTTTGTGAGCATCCTCTCTATAATACATCAGCATTGGCGTATCCCCTTCATTGGTGCGCAGCATCACCTCCCGCTCGATAATGCCCCCGGGAACGATTGAATCGTTCATCGCAAGCATGAACCGCACGCTCGGTTTGAAGTAGAGCCATACCATTGCGCCTGCAGTCATTGCACAAATCACGAGGACTGGCACAAGTATTTTCAGGAGTGTTGTTTTCTTCATTATACTATTCCTGTTGTGATGATAATAGAAAACCCCTTAATGACTTCTGGTAGTATTCATCAAAAAATCCAGCCAGTCGCGTTCGGCTTCAAGGTGATGTTTCAGGTAGGTGTACAGAAATATTTGGGAAGTCTCTCGATTATTTTCTGATTGCCTGGAAATTTTTGTTTTTATTTCATTGAGCTTGTTCTCAATGAATGCCTTTCTGTCAGCAACAAACTTCTCTTTCTGTTCGTCTTCAAGCATGTCAATGAACATGAGAATGATATCGGTTTCAAAATGAAGGAGATTATGATCGAAATATTGCCGCAGAAGCTTGCGGAAATGTTTCTTTCCTGCGGGCAAAATTTCATATATGTATCGTTCAGGATTTCCGCCCTCTCTTTCAGTGCCCGCCTGCTTTACCCATTCATTTTCGACGGCTTTTTTCAGAGCGTAATATATGGAGCCGAACTTAATGTCCACGTAATCCTTCAGGCGTTCAATAATTTTTTTCTTTATCTCATAGCCGTAAAGATTTCCTTCCATGAGAAGGCCCAGGATAGTAAGCTCAATTTTCATGATTTCCTCTTCGAACCTCTTTTTGTGCTGACATTATTATACAAATAAAAAAAAATCAATATTTTTTTTGAAATTAAATTATGGTCATCAGGCAAAGTGCCGGCGGATAGCGCAAAACCGTGGGCGTATCCATCAAACACAGCGGGTGCACATCCCCTCAGAATAAACCGAAGGGGATGTGCCATGAATTTTTAGCGGTTGATTGTGATGGAATTTTTTAACTGCTGAAAGCGGTTTATGAGTGTTTGATCATCTTCTTTGCCTTCTTTTCCCATGAAGAGCGCATACATCTTTTCAACCTTATTGCGGTCATTTTGCGCATAAAAAGTTTTCAGCACCGTCGCGATTTTCGAGAGGTTATTGCTCTGAAACGGTTTTTCAGTGTACGGATGTGCTTTGTTTGCCATGCCATCCCAGAAAGCAAGTGCGTCGTTGGGGAGGCGCCGATCGGGCGAGTGCCAGTTGATGAGTGCAAAATAATTGTCCTTCTGGTATTCGCTCAAAAGTACCCTGCGGATGTTCCAGCTCACTTCCTTGCCTTCTTTTGTGAAGCCGAAATTAATTCCGAGCCGAAGATCGTCCGTAATCGGCAGAACATCATTTTTCAAAACCAGATTGAAAGATGCGCTTTGTAATTCAAGCCGATCTCTGTTGATATGGCGAAGCTTAACGTTTTCAAGAGCTTTCGGAAGCATGGGGTTTTCCTGCAGGAATTCAGCCCACTTTTTTACTGATCCATAATACGACAGGTGGACGTGATCGATGATGTTGCGTGCATCGAATTTCCATAGCGCAATATCGGATGATTGACATGAAAACCCTACAATTGCCATGCCTTCAGGCGTGGGAGTTTCGCAGGTGATGAACGCTTCATCGGAATATTCCATAAGCCAGGAACTGATGCGCCATTTGCGGTGGTACTTGTCCGTATGGTTTTCGACGGAAATGGGGTCGCCCATTGAAAGAATGCGTATTTTTACATCGCCGAAATCTCTGGTGATGCGCATGCCTTCGAAGAGAAGTTTTATTGATGCCTTCGGATTATTGAGCATGTCCTTCATCCGCATGCTATCGGGCCTGGTGATGTCGATGAACAGCATCTTTTCGAAAGGGGCTGCGAGGCGAATCACGCCGTTTTCGCGGATTTTCGTTTCCTGATAATTCATGCCGGAAATTGTCCATTTCCCGTTTGCTTTGTTAAGATAGTTCACCTGAGGCTGATAGCTATCGGTGAAATCGAAGAGAGGGAGAAGGGAAGCTTCCCCTTCGGGGAACATCGGACCGCCTTCCTTCTTTAATAACTCTTTCATGTTGTTGACATAAAACGAGTAAAACCTGTTCTGGTATTGCTTTTTAATTGCTTTATAATGAGCAGGAAGGGCAATATCATCGTCGAAATCCTTCACGATAGTGCGCTCGGGAAGGAGGTTGAAGCCGAAGATCATTCTCAAATGGAAATGCCCTTTGTTCCCAGCTTTAAGAATTTCGGAGGTGGGCAACGAGTAGGCAATGTTGTCCTTCCTTTGAATTACCAGGCCGATGACTTCGCCTTTCTGATTGATGAGCGGCCCGCCGCTGTTGCCGAAATTGACATCGGATGAGCTTTTCAGCAAAACGAATTTACCGTCTTCGGTTTCGGGAAAGGTGCCGAGGAGTTCTCCCTGACGAATGACGATGCCTTCGCCGTATGCGTTGCCCACCGCGTGCACGGATTCATTGGTTTCGTATTTACTTTGCAGCTTTAAATATTTTTGAAATTTTCTGCCTTTCACTGTGAATCGTATGAAATCGCGGTGGCTGTCGAACGCGCGGACGGTATCGACTTCATAGACATTGCCTCTGGCATCGCGGATATAGAAATCGGTGAACACGAGCGAGTTGTTTTTAAGGTCGATGACGTGAAACGCAGTGAGGAGATCGGAATCGGAAATCGCAAACGCTGTGCCGATGGAATAAAATTTGTCCGTCCTGATGTTATAGGGGACCAAATGCCATGGGAGCTCTTTCTCGTAGGTAAGCGTATCGCGCGGCGGTTTGTTTACCACGACCTCGAAACACGTATCTTTAACCAGCTCCTTAATATCGGCGGGAAGAGAGGAAGACGCCTCGAGATTATGGAATGTTAAAACGAGAGCTATGGTTGTGAGAATCAATAACGCCGCTTTTTTCATGATTGCTCCTTTGATGAGTAGAATTCAAAAGCTGTCGGAATTATGCAGATGAGAAAAAGCATTCTGCATCAGAATGCATACCTCTTATCAATAAATTTGATTTCGCCAGCATCTAATTGCATATTATAGAAATCGGGCATTGCTATTACATGCGATCTGATTATGCAACTTTTTTTTATAATGAGGAGTGTAAATGCAATTATGAAGCTGTTGTAAGATTTCTCTTGACGAAATGTGTTTGGAGGCATATGCTTTCGGTGCTTTCGCATTCGCAGGGTGATAAATATTCCGCGCTGTATGCGGGGGAGGTGAGATCCGGCGCCAGGCATCATGTTTTTCAGAATCGAAAAAAATTCCCGCACGGATGCTGAAACCCTTGAAAAGAAGGAAGAGAAGGTCGTTTCCGGGAAAAGAATTATCTGCAGGCTATGCGGGCACTACATCACAACCCCGAACAGTAAAATCGAGATGTCGGGGAGACATGTGCACGTGTTTACAAATCCTGCCGGGTATGTATTTCGCATCGGCTGTTTTTCCGCTGCGCCTGGATGCGTGGTGACCGGCGAACCGACAGAAGAATACACATGGTTTCCTTCGTATTCCTGGTCGTACGCGCTGTGTGCGGGATGCATGGAACATTTGGGCTGGTATTATGATTCCGGCCGCGATTCCTTCTTCGGGCTCATTCTGGACAGGCTGAGGGAGGAAGAGGGCGATTGAACCCGCAATATTGTGATACTATATATTTATTACAATATGTAATATAATAATTTATGAATAAACAGGGAAAACACTATATAGAAAAAATCCGCAGGAAGGCAGGCCGGGCAATCAATGAATTTTGCCTTATAAACGAAGGCGATCGGGTTGCTGTTGCGCTTTCGGGCGGTGTTGATTCCCTTGTACTTCTTGAAATACTTGTTTCCCGCTTAGCGCGCCTGCCCATACGGTATGAAGTTTTTGCCGTGCATGTGACGATGCCGAACGCGCCATATTCTGTTGATATTGCTGCGCTACGGCAATTTTGCGATGCGAATGGCGTTATGCTGCATCTTACGGAAATTAATCTTGAACAACGAAGCGATCGGGATGCGCTGTGCTTTTCCTGCGCGTTTTTGCGAAGAAAAGCGCTTTTTGACTGGATGAAAGAACATCGGTGTAACAGATTAGCCTTCGGCCATCACATGGATGATGCAATTGAAACGCTTTTTTTGAATATGGTATTTCAGGCGAATTTCAGCACCATGCCGCCCGGACTTTCTCTGTTCGGCGGGGAGTTTGACATCATACGGCCGCTGATATTCCTGTCATCGGATGAAATCAGAACATACGCCGCAAGTGTTGGGATTGTACCCATGGCATCGCCCTGTCCGTATGGTGAAAAAACAAATCGGGAAAAAATAAAAAAAATGCTTTCGGATCTGGAAGCGCTGCATCGTAATGCAAAGAAAAATATTTTTGCAGCGATGGAAAACATCAGAAGCGAGTATTTGCCGGTAATAAACAAGGAGCACCGGAAATAGTAATCGCACACTCTGAAAGAAAATGCTTGCACGGACGGCATCGCCCTGCAAATGTGTTTTTTGTAAAAGCCATCGGAGGTGAATGCGATGAAAAAGAAAGGCGTTCTTGCTGCGGCGATTATGGTTCTGTGTTTAGGCTTTCTATCAACAGGTTTCGGGCAGGGCAAACACACATCCAGCCTGGACCGCTGTGTACGAAACTGCGATATGAGCTATAAGAGCTGTATGTCCTCAAAGAAAAAAAGCGCGCACTGTGCCGAGAAAAGGCGCGCATGCCGCACTGCATGTGCGAAATCGCATGGGAAATGAGATGATGGATGTTTTCGAGATGCCGCGTTAAAAACGCAGCTGCGTTATTTTTGTGTTTCCATGAGAGAATTAATTTTTCGGATGAGTTCGCCGATCGTAAACGGCTTGGCGATAAAATTTGCACCATGCACGATATGAGGAAATTTATCGGCGGCATCCGCATGCCCGGACATGAAAAGAATTTTTGTTGTATCATTGAATCGGGAGAATTCCTCTGCGATTTCAACACCCGTTGAATCGGCCAGCACAAGGTCCGCAATAACAAGGTCAAAAACTTCGTTTTTAAGTGCCGCCATCGCATCGTTTTTGCCGGATACCCCCGCTACCTCATATCCATGCTGAGAAAGCCCCTCGATTATTATTTTGCGTACGCTTTCATCGTCCTCAATCACGAGGATTGATTTTTTGCCGAGAGGGTCTCCTGGTTCGTTTTCCGTGGTTTCAGGAATTACAGCGCGGCTATCCGTTGCCGGAAAAAATAACGTGATGGACGTTCCTTTGCCTGCGTGTGATTCTACCAATATCGATCCGCCAAGCTGCGTGACCGCACCATACACCATTGCCAATCCCAGGCCTGTTCCTTTTCCAACCGGCTTTGTGGTAAAGAAGGGTTCGAAAAGATGTTCCATCACTTTTTCGTCCATTCCTATGCCGGTATCGGTGATAGAAAGTACAGCGTAATTGCCGGGCTTGAGCGCTGGTTTTGCACCGCGTAGCGGCGTATCGACGCGCACGTGGCGGGTTTCGATGATGAGCGAGCCGCCTTCCGGCATCGCATCGCGGGCGTTCAAAACAAGGTTTATGATGATTTGCTCAATCTGTCCCGCATCTGCCGAGATAATGAGAGCATCCGGATGCAGATGCGTTTGCAGCCGTATTTGTTCGCCAATGAGTGGAGTGAAAAGGGCTGCTGACCTTTCAATTTCTTCGTTGATGTCGATTGGCTTTAAAGCAATAGGATTTTTCCGGGAAAAAGCAAGAAGGCGCCGCGTGAGGGCTGTGGCGCTTTCAGCCGCCTTCATGATATCCGAAAGCCGCTGGTAAGTGGGTGTATCGGCGCCTGTCTTCATGAGAAGCAAATTCGCATTGCCGATAATCGTGGTGAGAAGATTATTGAAATCGTGCGCTATGCCGCCGGCAAGCCTTCCCACAGATTCCATTTTGCGGGCGTGAAGAAGCTCTTCTTCCAGCCGCGCCTTTTCGCTTTCCTGGCGGTGGCGTTCAGTTGTATTGCGGAATGATTCGATCGCGCCGGCGACATTCCCATTCGAATCGTAGAGGAGTTTTGCCGCCGCCCACAGATATGCGCCGCCTTCTCCGATTTCCGGGACGAAAATTTCGCTTGCGACGAAATCTTCTCCTTCGAAGAGGTCAGGATACATATTTTTTATGGAATTATCTTTTGTAAGGAGATAATCAACAAGAAGCGGTCGTTCACGTCCGTACAAGGAGAGAGAATACTGATTATGCCCCATAATCGCGTCTGACGGGATGCCGGTGAGCTTTTCCATTCCTTTGTTCCAGATGATGACCTGCCGCTGTACATTAACCGCGAATGTGGGATCGGGGAAAAATTCGATGATGTCGGAAAGCAGCTGGCGAGATTCGCGCAGTGCTCTTTCGGTCGCTTCCCGTCTTGCAAGCTCGCTTTTTACACGGGAGATGGCAGTTGAGGAGATGATGAATGAAACGTAGCCGGTCAATATGATGAAAATCATTGCAACAAGTGTATCGGATACATAATCTCCAATAGCATGATAGGGCAATCCATCAGTGCCAGATATGTGGTACACAAAAACAATGAAGATGACAGTATTTGTGAATCCATAAAGGAGTATTGTGATTTTTTTTTGAAGCAGAGCGATTGGCAATAGCGTGAGAAGCGCTAACACTATTACGACCGTATCGAGGCGCGTCAGTGGAATGGAAGTATCAAAAAGCATTACACTCCAGACTGACGTGAATGCCATTATTAATAGTAAATGAGCTGCTGAAGAGAAATGCCCTTTAATGAGCAAACCAAAAATGAAAAGCACTGCGACAAATGCCGCAATCTCAATGCCAATCAAACGGTAATTTATAGTATAATTCAATGCCGGAGAGTTTAACTGAAGATGAATTGTATATGCGATAATAATTGGCAGTATAAGAATTATCGCAAGGCATAATAGAATAAAAAACTTCGCTTTCATCCGAAGGACGATGTCCTTCTCCCGGTATCTAAACGACAGTTTGTCGAGAAGCGTCGATATCATATCGGTTATTGAGAAAATAGCAGTTGTTTATCCCGCAAAGTATTTGCACAAACTGAATGATGGCTGTCAACTGGTTTTATATCGAATTTCGACTTACCGCAAAAAAATGCTTGATGAGAATCGGCTCTTTTGCTGGAGTGATCACACCGATTGCATTGGCATGCGGGGCTGTAGCTCAGTTGGGAGAGCGCTAGAATCGCACTCTAGAGGCCGTGGGTTCGACTCCCATCAGCTCCAAAGAATAGATAATTTAAACCTGGCAGTAATTGCCGGGTTTTTTGTTTTTTGGTTGAAATATATATTTAATCTTTAAACATCTCGATGCTAAAATTCCAGAAGAAAGGGGGAAAATCATGATCGTTAATTGCCATTCCCATTTGGAAGAACGCTGTTTGAATCGGGCGAAGAACAGCAGAAGATTTTTAGGAAAAATTTTTTTGAAGATTGCGGGAATGGAATAAAAAAATTCAATATTTACGGAAAATATTTTTATAATTTTGTTATTTGCATCGTATTAATAGGTAGAAGTACGAAATGTTATAAAAAGGAGAGTACTGCCATGTATATCCGCACCACCTATGTCATGCGCACAGAAGTGCTACAATTGCTTGTAAAGGCCCAGGAACAAACAAAGTTATCCATGGAAATGCTTCTTTCCCATGTGATGCGAAAAATGCGTACGCAGCATGAAGCATATCTTTCTGATGATGGGCGCATCGAATACCAGAAGCGACATGATGCAATGACAAAATTGCCCATAAAGAAAGTTCGCGTGAAAGTGAAGTTTCTTGAAAGTGAATATAATTTCTTTCAGGAGATGCGGTATTTTTTTAGAAGGTCGATTTCGTTGGTGATGGCGATTGCGGTGTTTCGTTATCTTGATGAAGTAGTTGAGGAGATTCTAAAAAACGATAACACCGACGTGTGCGAGTATTTTTATCCATATGAAAACCGTGCAAAATTTATAAAATGTATAGAAAATGTCCCTACTTTTAAGATCTGGTGGGGAATACCCTGGAATTTAGAACTTTTATTTAAATAAAAAACTACACTTTTAACAAAATTGTCAATCGATATAATACCATTATGAAAAATGGAGAGGTGCCATATGCCCTTTCTGCATATTGCCGATTTCCTGGCAGGACGTTGCGTGCAATCTTTTCGTCGAAAAGTTCAATCGCCATAATAAATTAAGGTACCTTTAAAACTGCTATCACTGCATCAGGCGTTTTGTAATAATTCCAGTAAAGATTTTTCACGATTGACATTTTTCTCATGCATGAAAAGTTTTGCTGCATATCGTTTGTTCAAAGGGATTATCATGATTCAACTTCCAGACCACATACACCACACACGCTTTGCTCTCGTTATCCGTCACGGTGAGCGCGAGCGCATTGTCGAGACCGCGCGCGCCCTTGAGGCGCTTTTAACCGAGAAGGGAAAGCAAGAAGCAGTTGAACTCGGCAAAAGCCTTGCGCCATCTGGCAACATCATTATTCATCACAGTCCCGTCGAGCGGTGCCGGCAAACCGCAGAAAAAATTTATGAGGGGATTATTGCGTACGGCGGTTCGGCGCGCATTGCCGGTCCTCTGATGGAACTCGGCGGGCCGTATATTGCCGGAAGCTGGGGCGATATCATTGCCGAAATCGAGAGGCGCGGCTTTAATGGCTTTGTGCGCGCCTGGTTTAACGGTCAACTGCCGAAAAGCCTCATCACCCCCCTCGAAGATTCTGCAAAATTACAGGCATCGATTTTGCGCTCACAGCTTGAAAAAAACGACGCATCGTATGTGAATGTATCGCACGACTGGAATGTGATGTGTCTGCGGGAATACTATTTCGGCATTCGGCACGAGGATGCAGGTACGCCGGCCTATCTTGATGGCCTGATTGCGCTTCCTTCAAGCAACGGCACGATATTGCACCATAACGGCACAGAGCGCGCGATTGATTGATAATTTAAAAGCCGTTTCGATGAATCCGCTCGGGAAAGAATTTATTATTCGTCGCTTTTTCCTCCGCGGGATGGCCAATTGGCACAAGCGAAAAAGGTATGATGTGCGCGGGCAAATCAAAAAGCTTTCGAAGCCCTTCTACGCGATCCTCTCGCGGATACACACCCAGCCACACTGCAGCCAGTCCCAGCGCAGTCACTGCTAAAAGAATGTTCTGCGTGCACGCGGCGCAATCCTGCACCCAGTACCCTTTCCTCGTTTCTTTTGAAAGATCGCCGCACACCAGCACGGCAACAGTAGCTCTATCGAGCATCGATGCATAGGGATGGATTTTCATGATGGCATCTAATAAATCCCTGCGGTCGATGAGAATGAATTCCCACGGCATTTGATTGCCCGCCGAGGGCGCGTTCATGCCCGCCTTGATGCATTCCTTCACGAGATTGTCGTCAACGGGTTTCCCTGTGAATTTTCGAATGCTTCTGCGTTTGTAAATTGCTTCCATGTTGAAATTCCTTTAATGGTGTGCAACCGCAAAGGATATCGCACGGCGAATTTCCGTCAAGCGGGATTATGGTGCTATGATTTTTATTGTAGGGAAATATGTTTGGTATCTTCGCGTATCGCGGGTAAGGAGGTCCATGCCCGCAACCGCAGCGTGGGCTCCGATGAAAAAATCAGGCAGAATCGAGCGTTTTAGTCCTTTCTGTTTTTTGTAGCGAACAAATGCCTTGCCGGCTAAAAACAGCGCTTCGCGTGGAATTTCGAGAAGGTAAAATCCGCAGGCGGCAATTGCATTTTCAAGCGGCTCTATTTGCGAAAGGCCGATTGATATTTCTGAGTAAATAATTGAATTGATATATAGCCTGTGGCTTTGCGAGTACCGGTTCAACATGTCCTCAGACCAGTCTGCCCATTTCGGATCGTTCAGAAAAATATCCAGAATCACATTTGAATCGATGAGGATTGACGGGGGCATTTACTTTCTCGTCAGTGCCATTATTTCATCGGTGCTCATTTTTGCCGGCGCAATACCTCTGAATCTTTTAAAGGGGCGCGTCTTTGTACCGGATATTATTTTTTCAAGTATGATTTTGCCGTTCTCTTCGCGGAATTCCACTTCTGTGTTCGGGGTTATGCCGTGCTTTTCCCGTAAATTCTGCGGAATGGTTACCTGGCCCTTAATTGTCACCTTCATGGGTGCCTCCTTTTGTAATAGTATTACTATTATTAGTAGTACTGCCTGTCAATGATTTTTTGTTTTCATTAATCATTGACAGGCAAAATTACAAACCCATGATTATGAAAACAATTTATCTGGAGCACGTGCGATGAAAAAAACTCGAAATGCGCAATCAAACAAATCGCTCTGGTGGCAGGATGGCGTCATCTACCAGATTTATCCGCGAAGCTTTATGGACTCAAACGGCGATGGCGTGGGCGACATTCCCGGCATCATCCAGAAACTTGAGTATCTTCAGGAACTCGGCGTTGCGGGCATCTGGCTTTCGCCCATCAACAAAAGCCCGATGTTCGATTTCGGTTACGATGTGAGCGATTACCGCGCCATCGATCCGGTGTTTGGCAGCATGAAGGATTTTGAGCGGCTCATCAAAGAAGCGCACAGGCGCGGCATCCGCATCATCATGGATCTGGTGATGAATCACACCTCGCATCTGCATCCGTGGTTTTTGGAGTCGCGATCGTCAAAAGAAAATCTTAGGCGCGACTGGTATATCTGGCGCGGCGATATAAAAGGGAAGTATCCCAATAACTGGATGGCGTATTTCGGCGGCCGCGCGTGGGAGTGGGATGATACAACCAGCCAGTACTATCTTCATTCGTTTTTAAAAGAGCAGCCCGATGTCAACTGGAGAAATCCCGCGCTTAAAAATGCGATGTTCAATGAAATCCGTTTCTGGCTCGAAAAGGGCGTGGATGGTTTTCGGCTCGATGTGGTAAATTTTTTCATCAAGGATGACCGGTTCCGGTCGAATCCGTTCGGCATTGGAAAATATCTCCGCCCGTACGATTTGCAAAAACATATATACGATCGCGACCGTCCTGAACTCCTGGAGCTATTGCGCGAGTGGCGCGCGCTTTTAGAGGAGTATGATGAGCGCATGATGGTGGGCGAGGTGGTAGCGGAAAAGCCGAATCCCGCACTGGCGGCAAACTATCTGGGCGATGGCACCGATGGATTGCATTTATCATTTGACTTTTCGTTTATGAATCGAAAGTGGGACGCAAGCCTCTTTGAAAACCGCCTGCGCGCATATCACGAACGCGTTCCTGAAAAGGGCTGGCCCTGCACGGTGTTTTCCAACCACGATCAGGTGCGAAGCTGCTCGCGCTATGCAAAAGGCGATGATGCCGAAAAGCGCGCACGCGTGCTCGCAACGCTTCTTATCACGATGCGCGGTACGCCGTTTCTCTACTATGGCGAAGAGCTCGGCATGAAAAATGTATGCATTCCGAAATCCCGCATTCAGGATCCGGTAGGCAAGCGCTATTGGCCATTTAATCCCGGGCGCGATGGGGAGCGCACCCCCATGCAGTGGAGCGATGATGCATACGCGGGCTTTTCCTCTGTTGAGCCGTGGCTTCCCATTGCGGATGATTATCGTGAAAAAAATGTTACATGCCAGCTCAACGAGTGGAATTCGCTTTTAAATTTTTACAAATCGCTCATCGCGCTTCGAAACAACAGCGTTGCCCTTCGGCGGGGAGATCTTGCGTTTTGCGATGCCGGAAAAGATGTGCTGGCGTACCGCAGAAGCGTGGATGAAGAAGCGTTTTGCGTGGCGCTCAATTTTACATCAAAAGTTCGGCAATGCAATCTCGATGAGTCTTATGACTGGAAAGTAGTTTTATCAACGCATCGAAGAAATGGCGAACAATTTCAATTCCGCGAAAAGCTTTTCCCCTATGAGGCGACTGTGCTTGAACAGACAAAAAAAAGATGATGCGCAATGTGCTTTACAAAAAAGGCGTGATACAGCTTTGATGCAGTTATGCTTATGCGATTATTCATTCAAAAAGGAGCAATCCAATGATTCATAAAAACGTTATTACCGATTTTTGCTCAAAAGAAAGCGAACCGAAAATCGATCCCACCGCATTCATCCATCCGCTTGCGGCGGTCATTGGCAATGTTGAAATCGGGAAACGGGTGCTCGTGTCGCCGTTTGCTTCTGTGCGCGGTGATGAAGGACAGCCGCTTTTTGTGGATGATGAATCGAACGTGCAGGATGGTGTCATCATCCATGCCCTTGAAACCGAAGAGCATGGAAAGCCTGTGGAAAAAAATCTGGTGGAAGTAGATGGAAAAAAATACGCGGTGTATGTAGGGAAGCGCGTTTCGCTTGCGCATCAGGTACAGATACACGGCCCGGCGAGCGTGGGAGATGACAGCTTCATCGGCATGCAGACGCTTGTGTTTAAATCCAAAGTCGGCAAAAACTGTGTGGTGGAACCCAAGTGCATTTTGCTCGGCGTCACCGTGGCGGACGGATACTATGTTCCTGCGGGCACGGTGCTGAAAAACCAGAAGGATGCGGATGCGCTGCCGAAAATCACCGACGACTATGTGTTTAAATCATTAAACAGGGGCGTGGTGCATGTGAACACCAGCCTTGCCGATGGCTATAATAAGGCGGGAATATCATAGAATGTAACAGGCGTTCTGTGTGTGCAGAGGATATTTATAAAAAAAGGCACCGATTTGTGATCGGTGCCATGAAAGCAGCAATAAATCATCTTTAAGATAGTAATATTACATGATCAATTCTTCCTTGCATGCACCACGAGCTTGTTGGGTTTCTGCTCTTTTACTTCAATCGAAAACCCGAACTTATCGGCCTTTGCCATAAGCTCCTGCGCGAGGTCGTGCGTTTTGCCGGCAAATTCAACTTCGATCTTGGCCGCAGTGCCGATCTGGCCGCGTGGATATACCTTGCTCACGCCGCGCACTCTGCCCTGAATGGCGTCGCGGAATTTGGTCATGTCGTTGAAGTTCAATCCTGATACTGTCATCATGATCATCCGCCCGGTGGCTGATTTAAGGAACTGACGCGTGATCTGATTCATGAAATCGCCGGATGCGAATTTGCCTTCCTCGTCGTTTTTGCCGAGCATGTTTTTGCTTCCCAGGCAGTTCACGATGGCGTTTTTCGATGCGGTATCGGCGTCGATATGAACGCCCGGAGCATTGTGCACTTTCGAAGCAAGCACCCGTCCGGTATAGACATCAATCGCTTTGAGCATGATGTTTGCCTGTTTGGATTTCATATTTTTGGAATAGCCCGCGAGCGCTCCGGTCTGGTCGGTAGTTCGGGCGGTTCCGACGATAATCACTTCAGCGCCCAGATCATCGAGGAGGAGTTCCTGTACATCCTCGCCGATTTTACCGTCCAGCGCCTTGCCCATTCTCGCACGCTCTTTACGAAGCAGCTCAGCCGTCATGGCCGAATCGACAAAATCAAAGCCGGCATTGCCCATAATGTCCATCATGGCATGTTCGGTGACGGTCTCGCCGGGGTTTTTGTTCTGGCCGTCGAACGATTCTTTGACTAATATCATGAATTTCGGCCTGCCGTAATTTTTCAGGGTTGCTTCAATGGTTTCGTTTACGGCGGCGGGATATACTTCGCCTTTTATGGTCACGAAATACGCATCGCTCTCGGCGTATTCTTTCACAACTGTCCAGTTGCGCACCATGCCGGTGGATTTCGCTTCAACGATCGATTCGACAAGGGCAAAATCCTGCACAAGGGAACGCCCCTCAACTGTGGTGCCGAGCTTCGATTTAACCAGTTTGTTCATGGCATCGTCGATCGCGCGGTCGCGGGCCAGAGCTTTATCGCCGTCGAAAATCGACGCTATTCCGGTCGCTTCGCCGACCATTTCATTATTTACGGGAGCGGACTGCTGACGTGCCGATTGTCTGCTCCCACCTCCGCAATACATCAAAGATACGGCGCACAGAACGGCGCACGCCCCGAGTGCAATCCCTTTCTTCATAATACATTCTCCTTTCAATAAACTAATAGTGAATAATAGTAAGGCTGACGGCTGCAAAAACCCCATGCCGACTACACGGCAAGATCAACTGGATAAATATAACGATAGTTGAATGGAATCGTCAAACTATTTTTTTAAAAAAATGGGTATGGGAAAGACCGGGAAGGCAGATGTAATTTATGGAATTGGGAGGAGGCGGTCCGCTTTGTGTTTGACAATTATTAAAATCCGGCGATATTCGGAAATGTCGCGACTTTTTTCCGGAGAAAAAACATGGCAACTGATATTTTACAGACAATAAAACTGGAAATAAGCAAAGGTTTTAAACTCCTTCCTTATGAACGCATCGCTCTGCATAGAATACTCGGATTGAGAAAATCGCCCGAGGGTATAAAAATTCTCATAGGCGATGTGTACAAAGACCCTCTTTTCAGGGAAAGTGCGCTGCGCGAACTGAAAAACCATGGCGGGGATGAAGTAAAAGCCGTATTTAGAGAACTTCTTTCCACCGACATTTCGCCCACGGAAATGGGGCATGTGCTGGACTATTTCGAAAAGTTTGCAAGCGGTGATGATCTGTCTCTGATTCTGAAGCTCTGCGAGAAGTATCTTGCCGATGAAGACTCTTCAATTGCTGTGCGGGTATGTTGCGTGCTTGGGATTCGAGGCGGGAACAATTCGGCAGTCAGGGATTTTTTAAAGAAGCTGGCAAAAAATCCCGAGGTGAATATCACCGTCCGTTCCGCGGCTGTAGTTGCCGGTGCTTTTTTCGGGGATGTATCTCAGTCGGAAGAGCTTCTGCGGCAGGGGAACGAAGAAATTAACCGCGCGGTGTATAAATCTCTGGCCCTTCTGGCCGATAAAATACTCGCACAGGCGAAAGCAGCAAGGAAAGAAGAAGACCAGATGTTCACCTATAACCCTGAAGCGGAGGATAAGGCCATAATCGAGATCCGCGTGCTGCTCGGGAAAATGACGGTGCACTTCGAGGGGTATTCCACCAAAGTCAAAACCGAATTCATCAACGCCATGCTGGCGAGTAATCACAGGGAAACGCTTATCTATATTATGAAGGCGCTCACCGCGAACGATAACGAGCTGACGGAAAGCATTCTCTACGCAATATACGCGAATGTGGATAAACTCCGCGACCCGGACTCGCTTTTCAGAAGCCTGATATCCCTTTCGGTGGAAACCGCGCATCAAAATGCCATCATCGTCGAAATTTTCGAGCGCTATTTTACCGCCGTGCCGGAAACCAGAAAAAATGCGCTGATGCGGGATAAAATTTTCAATTATCTCATCGTTACGCTTGATACTTTTTTCGAAATATACCGCAAGGAATTCATGATTACAAGCGTGACGGAAAAAGATTTTCCGGAAAATTTCCAGCAGGTCCGCAGATATATTTTGGAGAACTACAGCCCCGAAATCAAAAAGCGCATTATCCATTATCTTCGCAATCAGGACAAAAACACTATTCATCGCCTGCTTGAAGATCTTTCGGAACGCATTCCGTTTATGGCCACCGATGAAACCGGAGAATTTTCCATGCTTCTGGAAATTCTGTACGACGATGACCCCAAATCGCGCGAGCTTTCCGCGATGCGCCTGGAAGATATTAACTTTGAGAAAAAGTATCTGCGCGACCGCATCATACGGCTCTGTGACATCATTGGCCGCCTGGGTCTTTCCGGCGCGGCGGCTTCGCTCGTGAAGATATATAATTATGTAAAGAAATATATTGACGAAGATATTGCCGATGCGGTTGCGAAGTGCCTTTCCGTGCTGAATTATTCGTACATGCTCGGCGAACTGGAAATCATGCTCGCCTCGGGTGAAATGCACGACCATCAGAGAAGCATAATGCTGCTTTCGCAGTTTTCGGACGCCCGTTCGCTTAACATCCTGCTCGATTATCTCCGGGAACGTGCGAATCAGCCTACCGACATCGTATTGGAAATACTGGAAATGCTTCTAAGGAGGGACCTCCATACCAACGTGACCGCAGCGGAAACATTTAAATCGGTTATTCAGGAAAATCAGGAGCCGGAAATCATCTGCCTGGCGATTCTTTGCCTGGGGCGTTGCGGCATCGATGGCGATCTTGAGTACTTGGATTCGATTTTCCGAAAATTCGATAAGAATGAAATTAAAGAAGCGGTCGTGCTGGGAATGGGTTTTATTGTGGAATCTTCCACGACATTCAATAAACGCCATGTGATAGGGTATCTGCAGGAATACCTCAAAGAGCCGGGCATTAAAATACGCATCTACGCGTGCGCGCTTCTCATTGGGCTCGGGAACCGCGATGCGCTCCGGGCGATGAGGGATATGATGGTCATAAAAAATAAAAACATTCAGCGGGAAATTCTCCTTGTGATGGCGAATCAGAAATCGGTTGAGTTTTCGTATTTTCTCATTTCGCTTCTCAAAGAGGACTATGGAATATCCGGCGACATCATTTCCGCGCTCAAGGTTCTTCCCGATGAGGAACTTGGGGAGATCGACCATTTCATCGTCAATATCTTCAAAAAGTTTGAAACTCCTGATGTCGATTTGCTTGAAGGAAGCAGGACTTTGAAATCAATCGATGATGAGCGCAATGTGAAATCGGTGGAAAAAAAAGCGATTGCTATTTTAATTATTGAGATATTTGGATTTAAGGAAATGCTTGAAACGTCCGGCATATCCGGGACGGCGGTACTGCTGGATACGGTGCGCGAACATGTTTTAGAGGAGATAGGCCTGTGCAAGGGTGTTGTGGCAACGATGGGAGAGGGGGTGGTGGTATCGTATTTTGCAGAAGCCAACCTTGCGTGCCAGGCGGTAATGAGGATAAAGAAGAATCTGGAGGAAGTCAATCTCCGCAGATCGCTTAAGGAAAAGGTCAATCTGCGCTCTGTCTTGATATCTGAAGAAAAGAAATTTCTCAAGGGTGAAATGATGTTTACCGATTCATTCCAGTACGGAATGCGTCGCGATATACCCATGGAAAATCGAAATATCCTCGATGATGCAACCCGCCTTGCCGTAAAAGACAATTACCATGTCGAACCTCTTCCGGAAGTGCTCTTCCCTGAAGGGATGTTCTGGAGCGCACACTTCGAGCTGGTTTGCCCCGTGAATTTTCTTTCCACCGCAGAAGTGGTTCTGAAAAAATTTGTCGGGGAAGAGGAGGAGCGAAGAAGAATTCAGCAGCAGCTTGAGGAAGAGCTTCGGAAGCAGAAAAAAGGACAGCGCAATCCCACCGCGGTAGCGTACGCGCAGGCGCTGGAAAATATCGGGAAGATTCTGAAAAACGATTTGAACGAGGTAAATAAATATCTCCTCAGGAGATCCAGCGACAGGGAGCTCATCAATACCGTGAGTAAGATGCTTGCGAATTCGTACAAGCGATACATTGTGGAGGTTTCAAAGATCATCGTTGAATAAATCAAACGGGCAGATCGACTGTCCTGTGTTTGATTTCCGCCATGCCGTTTTTTTTGAAATATTCAAATTCCTTTGAGGACATGAATCGCACTCTGTCCTGACCCTGAAAGAATGAGGCAAGCCTGCTCTTTTGAGCTTCGAATGGAATGTTCTTTGTGTCTGAAAGAGCGAAATGCAGCCCTCCGAAGAACACGAGCATGCCGGCAAATCCAGTTGCTGCCGCGATGATATCGGCCGGAGAGATTCGACCGGTAGAATGCAGGGAGAGATAAATCGCGAGCGCAATTGCGATGAGTATGATGGCTGCCATCAGGAGTTGTAATCCTTTTCGTCGAGGGGCAAAGAGGCAGTGTTTGCAATAGCCGAAAGGAATTTCTTCGACATCAGCAAATCGCGTGATTATTTTCTGATGAACCCGCCGAATCTGTCGGGTCCCTTCAGTGAAATAATCGGTTCGCACTTCCTGCGTTTCGGGCTCTTCTTCCCGCGCGCGATAAATGATGAAAACATTATCGGTTTGATTTCCGCATATGATGCATTGTTCCATGATTTTGCTCCTGTGATAATGAGACCGATTTTCATTTAAGATAACGGCTCTGATGGTGCGCTTATGAGAAAATGTTCGTAAAATGGATTTTCAGGCTCACATGGTGTATATATTTTTCAAGCTTTTTTATGGTATGCAGATTGCCTGGTGAGGAGAAATTCTTGAAGGAGGTACACAATGTTTTGATATTGCAATCAGAATGTGATGGTAAATGATATCAAGAACGACAGCATCGATGATATCGGGTGTTTCAGAATGATCTGGTAGAGTTTGAAATGCATCATCCTCTGGTTGCAATCCGAAATTTTGATTGACAGAATTTTTTGCATTGGGTGAAGTACCTTCAGATTTGCATGATCTTTGAAAACTTCATAGAACGTCGCAAAAAAAGTTTGCGGTATTTTTAAACAACGAAATTTTATTTTTGATGATTTTTTAGCCTTCCGCGAACCTCATCGGGCGACATAATATGCCGAAAATCGGGGGAGGTTCGCGGAAAATTAGGCCTGAAGGGTTCAGGAGTTACAAATCGCGGGGGTATTTTTGAACATTTTTCGCTATTTTGTTCAATAGGTTCGCGGAAAGAGGGGTCTAACTCCTGGATTTTTCAGGACTTAGGATGGGTGCTGTCAGAATTTCTCCCCGCTGATAGGGGATTGCGACTAAGTATGGAACCGAAGAAGATTTTTTGTTTAAAACAAAGGTCAGAATTTCTCCCCGCTGATAGGGGATTGCGA
>CAKZSV010000060.1 GCA_937921485.1 uncultured bacterium
GGCATCACCATCGATGCAGCAGGAACCAATCCTTCCGCCGTGCCGGTGTATGCGAATACGGTGACCGAAATTGCAAGCGGACAAACGGAGATGGCATCGGAAGAACTCCCAAATTATTTTTATGATGACGATAATGCACTCACGGGATATACCGATGCTGTTGACATTGTGGTAAATACGACCGATCATACCGGCACCACAATTAAAAATCTTCCGTTGCAGGATTTCGATTATATTGTGGGACAGAGCGCGCTTCGCGTCACAGCTGGAAAAAATTATGCAATCGGAAGTGGCACTTTAACACAAAATGACACAGCATGGAGCTATACCACCTATAAGGGCGCAAACTACACAAGTGGTGGAACCTTTGTGTATTCATCCCAAAGTTTCCCTGCACCGGGAAATCCTCCATGGACAACATGGTTTGGTGTTGGAGATATTATTTCGGATGGAACCGGATATGGGCTTATCACGGCAACTTCGACTATCACAATTTCTCCAGGTACCGTTACGAGTGGAACGGCAACTTCAAGTCCGGGAAATCATCTGGTGAAAGCCGGCAGGACGTGGAAAACCTCTCCTGCTGTAACAACCAATGATATTGCTTTTAATCAGACAGATGATATGTATCAGCGCATTACGCTTGTTGAAGATGAAGACCTCACTCTTGCAGGAAACGCTTCATTTAATGGAGGTGATACTTTTTATATTTATCAGAAAACCCAAATCGGAGCTGACGAAACACACGAAGGCTTTCATCTGGTTGATGCAACTGCTTCATTCGTTACTACAGATGGAGTTCAAATCGGCGATATCGTTTACAATATCACAGACAATGTATACACAAGCGTTTCGGCAACATCTGATACCGTTCTTGCCCTTACCTCCGATGGACAATTCAACAATGGAGATGAATATTTTATTGCGGCAACTACCATCACATCCGGAACTTCAGAAGCATCTGGCTTTAACGACACATTGCTCGATACAACTAAGGATTTTGTGACACTCGGAGTGCAGATTGGCGATCTGGTGAGAAACAGCACCGACAATCTCTCATCAACGGTGATAACTGTCAATGTCGACAACCTTGTTCTTGATTCCGCAGCGGGATTTGCCAATGCCGGTGATGGATACACAGTGTACAAACAACGTTCATATGGTACTGCCACGAATAATCCGAATCATCTTTATGATTCTCAATGGGATTTTTCCGGCGTGAATGTTGGCGATATTGTGTATAACGCAACCGATGACCTATTCCGTCGTGTTACCGCGGTTAACAATAACGATCTTACGCTTTCAGGCGACATCCAGCTTGCGAGCGGAGAAATATATAGGATTTTTTCATTAACCCAAATCGATACCGGCACCGCCGATGGCACCGCAAACAACTATCTTTTCGATACAGCGGCAAATTTTGTAGGAGCTGGCGTCTCGCCGGGGCATCTTGCCTACAACCTCACCGATACAACGTATGCGGTGGTTCAGTCCGTAGAATCAACCGCGCTTACTCTTGCAACTGCCGCTTCTTTTGACACCGGCGATAGCTACATTATCTATGATGATTATTTTCAAAGCCCCGCTCATCCGCTTAACCAATTTTATCGGTTTACTGTAGATTATGCAATCGGGATAACCGGTACAACATCCTACACCCTGAATAATACACTTCTCACGGGCACCGCTGATGCCCTGCCTGCGAATCCGCTGTACGATAGCCTTGCCGATTTTACTGTCAGTGGGGTTGTTGCGGGTGATATTGTTATCAGCTTTGAAGATGTATTTAATAAAAACATTACGTCTGTAGCAGCAGGCGGCGTAAAAAAGCACTCTCTTAATCTTTCCGATGATATTTTTGACGTCGGCACTGCCGATAATAATGAAGACTATGAGATTATTCGCTTTGCACTTGCAAATACAAATGCCACCCACGTCATTCAGGCCGGAGTTGCCGATGCCGGCGGCGCCGGATCATTAGTTGATAACGCTCCAAATGATTTTACAGCAAATGTTCAGGCTGGCGATGTTGTGTACAATTTCAATACCAATGCGTATGCAATGGTTAAAGAGGTAGCAGCTACTACTCTAACGCTCTCACACAATTCAATTTCATTTGCCAATGGTGATTACTACCTCATCTACCGCCATCGCGGCGTGCTGTACGTGTGGCAGAACGGCACCAACATACAGGGTAAAATCTTAAATATCGAAGGCGGTGCAGAGCCGGTGATACTGAAAGCGGAATGGACAATAGCCGCCGGTTCCAACCCCACTGCCATTTCCGATGGCATGGGAAATGCCCTGGTGATATACAATACCACGGCAGCGCCCTCGCAGGTTGTGGTACAAAAGCTCGATGGCACCGGCACTTCAACATGGGGACCTGTTGAAATCGATACACAGAATGCTTCCGCCGAAACCATTCACATGGTGCAAAGCGACAATGCCGGCGGACTTGTGGTGCTCTATTCAATTGCCGGCGCCCTGCGTGTGCAGCGCATCGATGCAAGCGGCACCCGCCAGTGGGGAGCAAACGGCCAGGCAATCGGCAATCCGGCTGCACCATCACAGATGGATATGGCCTATGTTGGCGGGAATGATGTCATCGTGGTTGCAAACATCGGCGGCAATATCTGGGCATGCCGTGTTGGAACGACCAGTTGGGCGGGATATTATATTTCCGATGCAATGGGCACGCAGCAAAATCCAAAGATCTTTTTAAATGGTGCTGATACCATCATTGTGTGGGAAGATGACCGCTTTGCATCATTCTCAGGCCGTGGCATTTTCGGTATAAAGATTAATGCGTCTACGGGTGCGCGCGATATTGCATGGTATGCCGATACCACCGGCACCGACTTAAACGGCGTGGCGTTTGTTCTCAATGATTTCAATGAATTCTGGGGCAATATCCTGCTTGTACCGTACAACAATGGCGCAGGCGCGCTTCTTTTCTGGGAAGATTACAGAACTGCCGGAGAGATAATAAATCTATCGTACAATGATATTACCACATTTGCGCCATAACGTCATAGACGTAGGCGCAGATTCACATGCAGATGGTGCTTCCTCACCCGCATCCCATAATCTCATCCCCTCGGTGAATATGCATCACAAAATTTGGAATGAAATTATATCTCCGTCCGCACGCCCACCTGCGCCGTGAAGCTTTCTGTGGGGCTGGTGAGCACCGCTGAGGCTTCAAGCGTGAGTTTCACCAGCGCAAAATCAAGTTCGAAGCCCAGAATATAGCGCGGCAGAAGCACCTTCGGCGTCATTGACGTGTCGGTATGTAAAATTGCGGAAGCAATTGTCGAGTTCGCGGGAACAAGCGTAATCAACGAATTAGAGGGATCATTAATCGCAGCCGTATTGCGTATCGTCCCGCGCGCATCCGATTCAAACGTAATAGCTCCTCTATTAATCGAAAGCGCAAAGCCGGTATATACATTGAGCGCGTACAGTATATTAAAATACGTAATCACCTCTGGCGTTACCGAGAAAAAATGCCATTGAATCGCTGTACTTCCCGAAACATGCGCAACCATTTCGGTCGGGATTGGATCGCCCATCATCAGCGGAATGGTGAGGTCAACGGTTTTTGTGGTGGTATAATTTCCTTTCGCAGCAAATCGCGCCGACATATAATCGAACGCCAGATTGACGTTAACTCCTCCAAGCGAGAACCATGAGCGCGGTTGTGGCCGGAGAATATTATAGCGCGTTTTTACGCCAAAAGAATAGATGCTATTGTCGGTTACTTTGAGATTGTATTCTCGATCAACTGTAGTATCGTGCGTCACCGACTGGTCAAATTCTCTATCGTACACATAAAATGAACCGAGAACAAAAATTTTAAACATAATATCCATCTGGTTATCGATGCCGGTGCCGAAGTGGATGCCGCCATTGACGCCGCCGCCGGGAATCTCTGGATTGTCGATATTGAAATCACGATAGCGGAAAAGCTGATAGGTGGAAGCGCCTGCGGCAATGCCAAGCTCAAAATGCGGAAACTGACCAATCATGGCCCGGCCGTTTGGATAGCCCAGCACATTTGCCATCGCAAGCCCTGTGGGAATCACTTCGCCATTTTTGCGCGCAAAAAGATTTGGGTATTCAGTAAGCCGCTGAGAAGCGGCTTCATAATCGTAAAAATCAAGGCCCACTGCCGTGAGCGCATCTCCGGGAGTGATCTGCATTTCAAAGGTGGTTGCATGGAGCATAGTATGCAAAAGAAATATTATTACAATCGAGATGCAATACCGTACAATCAATGTTGCCTTCATTATAATTTTCCTGTTTTAAATTTTTTCAGCAAACCTTTGTGCCTTTGTAATTATTTATTCATACCACATAGAATATTCGGCATGATACAATATATAAACACTGCATGTCTGTCAATCAAAGAAAACTTTTAAAAAAAATTTATTATTTTCACTACGAAATGTTCGCCGCATAAGGATTTTTAATACAAATGAGCTAAAATCTTCATAATCCATTTCTCATTGTCGTAATATCATTATCCAAACATGTTGTATTCAAATAATTACGTATAATGCTAATTCCGTATAATGCGTATAATACTATTTGCCCGATGAAAAGTGCAATTAATTATCTTGACAGTAAAACAAACGAATGTAAAATTATTTCATATCGGCATAATTTTTTTTTCATTAAAATAGACGAGCAGTGATATTATCAATTGAAATGATTGAAACATGCTAATCCCAAGGAGGATGCGATGAAATTCAAATACAGCACAATTGCTTCTTTTTGTATTATCCTGTGCATGATGATGCCCGCGTTCGCGGTTATCACCGTGGAGCACATCAACGGCAAAGCCGCCTACAAGGATGACAAACAATGGAAGCCGCTTGTACTCAATCAAAAACTGGAGGTTGGTACAAAAATCAGCACGGGGGCCGGTTCTTCGGTTGTTCTGGATATCGACGGCAGCAAGATAACCGTCCGGCAGCTTTCCATGGTGCGGATAAATCATAACATGGCCAGCTCCGAAGAATCGAACACAAATATTGGCCTCAAATACGGAGCCATCAACGCAAAAGTAAAAAAGATTGCAGCGATCAGGACACAATTCAAGATTTCCACGCCGGTGGCAACATCGAGCGTACGCGGCACCGAAGAGGAAGTTTCCTTCGGCCCTCAATCGGGTATGATAGTGAAAGTGCTCGAAGGTGCAGTGGGCATGGAAAACGCAAACGGGATCGCCAATATGATTAAAGGCAAACTCGTATTCCAGCTCAAGACCGATCAGGCCCGTCCGGAGTTTCTCCTCTCAGACCGCATGGGCAATACCCTTGTGAAGCTGTATCTGGACAGCATGACCGACAAGGAGCAGAGCATGCTTGAGCAGTTCGGCTTTGATACAGGAGCGAATCCCGGAAAGTTTGTCACACCGCTCGATCAGGCGAAAGCGAAAGCAGTATTTAAGCTGATCTGGCAATAACGTGATCGTTATTAAATACTGAATACATACCGGATGAAATTTGAAAAAATATCCTATTCATAAAAAAGTTACCGTGCGCTATTCGGTAACTTTTTTTGATAAACGGTTTTCACTGCGCGTATCTGTATGAAATTTATTGCGAGGATGCCCATGATAAAAAAGACGACGTTTGTTCTCATCGCCCTCATCTCTCTGCCGCTCATTGCTCAGGAGGGCGGCTTTCAGAGCGTGGCGGATATTGAGTTTGTCAACCAGGTGGCCGATGCGCCTATGGCACGCGTTAAAGATGCCGTGGGTCTTTTCGCCATGTTTTATGGTAACAGAAAATCTGATTTTCAGAACAATGTCGCGCTTCTTCGTAGCAAAGGCATTTCCCTTCCCGAAGGGATGCAGGAAAATGATCCTTTGCGCAGAGGCATGCTTGCTCTTCTTGCAGCGCAATATCTGCATCTCGGCGATTCATTTATGTACCGGATATTTCATACGAAGCGCCACGCGGTCACCGCATGCGTCGCAAGCGGCATCATGGAAGTAAGCGGTAGTGAATGGGATATGTTAAGCGGCGGCGAGCTGGTAGAAGTGATACGGAAAGTCGCGGAAAAAGCAGGAGGCGATAGGTGAAAAAAACCATTGTATATTCATTGTTTATTTCAGCACTTATATTGATATTATCAAGAGGCTTTCTTTCCGCGCAGAGTGCCGGCGATGAATCGCTCAACAGCTATATCACCGATGCGGACATGAAGGCGCTCTCCAAAAATCAGCGCCCATTCAGTCTGCGGTACGGCGCATGGCTCACACCCCTCTATCTGGATACTATCGAAGGAAGTTCCCGCCTAGGGATGACGCAAACCACCATACGCGCATGGCTCGACGCCGGACTCTGGCAAAACATCTCGTGTTATCTGCGCGCAATGGATAAATACCAGGGAGTTTTCGTGAAAAACGAATTGGGTGTTATGGGTGAGTCCATCGATACTTCAAAAAACACCTTTGACCTCGAATTGGGTTTTTTTCGATATCACACTGATAATAACATTTTCAAAATTGAAGCCGGACGACGCTATTTCAGCGTTGGAACCGGACTTGTGATGAATGGGCGCGGCGACGGCGGAGAAATGAATCTCTTTACGCCGATCGCGGATATTTCCATCCTCTTCGCCTACACCGGATTTCTCAACAAAAATGAAAACCCCTACAACCTCAGCGAGCGCGATACCGCCGACGGCGCGAAGCGCATCTTCACCGGCGGCCTTCTGGAAAAACGGTTCTGGAATCAGACGCTCTATTTTTTCAGCATCATCGAAATCGATTTCGCAGATGATGACGACCCATCGATAAAAACAAGATACGACGCCGAATACTATGCCATGGGCTTTCGCGGCTATCTGGGTGGATATGCTAATTACTACTCTGAATTCGTCTATGAAACAGGTACAAGCTATAAATTGAACTCTACCGAGGAAAGAAATATTAATGCCGTTGCACTTAATTGTGGACTCGATATCTATCTGACGCTCCCCACCCTTCCTGTGCTCTCGTTCCAATACGCTTTCGG
The DNA here is from genome assembly GCA_937921485.1 of uncultured bacterium. Lineage (GTDB taxonomy): Bacteria > Spirochaetota > UBA4802 > UBA4802 > JAGODF01 > DYLV01. The sequence goes on from CAKZSV010000060.1 coordinate 7,032, forward strand.
CTCGGGAGATAAGGATAGAGGAAGCTATACAGTGCCGAATGCCAACGCAAACAGCGACGACAATGGCTTCATGTACTTCGGCACGTTCCACGGGGGATATGGGCTGCGGCCTGTTCTGGCAAATCTTCATGTGTTTCGCGCAGGTTTTTCTCTGTCTCCATTCTGGAACAGCCAGACCCCCGCAATCAGGCGCATAAGCTTTATTGCAAAATATTCATACTATATGAAATATTATGCTTCCGGTGTTATTAATGCCGGTGAAGCGCCGCTTGATGATCGAGATGTAGGTCATGGCATTGATGTGGCATTGCGCTGGGGTGCCTTTTATGATTTGGCATTGTTTGTCAACTATGGGCTGTTTTTGCCCGGAAGCGCCTATGCTTCTGATAACAACAACCCCAGAAACTTTATAATGGTTGGTGCAAATGTCATGTTTTAGTGATATTTGCGAGATTGCAATTCGATGCATCAGCGCAGCAATATTCGAATTCCTCACGTAAAGCTTCTCAGTTTATGGGAAATGTATATAAAGAAGCGACAATGTTACACATCTGTCGGGGATTATCAGGCGATCCGTCGGTTTAGCCGCTAAATTCGCTCGATAACACTACACAAAATATTACTATCACCCCAACAGGCTCTCCCGGGAAGGATACCCATACTTCATTGTTTCCTTCATTGACAATGTGATGTAAAAAACTCTTTTGCATCTGCATCACCCATCGACGATGCTTTCTTCATGTCCGTGCATCCTTCAATCTTGTGCCCCATGTTGTATTTCGCAAGCCCTCTATTGTACATTGCTTCGGAATCGTTGCGATTGTATTTGAGCGATGCAGTGAAATCATCTACAGCCTGGCGGAAGCTTCCCATCGCCGCGCGGGCAAGCCCTCTGTTATAGTATGCTCTCGCAGAATCCGGCTTGAGATTCAATGCTGCGTTGTAATCGCGGATAGCTTCGATATAATTTTTCATCTCTCCGTGCACGTAGCCGCGATTGAGATATGCCGAATAAAAAGAAGGGCGCAGTTCAAGCGCTCTGGTAAAATCGGCAAGAGCGGAAACAAATTGCTTCATCATGCTTCGTGCGATACCGCGATTATAGTAGGCATCAGCGTTTCCGATATCCCGTTTGATCGCACCGGTGAAAAGCTGTGAGGCTGCTTCGTACTCCTCCTGCCGAAGCTTAATGAGTCCGCGGAAAAAATACCCTGATGAGCTTTCCGGTTTTACTTCAATAACCTTTGTGAAATACGCTTCTGCACGTGCCATTTCTCCCGTATGAAAAAAAATCAGTCCGAGGGCAAGAAGCGCATCTGAGTTTTTTCCATCGCACTGCAAAGCCTTTTCATAATCAGGCACCGCCTTACTGAAATTTCCATTGGATGTCCAGAGATTACCCCGCTCGGCGTATGCGGGAGAATTGCAGGGGTTCAGTTTAATTGCCGCTTCAATATCTCCAAGCGCACCCTGCGTATCGCCCATTTCGCGTTTGCAGGACGCCAGCAGCACAAAATAATCAGGGTTATTCGGTTCAATTGATAGCGCCTTCTGAATATCGTTCCGCGCTGCTTCATAATTCTTTTTTTTCGCATATGCTTTACTTCTCAATGCATATGCCTTTGCCATTGCCGAATTCCGCTCGATTGCTCGATTGAAATCTTCAAGCGCACCATCAATATCGCCGGATGATAAGCGTTCAGCACCACGATTAATAAAACCACTCTCATCGTGCGGGCCGCATGCAACACTCATCATCATGACAATTGACAGCATTAATAACGGGAAAATTTTTTTCATGTCCTCTTTTCATCCTTTCAGCATGTGAGCGCGATAATTGAAATAATAAACAGAATCGCGATACCAAGAATCATGCTCGCGCGCCGTATTGTTCGCGCTTTGCGGTTTTCGTGAAGAAAGCGAATTCCTTTTTCTGTGAACGGGTATGCCCCGTAATAATATACTGCCTGATAGTCACCAAAATACGTTTTAACATCAAACGCATCTGCTCGCAAAAATCCCGTGTCGATGAGTTCAATAATGTCAAGCATGCCGTTTTCAGCACTATATCCCATCGAAATGCTTTTCTGCGCTGCCCAGACAGTATAGAGCATATGCAGCTCTTCAAGCTTTTTTATGTACGATTTTCGCTGTTTTTTCCAAACGTTTATTTCATGTTTATATATGGATTTTTTCATTGTATTTCAAACTCATGTTACAATTATTGAGCAATCGAAGGTCAGCATACCATTATCTGCTATCGCGTCAAGGATGAAATAATGCCGTAAAGGAACTGCGTTCTCCGCTGGCAGGCACGCACAAGCTGGATTGCTTGCAAACTGGAATAAATGATGTTTTCCCCGCGTGAATTTTTCTTTACTCCCTGAAACGGGCTGATATATTTGGCGCATCTGCCGCACGGAGATATACATGGCGCTGAGCATTATGACGCATACCCACATAAACCTCGAACTCTGTGGCATTCCACGTGAACTCTCACCAGGGCGCGCCGTTGTCGCATTAACCACTCTCGATTACATGGCGGTCGATGAAAAAGGCCTTGTGCATGGAGGTTTTGTATTCGGCCTTGCAGACCATGCTGCCATGCTCGCTGTCAATCATCCCAATGTGGTGCTCGCGAGCGCGGATGTCCGATTCAACCTTCCTGTACAACCGAACGAAGAGCTCATCGCTTACGCCAGTGTAATTGAAGAAAAAGGAAGGAAGCGCTCGGTTCATGTCGATGTGAAGCGAAATAATGAAACAGTATTATCAGGAACATTCCTGTGCGCGGTGCTCGACACACATGTACTCGATAAACAATGAGGAAATATGTCGATATGAAAGCATGGCATGATGGAAAAATCGTCGATGAGCGTGATATTACCGTATCGCCGCTTTCCCATTCTTTTTCAAGAGGGACTGCCATTTTTGAAGTGTTAGAGCTGGTTGAATCGCATAGAGGTCCTGCAATTTTCGGACTTGGTGAACACATTGAAAGGCTGTATTGCTCTGCAGAATTGTTATTCATGCCCCTTCAGAAAAAAATTGCCCCCGAAGCGCTTTCAGATGCGGTGTGCGCAATTGTCCGCGCGAATAATCTTTCGCGTGGCATAATAAAGATTTTCGCATACTATCCGAAATTAGAATATTCATGCCTGCCATCTGATACAACCATATCAGTGGCGATTTTTTGCGCATCGTTTTATTCATCGGAAAACGATAAGCATGTCTTCACCGCGCATATCTCTCAATTCAGAAAAAACCATCCCGAATGCGTGCCGGTTCACGCGAAAGCCGCAGGATTTTACGTCAACTCCTATCTGGCGCTGATGGAAGCACGCATGCAGGGATTCGACGAAGCAATTCTTCTGGACACTATGGGCTATGTCGCAGAGGGCGCAACATCGAATATCTTCATTGTCAAAAACAGCGTTCTTGTAACTCCCACGCTGCGCTCCATCTTACCAGGCATCACGCGCAGGTTTATCCTTGAGATTGCGTCAGGTTTTATGGAATGCCGCGAAATGGATATCACACGCGAAGAACTTCTTGCCGCCGATGAAGTTTTCTTCTCAAACAGCGTGGAACGCATCATGCCGGTATGCAAAATTGGTGACCGCGAAATGAACATCGCCGCTCCCGGCCCCGGTACGCTAAAAATAATGAATGCGATAAATGATGTTATCGCAGGAAAGCACCAGGCTTATACGCGCTGGCTCACTCCGGCATCACATCGCTGATGCCGCCATCCACAAGATAGCGCCGCATTTCCCGTGCGACAACTCCGCTTAAAAGCAGAAGCGCCACAAGATTCGGTATTGCCATCACCATGTTCATCATATCTGCAAGGTCCCAGACCATCTGAGGCAGCACGATGGAGCCAGCGAAGGAAGCCAATACCCACAATATCCTGTAGGGGATAATTGATTTCTTTCCGAAGAGATATTCCACGGCGCGCTCTCCGTAGTACGACCACCCGAGAATCGTTGAAAACACAAATGAGAATAGCGCAACTGTCAGCACGACCGGACCTACGTGCGGAATTTCTGTAAAAGCCCGTTTCGTAAGCAGGGTCCCTTCAATTGCGCCGAAATCCTCCGGATGCAGCATGATGCTGCTGACCAACACCACCCCCGTAAGCGCACAGACTACCACAGTATCCCAGAATGTGCCCGTGGCCGACACCAGCGCCTGGCGCACCGGATTTGCAGTTCGCGCCGCCGCGGCTACAATCGGAGCAGAACCAAGCCCCGCTTCGTTTGAAAAAAGTCCACGCGCGATGCCGTAGCGAGCGGCCATCATAACCATTGAACCCGCGAAACCTCCTCCTGCCGCCTGAGAGGTAAATGCTGATTTTACAATAAGCGATAACGCTGGTATTAGCGCGCTTCGATTGAAATATAAAATAATGCCGCAGCCGATAATATAAAAAATCGCCATAAAGGGCACAATTCCCTCGCATACGCGCGCAATCCATTTTACGCCTCCAAGGATGACAACTCCGACGATTACTGCAATGATAATGCCTGTAACAAATGTTGGAATACCGAAAGTTGAGTGCGCCATCTTCGAGATGGAATTTGCCTGCACCATATTGCCAATGCCAAGCCCCGTCACCGCGGTGCAGACGCAGAAAATGCCCGCAAGCCATTTCTGTCCCAAACCTTTTTCCAGAGCATACATCGGCCCGCCCAGCATTGTTCCATCCGATGTTTTAACGCGGTACTTCACCGCAAGCACCGCTTCGGCAAACTTTGTGGCGAAGCCAAAGATGCCGGTAAGCCAGCACCAGAAAACTGCACCCGGACCGCCAAGTGCCACTGCAGTCCCCACGCCGACAATATTGCCGGTGCCGATGGTCGCCGCAAGGGCGGTTGCAAGCGCCCCGAAATGGCTCACATCGCCGCTGCCGGCACTGTCCTTCGTAAATGAAAGCCGAATGGCAAGCGGCAGGTATCGCTGAACAACTTTCAATCGTATGGTGAGATACACGTGCGTACCCATGAGAACCACCAGCATCGGTGGCCCCCAGAGATAGCCGTTGCACCATTTGATGATCGCATGAAGTGTTTCCATTATAACCTCGTTTTTTCATTTTTTTAATGCATATTGACGACTGTCAAGAGAAAACAAAGGCATCAGATATATTCAGTTTTTATTATTGACAATAATGAGTAGTACCTTATAGACAAAGGAGCATGCAATTGCATGATAGGAATTTCCTTGGTTATTTCATATTCAGGTATGATACGTTGAGTCCAACAGTATTTCGGGCAAAAAATTATCGTTTCTTTTTCTTCTCAAGAGAAGAATCACGAATGCATATTCATGTGAATTCTACTGAGGGAGAATCAAAATTCTGGATGGAGCCGGATATTGAGATCGCATACAATAAAGGATTATCGATGAAGGCTTTAAACGAAGCATATGCACTAATAAAGGAGCACGAGGATGAAATCAGAAAATGCTGGAAAGAACACTTCGGCAGTTGAAATAACAAACATATCCCAACACGGCATATGGATCTTTGTTCATGATAAAGAATTTTTCATGCCGTTTGATGCATTCCCATGGTTCAAAGATGCTCCAATAGGGAAAATATTAAACGTAGAGTTGCATTCGGATACCCATTTATACTGGCCGGAACTTGATATTGATCTTGATACAAAACAAATCCAGCATCCTGAAAATTATCCACTTATGAGTAACACAAAAAGCGGTTTTTAAAGGTATCCATAAAAATAACATTGACAAAAAATTGATACGCCATAGAAACTTAAAAAAAAATTCCGGAGGTAAAAATCCAATGTTTCTAAAGAAATGTCTTATCACCGCTATTTCCTTTTCTATTGCCGCCTTTGCCGTAAACTGCAAAGGAGGCGGTTCCGATACTATCAAAGTCGGAGCCCTTTTTGCAGTCACCGGGCCCGCGTCCTTCCTTGGCGCACCCGAAAAGAAAACCGTTGAAATGTTCGTGGAAGAACTCAACGCGAAAGGAGGCGTTGCAGGCAAAAAAGTAGAACTCATCGTGAAGGATACCGCTGGCAACCCCGATAAAGCAATATCTTTTGCAAAACAGCTAATTGAGGAGAACAATGTGTTTGCAATCATTGGGCCTTCCACAAGCGGCGAGTCGCTACAGATTAAGGAACTCTGTGAAAAATCGAAAGTTATACTAATCTCGTGCGCAGCGGCAGAAAAAATCGTCGATCCGGTGGCAAAATACGTGTTCAATACTCCCCAGAAGGACCGTCACGCAGTCGCAAGGATTTTCGGCGTAATGAAGAATCTCGGCATAAACCGCATCGGCGTCATCGCGGCTAACACCGGATTCGGCAAAGCGGGAAAAGAACAGCTCGAGAAACTTGCTCCAGGCGCCGGCATTCAAATTACAATCAGCGAAGTATACGATAAGGATGCCACCGACCTATCGGGAGTGCTGACAAAAGTCAAAGGCAAAAACGTGCAGGCGCTGGTAAACTGGTCGATTGAACCCATCCAGGCGATTGTTGCGAAAAACATGAAACAGATAGGCCTCGATATTCCTCTTTTCCAGAGCCATGGATTCGGAAATGTAAAATACGCACAGGCGGCCGGAAAAGCGGGGGAAGGAATTATTTTCCCTGCTGGAAGGCTTCTCATTGCCGATCAGCTTCCCGACAATCATCCCCAGAAAACGCTGCTTGTGCAGTACAAGAATGCGTATGAATCCCGCTTCAAAGAAGATGTGAGCACGTTCGGCGGCCATGCGTACGATGCAATTCTTCTTCTGACGAAAGCGATTGAAAAAGCCGGCGTTGTGGACAAAGAAAAAGTCCGCGACGCAATGGAAACCATGACCGGTCTTGTGGGAACTGCAGGCGTTTTCAACTATTCACCCACCAATCATAACGGCCTGGATGAAAATGCGTTTGAAATTCTCACGGTAAAGGACGGAAAGTTCGCGCTGTATCGGAAATAAAACCAGAAATAGAGCAATCAAACGTGTGCGGCGACGCGATATTCGCGTCGCCGCAATACATTTTCAATTATGCCGACTAATGCATATCTCCGGCAGGGCCGGCAAGCGCCCTCACCCGCGAAATCCAGCTATTGCGGATGCTTCTCCAGTTTGGAACCTGCGCACTGTATAATATCGATGTCTCAACCTCCAGCAGCAAAACCGCCAGTTCGGCAATAGTTGAAGCATTGCGTACTCTTTGCGCCCACACAGTTCTCAAGGTATTGAGCCATTGTGGCGATTGCGCCGACACAAGAATTTCCTGCTCAAATTCGAGAAGAAGAAATTTCAGTCTCACAATATCGTTCCCCGATCCTCTTACCTCGGCAATCCACGATGGCCGACGAGATCGCCATTGCGGTGTCTGCGCATGATAGTAAATGCTCGACTCAAGTTCGATAAGCAATTGCCCAAATGAGTCGGTTGATGCTTCTTCTTCCGGCGTATCGCCGATGAGAGTTCGAACCCCGGCGAGCCATTCTTCCCTGCTCCCCCGCCATGACGCAAACTGAGCATTGAAGGCTACAGAATTTTCCAGTTCAACTACCAGCCTTGCCAGCTGTGAAACTGATGAGGCGCTTTTCGTTTGTGCACGCCACGCATTCCTTCGCGGGAGCCATTGCGATCTGAAAGCAGAGGGAGAAATTTCCGTTTCAAACTCCACCACAAGCTTTGCGAGCCTTCCCACGCTCACCCCGCTTGAGCGCGCATCATCAATCCAATCAAGCCTGCGCTCCGACCACCGTTCAGATAGAAACTGCGGAAGGAGGCTGTTTTCAAGCTGTATGATGTATTTCCCGAGTTCCTGGGGGTTGCCGGTTTCTCTTCTATGCGCGGATTGACACGAAAAGAGTACTGCAAGAAGTGTAAAGATTATTCCTTTTTTGAACATATTGATTTCCCTCATAACGTCATTATTTACACATCAGCCGAATTACCCCGCGGCACGCGCACTAAAAAAAGCGTTTCAAAAACAATTGAAGCGCCCGCGACACTCTTTGACGCAAATCATGTATTCTGCGTTCATCAACTTTCATTTCATTGAGATTGAGATATTCTTCCGTGAAATACAGCGCTCTCGAAAGCGAAAGCCGCATCATCGGGACATTCCCTGTTCCGAAGGTTTTCAAAAGGTTTCCTTTGAACATTGGCGCATTAAGCGTAAAGCGCTCCACGACGGTATCTTCCTCCCTGCGGAACTCCCGCGAGAGAATACGCAGGAATTCTTCAGCCATTTGCATCGGCGCAGTTTCAATCATCCCCTTCGCATTGTTCATAATGTTTTGCACTGAGATAAGCGGTCTGGGTTTTCCCGCATCTTCTGAAAATAAACCGCCCACCGACATCATTGTATGACATTCAATTACAAAGCGCACCTCGCCGGTTGCCAGAACCTTTTTAATTGCATCATAAAACGGCAGATGATAACGTCGGATGAGCGCGGAGATGGCAATATCATCGGGAAAGTCGTCGCCTTCAAATATCTGCTTTCCCCTCGAGGTGGTTTTTTTTATTACCCCATCGGCCAAAGAAGGCGGCACGTCAGCGAAAGAACGATCCAGATCGACGAAAAGCCGGGAAACCGACGCATGGAGGCAACCCAGAACCTCTTCGTTGAAATCGAATATCTGGTTAGCACAGGCATCTGACTCGTAGAAAATATCAAACTTCGCCACACGAGGATAGTCCTCGAGTTCCTCCGGTATTATCGTCCCGCCGTGAGGTACGATGACAAGAATTGGCATTTTTTTCATAGTCGGTGCGTTTTCATATACTATCCGATCCCTTTTCATCGTCAAACGAATTTTAAGGAGAATGTTTTTCGGATTTTAGAAAAATTCTGTTGACGCCTTGAAATATATTTCGTAAAGGCTTCTTGATCGGAAAAGGACGGAAAAATGAAACCATACAACATAGACCAGTTCGGCATGGAGATTCTGGAAATACTATCCAAAAATTCCAAAATTTCTCATGATGAGATCGCAAAACAGCTCAATTCTTCGGTCGAGAAAGTACGAAAAAGCATTTCCAGGCTCGAGAAGGATAAAATAATCCTGAAATACAAAACCCAGATAAACTGGGAGCGGGTGAAGCACAACGAAGTTCGCGCGCTCATCGAAGTGAAGGTCACTCCGGAAAGAGGTGTCGGTTTCGATGCAATTGCCGAGCATATTTACCGCTATCCCGAAGTCTCTTCGGTGTATCTGCTTTCCGGCAGCTATGATCTTCTCGTACAGGTGGAAGGGCCGAGCTTGAAAGATGTTTCTCTGTTTGTTTCGGAGAAACTCGCTACAATAAAGAATGTGCAATCCACCGTTACTCACTTTCTTTTAAAAAAATATAAGGAAGACGGCGACATTTTGGTTGATAATATCGAAGCGAAAAGGCTTCCGATAACCTGAGTGAAAATCAATGGCACTTCGAAAAACGGCCAGCATCATTTCAGCAATCGCGCTTTCATGCATGGCACTTGCATGCGGTGCGAAAGTTGTGCGCACCTTTGGGCAGGAGGGCGAACTGAAGGAATTAGATTTTAAAAACAAAGATGGCATCCAGCAAAAAATCAACTTCAATCACAATCGCTCGCAGAGAATCCTTCTCATAGAGCAAATAAATCAGGCAAATAAGGTTAAAACAATGGAAATGAAAGTGCGATATGCACCCGACGGGCGCATCACTTTCATCGCCAAAAAGACGTTTGCCCAAGAGGCGAGCAAGAACGAGGCCGAGTTCGATTCTTTCTCCTACTCAAAATCCGGCGAAGTAATAAGAGTGGAAACATCTTATAAAAGCGCTTTCAGCATTTCAAAGCACAATACTGCGCTCATTACCGCACAATATAAATACCAGTCCGGAATACTCGCTGAAATCGTCGAAAACGGCGGAACCTTTAAAAAAATCATTAAGCCTGAATATTCCGGGGAAGACCTTAAATCCCTCGATTTCAGCCTCTATATCTATCAGCCCAAAACGAGAACCTTTGAAAAGACAAAAGACATTCGTTTCTTTTTTTCCGAAGGCGCTGTCCGTAAAGCAACCGATAAACAGCTAAAAAAAGAGCATGGCAGATCGGAAGCACGCAGGTTGTTCATGGAAGAAAATGCTGGCCGTCCCCTGTACAAGATGCGATATGGAACCACCATATCGGAATTTTTAAAAAATGCAGAATCGCATCTGATTGAACTCAATTAATGTTTTTTCAGCTATCGCATGCTTCATATTGCACCGATTATACATCAATGTTGCAATGCATAAACTCAATTCGGTCATCGATGATGGCCACCCCATACAGCCCATTGAGAGCAGGGCCGGGGTTGAAAAGCATGGGATTTTCAAAGCTGATATACGGCCTGTGCGTATGCCCGAAAATCACCGCAGCACACATATTTTGCCGGCCTTCCTCGCAAAGCTCAATATAATCCTGATGCGCACGCTGGATGTCTCCATGTGTAATGAAAAGCTTGAAACCGCCGACTGAGGTTATTATTCTCCTGGCATAACCGTTTGTCTTTCCAAGATCCATATTGCCTGATATTAGAAGAGTTGCGGCTGTACGAGTATCGCAATGCTGTAAATCATCCACCCCATCGCCGCAATGAATGATATAATTGCACGGCATCTCTTTTGCAAGAATTTTCCTCAGCACGGGCACATTGCCGTGGCTATCTGAGAGTATGAGTATTTTCATATATACACCTGTACTCTGACACCCGTCAATATATCGTTTACGATTTTTCTGCATGATAATTACACACCTGCATTACATTCTTTGTAAAGCATTATTTTCCCCGATACTCGCACTATTATCAAAAAAAAGTTGCATAGAGAGCCGAAAATTTTAATATGAACTTAGAATTTATATTTCAAAAAAATCCTGATACGAAGAGAAGTGCTATCATAATATATCCATTTGGAAAAAAAATTTTACAACTATCAACGGCATTTTTTCGAAGGGAAACGAACTATCACTATATATTTCATTTTTGGAGCGTTAGCATGAACTGTAAAATTGACGGCCTCAGCGGCAATGATGTTCTGCACTGCCACATCTGCGGAAAAGAACTCGATATGCTTTCTGCAACTATCTCCGAATCTCCTCTTGATGCAATCTACATCTGTTTCGGCGCGCTGAAACAGAGAATTTTCGCGTACGGAAAATATATCGAAACTATATTCGGCGCAATTGTGTTCAACGGGCAATATACAAAAGAAGAATGCGAAAAAAAGGTATGCGAAATTGAGATCAGCTCTTTTCTCAGCAAAAGAGGCGAAACCGAATACTCCCGCCTGGTAGACTGCCACAGGGGTAGGATGCGCTGTATCCTTCTTACAAAAGAAATGATCGAAAAGCGCAAAAACGCCCTTTCTGACGGCTTGCTTTCCGGCATCTTCCACGACTATTCAGTAAACAAAAAACATTTCTGCGGCGCCGATGCGCAAAATCTCAACTATCGCTGCACATGCGGAGAAGAGCTCATTGCTCTTAATTCCGACCGCTACCGTGAACTGATGGGCCTTGACGATATCGATTTTATTAAAAGCTATCTACCCGAACTTCTCAAACTCAGGTAATGCGAAACAGCAATTGATGCAAACAGCACCACAATGATGCCTCCAAGCAGCACTTCTATTCCCACGACGGGGAGAAATGCTGTTGTCCCCACCGAACCGATTATCGAACCGAAGAATTCCATCGCGTCAAGGTTCGACGCCGTTGACTGATAATTATCTTTCGACAGCAGGGAAAAAAGTGCCGGAAACGCCGTGCCGCAGAGTGCTGAAAAGAGTACCAGTATCGGCCAGAAAAGAAGCTCAATCCCAAGAAAGGTATACACAAAAAGGGCTCCCAGCACAAGCACCATCCCCATCTGTACCCTTGTGAGGGACCTTATCGCGAATCTATTGGCGCAATAGCTGCCCACAGTAAGTCCCAACATGAATAGAGCATTGATGAGAGAAATTCGGTAGTACACCACACCGTAAAAATTCTGATACAGCATCACCATGATAAGCACGGTGGCCATGCTGACCATTCCGACCACATAGATGACGAAACTGCCGGCAAACTGCATCACACCGTGCCTCACACGGACGCGGTACAACACAAAGGCAGTAATTGCAATAAGCAGGGTGAGGAAATAGCCGTAATTTTTCAATATTCCGTACAAAAGTGAATGCTCCTTTGCGGCCGAGTGCAAAATGTAATTCCAGTAGGCATAGGGCATTCTGTCGGTATTCTCAATAATTTCTGCGGATCGCGGTATAACAGTTTTATCAAAATAATCAATACGCGTTTTTTCAAAAAATCCAGAAAGCTCCGATGGCGAAAAACCCTCCATAATTGCGTTTTCAAGCGGCATTTTTTTTAGCTGCGGGAGACGCTTTGCGTAATTTGATATTATTTTTTCTGCTTCTGATATCAACGAACCGTTCCCCCTTCCCCCGATGAGATACATGGTGTCGCCGGACGTTTTCATGTGAACCGGAAATACCTTCGAAAAGCTCCGATATATCGATGCAATATAGTCGCGCTGCTCGGCATCCATCGCGCTTGAAAAGCCGCTTATGGAAGTGATCATAATCCCTCCGGGCTTGAGGCGCCGACGGCACAGTTCATAAAACTCTCTGGTATAATAGCGATTCAGGTTGGCGTTATGGGGAACCGGAGGGAAGCAGATGATCATATTGAACCGTTCATCGACATTCTTGAGAAAATAGCGAAGATCCTGCGATATGACAGAGAGCCGGTTGTCTTCAGGCCCTGTCCGATAAAAACGAATCCGGTACGGCTCGATTGTGCGGTAGAGCTTCGGATCGATTTCAAAATACGCAAGGCTTGAAATATCCGTCCTGAGCAGGTTGTAGGGAAGCGAACCCGGGCCTGAACCAAATAGAATAATCTCTTCGTTTTTTCCGCCGTTGCGGAGCGCCTGGATGAGGTGGAAAAGCTGACGGGTTTCGTAGCGATCAGGGATGGTATAATACAACACGCCGTCGCCATAGACGCTGATCTGCTGGTCGTTGAAGCCCAAAAGTATTGTCTGATATTTCGTGCGGTCATAACGGAGAAGCATGCTCGCCTGAGTACGGTTCCATACATATCTAAAAAGCCCCCGCTCAAAATCTTCCGAAAAAAACAGCACTAACACGGGCAGCACAAGAAGCGGTAGAAGCCTTTTTTTTCCTGATCTGGCTACGAAAATCAGAAGTGAAATTCCCATGAGTATGGCGCAGATTCCCGCCGGATTCAGCATCTCAATAAACAAGAAAGAAAACAATATGCCGCCAGCAAAAGCGCCGAGCGACTCTATCAGATAGGCCATGCCGCCGGCTTTTTCTTTCATTCGCGCCGCAAGGAGCGTCACCAGCGGCGGAAAGAAATATCCCACGAAAAAACTCACCGGCACGGTAAAGAGAAAGGAAAGCGCGAATTCAGTGGTCATCGGAAAAAAGAGCCCGGCGGACCTTGAAAAGAAAAGCGGTATGAGGTGCGCGAAATGCACAAACGCAAAAAGAACTATCGGGAATAGTAGATATGAAAGCACCACCCTGCGTTCAAGAACCGCTTCGCCTGCAGATGCATTGAACCGAGCTCCGAAAAAGACGCCTAAAAACCATCCGGTAAAAATCATTCCGATGATAAATTCATTCCCGCGAAAAACAGTCAAAAGCTCGCGTATTAACAGCACCTGACCAATTGCTGAAGCAAAACCGATGTAAACCGCCACGGCAGGAAGGTGGTAGCTTAGAAAGAATCGCGACACACGCGCCATCATCACGACCACACTCCGGGAATCACGGTTCTGCAGGAGGGGCATGCGCCATTGATGAGTCTGTTTTCAACCGAAAAGATGCTTGTTCTCCGAATTACGAGGCTGCCGCAGGCATGGCAGTAGGTATTCTCAAATCGGTGTCCGGGAACATTTCCCACATAGACATACCGGAGACCTTCCGCAACGGCGATTTCTCTGCACCGCTCCAGCGTTGAAACCGGTGTCGGCGGCACATTCGTCAGCAGGTACATGGGATAAAAGCGGGTGAAATGAACCGGCGTGTGCTCGCCAAGATTCGTCCGTATCCATCGTGTCATCTCCCTGATTTCCTGAGGGGAATCGTTCAGTGTAGGAATAATAAGTACCACAATTTCAAGCCACACTCCCGATGCGCGCACGAGCTCTACATTTCTTTTCACCGGTGCGAGCGTCCCGCTGCAAATATCGCGATAAAACTGCTCGCGAAACGACTTTACATCGATTTTGACAGCGGAAAGATGCCGCAGAAGCTCCTTTAGGGGCGCCGCGTTGATGTAACCGCTGGAAATGATTACCGCGCGAAGCCCACGCTCCCGCGCAAAACGTGCCGACTCAATACAATACTCAAACTGCACGGCGGGTTCGTTGTAGGTGTAGGCAATTACCCGTGATGACGATTCTGTTGCTCTGCGAATGAGTGCTTCTTTTGAGATGGATTCGGCGCTGATATCCTCCGGGCGCGACTGCGAAATCTGCCAGTTCTGGCAGAACCTGCACGACAAGCCGCATCCAGTCGTTGCGATAGAAAATGCTCTGCTTCCCGGCAAAAAATGGTTGAAGGGTTTTTTTTCTATTGGGTCTACATGCACCGCGACGATGCGTGAATAGACGAGGGTTTCGAGTACTCCCGCCCGATTTACCCGTGTTCGACAACGCCCCCGCGAACCTTCAGCGATGAGGCATTCGTTGGGACAGAGCGTACAGCGCACCGCCCTATCTGAAAGATGCTCCCAATACCGCGCGCGCACCCGGAACGCATCATCGGGCGATGAGAAGAGGCGGTCAATGTTTCCGCACGAAGGGATGATGAACTCTGCGGCAACCGCACATGCGGCATACATGCCCATGCGCAGAAAACGCTTTCGCGAGATCCTTTCATTGCGGCCTTTCATCGGATGCTTTACGTTCTTCTTTACCACGTGGTATCCATATGCATGAAACTATTTTTCTTTTTCGTTTGCACTCCCATCGCACTAATTACGCCTGCTCACCGAAAACGATTGCGCGGAAAAGCCATCAACAAACGATCCGCCGATTGCAATGGCCGCATAACTCACCGAATGATCGCATTCGCCCGTGATGGCGCAGGAAGTATCGTACTTCAAAAGCCTCGCGTCGCTCACGTGCATGGGCAGCGCCAGCGCCAGCGAAATGGGATTTCTTCCGCATACGGTGATTCCCGTCGTTCCCACGTACCGCGCAAAACCGCGGCGGTCAAATTTCAAGATTGCATTTATTGCGCCCATATCAAGATTTTTCAGGCCATCTTTCAGTTCCTTTACGTTCTTCCCGAAAACCGGCACAAATTCAAAGCGCGGGCCGTAGTGCGTAAAATCTGAACTGACAATCACCAGCGGATTTTTATTGTGCAGTTTTCTTGAAAGAATGCGCGCGAATTCTTCTTCATTTGCACCGAGATCTCCCACAAGGAGCGGCAGCACGGGAATTTCCTTCTCCATCTTTTTCCCGTAGATCCTCTGTAAAAACGGCAGATGAATTTCAATCGAATGCTCGAGCCGGTGCGCCTCATCGTTGATGGCAAAGCCGGGTGTTGTACCAAGCTCCCTCACCATTTCCTTGTCGATCTTGACTCTTCCAAGAGGCGTTTCGAAATAGTCGCTTGAGGGAAGCGCAATGCCGCGCACCGGCACGCGATGGGGCGGCGCGAAAAATACAATTATTCCGGGATTGAGGGATTTTGCACATGCATACCCGAAAGCTGCAATCTGTCCCGAATACGCATATCCCGCATGCGGAAGCACAAGGATGCGCACATCCTTCATTTCGGGAACATCACCGGCACGGGCAAGAAACGAATCAACCGTAAACGCAAGCTCGCCCACGCTACCGGGGTACCACTGTCCCGCAAGAGACGGCTGGCGCACAATGGGTTCTGCATTGCGGATGCAGCCTGCAACAAGCAAAAATGCGGATACCATCACTGTCTTTTTTACTATGCTGCGAATATCCATACCAATACCACATCTACACCATCATTATCAATTAATCAAGTTCTTTCTTGACATCTTCTGCGGTTTTGAAAACAGTATCTTCTCTGTTTGCAACTCATTATAATGCTATTCAAGGAAAGGAGATTGTGTATGAATATACCGCTTCGCAGCAACATCAGCACACAGGGAAGGCGCATGGCAGGCGCACGTGCGCTGTGGCGCGCCAATGGCATGAAAGAAGAACAATTCGGCCGCCCGATTATCGCCATCGCAAATTCATTCACGCAGTTTGTGCCCGGCCATGTGCACCTGCATGAAGCCGGCCAGCGCGCGAAGAAGATCATCGAATCGATGGGCTGCTTTGCCGCGGAATTCAACACCATCGCAATCGACGACGGCATCGCGATGGGACACGACGGCATGCTGTACTCCCTGCCGTCGCGCGAGCTTATCGCAGACAGCGTTGAATTCATGTGCAATGCCCACAAGGTCGATGCGCTTATGTGCATCACAAACTGCGATAAAATTATTCCGGGAATGCTCATGGCAATCATGCGCCTGAACATTCCCGCCATCATTGTCTCCGGCGGCCCGATGGAAGCAGGAGAAATGAACGGCAGAAAATACGACCTCATTGACGCAATGGTGATGGCAGCGGATCCCGCTGTTTCCGATGATGACATTACGCAAATTGAGCAGCTCGCCTGCCCCACCTGCGGATCGTGCTCAGGCATGTTCACCGCCAATTCAATGAACTGCCTGAGCGAAGCGCTCGGAATGGCACTTCCCGGCAACGGCACGGTAATCGCCACGCATGCCAATCGCACCCGGATGCTCGAAAAAGCGGCGAAGATACTTGTCGATAATACGTTGCGCTATTATGAAAAAGGAGACTCTTCTGTTTTGCCCCGCTCAATTGCCACGCGCGAGGCGTTTCTCAATGCTATGGCACTCGATATTGCCATGGGTGGATCAACCAATACAGTTCTCCATCTTCTTGCAATCGCCGAATCTGCCGAAGTGAACTTTACCATGAAGGATATCGACGAGCTTTCTAAGAAAGTGCCAAACCTCTGCAAAGTTGCCCCGAGTTCAGCCTTCCACGTGGAAGACGTGAACCGCGCAGGCGGTATTTTATCCATCATGGGAGAACTCGACCGGGGCGGTCTCATCAATCGAAATGTCGGAAGAGTTGATTTTCCCTCCCTTGGCGCTGCGCTCGACCGCTTCGATGTGATGCGGCCAGGCTGCTGCGAAGAAGCGATAAACCTCTACAAAAGCGCTCCCGGGCTTCGGGGAAGAAATCTGGTGATGGGTTCACAGGAAGAATACCACGCAAAACTCGACCTCGACAGGGAAAAAGGCTGCATACGCGACATCGCGCATGCGTACAATAAGGACGGAGGGCTGGCGGTACTATTCGGCAATATCGCCAGAAACGGCAGCATCGTCAAGACGGCAGGCGTGGACACATCGCTCTTCACATTCAAAGGCCCCGCGAAAGTGTATTATTCACAGGAAAAAGCGTGCGATGGCATTTTAAGCGGTGAAGTGAAAGAAGGCGATGTGGTGATTATCCGATATGAAGGGCCCAGGGGCGGTCCCGGCATGCAGGAGATGCTCTATCCCACCTCGTATATTAAGTCGATGCATCTTGATAAAAAATGCGCGCTTATCACCGATGGGCGGTTCTCTGGAGGAACGGCGGGATTGTCCATTGGACACGTGTCTCCCGAAGCAGCATCGGGCGGAGAAATAGCGCTTGTGGAAAACGGCGATATCATCGAAATTAACATTCCCGAAAGAAAAATCAACGTACTGCTTCCGGAAAATGAACTCGAAAAGCGGCGCGCAAAAGAGCGTGCGAAAGGCGATGCGGCATTTACACCGGCTGGACGCGATAGAAAGGTATCACCGGCATTACGGGTATATGCGCAGCTTGCATCATCCGCCGATCGCGGCGCAGTGAGGATGACGCCGCAAGGCTGATGTTTCACAACAAGCGGCCGTCTTCTGCCGAGAGGACATCTTTTTTGCCGGAACGATACCGCAGCGTGATTTTATCGCGATTGAATGAATATTCTGCAAGATCGGCATCG
Organism: uncultured bacterium; assembly: GCA_937921485.1. Lineage (GTDB taxonomy): Bacteria > Spirochaetota > UBA4802 > UBA4802 > JAGODF01 > DYLV01. The sequence continues at coordinate 25,117 of CAKZSV010000060.1, forward strand.
AGCGGATGGTGCCAGATTTTGCTGCCGTCTTTCGGTTCCGCTTTGATGAGATGAAACTTTTCATTATCGTCGATAAAGATCAGGTAGGGATAATTTTTATACATTATCTGGAGGAGCGACCTGCCGGGAATATACCAGACGGTATTTCCGGTTTCCTTATTCAGCGCAAGGAATATCCCGTCCGTGTTGGTGTACTCGCAGGCAACATAATACCGCTCTCCGTCCTCTTTCACGCCGGAAATGCACTGCACATCGGGCAATTTTTTCGCCCATAGCTTTTTCGTTTCCTGCCTGCCATCAAGGCAGATCAAAATGCTTTTTTCTTCATTGAAATCCAGAATTGTTTTTTTCAGCTCAAAGCGCATAGGGAAGCGTATGATCGATCAAACCAGCCCCCGCGCGGCCATCGCCGCCGAAATAGCTTCCGCCGCTTCAGCTGAAGTAAAACTTGCGTTGTTGATGATCATGTCGTAATGAGACGTATCCGCGGGATCAAATTTCATGAACTCGCGATAGAAATTTTCTCTTGCCGCGCTTTTTTCCAGGATAATCTTTTCGGCCTCCTTCGATTTTTTTCCCATGATCTTCGCGATCCTGGCGATTTTCCAGTCCATCGGAGCTACCAGACGAATATGAAATCCTTTCGGAAGATCTCTTGCAATGATGTTCCCGCCGCGTCCGACGATAATCACATAGCCGTTCAATGTGAGGGTTCGTATCGTTTCCGCAAGCTTGCGGTGCACGGCCACCTGGGGAGGGTAGCTCGCGAAAATGCTGTTGAAAAACGTAGCCATCTGGCTTTGAGTCGTTGTGGTCAGCGTCTCAGCAAGCTTACGAGAAACGCCCATGTCCCTCATGATGCCTTCAATCACTTTGCGGTCAAATGCAATCCACTTTTTTCCTTTTGCGCTTAAAAGCCGCGCCAGTTCCACCGCAGTTTCATAGCCCCCGCAGCCATACTCACGTGAAATCGTGACAAAGGGATGAATTCCTTTTTTCTCTTCTTTCTGAGTCAGACGTTTCGCTTTTTCCTTTTCCCATTCATCAATCTGATCGATGATGGATGTAAACACGCTTTTTCTGTATTCCTCCGGCATACGCTCCCTCCATAAAATTGTTTCTTACGCCATTTAACCATTACTTTTTACTTTCTGTATTCCCCAATTTTTTCACCCATTGTAACTTTTTTCCCAATTGTGCAAGCGCTAAACGTAATCATGCCCTTTTCAAAAAGCACGACGACGGTGGAACCCAGATTAAAAATTCCAATCTCCTGCCCGCGGGAAACCGGCTTTCGTTCGCTTTCTGCATACAGCCTTTCTTTTTTCGAGCGAAATGCTGTATTGGTGAAAATATTTTCATAGCTCAGCGAAATCCGCCCCACATTCGTCGCCCCCACCTTACACACCGCTACCATGCCACGGGATGTTCGGATAAAGGTGATGATGCGCTCGTTGCGTTCAAACAGCCGGGGCAGCACACGTACCAGAGATTCCTGCACCGTGAAAAGCCTCCCGGGCACATGCAAGAAACCCTCGATGAGACCATCCACCGGAGAATGGATGCGATGATAATCCGATGGCGACAGATACAGGGTAATAAATTCTCCATCATGAAAATAGCGATGACGCTCAGAAGGGATGAGTCCCTGGAGGGAGTATTCAATACCCTTCGCCTGTATCAGCGTGGATGATTCGATATGCCCGAATTGGTCGATGCGCGCGTCCACTGGCGATATCACCGCATTCGGAGAATTATCAAGCGGACGTACGCCGGTTTTAAGCGTGCGGGTGAAAAAGCTATTGAATGTTCGAAAGCCTTCCCGCGGCTCTTCGTACTCATCGGTGTTGATGCCATATTTCTTTGAAAACCAGCGTATGATGGGATATAGCACGCATTTCGGAAGCGGAATCCGTGTCAGAACACCAACGAACCGCGAAATAAAGGAGAAAGAAAGAAGCCTGTACAGAAAAAGTGAAGCTTTCATCAAAAACATCCTTGAAGACATAATCGCACAATATATAACAAAAATTAATCCATCATCTACGATAGTTCCGCATCGAACACACGTCAAGCACGAAAATATGGTGAACGATCCCTGCTGTTTCATCCGATGCACGATTATGACACAACACGGTGGAGGACTCTGCTGAGCTCTTCTATTCGGAAAGGTTTTTTTATCAGGTCAACGAATCCGTGATCGTGGTAATTGACTACCACCGGATCGTCAAGATAGCCGGTTGCAAGGATTGCGCGCACTGATGGATCTATCTCTTTCAGCACCGCAACAGTGTCTTTTCCGCCGATACCTCCTGTTACCGTGAGATCAAGGATGACGGCATGAAATGGATTATTTTCTTTTCGGGCGCGAGAAAACCTTTCAACAGCCTCGTTTCCATCCCGCGCGGTTTCGTATTCATAGCCGAGATACGAAAGAAACTGCGTCACCACGGCAATGACTCCCTCATCATCATCCATGATAAGAATGCGCACCTTCCCCTCGCGAGAAACCTGCGCAATCTCCATATTCACATCTTTCGCATCGGGAAGCGCCGGAAGATACACAGAAAACACCGAACCCTTTCCAGCTTCTGATTCCACATCAATTATGCCGCCGTGTTTTGCTACAATCGAATACGCGATGGCAAGCCCAAGACCGCTTTCCATCTCCTTGCTCGTAAAATACGGGTCAAATATCTTCGATAGATTTTCGGGAGGAATGCCTGAACCGGTATCCTTTATTGATATTTTGACGTAATTTCCTGCTGACAGCGGCAGAAGAGAACCCGCTCCGATGACTTTATTCGAAGCACGAACCGTCAGCGTACCACCCTGCGTCATCGACTGTATTGCGTTGATGATGATATTATTCAGCACTTGCCCAATCTGACCATCATCCACCTCGGCAGGCCATAAATCTTCTGAAATGCAGAGATCAACTTTTGCCTGCGATCCGCTTGAAGAAAACATCACGCAATCTCTGATGATGCCATCCAGCGGCATGATTTTTTTCACGGGCGCGGTATTTCTGGAAAATGCAAGAAACTGCCGTGTAAGCTCCCGCGCGCGGGAGACGGCTTCTTCGGCTGCGGAAAGATTTTTTATCACCAGCCCGGGGTCGTGCGGATTAATTCTGCACAGTGTGATGTTTCCCATAATCACCGTAAGAATATTGTTGAAATCGTGCGCAATACCTCCGGCTAAAACGCTTAGCGATTCGAGTTTCTGAGATTTTCTGGTTCTCTCTTCGAGCATCTTTCGTTCGGTGATATCAAGTATCATATCGAGGATCACGGCTTTCCCCTGATATCGGATTAAACCTGATGATAAGATTACATTGAAGCGCTGCCCTTCCCTGCTCTGTATTTCGCACTCGATTTCCCTTACGGTTTCATTACATAAAACTTTCTTATGGAGTTGCTGAATAGTATCGCAGCACTCCAAAGTGAATAAATCATAATAATTTCGAGAAGAGTTCAAAAGCTCCTGGCGGCTGTACCCCATGATTTTTTCAAAAGTTTTATTGGCGTACACGACTTTCGAATCATCAACCATCGCGATCATGAGCGGCGATTGCTCTGCCAGGTTTCGGAAAAGCTCTTCGGATTCTCGAAGTGCATTTTCAACTATTTTTTTATTCGTAATGTCGCGCAGTATCAACTGGAGGCATTCAAAGGATCCATCCGCGTCTTTAAGGACTGAGGCGATTATTTCCGTGTACAGAATGCAATTTTCGCGCACCTTCCAGCAGAGCTCATCTACTTCAGCAACAATACCGCTTGAACTATACGTCTCCCAGAAGGACTGGAAATTTTTTTCAGAACGTTCATCGAGACGTTTCCGGGCAAACGTTGCCAAATTCGCCGATTCATCGATGTCGGTATCAAATAGGGTGAAAAACGCAGAATTCGCGAATATCACATTACCGGAGCGGTCAACATGAACAATCGGGTCATTGGTTTTCGACAGCAAATCCTGATATCGTTTTTCTGTCAACGAGGCCCTCTTTTCGGCGGAACGCTCTTTTAACGTGATATCTCTGATAACGCCTATGGTGCCGCAGAATACCTCCTCCCCTTTTTCAAATGTATAGGTGCCGGCCGCATTGACCTCCGCGTCGATATACACATACCCGTGCGCCTCTCCCGCGGCAACTTTGCTCAGGAGGCGTATTTCCGCACCACGCCTGATCCGGCTGAATCTGCGCCGTTCATCGAAAAGAGAGGGAGACCGTTCAGTGCCGGTGATTTTCCCCTGATAGCGAGGAAGCACGTGAGAACGGCTGACGCGCTGCACATCATCAGGATGGATTATGACGCTGAAATGTTTTCCGATAAGCTCCGAAGGAGAATAGCCAAGCACATGCACATAGTCGTTGACAAAGGTAAACCGGCCATCTTCATCAATCCTATACACAATATCCGGCAGGTATTGCAGAATCTCCAAAAAATCAATTTCCTCTGCTGCTGCTTTTTCTTCTGCAGCGAGTTTCCTTTCCAGCTCGGCAATTCGCCGCTGCAAAACACGTATTTGCTCAAGCAGTTCTTCCCTGCTTTCCATTCGTCCGCTCATCAGCACCACCAGTTAATAATCAAGATACTCCCGATCCCTGCGATTAATCAGCTTGATGTGCGCAAACTTTCCGGATTGTCGGGCATCCTTCAGCATGCGCAGGCCTTCATCGCGGCAGCGGTTGCACGCGCCAAGGGGAATTTCGATTCCAACCGAAAGAGGATTAATCGAGGATACTGTTTCGATGTACAGCACTCCGGCGCAGTCATTGCACACCATCACCGATTCCATTTGCTTTTCGCGAATCCCGTCGGTGTCATAATAAATATTTTTCTGCCGCACCCCACGCTCACCGCTACTCTTATTTTTTGAGGGCTTTTTGGCATACGTTCTGTAATTCTCAACCGCCTGGCTGCAAATTTTTTCGATATACTGGCCAACGCTTTTTTCCTGGCGGATGGCCCCCTCGTTAAAGTCGGGTTCAACCACACCAGAATAATCCACCCCTGCCATGGCAAGCACAATTCCGAGATTCACATAGGGGAGCGCGCCCTGAATGGAATAGCCGCCTTCCAAAACCGCGATGTGGGGATTCAGCCTGTCATTGAGAATCGCATATCCCTGCGCGGAGAAATTCATGTTGGTGATGGGATCGGTGTAGTGATTGTCCTGACCGGCCGAATTGACAATGATATCGGGTTTGAACATGTCGAGGATCGGCAATACCGCATTATCGAGCGCGTAGAGAAATCCTTCAGGCGATGTCATCGGGGGAAGCGGGATGTTGATGGTTTTCCCGAGCGCGTTCGGGCCGCCGAGTTCATCCAGAAAACCGGAGCCGGGATAGAGCGTGCGCCCGTCCTGATGGATGGAAATATAGAGCGTGTTCGGATCGTGCCAGTAGATATCCTGCGTTCCGTCGCCGTGATGGCAATCGGTATCGACAATCGCCACGCGCTTCTGGCCGTAGTGTTCGCGAATGTATTCGATCATCACCGCTTCGATGTTGATGTTGCAAAAACCGCGGTTCCCATGCACCGCTTTCATGGAATGATGTCCCGGCGGGCGTACCAGCGCAAAGGCGCGTTCGGCTTCGCCGTCCATCACCAGGCGCGCAGCTTTGATTGCACCGCCTGCTGAAATCATGTGGGACTCCGTGGTGACTGATGCCACATCGGGAATGCAGAAATGCGTCCGCTTCACATCCTCTTCGGAGGCGATATCCGGCTTGTATTCAACAATGCCGGCGATGTCGAAAATTCCTTCTTCCAGGAGCTGATCCTGGGTGTATAGGAGCCGCTCCTCCCGTTCGGGATGCGTGGGGCTGATAGCCCAATCGAACGCGGGAAAGAAAATGAGCCCCATTTTTCTTTTTGCCTGTATCATCGCCCGCCTCCCGAATGAAGGTGCACCTCCACGGCAGGCTTCACCTGGCAGCGTACCCGAATATTTTTGCCGGTGGTATAAAAACCGCCGACCATGTTAAAAGAACTTTCTTCAACGATCTGTGCGTCATGTTCTTGAATTGCGATTCCCATTTTTTTCAAATGCGACATGAGATAGCTTCTGGCATCTTTCTTTGCCTTTTCAAGAGCATAATTTCTGTCGCATGTTTCGTTGATGCCGATATTCGGCACGATGAGCTTCTGACGCTCGGTGTCGGCCAGAAGCGTAAGATCAAACGTAGTCCGTGCAAGCGCCGCACCGATTGCGTTTGCAACAAGATAGTGTTCTGGAACGATTACCGGCAGACGGAATGCTTTTTCCATAAGCGGCGCGAATGCATGCGCAGGCCCTCCCATCACATACAGCGCTTTTGGCGTAATGACTTTCCCTTCCAGCATCTCATGAATCGTATAAACCGGTTTGTCATTAATTTCTTTCAAAAGAGAATCAACCGCATCTGTAATCTTTTTCACCGCAAGCGCAATTGCGTCAGATGTCAGCTTTTGCGGCGTGATACCTGCCTCTTGTGCCAGCTTTTCAATTCCGATTTTCGACATCACCGTGTCGCCATGATGAGCGTTGCCCGCAAAATTCAGGGCATCTAAAAGCGTGGGGACAGATCCTCCTTCGGCCATCGATGGACCTATGCGCTCTGGACCAACCCGAAGTGCACCATCTGACAGGCGGATAGCTGAATCACCGCCAATGCCGATTGAACGCGTGGCAAGAGAGCGCACCAGAGTGGGCAATGCGCCAAGCGAAATGCCATGCGGTTCAACGAGCGGTTCGCCGTCGGCATAGAGCGAAATATCCGTGGTGGTGCCGCCGATATCCAGCGCAACCGCATCCGCAGAAATATTGCAAAGCGCAGAAATTCCCATCACGCTTGCTGCGGGGCCGGAAAGGATGGATTCCACCGGAAGGTGGCGCGCTTCTGAAAGCGGAAGAGTTCCCCCATCGGCCTTTAAAATGTGTACGGGGGATTTCACGTGTAAATCCGCAAGATTTTTTTCTACTGCGTCAGCGAAGCTATTAAAAAGCCGCCAGACGGCTGAATTGAAATACGAGGTGGCGATTCTGCGGGGAAAGCCCAAATTTCCCGAAAGACGATGCCCCATCGTGATGAAATCGGCACCGGTGCATGCATCGCTGATATGCTCTTCATGAGAAGGATTGCGGGTGGAAAATTTTGAAACGGCTGCGAAAACCTTTACCCCATTTTTCTGGCACGCCTCAACTGCTCTTTGCAGCTCTTCAGCATTGAGTGTTTTTACCTCTTTGCCTCTGTGGTCGATCGAGCCATCGATGACGTGATACTGCTCACCGCAGGAAAAGAAAGCAGGATTAATGCCGGGCCCAGACGAGACGATCACGCCCACTTTCTCGGTTTTGCCTTCCACAATCGCATTGGTTGAGAGAGTGGTGCTTAAGTTGATTCGAGCAATATTGGTATGATTATTTTTTTCAAGAAGCTTCGTAAACGCAGCTTTAATTGAATTGATGAGATTATGATGATCTGTTGCGACCTTTACCGAGGATACGACACCGCCTTCATTCACGATAACCGCATCGGTATGCGTACCGCCCACATCCAGTCCAAGCCACATACAAAGCCCCCACCCGTGCGACGTACAAAGCTTCTTTCGGATTATTAATGACCAAGGCGGTTGGTGTCAAGAAAGATATTTGCCGGAGAAATAATCCGGCTTATGCACGGAGTATGGGGCCTTCATGGAATTTTACCATTTACTTATCCCCTAACTCATTACAGAACAAGAACCATTAAACGTTTTGGAATACCTCGTTTGCGCTTTACCGACGGCCCCAAGGGTATTAACCTCAATCGATCCACCTGCTTTCCTGTGCCAATGGCACGGGGCGCCACTTTTGATCCCGTCCTCGAGGAACGTGTTGACACCGCAATGGGCATTGAAGCGCGTCATCAGGGTGCCAACGCTGTCGGTTCCACCTGTATAAATTATGTGTGGATGAATGGATTGATGAAATACCTGCCCTTTTAATGGCCTGGTATCCTGGCATGCAGGGAGGTGCCGCAATAGCAGATGTACTTTTCGGCGACTACAATCCCGCTGGCCGCCTCCCGTTCACCATACCGAAGTCGACAGACCAACTTCCGCCGTTCGATACAAAGTCCCTGGAAATCACATACGATTACTGGCATGACTATCGCTACTTCGATCATCATGCGCTTGAGCCGCAATATTATTTCGGTCATGCGATCTTGCATGGTATGATGTTGAGCATCGCAAATGGGAAGTGGAAAAAATGAAATACGGCACGTGGGTCGGATCATCATTGGCGGATTTACCTCTATATTCAGAGTTTATCGTGGAATGAAATCGACCTGGTTGGGAACCTTATCGAAAAGAGATTCTTCCGCAAGTTTTTTTGCGTATTTCATTTCGCTGGCAATCAATTCCCTAATATAATGGGCAGCCATATCCGGGTCCTTCTCTTTGAACCCTTTATATGCGCCCTTAAAATATTTCACATGATTTTGTATATCCCATTTTCTCATTGAAAGATTGGCAAATATTATCCAATGACTTGCAGGCCAAAGGTCATTAAATATTTTTTCAAGAATACAATTTTTCGTCGCCTTAACACAATATTTCTCGACATCTGTAATAGCTGTAAAATAGGCTATTCTGTCACCATGCATAGCGGCAATTTCTGTGTCCTTTGCTGCTTTTGTTATTTTTTCAAAATCATCAGCATCTGAATTATCTACTGCCTTTCGTGCAATGAGCTGATATATTTCAATAAGGACATCTCCTATAGATTCAATAAATGATTTTGTAAGAACGGTTACACGCGCTTCTTTTCGAGGAATTAATTCAACGAGGTGCTTTTGTTCAAGTATTCTCAGAGCTTCTCTTATTGGTATTCTGCTCACCCCAAGCTCCACCGACAGCTTTGTTTCGATTATACGATCTCCCGGACGCATATCGAAGGTTATGATTTTATCTCTTAAATATTGTGCAATTTGTTCCGCAAGATTTTCAGAAGGTCTAAATTTCATTATTAATGTTCCAAATTCACAATGTTTGTAATTCCGCTGTAACCTGCCACCCGTTCCGGAAAATACCGCGACTTTTAAGACGTTTTTCATGTTCATGTCGAGATAATTTTCAAATTCAACATTATCCATCAAAAAAATTATGTAAAATCAAATTTTTTGTTGACGATTTCATTATTATTGTATACTGTATACAGTATACAATATAATCGGCGAGGAGGTTATAAATGAATACTTATATTGGCACAGAATCGACTATTAATAGTAGAAATACAGATAGTCAATCCGCGGCATTTTTGTTAAATAAAAACAGACCTATTAAAGTAGTACAGATAACCGATTCTGACAATTCGAAAAATACATTGCCGGTAAAAGTGAAAGTTGATCCAAAAATTTCAATTTGCATTGAAAGAGCTGAACTTGTAACTGAATCATACAAAGAAACTGAAGGTTTGCCCTGGATTATACGCCGCGCCAGAGCTCTTGACAATATTCTCAGAAAAATGACCATCTACATTTTACCGGGAGAACAGATAGTCGGCAACTACGCAAGCACTCCGCACTCCCTTCCAACCTATCCTGAAATATCATGCCGATGGCTTGACCGTGGACTTGATGATGAGTTTAAAAGCATGCTCAGCGAAACGGATAAAATCCGTTTAAAAGAAATCAACAAATACTGGTATAATCACAATGTTGAGGGAGCTATCCTCAAATCCATGCCTGATGAACTTGAAAGATATATAAACTTGAACATGGCATCAGCAATGTTTACTCGTTTCTGGCCAGCAGGTTGCCTCACATCAAACTTTCACGACTGGGTCTTTCCGCGGGGCCTTAGAGGTATATTACATGAAATAGATCAATATCGCAAGAAATTATCCAAACAGGATCCTGATTTTAAGACAAAGATAGAATTTTATGAAGCGGCGGAAATTACAATCAATGCTGTCATTGCATTTGCTCACAGATATGCGGAACTTGCAAGGAAACGCGCAGGAAACACGAATGGCAAGCTAAAAGAAGATTATTTACGGATTGCCGACATTTGTGAACGCATACCAGAATTCCCGCCAGAATCGTTCCATGAAGCCCTTCAATGCTTTTATTTCTGCCATCTTGTAACTTCACAGATTGAATATTTTAGTGATGGCCTCGGACAGAGATTTGACCAGATTTTTTATCCGTTTTATAAAATGGAAAAGGAAAGGGGCACCATCACGTACGAAAGGGCTGTAGAATTGTTTGAGTTTCTGTTTATTAAGCTTGATGATCTTGGTCAAATCAATCCTATTACGACGGCTATCTATCAGGCGGGCGGTACAAAATTTCAGGATGTTTCTGTTGGTGGAGTTGATTCATACGGAAATGATGCAACAAATGAATTGTCATTCGCGGTTATCGATGCTACAATGAAGATCAGAACTCCCCAGCCGGCAATATGCCTTTTATATCACAAAAATATTAATCCATCACTTGTAGATAAAGCAATCGATTGTATTGGAACAGGAATGGGGATGCCCGCAATTTTCAATGATGAGGTCGCAATAAAATGGCATCTCATACAGACTTTCAAGCGGCTTTTTCCTGAATCCGGCGCCTATGTTGGTGTCCCCTGTATTGGTATGATAATGAAAATTGTCAATTCTCCTATCAGAAAAGCCTTTGCAAGGTTCATTCGTGCAATGTTGCCAAAGACATTGAACATAAAAATTGATACTGCGATGGAGAACCTTCCCTACAATGTATGCGCCGGATGGGGGAAAACCGGGGACATTCTGAGATGGATTCTAAAAAAAATGAATCTCTTCGATGCCGAAAAGGCAATTATGCTCGGCAGGAACTGGGCTCCAACCTCCTGTGTCGGCGGCGGCGTATCAGGATCTATAGTGATGCAGGGTACACTCACTTCAATATTAATTCTTTCTGTGCTAAATTTTTTGAAGTGTTTCGAATTTGTTATGTATCAG
>CAKZSV010000061.1 GCA_937921485.1 uncultured bacterium
CACAAAGCGATATTTACAACGACACACAAGAGCAAAAAACAACAGCGGATGAATCTGCAAAAGAAGAAAGTCCATTTGAGAACGCTATGAAACTATGGCTGAGCGATTCAAAAACATTACAGCAAATAGTGAATCCCCTTATCAATTCGAAAAAATGAGATTTCACCTTTAAAAGTAATTATCGAAAAAATAATCTATAAAAGCCAAAGCGATGATATTTATATTCACGTGAAATGACATAAAAAATAATCCTTTATCATGTTAATCTCCGTATTCCCATGCACACACGCATAACCATAGAAAAACCGGCGTTCGGCGGATATGGCCTTGGATTTTCCGACGGCAAGACAATATTTGTGTGGGGCTCAATTCCGGGTGAAATTGTCGATGTGGAAATTACCCATGCGACCTCATCGCATGCATTTGCGAAAGTTGTTAGTATTCATCAGCCATCGCCGCAGAGAATCGAGCCTTCCTGTCCCAATTTTGGCCTTTGCGGCGGCTGCGATTACTTACACATGGAGTACGAAGAAGAATTGCGCATCAAAAAAAAAATTATTCGCGATTCGCTTGTGCGCATAGGAAAATTTCGCAGTGAAGATATTCCGGCAATTGAAACGATATCATCGCATCGTTTTGGCTATCGCAGCCATGCAGACATTAAATTTTCTCACTCTGGCAAAGCCGGCTTCTATCAGAAAGAAAGCAATCATGTGATACCTTTTCCGGAAAAAGGTTGTGTGCTGCTTGCCGAAGCGCTTAGTGAAGCCTTGCGATTACCGGACACGGCAAGAGTTCGTTCCTGCAAAATTGCCGCTGGCGCGGATGGCGCTGTTCACACCTCGCATGAAAGAAATCCGGTGATACGCGAAATCGAAAATGAAATAGTTTTTGAAAGAAGCATCACCTGCTTCTTTCAGGCAAATCGCTTTTTGCGCGCAAAGATGGCTGAAATTGCGTGCGAATTCGCGCGCATGGGTGACAAGACGAAATTCATCGATGTCGCCTGCGGCGTTGGCTTTTTTGCGCTGCATCTTGCAGAAATAGCGCATAGCGGAATCGGGTACGATATTTCCAACGACAACATCTTCTGGGCAACGCATAACGCGCGCTGCAATACTATTTCAAACGTTGAATTTTTCAAAGCGGATTTTTCTTCACTGCCAGCTATCAGCGGCAAGTATGATGCGCTCATCATCGATCCGCCGCGCGCGGGGTTATCGAAAAAAGCGCGCCACAGCATTATTTTTATCGCACCTGAAAGAATCGTCTATGCTTCCTGCAATCCCGCGACCTTCGCGCGCGACGCATCACATTTTTTCGCACACAATTATTCGCTCGCAAACATCAACTTCATCGATATGTTTCCGGGAACACAGCATATAGAAATAATCGGGGTTTTTGAAAAATAAGGGAACTTCTAAAAACTGTTTTAAAGGATGTTCCCTTGTGGGCACAATATATAGGTAAAAACCGCTTTCTTTTGATACTGATTTTAAGGATGAAAGCGGTTTTTGGAGGTGCCCATAATATTTCCAATAATCATGTATAAGGATGTAATCGGCTTTTAGATATATCCTTACACTCCATGTTACTTTTTAAAATATTTCACATTTTTAAAATTCTTAAAATCATCATCCTGCGTCCAGATTATCGCCTTATGATGCAGGGCAGCAGCCATAATTATGCTGTCAGCCATTGGAAGTTTATTCTCAAGGCTGATTTTTGAAGCAAGAATAGCAAGCTCATCATTCAAAGGTGCCAGTACACCCTTTCGCATAGCAGCAATTGCTTTCACTGCATCTTCCTCGCGGGCTTCCGAAGGATCACTTTTGCCACTTCATATACAACCACGCTTGGAACAATAAGTTTATCAGGTTGCGAAAGCGGGATCGCGAAATGCTGTGCATTTGGTTCATCAGCAAAGTATGCCAACCATCCGGAAGAATCGACAAGATTCATATTCGGTCATTTTCCCGTTCAAAGTCTGTTCTGATACTCTTTAAATATCCCCTTAGACTTTGTATCTCAAAATCTGGAATAATCTCAATGCGATCGCCATATAGCATGATCTGTAGTTTTTGACCGACTTGTAAATTAAGCGACTTTCGTATTTCTTTTGGTATTACGATTTGGTATTTGGGAGAAATTTTTATTTTATACATACGATATAACCCATCGATTAATTTTTCATATAATGATATTAGCCGGTTCGCATTCGTCAATAATTATTTCTCGTCACCGTCAAGTTATAATAATCAATCGCATTCAAGCGCCACATCGCTTAAGGGATATGCCGCACAGGTGTGGATGTAGCCGAAGATTGCATCCGATTTCCTCACCAGCGCGACGGGCAGTTGATACACCTTCCCGGAAAGAAGCTTCGCGCGGCACATGCTGCATTCTCCCGAACGGCAGAGGCTCGGAAGCACAATACCCGCGCGCTCAAGGGAAGCAAGAAGGCTTTCGCCCGCTTTCGCTGTAAAAACGCCCTTCCCTTCCACGCGCATTTCAAACTCGCGCGAAGCAGCCACATCAGCAGGCCATCCGCTCTGCCGGGTGACATCGGAAGGCTGGCCATACATCTCGCGGCGGATTTTTTTTCGCGGAATGTTCAATTGCGCAAGCTGCGGTTCGATAAAATCGTACAGCCCCTGCGGACCGCAGAGAAAAAAAGCCTTCCCATCAATTGTCTTTAATTTCTCAAGCAACATCTCCCTGGTGATGTAGCCCTCAAGCCCATTCCAGCTTTTCGATGGATGTTCCACAACAGGATAATAGCGAATGCGCGCGTTTTTTCTGGCAATTTCCAGAAGTTCATCGTGAAAGATGATATCGTCATCGTTCCTATTGCCATAAAAAAGGTGCACGGTGCGGTCAATTCCCCGCTGTGCAATCTCCCGAATCATGCCCATAAACGGCGTGATGCCGCTTCCGCCGGCGATAAACACCAATTCTTTCCCATGGATAACAGGGTTATAATAAAAATTTCCGGCAGGACCTGACGTGAGAATTTCATCGCCAATATTCACTTCATCAAGAAGATAGCTCGAGACAAATCCTTCGCTCACGCGCCGCACCGTGACATCATAATACCCCGTGCAGTGCGGCGGCGATGAGATGCTGTAGGCGCGAGTGGTGCGGACATTGCGGATTTCAACAATGAGGGAAATGTATTGCCCGGCCATAAATGGCGGCAACGTGGCGTTTATTGGCGCAAGCCGAAGCGTCTTTGCTGACGGCGTCTCTTCGATGATATCGACGACGCGCAAACAAAGTGTTGATGGATGCAGGCGCTCAACTGCCTGCATTGCCTCGCCACGATCAATCCGGTAGTCATACCCATATTTTTTCAGCGCCTCAATGTCGCGCCTGATTGTTTCGTATCCTTCAATCTGCTTAATAATTTCTTCTCTCATCGTGCTGCTCCTATCTGAGTTTTTTGAGTATCGCACGCGCGGCGGACGCGCCTGAGGTGAGCGTGGGCTGATATCCGGCGCTTCCATACCATGAACCGGCGCAGTAGAGCCCTTCTATGGGCGGCGTTGGCGGCACAAAGAGGGTGGAATCCTTGGCATACTGGTCGAAGCCATACGCGCCTCCCCCGGGATGGCCGAGATAGCGCATGTGCGTAAGCGGTGTGGCGATGTCCATCTCCTCAATTGACGATGTGATGCCTGGAAAAACTTTTTCTGCTCTCCGTAACAGCTGTTCGGCACATCTGAATTTTTCATCATAATACTGCGATGGCGAAAGGCGAAGCCAGGGTTCCGCATATTTCATCGTCACCAACGCGGCCTGGCTGGTCCCGGGCGGAGAGAAGCTTGAATCGGCAACATTGTAGCAGCTTAAAAGAAATGAACTTTTTTCGCACGAAAGCCGTTTCGACTGGGCATAATCGGCGTCGGCATCTTCGGTGGTTGAGATGAAATTGGTCGTTTCATTAATGCCGAGCCTGCCGGGCTCGCAGTCCATGCCAAGATAAATCGTGAAAAATGAGGTGCCCACGGTGCGGGCGCGCATCTGTTCATACATGTGCGCAGGAACGTCATTTTCATGCAAGAGCTCTACAAACGTGGTGATTGCCGACGCATTTGAAAGTACACATCGCGTGCTGATCTCCTCTCCCAGAGCGGTTTTCACCGCAACGACCGCACCATTTTGTATGATTATCCGCTCGGCAGGGCAATTGAACCGCACTTTGCCCCCTGCGCTCCTGAAAGATTCAAGCAATGCGTTTGAAAGCATCTGCGACCCCCCTTTGAGGTGGTACGGCTTGAATTCGATGTACGAAAAAAGCAGTGCGGCCATATCGCTAAACGGCAGATGGCGGGGCGGCACGCCCATATACGTCCAGTACACCGAGAGTGCCAGTTTCAAAAGCGGGTCTTTGAAATATTCATCAAGTATTGTCTGTGTATCGACAAGCGCGTATTTAAAATACAGCGGATACTTCTGAGGGGAAATGTCCGGATCGGCCAGATAAAACGCACCGATGACTTCGGCGAAAAACGCATACACAAAATCGAAGAATTTCGCGATAGCGTCTTTTTCTTTGGGGAATGTTTCCTGCAATTTCGCTACGACCGCGTTTTTCTCCGTGGGAAGGGCAATATCGAGCTTACCCGGATAGGTCACGCGATACAGGTCTTTCATTTCAATAAACTCGAGCCTATCCAGCACGCCGGTACTGTTAAGTACCGAACGAAGCGGTCCGGGGCGTTCGGCGCTTCCCATGCCGCTTAGCTGGTGTAATGAAATCTCAAACTCAAATCTCCCCCGGCAAAAGCTCGTGGCGCACCCTCCGGGAATATTGTGCCGCTCTAAAAGCAGTACCTTCGCGCCTTTTTTCGCACACGTGAGCGCACCCATAAGTCCTGCATTTCCCGCGCCTATCACCACCACATCAAAGTCTGCCATCATGCCCTCCTTTTTGCGGTAATACTCAGCAGTATTCAGGCATACCAATTGAACGATTTATTGCAAGGATAATTTCTCAAGATACATACAGCAAAATATTCTTGCAAAGATAGCGCATGTCGAAGATATATACCCGAACGCACCATCATATTGTATGAGGATAATAATGCTTACCAACACACAGCTTGAAAAATACGCCGATGTCATCATCTGGGGACTGACTACCGCCAGGCCAAAACCTTTCCGCCCCTATGATGTCATTCTTCTCCGGTACGATCATGCCGCACTTCCTCTTGCCGAGCGCGTATTTGCGCGGCTTCTCGAAAGGAAGCTGAACGTCATCCCGCGAGCACTCATCAGTCCCACCATGGAACGCACGTATTACGATTACACCGACAGCCGCCTCCGTTCTTTTGTGGGACCGTGGGACAAAAATCTCTTCGAAGCAATGAACGGCAATATTTTCCTCTCGGCACCGGACTCGCTTACGCATCTAAAAAGCGTGGATCCTCAGAAAATAAATGAAGTCGCGCGCGCACGAAAAAAACTTCGCGAAATCATGGAACGGCGCGAAGAAAAAGGCCTGGTGGGATGGACGCTCTGCACGCTTCCTACTGAAGAGCTCGCACGGCAGGCAAAGCTCTCCCTTAAAGAATACACTTCGCAGATTGTGAAAGCCTGTTTCTTAAACGAAAAAGACCCCGTCAGCCGCTGGAAGGAAATTCATCGACAGGCGCAAGAAATCAAAAAGTGGCTCACCTCGATGAATATCGCAAGCGTGCGCCTCGAATCGAAAAACTGCGACCTTGAAATAGCGGTTGGCTCCCGGAGGCGCTTTTTAGGGATTTCCGGCCACAATATTCCTTCGTTTGAAATATTCACGTCCCCCGACTGGCGCGGCACCCGGGGGAAATATTTTGCGAATTTGCCATCCTACCGAAGCGGCAACTACGTGAGCGATGTCACGCTTCATTTCGAAAACGGCAGGGCAGTAAAAGCGCAGGCGAAGCAGGGGAATGAGTTTTTGAAAAAAATGGTCGCGATGGACGAAGGAGCCGGGAAGATCGGCGAATTCTCGCTTACGGATAAACGGTTTTCCCGCATCGACCGCTTCATGGCCGACACGCTTTTCGACGAAAATTTCGGCGGAAAATTTGGAAACTGTCACATCGCCATCGGCGCATCGTACTCGGATACCTTCAAAGGTAAAACCGCGCTTCTCACCTCCGCTTTGAAGAAAAAACTCGGCTTCAACGACTCCGCACTTCACTGGGACCTGGTGAACACGGAGGACAAGATCGTGACGGCGAAGCTTTTTAATGGCAAAACGCGCGTGATTTATGAACGCGGGATGTTTACGATGTAAAACATTTGCA
>CAKZSV010000062.1 GCA_937921485.1 uncultured bacterium
TGTCCGAGCGCGGAAAAAAGATCCTGCACGCTTTCCACGCGTTCAAACCAATACATCGCTGCGGTATAGCCGTGCGCGTTCGGAAAAACCGCGGGGCGGGGATTGCCGCCGGCAAAAGCCATAGCCGCAATCAGCACAAAGACAGCGATTCCGGCAATAAACGTTGCGTTTGCAAATTGTCGAGTGCGCATCTATTTCTCCAGTCTTTTGATTCTTTCTATACGGCTTTTCAATAAGGCTTCCTGCGCCTCTTTTAGTGTTTTGAAACATCGCACACCCTTTTCACATGAGAAGGCACCAAACTTCCATGCCGCATCGAAAAGTGCCCGTACCCGTTCGTAATACGCGCTATCGGGATTTTTACACCAGAGGGCGCGACGCGCTTCATCATGGGTTTTGAATTTGTAGAGGGGCATTATTTCTTCTCTCCATTATCCCTGTCTTGAAGGAGCGATTTCAAAAAAAACACATCTTCCGCGTCGATAGAGCGAAGTGTATCGCTTTTCATTTTTATCAATGTTGGGACTGAAGCAATTCGAATGCGATGACCTTCAATATTTTTTATTTCATACTCCAGATCATGATACGAGAATGCCTCGCCAAGTCTGGTCAATATATCGACATAAAAACCACTAGGAGTACCATACCGTACCACTGCATATTCGTTAAGCATCCCGATATTGATTTCTTCGATACTTGCGTCATTATATATACGTTTCAATGCTGTTTTGAATTTTGCAACATTGTCTTGATCAGGGCTGATGAAAATATCAATATCTTCAGTAAGACGGGGCAATCCGTATAAAATGACCGCAAAACCTCCAATCAGGATATATTCAACGCCTTCGTTATTTAATTCATCGATTATTCTATAAAAATTTTCAAAAATATTTCTCATGGTGTATTTACCTTAAATACTTTTCCATGTTACTATCATTCATTTGATTTATCAATACATTTTTAATCTCTTGACATAGTAGCATCAAAGCTCGTCATTGAATAGACATTACTTTTATATGCACGAAATCTTATGAAACGCCTGTATAATTGCATTTATCAATTAATGATTATCAACATTATTCCGCCAATGCTGTTGCTGGCACTTTTTTCATCCTGCGCCAAAAAGCCTTTCGTCATTCTTGCCACCACCACCAGCGTGCAGGACAGCGGCATTCTGGATGAACTCATCCCCCCTTTTGAACAGGAACACGGCATCAGGATAAAAGTGATTGCAGTTGGATCAGGCAAAGCTATGGCTCTTGGAAAGCGCGGCGAAGCAGATCTCCTCCTTGCGCATTCGCCAGCCGATGAAGAGCGCTTCATGAAAGAGGGCTACGGCATCCGGCGCCGCGGATTGATGAAAAATCGTTTTTTAATCGTCGGCCCTCCAAATGATCCCGCGCAGATACAACGCGCGACAACGCCAACCGATGCCTTCCGCGCACTTATGCAGAAGAAAGCGATTTTTATTTCCCGTGGGGATAATTCCGGCACGCATTATGTGGAGCGCGAAATCTGGAAAAAAGCGGGTATTATGCCTGATGGTCATACATGGTATCAGGAAACGGGTTTGGGCATGGGAGAGACTCTTTCGATTGCATCGGAAAAGCGCGCGTACACCATTACCGATCGTGCAACGTGGATTGCACTGAAAAGAAATCTATCCCTTACGATTGTATGGGAGAACGAAGAAATGCTTTCCAATGAGTATTCTGTAATAGAAATCGATGCGACTCGGTTTCCGCGAGTTAAATCGAAAGAAGCGCGATTGTTCGCCGACTACCTGTTTTCAGCAAAACTACAGAATATTATCGCACAATTTGGGAAAAAATCATTCGGCGAATCTCTCTTCATTCCAATTTATTCGAATAATCGGAAATAACCATGGAACTCATTTTTGAAGGATTAAAAAAAGCTGTTATTCTCATCGCCTCGTTCGATCGCGAAGTGTACGAGGTGCTTTTTCTGACGCTCGAGGTTACGATGACATCCACCGTCATCAGTTCAATCCTCGGCGTTGCCATCGGCACCGCAATCGCGCTCAACGAATTTCCCGGCAGAACCATTGTGGTGGGGATTGTGAATACCGGCATGGGCGTCCCGCCGGTGGTGGTGGGACTTTTCACCACGCTTATGCTCTGGCGCGGTGGTGTGTTCGGAAATTATGAAATTCTTTATACACCGCTCGCCATCATCATCGCGCAGGTGCTCATCGCCACCCCTATGGTAACAGGCATCACGCTTTCTGCGCTGCAGCAGGTTCCGAAAAACTTTCATTTGCAAATTCTTGCACTCGGCGCTTCGCGCGTGCAGTCGCTTTTCATCCTCTACCGGCAGGCGCGTTTGCCGCTCCTTGCGGCAATTATGGCAGGTTTTGGAAGCATAATAAGCGAAGTGGGAGCCGCGATGATGGTAGGCGGCAACATCAAAGGTTCAACCCGCGTGCTCACCACCGCCACCGTGATGGAAACATCCCGCGGCAATTTCGACACCGCCATTGCATTCGGCATCATTCTGCTTGTTCTTTCCTTTGCCGTGAACTATTTCCTGTCGTATGCTCAGCAAAAAGGGCGCATGAAATAACCATGAAATCACTGCTCGATATTAATAGAATAAAAGTTCAAAATGGCGAATTCGCACTTGCAGTCGAGAATATCCGCCTTCACACAGGCGAAAGCATCGCAATTATCGGACACAATGGTGCGGGAAAAACCACATTGCTTCTGGCGCTTGCCGGTCTTATTAAAGTACACGAGATTGATCTCACATTTGATGACATCCCAATCCATGATATCCGCACTCTATACGATCTTCGAACATCCATCACCATGCTGTTTCAGGAGCCTTTGCTTTTAAACTCCACCGTACATGAAAACATCGCGCTCGGTTTGAAAATTCGAAAATTGCCTGCCAGTGAAATCAAACGAAAAGTACATGAGTTCGCCGATATGTTCGGCATTTCGCATCTGCTTCATCGCCGCTCACACACGCTCTCTGCCGGTGAAGCGCGCCGTGTATCACTTGCGCGTTCCCTGATATTAAAACCAAAACTCCTGCTCATGGATGAACCGTTTTCAGCGCTCGATGCATTGGCCCGCGACTCCTTGCTTGATGATTTCGTAAAAATGCTGCGTCATGTCCGATGCGGTGTCATATTCATCAGCCACGATCGCGACGAAACGCTTCGTCTGGCCGACAGGATTGTGGTGCTGAAAAACGGCCGCGTGATTCAGGAAGGCGCACCGTCCGGCATCATTACCAATCCCGCCGATGAATTCACCGCGTCGTTCATGGGCGTGGAAACGATTCTTTCCGGAATTGTCGTTGATGTTTTTGATAGCGGTTTTACTGTCAATGTTGCCGGCAGAGCAATTGAAGTCGCAGGCTCGGCAGATAATGGTGAAATTGTAACACTCGGGATACGTCCCGAGCATATCGTTATTTCAAAAGATAAAACTGCGTCAAGCAGCATGCGCAATTCTTTCGAAGGCAAAATATGTGGCATCACCCATGCGGGCACGCATGTGCGCGTTTTGCTCGATTGCGGATTCAAGCTCATTTCCTACATCACTCCGCACTCACTTTTCGAACTCGGATTATACGAAGGCAGCACGGTGACTGCCTCGTTCAAAGCGACGGCCATACACATTTTACGGCACGCGCATCTTAGCCAGTGACAATTACGAAAATATTGCTCACCACTTCTTCAAACGCCAGAAGAACATGAACGTCAGCACGGAGATAAGCGCGAGTGCCATGATGATCCAGAAGGCATGCGGATAGTGCTGCAGGGGAATCGCCACGTTCATGGAAAACGCACTCACCACAAAAGTAGGCACCATGATGGCGATGGTGATGAGGTTTAAGGTTTTCATGAGGATATTGAGATTGTTGCTGACGATTGAGACGCGCGCGTCCATGAGGCCGGCAAGGATGTTCGAATAAATTTCCGCCTGTTTCTGGCACTGCGTATTTTCGATGATGATATCGTCGAGCATTTCAATCTGCTCGTTTCCAAGGGCAAGGCGCGCGCGGTTATTTTTTATGCGCTCAATGACGGTCGCGTTTGAATTGATGGCATTGAGATAGTACACCAAACTTTTCTCAAGCGTGAAAAGATTGATGAGATATTTATTCCGCATCGAGGTGTTGATTTTCTGCTCGAGTGAGTCGGAAATCATATTGATGACTTTCAGGTGATCGATGTAATGATAGATGATCCGCAATATAATCTTCAGCACCAGATCGCCGATCGAATTCACTTTCAAGAAAATTTTTCCGTCAAAAAGCTGTATGTCTTCCATAAGGAGAATGATGACGCGCTCCCGGTACCAGAAAATCCCGATTGATGAAACTTTAAAAAGGAATTCATCGGCAGCGGAATAATTTTGCGGACGTTTGAGAATGACGGCGGCATGATCGGGCTCAAACTCCAGCCGCGAAAGCTCATCGGGGTCAAGCGCAGACTGCAGGGTGTGCGAATCGATATTGTAATTTCCCACCAGAAGGTCTTTTTCTTCAATGGTGGGATTTATATACACCAATATCGGCGCCGATTCCTCGTTCGTCGGCACTACCGCACCGTTTGCTATTGTATATGCGTGAAACATTGCGCCGTGCTACTTACTCCTATAAAATTGTCAACCACAACGTGAAATAACTTTCCAGGAACGCTAACATTACAACCGCATGTTTTGATTATTCCCCTTAATTTTCCATAAGCCGTATGATTGATTTTTTCAAAGCAACCGCCGCTTCCGGATGATACATGATGAGAATATCAGCCCCGGCATAGAGCAATGCCGTAGCGGTGGAAAGTTCCCACAGCGCTGCGCGCTTTTTCAGATCGCCCCAGGAAGGAAACTCTCTCTCTTCGGCGCGCAGCTCCTTGATGCGGGCGCATTCCTGTCCCGGAGATACAATCATCGGCGAAAGCAGCATCGCATCTCCGCCAAGGCCCGTGAGGCGGATGCGCTCCATCACGGAATAGGTGTATTCGATGCCGTATCCCATCGCGCCGGTAAGCGGATCGACGACGATGCGATTGATCGGCACATCCATTCCCGTAAGCAAAATGTTGAGCTGTTTGGAAATATTCACATCAATGGGGCTTTGCGCCACCACCGTATGTCCATAGGCTATCGCGGCGCCTGCAATCACACGATAATTGTCCTGCTCGGCCCAGTTCAAAAGAAGATTTTCGCCCGCACACCCCGCGGCGATCTCCTTCATCACCGCATTCATCTTTTCATAGTGATTGTGCCCCGTGATGACAAGCGGCACATCCACCGCCGCAAGAATCGTTTTGACCAGCTTGAGCGATTCCTCGGGAGAATAATCCCCCCTCTCGGGATGGGTTCCGTCAAGCCGCACGCTTAAAAGATCCGCGCCGAATTTTTCCACACAGGCTTTCGCCATTGCCGTCGGGTCGTTCAAAAGCTCTCCCCAGAGATCTTTCAATACCTGCGGATATTTATCACCAACCCGATCGAAGACTTCCATCGCCATAAGCGGGCGATTCGGCGTGATTCCTTCCCAGTGATGAAAGGGCATGGTATTCGCGCCGCCGATTTCATACGTTATTCCCCGCGTGCCTCCTTCCGCTTTTGTGGCGCCAATTTTCACCCGGTGCACCTCGCCGATGAAGGATTCTTTTGGAATCGGAAAGGATTGAATCGCGGAAATTGTTTCAGACGGTTTCAGATGCGGATGCCCGGCTTTGGGCAAAGGTGTATCGTCTTTTTGTACCACGGGAACATCATCGCGTACAGCGTGCCGTTTTGCGCCAAGGAACTTTTCCTCTAAAACGCCGATGATCTCCGATACCACTTCCTTCGTGACGGCTTTCTTCATTTCATCGCGAAGCTCGGCAAAAAGTTCCCGCTTCAGCGCCTCCACATCCACGGAGTGCGACATCGTACGTGCGTCGCTTACGGGATGCACTGCCATTTCCTTATGCACTTCTTGCGCTTTTATCATCTCACCCGCTTCTTCGCTTTCGGGTGCGATTGTCCCGCGGGGCGCGCTCTCCATTTCGGCATAGAGCGCCATATCGTCCATTTCGAGCGCGGGGTGCCCATTTTTCTCCATGAATGTACGTATTTCTGCGGGATTCGCCGATATGGTTTCATCAGCAATTTTCTCAAAAAGGCCGTCAAGCCCCATATCGGCAAAAAGCTTTTTCATGTCATCGCCGACCATCTGCTTGAGATCAGTCGTCATCCACACCAGCCTCTTGTGTCCTCCCTCTGCATACACGAATTTTTTCGATGTGAGATACACCTTGCCGCAGCCCATGAAGCCCGGCGTCTGCATTCCTCCGCCCACATTGCCGGCAAGTGTGGAGAAGGTCATTCCAACAGGCGTATCGCCGGTGTACTCGCGGTTGACCGCCATCACGCCATTACACTCCGGCACGTAGGCAAGAATCACTTCAAAACAGCCGCAGCTGGTCATGGGATTGTGCATGATGGAATACATGCTGAAGCTTTCAACTTTTTTATGCGAATTGGAATAGACGTACTCATCAACACCCGTGAAAATCCCCCGGCCCTGATCGATGACCGTGCCTTTCTTCACCGGCTGATTCGGCCCGGTATCGTCGATTTCGTATGCCGCTTTCCCGTCCAGCCAGTTATACGCACCGCAGAGGCCCAGCCGCTCCGGCGTGATGACGCATACGTGGTTCGGCGCAAAGCTCTGGCAGAGAAGACACGAATAAAATGTATCGACAGATTCATCGGTCATGGAAGCCAGGCGCTGATTGCGCTCCCGATATACCTTTCGCGCTATTTCAACGCGCCGCTGCGCTTCATCCGCATCGGTGATGAGCGTCACTTTGACTTTATCGACAATAGCAGGATAGTTGGAAAGAAATTGCGCATGTAGAATTTCACCATAGTGGCGCAGCCGAAGCCCTCTGGCAAATCCGCTTTTCGAGACGCGCGTCCACACGATATCGCGCTGCCCCATGTGCCAGATGCCTTCCGCACCGTTGATGAGATGATGTATTTGCCGCTCTAAGATTGATTCAAAATCCGGCTGCATCTTTCTTCCCGCCACCTCAACCCAGATGCCGAGCGGCAGCGCGCTTCCAGGTTCTATTTCGTCTATGTCTTTCCCGATGATTTCAATCTCTCCGTCTTCGATTTCGTCCATGCCCACCATGGTGACGAATTCAAACGCGGTGGTGATATTCCCGCCGAATTCCGCGTGCGTATCCTGTTTGCGTATCCGCTCGCCTTCGAAGGCGGGGCCGTATGGAACGGGAATGGGCACTCTGGTGATTTTCACCTTGCAGCCGCGCACCTCAAGAGCGCGCTCCACCATTTTCTCATAGGGAATCGATGACACCACATGCTCGTAGGTGCACACGCCGGTGGGAAGAATCTGCGGGATGGCAGTATCGGCAATCACCGGAAAGCCGTAGTTGATGGCGCCCGCGGCAATCGCGTATTTATCTGCATCAACTTCATCAAAGGCAAGGACAAAGGCCATAATGCGGTTTTTATTATAGCGCAGATTGCCCGCATAATCTCCAGGTTTAATTCCTCCAAACGAAAGCGCTGCGCGGTTTGCGAAACCAAGCGCATATACCAGCGCCGACACATCCCTGCCATAGGGAACAAGCCGCGTCTCCCATCCGAGCTGCACCCCTTCTTCGGAAAGCTGCTCGGCAAATTGTCTTCCATTCGTAGAGCCGGCCATAAACACATAGAGATTTTTTTCCTGAAGTTCGCGTGCAATCTTAACCGCAATTTCATTTGTCGGCGCCGCGCCGGTTACCGCCGCAAATCCGGGCGCGGTCCCGTCCACGAATTCCACTCCCCGCTCCCGCATGATGATATCGTTCGCGGCACCAAGCCAGATGCCATCGACCGGATTCGGCCCGATGAGATATTTGCACGCTTCGATTATTTCGCAGGCAAAAAGCGCTGCCGCGCCCGCATCAAGCGCGTTGCCCAGATACGGCAGCCACACATGTTCTGAAGGCCTTTGCGGCAGAAGTTCCTTCGCCTCACGCAGCACCTCTCTACAGTGGGCAAGCGTCTCAACCTTTTTGCCAATAAAGGAATAGATTATTGGTAGATAATATGCCGTATCTGGAAACCCAACTGCCGCATCTTCGCCCTTAGCCCGAATGGCTTCATCCAGTTTCTTTTCGGCGCGAGCCACCCACGCGATGGCACCGTCAATCGCCGCACTGCTGATGATCTTAGACACCGAGTTCCCTCCTGTCCTTCATATCGAAAAGTTTCCGTTCCATGCGCTGGTTGATGCCGAGCGCGTCGCGCTTTCGCTCAATGATGACCATAATCGCATCCGCCGCCTCACGGGGATTATCGTATACATGGAATGACGCACCGAAAATATTGTTCGATTCTTCATTCAAAAAGCGCGTCACATTTTCCGAGCCGGAAATATAAAAGGGATGGCCGAGAATCACATCAATTCCCGATGCCACAAAATACATGGCGATGGCAATTGCCTTCTCGCTCATCCATTCCGGCGCCACTCCAACCGCGGGAATCATCGAAAGATCATCGCCCAAACCGCCTTCAAATACGATTTCAGTCGCTGCCTCTAATATGCGCGAATTGTCCACGCAGCTTCCCATGTGCAAAACCGGCGGCATGCCGATCGCCTCGCAGACTTCGCGAAGCCCTGGCCCGGCCTGCCGCAGCGCGGTCTCCGGCGTAAGATATCCCGCCTTCGCCGAAGCGATTGCCGCGCACCCGGTTTTGAGCACCAGCACATTTCGCTGTAGGAGCTCCCCGGTGAGGGTATCGATGTATTCATCCAGCTTCTGCTTGGGATTATTGCACCCCACAATGCCCGCCACGCCCCGAATTCTTCCCTGCATGATGGCATCGTTGAGCGGCCGGTAGGAAGCGCGGAATCGCCCGCCAAGCATGTAGCGGATGGCTTCCACGCTGAAGCCCGCGACAAGAGGTTTTGCTTCTTTCGGTATGAACACTTTGGATGGGTCCCTGCGGGTGAAATTTTCAATAGCGCGAAGAAGAATTCGCTTCGCACCATCATACGCTTCTTCTGCAGTGAATTGGATGGAAACTGCACCCACGGTATGCGCAATGTCGCTGGTTGAAATGATTTCGGTATGGTACGATGCCGCCACCTCAGCCAGTCCCGGCATGCAGCACTGCACGTCGATGATGAGCGCTTCGACCGCGCCTGTGACGACCGCCAGCTCCTGTTGAAGAAAATTTCCCGCAATGGGAATGCCGTGGCGCATGAGAATTTCATTGGCGGTACAGCATATTCCCGCCAGCGTGATCCCTTCCGCACCCACCTTTTTTGCCGCCTCAATGATCTCGGGATCTTTTGAGGCAGCCGCAAGCATTTCGGAAAGCGCAGGCTCATGTCCATGCACCACCACGTTCACCGTCCCCTCTCCAAGCACCCCTAAATTTGCCGTCGAGCGCACGGGCGTCGGCGTGCCGAAGAGGATGTCGGAAACCTGGCTTGCGATGCGCGAGCCGCCCCACCCATCGGCAAGGGACGCGCGAAACGCGTGCATCAGGATGTGCGCGAAGTCATGATCGACGCCCATGTGCGTACGGTGGAGCGACTCCACAATCATCCGGTCAACTCCATGCGGCTCAACTTCCAGCTTCTCCCACAGCCTCTGGCGTTTTTCCGGCGCAAGTTTCAGCGTTTTCAGATGTTCTTCCTGCGCGGTGAACTCCGCGAGCAGTACATCGGCAAGTTCCGAAGCAATCTCGGCGTCGTTTCTCTGCTCAACGGCTACGCCGTATTTTTTCGCCACACGATGCAGCGCGTCGCGGTCTTTGAGCACATAATTGCCCGCTTTCCCCTGTGCCACTTTTTTTAAAAGCAATACCAGATGACGCGCATGATCCGAATGCGCGGCGCATCCTGCCGCCACCTCGCGAAGGAAATTGCGCGCAACGATGGTATCGGCATCGGCGCCGCAGACGCCGAATTTCGCTTTCGCGCTGATGCGGCACGGCCCCATGTGGCAGATGCGGCAGCAGACACCGCTTTTTCCGAAGCCGCACTGGGATCCCTGCTCGTCCATGCGGAAAAAGCTCAGGCGCACACTTTCCCGCTCCGCTTTCTCAATTATCGCTATGGATGCAGAATCAACTGCTCGCTCTTTTGCTTCCTTCTTTTCCTTTTCCATAGATTCCCATTTCTAAAAAATTATTGTATTGGCGCTGCGATCTCGTCGCGCACCTTCCGATATATCGCATTATTTTCCGGTATCGAAAAAAAACTTCTCCCTTCTTCGTTCCACATTCGTATGTCATCATCATGAGGCAGAAGAACAATTCCGTCCGCTCCCATCTTCTGTTTCAGGTCATCATAGGTATTTTGTATATCATGCACCCGATTTACCACCGCAATGAACTTCCCATATTCAATATTCATTTCTGCGGCAAGCGCCTGTATCCGATGCAGCGTCGCGATGCCGTTTCGCGACGGTTCGCCCACCACTAAAAGCGCGTCCACGCGGCGCACAATCCTGCGCGAGAGATTTTCAAGCCCCGCTTCATTGTCGATAACTACGTATGGATAATTATCAGAAATTTCTTTCAGCACCTCGCGCAGCACATTGTTCGCGTAGCAGTAGCATCCAGGCCCTTCCGGTCGCCCCATTGCGATGAGATCGAAATCTTCGCCCTCCACAAGGCTTTCGGAAATCTTCAACTCTAAAAGCTCGCGCTTTGAAATATCGGGATGCTCCGATGCAAGTATTCGCGCATCCTCGCGCAATCGGCCAACTGTGTTTTTCGCTTCAACCCCCAGCGCCACATCGAGACAGGCATTGGGATCGGCATCCACCGCCAGCACCGGACATTTGCCAGCACGTGTCATTGCCACAACGATGAGAGCGGCAATGGTCGTCTTGCCCGTTCCTCCCTTGCCGGTTATCGCGATGGTATAGGACATGGCATTTCAACGCTTTTTTAGAGTACTCGAAAGCTCATGCAGCGTGTGAAAAACCCGCTCGGCATCATCAACATTCATAGATCCCGTCCCGCACGACGGCGTGATAATTGCACGTTCATGGAGAACATCGGAAGCAATACCGCTTTTCTTTGAAAGATTCGCCACGAGTTCATCAAATCGTTTTTCCAGGGAGGCTGCGCTCTCCTTTCGAATGCTCACCGATGTTGGAACAATTCCCCACGCAATTATTCCATTGCGCTCAATGAATTTTTTCACAGCTTCAGGATACAGCGCAATGGTATCGCCATACAGATAGGCGTCTAAATTCAATATATCCACGCCTGCTTCGATGAGAATGGGCCACTCGGTGTTGCCGCAGCAGTGCACGCCGGCAATTCCCCCTTCCGTGTGGATGGCATCCACCATTTCGCGGATGAGCGATACCACATCGTCCCGTTTGACGGAAATATAGGTCGATGAACCGAATGCCGAAAGAATCGGCTCATCGATGAAGCAGATAATCTTTTCCGCAAAAGGCGCGAATGTTTTAATCTGCCATCGGCATTTCATGGAAAGCGCTTTCACCACCACATCCCGGAATTCTTCATTATAATATATCGCGCGCTTCTGCTCATCGACCACGGTGAGAGAAAACGAACAGGGGCCGGTAGTGTGCACTTTTACATAGGGGTATTTTCTCCCGCCCGTTGAAAGCCTCGCTTCCAGTTCATAAATACCCCGTGAATAATTCGGCGATACCGCAAAAGGAGAAAGATCGCCATCACCCTCAGCGGCATTCATGTACGACTCATAGAAAGCGGCAAGCTCTTCCGAGTAATCGCCGGAGGTATCGAAATACATTCGCCCTTTTTCAGAATCGATAACCGCTCGCGGCATGCTTTCCGAATACTGAATCTCCATCTGCTCGGTGAGTCCGATTTTCGGAAGCTGCGGCCAGACAGGCGCTTCGGGCATCGTTTCAATGATGATATCCACGGCTTTTTTTGCTTCATCGTGGGGAAAGCTTCCAATGGCAGTAGCTAAAAATTTTTCTTTCATATCGGTCTCCTTGCCGGATTATTCATCGGACAGCATTATGGTGATTACACGCATGTATTTTTGCTCACCGAACTCGTGCGGTCGGACTGAGGCTGCGGGCGCGTCCGGAGGTTTTCACGCTAAAGAAAAGGGATTATCGGTCAAGAAAATTTTACTAAAAGGCGCTCGACAAGCGCGTCAAAACATGACCGGATTTCATCGGGCAACTCATCGATCACCGCCCGGCCATCTCTGTCGTTGGCGCGTATCGCTTCATGATACGGTATTGCCCCCAGTATCTCAAAATCGGAAAGCCCGGATTGTAAAAATTCCGCATCCCGCGTGTTTCTGATAGTATTGATAATACCGTATGTGCGCATAATGCCGATCTGTTCGGCCATCTGTGCAATGCGCCGGACAGTCGCGATTGACCGCGCGCCGGGTTCCGCAACCGCGATAAATGCATCCACGCCCCGTGCGGTGGCCCTGCCAAGATGCTCAATGCCTGCCTCCATATCGAGCACGAGATGTTCATCTCTTCTCAAAACCAATTCCTGCACTAAAGAACGCAGAAACGCGCTTTCGGGGCAAGCGCATCCACCTCCACCTGAACGCACGGCACCGAGCACCACAAGATCAACGTTTCGATAGCGGAAGGCAAATTTATCAGCGACATCGGAAACTTCAGGATTCAGCTTAAAGATGCCACCGGAAGCACCGGCTCCGGTACGTTGCTCAATGAGATCTTTTTCACGTGCGATTGTTCGTATCCTGCCGTGCTCAGCATAGGGAATGCCGAGCGCCGGGGCGAGGTTGGCGTCGGGATCGGCATCGACCGCCAGAACCCTGTGCCCGCGCTCTGCCAGCATGAGAGCGATTGCCGCGGCAATGCTTGTCTTTCCCACGCCGCCTTTTCCCGTAATTGCAATTTTCATTGGAATTTCTCCTTTGGCGGATTGTAGTATCCAATTTTCATTTTCGGGAATCTTGCAAAAAGCATCGACAGAAGCGAGCGGATACCCAATGGCTTTGATTCACGGAAACCAATGGAATCAAGATACAGGTCGGGATCGATGTTGAGATTTCGAGCCTGTATCATCGACACGGGAAATTTTTCTAGAAACGCGAAAAGCGAATCCACTTCCGATTCCATGTCCGTGAATCCGGGCAAAAAGAAAAGATTAATTGATACAAAGATTCCCGCATCGAGCGCAATGTCAATTGAGCGAATGACATCACCATAAGAATACCCCTGAGGCCGGAAATAGCTCGTATAATATTCCTCCGTGGGCGAGTTCAGGCTAATGCGGATTGAATCGAGTCCCGCGTCGATGAGCCGCTTCACTTCGTCAGGTCTGGATCCGTTGGTGTTCAGGTTGATGGTCCCACGCGGCGTCTTCTCACGCACCAGTGCAATAGCGCGCGCAAGATCCTTTCCGCGCAAAAGCGGCTCGCCTTCACAGCCCTGCCCGAAGCTCGCCACCGCGGCATCGACACGTTCAAAATGATAGAGCATCACCTCCGCGATTTCTTCCGGCGCTGGAGCAAACGAGAGCCTCTCCTGCGATGAGCAAAACCCGCTTTCCTCCTGCTTCGATAAACATCCGACGCACCGCGCATTGCATGCAGGGCTTGTCGGCACGGGCGCTTCATAACGGCTTAGAAAAAAATTCCGGGCGCAGAGGCATCGGTATTCGGTGGCACAGTGCGCAAGCTGGGATGCAAGCCGGTTTCCCTCAAGGAGCGGCTTCATCTCCTTTATGTTTCGGTGAAGTTCGTCATCGTGTTGATGAAGCTGCGCATCCGACCGGGGATCTTCATCAATTCGAAGCGCAGGAACCCGGAACGCGCCGTTTTTTATCACCACGCCGGCATAGGCCCACAGCGAAAGCGGCGGCGCGGAATCGGGTTTCACGTAGGCGGGCAAATAGGTGCGAAGATATCCGGAACTTAAAAACGCCGAGGCTGCGGAAATTTCCTGCGATGAACCGGGAGCCTTTTTAACAATAACTTCTTCGCCCCTGAAATTGAAAAATACCGGAAAACGCCCCGGAAGAGAAAAAAGCACGCTCCCGAAAGGAAGCGGAATAAGCTCGTTTTGGTCCACCGGAACTATCGACCGACCGGTACGAAACGCGGGACGGTAGCGCGGCTCTTCAATCACGGAACCATCGGGCATGCAGTATGCCGGATAGATTATTTCGGCGCGTGTATCTTTTTTCGCGCTATTCCTTATTGCTGACTTTTTTCCCTTGTCGCGCGATCGCCCTGTTGATCTTCTGTTCAAGGTGGCGGATCTCCTTTGAAAGGCGTTTCTTTTGTTTTTGTAATCGCTTATATTCTCGATCCTTTCGAACTGCAGATATCTCGAAGCTCATTGCAAGCAATTCGTTTTTTCTCGCGCGGATCTTCGATCGGGCATCATACCACGCGGCGCGCTTTACTGCGACTTCTCTTTTGAGGTGAGATATCTTCTCATCGATGACATAGCTCATATGCTCAGTGATTCCCTGAGAGCTTTGCGACAAATTCACGGCAATTCCGCGCTATATCCCCACGAAAAAGCGCCGACATCACTGCCGGGCACGTGCCTCCCGCATCTTTCAGCGCATCGACGACATCGGTTGTTATTCCGCCAATCGCCACCACCGGCACATTCGATTCCTTTGCCACCTTCCGCACCGCATCTATTCCTATTCCGCGCAGCATGCTCCCATCCTTGCTTGCGGTGTCAAACACCGGCCCGATAGCAATATAATCGGGCAGTTCCTTCACTGCCTCACGCGCCTCTTCAAGGGAATGTGTTGATTTTCCCACAATCTTGCCCACGCCTAAAATCCTGCGCGCATCCGCGACCGACATGTCATCCTGGCCCACGTGCACGCCATCGGCGTTAACGCAGCGGGCAATGTCGGGCCTGTCGTTGATGACGAACACCACTCCATGCGTTTTGCAAAGAGGGCCGATGATACGGGCCTGTTCCAGTATCTCCTTTGCCGGCGCATGCTTCATTCGAAGCTGGATGATGCGCGCGCCGCCTTCGATGAGCGCAGCAGTTGCGGCATACAGATCATCGCCGGCAAATGCGGGATCTAAGATCGCATAAAGCGCGTTATGAAAATACCGCTGGATATGCTTTCGGGTAATCGCATCGACTGCTTCCGCTTCAAAGGAGTAGAGATGAAAGCGCAGCGATTGAAAACTGCCATAATCTTTATTATCGATTCGTGCGCATTCTTCGATTGAGCGAACAGCTTCTATGGCACGGCGGATATTCCGAAGGAAGAGCACTTCAATCGGATTATCACTTTCCATCGGCAATTTTTCTTCCAGGTGCACAAACTTTATTGGATCTGCGGCGATATCCCTTGCAGAAAGCATATCTACTTTCATCCACAGAGATGAAAGCTCTGCCAGCGCATGCCGGTATTCCTTCGCCCGCCTGGAAAGAATTTCATCGTGCAGAACGAAGCGGCAGATATCTTCGCATACCCGCAGGCCTTCCATCGAGCGGTTGAAGTTCGCATCAATTGCGGCACGCAGTTCATCCATCGGCATAATCATCCGCGCGCATCATCCTCCGCCCACAAAACGGGCAATCTCAATCACATCACCCTCTTTGAGTTCTGTTGCACCATAGGCTTCGCGATGCACGATTTCGCCATTGCGTTCCACGACGATTTTTTTCGGATCCATTTTATACTGATTTATGAGATCGCTTATCGTTTTTTTATAAAATACAATTTCTCTTCCATTGACGGTTATTTTACACATAATCACTCCATTCGTACATAAAGATCGCGGGAAGCACAATCGCCGCGGTTTCTGCGCGCATGCAATTTGTGCCAACCCTGAATGCTTTGAATCCTGCCGCAAGTGCAGCGCCAACTTCTTTTTCCGAAAAACCGCCCTCCGGACCAATCAAGAGTGTGATTGTATCGGCGCGGACGGTTGTTTTCATTAACTCTTTCAACTCTGCTGCATCATCACCCGGATGCGCAATAAATTTATCTCCAGCCTGTATGCCCGCAATGAAGCTATAAAAATCGCATGGCATCGCGATACCCGGAATCTGCGAACGAAGAGACTGCTTTGAAGCTTCCAGCGCTATTTTTCTCCATCGCGCAAGTTTTTTCCCCTCTTTCCCCTCGATATGGGGCACGGAACGCTCCGTCATCAAAGGAACAATGGCAGTAATGCCAATTTCAACTGCCTTCTGAATGACAAGGTCGAATTTCCATCCTTTAAGAATGCCTATTCCGAGAGTGAAAGAATACGAACTATCAGCGGCTTCTTTTCGGCCAAGTATCTCGACGGCCATCGAGCTGTCAAATATTTCCGTCACCCTGCCGGGAAGAAGAGTTCCATCAGAATTTCTCAGAGTTACTGTATCGCCTGCGCGTACGCGGCGGACCCTGGTCAGATGTTCAAAATCCGGACCTTCTATGCGGCAACGTGTTTCTCCGGACGGAACGGTAACAAAAAACTGCGGCATCGCTATTTACCCAGCGTTTGATGAAAAAATATTTTCTTGTCGAATTTTATATTTTCCTCAAATCCGTGAAAGGTGAGCATGGTCAGAGTGCCCTTGCGGATATCCAGCATATCGTACCGCACAGGAAAATTTCTTGAGCCAACCTTTGCGACTTCGACGATCGAAAGAGTTTTGAAAATCACGCCGTCAGTATCGTGATAATCAATTCGAAGCGGGAAATACGTACCCTTCGTTACATACACCGTCATATTGCCGTACGCCCCGCCCCGAAAAATCGGGGTCAGCGACAGGCGGTAGGTTTCCTGTTCCTTTATAACAGCAGTGCCGGTTATTTTCGCCGTGTAGTTGCTCTGCAAATCCGCATTTGAAAAATCGATGAAGGAAAAATTCGTCGCCGCAATCGCTTCGTATTTATCAATTCCAGTTTTATGGAAAAGCTTCGTGGACAACATATTGTACACCCAGATTTCTTCACCGCCGAAGTTGAAAAGCACTTTCAGCTGTTCGCCGCGTTCAGCGGTGCTGAAAGAGAAAAGATAATCGGTCTTATCGATATACCCGGTGATATCGACCTTATAGGTTTTCCCTGTAGGCATGATGTGCATGAGCCGCCCCCGGATGATGCCCTGCGGATAATCGAGCACCCGGTCGGCGCGGGCAATCATTTCCTGCGCGGTAAGCTCGATTTTCCGCTCATCCTGGGATGAGGCAGGCGCAAACGACAGCGCAATAAAAACCGCGATCGGGAAATAGCGGAAAAAAAGGCGGCGAGATGCGAACAGAAATGAGCTACATTCAATAATCGGCCGCGTGCTGATATGCGTGAAAAACTGCAAAGCAAAACCGCTCAACAAATACCACCCATCCACGTAGTAAAGATCACTTCGCTTTCTTCCGAAGCATTCCCGCCTCATACTGCGCGATTCTATTGTCGGGCTCGAGCGCGAGCACCCTTTCAAACGACCTGAGCGCCTCCGCGATATCTCCTTTCTTTTTATATACCATCCCGAGAGCAAGATGCGCATTCACGAAATTTGGATCAATGCGCACGGCGTTTTCTAAAAAATCGGCCGCATTCTTATAGTCGAACATCTGATAAAACGCCGCACCGCCAAGATAATATGCATACTTATTTTTCTTATCCTGCTTCAGATAATTGCCGGTGTATTCAACAGTTTTTCCATAGTTATTCACTTTGAAATAATATTTTGCAAGATTATAAATGAGCTTGCGGTTGTCCTTAAACACCGCAAGCCCCCTTTCGAGCACTTCGATTGCTTCGTATATTTTCTGGTCTTCAGCAAGCTTTCTTGACTGCTTCACAAGATCCACCGCTTCATCGCGCACCAATTCGAGCACGAGCAGCGTGATATCATCCTCCACCGGCGCGTTGCCCACAAACCTCTGCACGTCTTCAATGATGAAGCTGGTGAAATCCTCAAGCGAAAGATGCCGGTTTTTCAGCACTACCTCTTCAAAACGCTCGTTGGAATATTCCTCCCGCGCAAGATTCGTCGCCTCCGGAATACCGTCCGTATAGAGAATGATTTTATCGCCGTACGAAAGGCGCGTCGTTTTCTCCTCATACGTTTCGCGCGCTTCCTCGATCGCGCCGATGAAAAGCCCGTTGGTATCGAGGTGTTCAATTTTCCCTTCTTCGGTCCGAACCAGAAGCGCCTTCTGGTGGCTGGCGTTCGCGTAGGTCACATTGTATTCTTCATCGATAGCAAGAAAAAACGCGGTGAGGTAATCCTGCGTCTTGACGTGATCAAGAATGTTCTGATTGACCTCCTGAAAAATGCGGCGCGGAGAATCGAACTTTGTGCAGGCGTTCCCGAATGAAATCTTTGCCATCGTCGTCACCAGCGCAGCGGGGATGCCGTGGCCGGAAACGTCAGCCACAAGGAGTCCCATCTTATTGTCGCGAAGCTGGTACACATCGTAGAAGTCCCCGCCGATTTTTTCCATTGCAATGTAGCGCACGGAAAATTTTATTTCCAGCCATTCGTCAATGTGACCGGGCAGAATACTGCGCTGGATGATGCTGGCCATGTCGAGCTGCTTTTGAATCAGGTCGTCCTTCTCTTTGAGGTCGGTAAGCACATTTTGAAGTTCGAGCGTGCGCTGCTCCACCTGCTGTTCGAGATTGCGCCTGAAATCAAAGATTTCCCTGGACATCTCAAGCACCGAATATTCGATGTTTGAAAACTCGGTATCCAGAGAATGCAGGCGAAATTCCGCCTCGCCGCCCGAAGAAATCGCGCCGGCCACACGGCCCATCTCCCGTAAAATCTGCAAGATTGAACGGGTATTGAAAAACATGAGGAATATACCCGCAAGCACCGATACGATGATGTAGATTATCGAAGCAAAAATATCATATTCGCCGTAAAAAACGCTCTTTTGTGTCAATGCCGCAAACGTAAGAAGCGCAATCACTAAAAGGACAACGAAGAAAGAAAACTTTACCCGCAGGTTTACCAGAACCCTCGGCCTCTGAACGATCTGCCGTTTGAAAAGCTCGTTAAAGCAAAGCGCGCGTTCCCTGCTGGTTATGATCTCAGTGATGAGATAGGTGGACATGCTATAGAGAATAATCACAATCGCCACCGCGATCAAACCCATTTTCACAAGCACCTTCATGAGTACCGGCGTGAATGTTCCCGCAAGCGTATGATCCAGATAGAAAAAGCCCATGAGAACAAGCCCGCACAGCGTGCCGTAAGAACCTGCAGCAAGCGCATTCCACAGCGGAAGATCGCAGAATGCGTGATAGAGTTCCTTGAGTTCCTGATCGGACAGGTTTTCCCTCATTTTATCACCCTGAAAATTGCGGTTGATAATGCGCAGGGGTTTCTGGAGGGCTGGAATTTTAATCGGCGTTAGAATACCGTAATGTGTATAATGAAGCAACGTGGGGATGAGAACGCAGAGCGGCAGCCAGCGCAACACATCGGAGGTGATTAAATCGTAATAAATGAGCGTGTAGGAGGTGCCGAGGTAATATCCGAACACCGCCCCCATCCAGCCGCCGAAAATAGTAAAAAAAGCCACGGCAAAGGTATAGCTGATTTTTTCTGCTATAAGATAAAACGCTCTCATGAAATTCCCTCTCACCTCATGTTGCACAGCTGCGCTGTATACCTACAATATCCGCCATTATCTGTCAACGCGATTCCACAATCAAATCTTCTTCCAGGGGATCCTTCGCACATCGAAATCCCGCGTAATCTCTGGACAGGCTCGGAAGCCCCCCGGCCTGGCGAGACGAAACGCGGGCAAACTCAGGACTGCTGAACCAGTTTCCTCCCCGGACTACCTTATACATGGTGCCGAATTTCGGTGCGGGGTATGGGTTACCGGGATATGCGCGGTAAAAACTCGAAGTCCATTCAGAAGCGTTGCCGCACATATTGAGCGCACCATAGGGCGATTCGCCCGCTCCTTCGAAAAAATGTACCGGCAAAAGCCCCCTGGGAAATTTTTCCGTATAATCTTTCCGTATGCCAGGATTTTCCCAGAAAGCCGCAATGTTCGATTTTGAAGGATCGAATCCGCCCCATGGGTATTCCCGCGTTTTTTTTATCAACTCGTACGATTCATCCGGCTTTCGCACATATACCAGCCCCGAACCGCGCGCCGCTTTTTCCCATTCCTTTTCAGTGGGAAGCCTTTTCCCCGCCCAGCGAGCGTAGCTTTCGGCCTCATGATAATTCACCATGACGGGAAGATCGTCGTCCCGTTCCGCGCCGTTCCATGAGGCAGGAAACGGCACTTTCATTTCGCGCACGTATTGTAAATAATCCCTGTTCGATACTTCGCACCTGTCGATATAGAAATCTCCAGTTTCTGAAATCTGCTCGGGATATTCCTCTTTTCCATGATTATTGCTGCCCAGAACAAACTTGCCTCCCGGCACGAAGACCATTTCCCTTCCATCTTTTTTGCCGATGATAGCCGATTTGAAGCGGCGCGGAAGCGGAAATGGCTTATCAGAAAAATCCCTCTTTCCTTTTTCATGCGGCATCGAGATGCCTACAGAGCTGCCCGCTTTGAGCAGCACCGAATCACGAGGATTGACGATGGTATAATGCGCCATGCAGCGATATATATTGAATTTCGCGTTGAAGAAACCCGGCCGATCGATAAGATCCACTTTGCCGATAATCCTTCCGTCTTCGATGATGCCGAAGCTGTCCCGGTCAGGAAGGCGATTGAAGAGAATCGAAACAGTGCCATCACCGCGTACGGCCTCCACCCCACCGTATATTTTAAACTCCGGAATTTGCTGCTCCTGACTGAAAACCGCCAGATACATGTGCAGTATCGCAATAACAATACCGGCCGGAATTAAAAATCGGAAATGCTTCATTTCACGGACCTCACAATTGGAACAAATCCGCACCTGCTCATGATGCGATATCGCCGGATAGCGTTTATGCCTGAAAAAATTTCATTTCTGGCCATGCCATACACGTGAGCTTAGCGCCATACACCGCACCGGTATCCAGACCTATGATGTTCCGCTCTTCGTCGATATACGGTACACCCCATTTCCCGTGCAGATGATACGTCGGCGTATGGCCGAAAATCACCGTCCTGGGAAAGCGGAATTTAGCCCGATAGAATTTTTCGCGGATCCAGACCATGTCCTCGGCGCTCTGCGCTTCGAGATTAGTCACCCGGGGGTCGAGTCCCGCGTGCACGGCAATGAAATCATCGCCCTCAAAATAATACACAAGGCCGCGAAAGAACTCCCAGTGCGTTTCGGGAATGTGAAAAGAGCCGAAGCGGTTGGCATAGCTCTGACGCGTCGCCGTTCCTCCATTGTAGAGGTAATTGCCGCCGGCATCATTGCCTTCAATAAAGTCAAAAAGCATACGCTCATGATTGCCGATGAGAAAAACCGCCTTCCTCTGCGTGTCCCTGATTCGCAACAGATATTCAATCACCTCATACGAATACTTGCCCCTGTCTATGTAATCGCCGAGGAATATTAATGTATCGTCATTCGAAATCCGTTTTTTCACCTGATCGTAGAGAAATATTAGTTTATCAAAACAACCGTGAATATCGCCGAATATATAATACATCACCAGTATAATTCTAAATTCAGTTAATTAAACTTACCGCCAATCACAAAGGGATTCGCAGACGGCTGCGCCAGCGATTCGACAATTTTCCGTGAAAGGCTGATAAGAGGATCGCCCGCATTAGAGCGATAATCGTCCTGTATCCACACCAGGTCTTTTTCGCGAAGATCAATACAGCGCATCCACGCTGACGTCCGCCGGTCGTTAAAACCGATGATCATAAGATAATCAAGTTTGTCGGAAAATGCCGCGCGAAAGCGAGAAAGCGCGCTGTCTTTCATTTCCGCATAGCCGAGATCGTAAATCCGGTACATTTTTTTGACAAGCTCGATTCCGCGCCGATGTTTCATGTTGGCCCAGCTTCCCGTATGAATCGTTATTTTCCGCCAGTCTGTTATGGAAGCAAAAGATGAGCGGCCAGTTCGCAGGTACTTGAATTTCTCTATGGATTCATTCCCGAGGTACGACTTCAGATGATTACCCTGTATGGCGATGACCTGATAATTCTTGTCGAGGAAGGCCGCGTAGAGGCAGTTGAGTTCGATATTGTCCAGATTCGTGAGAATGCCGATGCGGCTTGACGGAGGAATGTCGCGTAACTTGTAATGGTCTTTTTCGAAAAAATCCATGATGATGACGCCAACCCTCTCAACAAGGCGGCGCACGTCTGATTCCATTTTACCGATATTCGTAAAGGTGAAGACTTCATTCGAACCTTTGGTAAACACGTTAACCGATATGCGGAATGTCTTTCCGTCCCGCACTTCATAACTTCCATTGATGAATAGCTGAGCCTTCAATTTATCCACAAGTTCGGGAAGTTCATAATACGCGTAAGATTTTTTCAGCGAATCCTTATTTTTTTTTAATACAGAATCGGTATCCGAAATAGGCATGACTTCAACATCATATCTATCTGCTATCGCTCGCGCGAACGCATTCGGGAAAATCGTTTCAATAAAAGAATACGCGCCTCCGGCAGTTTCGTTCGCGAGAAAACCGAAGGCCACGATTGGCTTCGGCCGTGATGAATCGGCGGAATCTG
This sequence comes from uncultured bacterium, assembly GCA_937921485.1. Classification (GTDB taxonomy): domain Bacteria; phylum Spirochaetota; class UBA4802; order UBA4802; family JAGODF01; genus DYLV01. Next base: position 22,607 of record CAKZSV010000062.1, read on the forward strand.
AAAATAGAAGAGCACATGCTATAACAAATAAAACGAGACGCTTCATCGCGAACCGCTCATACTTGCTATGAAATGGTCCACAATTTTTTCGGGCGTGTCACCGTATTTCGTGGGATAATTTTCAAGCCATACGATTTCAAAGGTATCCAGATTGATAGCCCGAGCCCACGAGACACTTTCCCAATCCCGAAGATCCATGAGAACCAGGTAGCGCACGTTCCACTTCTGGCGAATCTGCGCAAGCGTTTCCGCTTTGCTGATTTCGAAATTGTACACGTGAAGTTTGTACACATTGTCGAAGGTGCGTTCCATCCCTAAAAGCGATTTATCGTCGTCCTTCACCGAAACGGAATAGGATACTTTTTTGAAATCCTTGATGTCGAAGATATCCTTCATTTCGTAGATGTCCGATGCGTTGAAGGCCATTACCTGAAAGTTTTTTTCCATGAAGCGCGAGATGACCAGATTTTTTATATTATTCGGATGGTCCACTATTACAGCGATGCTTGTACCCGGCATAACTTTCTGCCTCTGGCTCACCACGGCGCGCTTCGCCGAACAGGATACCACCATAACAACGATTGCAAGCATGGCCAGACACACCCAGCGCTTTGCGTTCATAGGCTCCCCCTTGCTTACTACATTCTGCTGTTGGGCTTATACAGCACCCACTGCTTATAAAAGAATACTAAGAGGGAAGAATGAAAATTGTCAATAAGTATTTGCCGCAAAGAGAGCGCACCGACCCACGCTGTGAAAGCTAACTACATGAACACACCAACGTCAGTGGGATAATTGCCGTGAGCGCACCGACCCGAGCTTCTGCACAAACCCCATGACCGCACCAGCGTCAGTGGGATAATTCGTTAGCGCACCAACCACAGCAAGAAAGCAAACTCCATGAACGCACCAGCGTCGGTGGTATAATTCGGAAAGCGCACCGACCCGAGCTCCTGCACAAACCCCATGACCGCACCAGCGTCGGTGCGATAATCCGGCAAGCGCACCGACCACAGCGAGAAAGCAAACCTCATGAACACACCAACGACGGTGGGATAATGCAATGAGCGCACCGACCCCCGCTTCTGCGCTAACCTTCATGAACGCACCAGCGTCGGTG
>CAKZSV010000063.1 GCA_937921485.1 uncultured bacterium
GTATACCCCGGTACAATGTTCGTATACGTCAATCCGCTCCAGGCAGTTTTGCGGATTATATCTTTTGTAATGCCGGCGTCATCGGGATGATTTGTGAGTTTCAGCGACGATTTCAAGCGCTCTCCGATGCTGTAAAACCCGTCATCGGGATCGTCGGATCCAAGCCAGTGCAAAATCTCGTTTTCCTCAAAATCGAAAATCTCAACGCTTTCAAGATCGTCGTATTTCAGCATGTCTTTCTGAAAGCTGTCAGCCAGCCACTGCGTAAGAAGGGTGGTATCGGAGGATTGTTTTTCAGCGGTAAGCGAAAGCCCCTTCGGCGTTGCGGTTAAAATTTTCATCTGCTCATCTAAAAGCCAGCGTCCGCGGCGGATGAAATTCTTATAAAATTCCGGGCTGTTTTCGCCATTTTCTTTTAAATACGGAGGTAGCTCTAATGAAGAGAAGTTCGCCGGCAGTAAAACCCCGCTTAAAACCGGATTTTTTATCATGGGATAGAATTCGCGTATCAGAAAATCCGTGATTCCTTTTTTCACCGGATCGGCAGCCATCCAGTCGGCGAGTTCCTCCTCTATGTTGCGAATGCTCTCGCCGGGCTCGGGCCGTTCGATTGAATCGATGAGTTCCGCCATTCGTTTTTCTACGTCCACATTTTCATCGAGCAGGCTCAGGTAGAAATCCTTCATGAGGGTTGCAGGATTTTTAAAATCATTTGCATTGTCGAATAATGTATATCCCACGCGGAGGTTTTCTATGAGAGTGTTGATGCCGCGGTATCCCATGTCGGAAAGCTCCTGATATGGGCTGAAAAGATCCCAGTAAAACGCGCGCTCATCGGGATCGATCACGTTGTCGCGGTTTATGTCCTCCCAGTTGCGAAGCTTTTCAGCGAGATCGATGAGGGAATCTATGCCTTCTGTCATTACAGAGCGGTCGAGATCCAATACCTTTTGCGCAACATCCAGAGTGGTATCGAGAGAGCCGGGATCCTTTGCGTATGCCTGATGGAATGCTTTCAGGCTATCGGCAAGAGAACGCACAATCCCCGGAAGAGTCGCATTGGCACCATACATCGAATTTCCTAAAATGAGATAGAGTTGCGCGTTAAATTCTGGATTCGCATCCAGCATCGCGTTAGCGCGCCGGTTGAATTCGTTTGGTTCCAGATTATCGAACATTGAGCGAATTGCCGGCGTTTTGTCGAACACGTGCAAAAGCTTCACTTTTGGTTCAGGTTTGAGTTGCTGAAATTCAAGGGAATCGTTGTTCGAGCAGTGCGCGCCCAGTCCCATGAGGAAAATCAGGCATGCTAATAAGAACTGGCCGTTTATATTTTTTTTCTGTAACGTCATAACATCCACCCCCGGAAATCGATGTTATTATGAAATGTAGGTCTATGTAATTATTTTGATGCTATAATTATCAACAAATCTCGATTTGTACTCCTGAAATAATGTTATAGTTTTTGCTTAAAATTAATATTTTACAAAAATCTATCATTTAATATAATTGCATTGCAGGGTTTTGTCAAGAAAAAATTTTTTATTATGTTGTAAAATTAAAATATTATAAATATATTTGGCTTTTGCAATAATTAGACTGAGATGTCTATCATGACAAAAGTTATCATGAAGCTTGCATGCGATTATTATCTTATTGGTTTTTGTTAGCATATATATCACATCATAAGCTTTGCGAGTGTGCAAATATTTTTTTAGCCTCCGAAAAAAATTGGTACGATTGATATCAAATCTCCGTTGTGCAATGCATGCGAATCGGATGCCTTTTTGCGGTTTACGAAAACAATCACGCGCAGATCTGTATCGACGGGAAACTGTTTTTTAATATCTGAAACACGGCTCCCCGGAGGCATCACTATCGTGCGTGTGCCGATTTTTTTTCGTAGAAATCCGGCTCCTTCGATCGTTATGCTGATTGATGGATTTCTCATGATAGTAAATCTTACAATAGATCCAATTTTCTGAGAGTCTCTTCTTTTGCGATTCCTTTTTGATCATCAAAGTTCATGAGAGAATAAAATTTGTTCAACATTGACTCGAAGTTTATTAATATGCCTGCTCCGTCGCCTTCACGCGCGGGCTCGAGCATTCTTTCCGTAAGTGCGTCGTCTGCTCTCACCGTGCCGTATCTGTGGTTTATCAATCTTTTAAGATGAAAGATGCGAAGGCCTGCTTCGATAAAGGAATCCAAAGTGTGCCCGTAACCTGATGACAGATTGACGAGCTCAAGCATTTCGTTGAATGAAAGCGGACGGTCGGCATACTGGCAGAAGCACGCACTGTTTTCGATTGAGCCTATTGATGCGGCAAGCACCATGGTTTCCGGCTTTTTTTCATCGGTGAGCGCTTCAAGGTCGAATTCAAAGCCGATCTCGGGATAATTGCACGCGCCGGTTTCCATAAAGTGCATCGCGGTCGATACATGGCATGCGCCGCGCGGGCTTACGGCGTAGGCGAGGGCATGTCCGTGCCCGCCTCCGCGCGGGTCGTGCATCGGCGCTTCAAGGCCTTTTGATTGCGCTGTATATGAAATGGAGTTATTTCCGATGTGCTCAGCAGCTTTTTTACTCCCATGAGAAAGAAGCATGCCGAGGTTGCCTTTTCGCGCTGCTATTGCCGGGAGCACTTTTTCAATTACCGTGCACAGGTCTCCCCATTCAAGAGCGATGCCGTCGGTTTCATGTAAGGTGAGGTGCCCTTTTTCAAACGCTTCCATCGCCCATGCAATTGTAGCGCCAGCACTGATGCTGTCCATGCCAAGATCGTTACATACGCGGCCTGCTTTGCACACTGCCGCAAGATCGGATGAATTGAGCATGCATCCAAGCGCCGCGACGGTTTCGTATTCCGGACCGGGGCCCTCGGAAATCGCAAATGGGCTGTCCTCGATCCGTATAATCCGTTTGCAGGCAACAACACAGTGGGCACAGGATGCTTTTCTGGTGAGGTAGCGTTCGCTGATCGTGCTTCCCGTCAGGTTTTCCGCCATCTCTTCGTTGAAGTTTTCGCTCCAGTTTTTTATCGGCACATCCCCCGTGTACATGTGGCCTTCAAGATTTCCCGCAGAACCGAAATCATTAAGAACCTGAGTAAATATGTGCTCTTTTATTCGAGGCGTGATTTCATTAGTTAATGTATGAAGTTTTGCGGAATCATAGTATGATTGATTGAAATTCTGATGATCAATGACAATCGCTTTCAAATTTTTTGAACCCATTATAGCTCCGAAACCACATCGTCCGAACGCGTGGTGTGCGTTGCTTAAAATACATGCGAAACTCACTAGATGTTCACCGGCGGGTCCAATCACCAGCGATTTCGATTGCGTTCCGAATTTCGTTTTGATTTTTTCATTTGCAGTTGAGATCGGGGTGCCCCAGAGCCAGCCGGCATCTACGATTTCAGCTTTCCCGCGTGTAATGTGAATTAATGAAGGCTTTGCTGCTTTTCCGGTGATGATTATACCGTCGAAACCTGCATAGCGCAGCTGTGGCGGGAAATGTCCGCCGCATGATGATTCCGCAAAAATGTTTGTGAGCGGTGAACGTCCTGCCGCACTCATCCGGCTTGTGCCGGAAAATTTCACGCCAGCCAGAGGGCCGTTCATAAAAATCAGCATTGCCTGCGGATCAAGCGCCGGACAATTAAAATCCGCCATATCGTAAAATAATTTTGCAGCAAGACCGCTGCCGCCGATATATTTTTTATACAGTTCTTCATCGGGAGAAAATACTGAAATGCTGTTGTCATCGAGATTGATGCGAAGTATTTTTCCTGTATTTGCGTGCATGTTCCCTCATTTAGTTACGATGAGATCTTCTCTTCCAATTTCCTTCAGGATGATCGGGAATTGCTGAAAAGTCGACTTGATGACCGGCAAAAGCTTCAGCATCGCGGTTACCTTTCCGCCCTGCTTGATTATTCCTTTGGTTACTCCCGCGATCGGGTTTTCAAGCCCATGCCAGAAACGATGGGAATGATCGGCCGGTTGTTTTGACCATACATCGGGTTCAATGTCGCATTTCCCGAGGTAGAACGAACCGTACACGCCTTCCTTATCTGGTTTATTTTTTAAATCTATTGTAATTTCCGCATCCGGGTCGGTGTAAATGAATTTGATGATGATACCCGATTTCGCGATCTTGGGGCCGATTTTCGGATCGCCGAGCACCTTCTCGAGAAAATACCCGTATATCTGGTACAGCTCCTCAGTGTTTTTGTAATACTTGCTCATGGTGTCCTCCATTATTGATATGTGAATTGTACGATCTGTTCACTCCTTTGCTTTTATATTGAAAAATTCGCATTTAGCTCCTCTGATTGAAACGCTTCCCAAATAGAATTCCCGCGATGCCGATTTTCAGCATCTGGATTGTGCCACCGGCGACTCCCCATGCTTTGGCGTCGCGATACATTCGCTCAATTGGAAACTCAGAACTGTAGCCGTATCCTCCGAATATCTGCATCGCAAGGTTTGTCACTTCTATCACCATTTCATTCGCGTACGCTTTCGCCAGAGATGCCTCATAAATTGATGGTAGATCGCCACCGGCGTTTTCAGCCGCGCGATAGACAAGAAGTCTGGCGGCATCCAGCTTCATCGCCATATCGGCGATCATGAACTGAATGGCCTGAAATTCGCAGATCGGTTTACCGAATGCAGTTCTTTCCGATGCATATTTCCTTGCTTCTTCAAGTGCAGATCCTGCAATTCCAAGGCACATCGCCGCATTTCCGCAACGTTCAATATGAAACGTCGCCATTAATCGGTTGAATTCACCGGGCTTTAAGATGAGATTTTCTTTGGGGATGCGGACATCTTCAAAGATGAGATCGCAGGATGGCATGCCGTGAAGCCCCATAAACTTTTCCTGCTTCCCGAAGCTGAAGCCTTCCATTCCTTTTTCGGCGATAAGACAGCCTATGCCTTTATAGCCTTTTGTTTGATTGAATCTGGTATAGACAAGATAATGGCTTGCGTGTCCGCCTCCAGTGATGAAGCATTTTCTTCCATTAAGAACATAATAATTTCCATTTTCAATTGCGTTTGATGTAAGCGATGTGAGATCGGAGCCGGCTTCAGGTTCGGTCATGGCGGCGGAAACGCTATATTTTCCCGAGCAAGCACCCGGAATGAGTTTTTGTTTCTGTGTCTCCGTGCCGAGAATATCCACCGCTTTGATGGGGCCCACGGATGATTCGAAAACCGGGGCTGCAATCATCGGGCTGAATTTCGCAAGTTCTTCAATGGCAAGCACGGCATTGATGAGCGGCTGGCCGCCTCCACCGTATTCCGGTGATAATGTCATACCAAGAAGACCTAAATTTGCATAAAGCGGCAGAAGATGCATTGGGAATTCACATGTTTCATCCACCTTTTTCGCAAGCTCCCGGAACTTTTCTTTTTCTCCCAGATCGCGAATCATTGCTACGAGCATCTGCTGTTCTTCGGATAATGTAAAATTCATTAATGTCGTGATCCTCCTTTGATCATAGTAACGAGACGGCGAATATCCTTCAGCGTTTCGATGTTCATTGCGGTATCCGCAATCTTTGAACATTCAGCCTCCGGTTTTCCTGAAAACAACTGCATCTTCGCGGTGATTTCTTGCAGATTCATGGGGTTTCGCGGATCGCCTTTGGGAATATCGATTTGCCGGATGAGCTTCTTTCCGCTCTTAAGCGAAATTTCAACTCTGCTTGCGGTTTTGTCGGGATATATTTTGTTCAATTCATCATCTGCAATAACGTGCACTTTTCTGGAAAGACTGATGGTTTCTGGATTGTTGATGCTCGAGTTGAGCAATTGCTCCGGGCCAAACTGCCCTGCAATGAGTGCGGCCGAAAGGGTATATGGAATTGAAAACTGCGCTGAAACAAATGAGAAATCAGGCGACATGTTTCTGCCCACCGCAAGCGCGGCGACGCCATAGGTGAATACATCGATTGATTCAATATCTTCTATTTTGAAATCACTTTCCTGGAGAATTTCCAGCGCAGCTTGAATCGATCCATGTGTGTGCCTGCAGGCGGTAAATGGTTTGATATATACATCTTCGATTGTATAGTGCGAGCCCAGCCCCTCGGTGATCCTTTCAAGTTTTGGCTCCGCCTTTGAGGTGATCTGGGTGAAGCCCCCTTTTAAATCGGAGCCCTCGAGCACTTTGGGGAAACCTTCAATGCCGTGTGATGCGAGGCCTGCGGCGATGATGCCTGCGCTTGCTGCCTGACCTCCCTGCACAATCTTTATAGCATGTCCTCCCATCAGGTGTTCCGCCATTGAGATCGGCAAAATGTATCCCGCATTTCCAAGTGCATCGAGCGTTTTTCTGCTATCAAGCCCCATCAGCTTTGCGGCTGCCGCGGCGGCACCGAATGTTCCGCATGTACCAGTTGGAAGGAAACCGGAAAGTGTGTGAAAAGGATGCATTGATGCGGCTATTCTGTTTGCCGCTTCATAGCCAGCGATGACGGCTTCGATGACTTTTTTCCCGCTGCTGTAGAGGTATTCTCCAAGAGTGAGTGCAACCGGCATAATCGCTGATGCCGGATGATTTCCGCCGAAGCGTACGCCGTCCTGGGCTTCGATTGCTTCAGCGGTAGTTCCGTTGATGAATGCCGCGATGGTCATGTTTGTTGAGAGCTTTGTGCCGAGGACTGAAGAAAAACCGCCCTGGTTGATTGAAGTCATAAAATCGATTACTTTCTGTACAGCTTCAAGTTTCAATGAGCCGTACACATTCGCGATATAATCCACCAGGCATAATTTTGCTTTCTCGATGGATGTTTTAGGTATTTTATCGTATGATACATTTGCAGTGAATTCGGCAAGTTCTCTCGTATAGTTCATTACAATCCTCCAGGAAAATTTTGTATTTTGTAGTAATAAAAATTCTTCAGAATATTACATTACACATATCCCCTCTTTTCGTAGATGTTTATCATGCGGAAAGGATCGAGTATCTCTCGCAATGCCTTCAGCTCTTCAGCACGCGGAGGTTCTGTTTCGTGGACATCATCGCTGACGTCAAGTTTCCATGGCGTGAGCTTGACAATCTCATCAACCGACGATCCGGGATGATAGGTATCGAGATATGCCGTTTTTGTGGTTTCGCTGAATCGCAACACGCCTTTGTTGGTGATTATCACCTTGGGGCCGGTGTTGGGGGGAAGACCTAATTTTTCACGGGTTCCCGGTCCGTCGATATATCCGGGCGTGGTGATAAAATCAACGCGTTCCGCAAGATGCCTCGTGTCGTGCAGGGATATGATGAGCACTTTTTTTGCAAGGGAGCCGATGGGATTGGCGCCACCGGATCCAGGCAGGCGGCTTTTTGGATTTTCGTAATTTCCGATTGCAGTGGTATTGATATTGCCGTACTTGTCAACCTGACTGCCGGCAAGGAAGCCAACATCCACCCAGCCTCCCTGAAGGAACATGCCCATCACATCGACAAGGCCCCCTATCATTGCGGCGCCGGGATTGAGGCAGGGATCTCCCACGGAAAGCGCCGGGCGGAGAGGTTGCGCATCGTACACACCGGATTCCTGCATCAATTTCGCATTCGGCGCGTGAGTGTAGCGCGCGATATTGGCCGACATTGTGGGAAAGCCGGTTCCCACAATCACGATATTGTAGTCTTCGATTTCTCTGGCGCCGCAGCATGCCATAAGTTCAGGTTTGCTGTAGTCATTCGGATGCCCGGTCACGATCATCACCTCGTCAATAAGAGTATGAAACAGGATAGCTGTAGTCGAATTTCGCCTGCAGTTTTTTAAACTGGGCGTAGCCAAAACGATGGATATAATGATTGATATACTCAGTCCTGTCGCCAATATCAAACACCCATTCTTTCAGGAACTCGTTGAATTTTTCCTCAGTGCTGGATGCCTGCTGGTATAAGTACCCGAAGGAAAAATCTACATCGTAGAATCCTGGCGTATATCCAGGATGTGCTCCAAAAGGTTCTTCAACTACTGCGGCAACTTTGAAACCGGGAACGATTGTTCTGGATGGGTCTTTGCCGACGATTTCTCTGCTTACGATGCGCTCGCAGCTTACTATCACTTTCTTCGCCGCATTCGCACCCCATTTACAATCTCCGCCTATTCCCCAGATTTGCGCGTTGCCTTCCGGATCAGCCTGTTGAACATGTATAATGGCCAGATCGGGGTTTAATGCTGGCACCAGCGTTACAGGTTTTCCATCGAAAGGAGAGTCGATGGTTTTGTACTTATTCTCTCCAAGAAAGGATTTTATTTTAGTCAAATCGGTTCCTATCATGTCCTTCACCGGAACAAATGGCATGCCACAGGCTCCTGCCATGAGCATCAAGGGGAGCGAAAGATTCGTGTATTCTTCCAGTTCGATCTTATGGGGAATTCCTTTTTCAATCGATCGCCTGAAGCATCGCGCCAGCCCGTACAGACCAAGAGAAATAAACGTAGCGATGAACCGTTTGACGCATCCCGCGCCGATCAGCATGTCGAAGTCGTCGGCTGCATTGCTTCTGACAATCGTCAGATCACGCTTGCGCTGCCGAATGATTTCGTGAATTAATGAGAAAGGCGGGCGGCAGATATAACCTCCGATGAAAACCAGATCGCCGTCTTTCAGGTGATGCGCAATGGCTTCTCTGGCGTTTGTGATCTTATCCATGATTTCCTCATTTTTTCAGTTCAAATTCAGTGCGGCTGATTATTTCTTCCTGGGCAATTTCCGAAAGGCCTACAAATTCAGCGGAATAGCCGCTGACCCTGACAAAAAGATCTCTGTGCTTTTCGGGATGTTTCTGAGCGTCGCGCAATGTGGCGGTATCCACCATGTTAAACTGGACCTGCATACCGCCCCCGTCAAAATACGCCTTGATGAGATAATAGAGCTGGTCGGCAGATGTTTTTTTCCCGTTGAATCTCATATTGAGGTTTGCGCCATTGAATATTTTCTGCAGAGGTAATTTTACGACCGAATTCATTATCGCCGTGGGACCGCTTGCGGCATTGCCCGTAGTGGGTGTGAGGCCATTCCCAAGGACGGAGCCGGAATTTCTCCCATCCGGCGTAGCGCCCGTGAACGCGCCGAAACTGATATGAAATCCGACGGAGAAAATGCCGGGCCAGAAAATTCCGCTGCGAAAATTTTTCTGCGATGTCACAATATCGCAAAAGTGGTTGATGATATCGCATGCGATTGCATCGACTTCGTCGATGTCGTTGCCGAATTTAGGCAGTTTTCTCAGAAAATATACTCGCCTGTCTTCGTTGTCCTGCCAATCATCCATCAGCATGCCGACAAGATCGTTCATGCTGATTTTTTCATCTTCAAATACGGCTTTTTTGATGGCGTAGAGGCTGTCGACGATATTTGCAAATCCGATGAGTTGAACACCGGTCGAATTATACATTGCGCCGCCGGAGGTGAGGTCTTTCCCGCTTTCGATGCACCCATCGATCATGCACGAGGCAAAAGGCGAAGGCACATTCGCTGCGATAGTTTTGTCCAGTTGATCCATCCCCCTGACCATCTGATGCATGAAATGACGTACCTGCGAATCATAGGCGTTCCACACATCCGCATATGAAGAAAAATTAGATGGTTCGCCGCTTTGTATTCCGCTCTGGTATCCGAAGATATTATCTATTCCATTGGTCAGTGCAAGTTCGAGGCATTTAATTCCGTTGAATTGGACTGCGAACGTGGAGCCGAAGCATTTCCCCTGACAATTCGGTTCCACACAGCCGACCAGGGCGTAGTTTCGCGCATCGGTAAGCGCATGGCCTGCAAGAACCAGTGACGGGATCACCGTTTCATCATTAAAGAAATGCAGCAGAACACCTTCCCGGGCATAATCAATTGCTTTCAGTATAAAAGCTTTTGGCGTAAGCGGCGAAATCCTGACGCTGAAGTTTGGCTGAACTGTCCGAATTTCTGCGAAGGCATCCAATGCAAGGAAAGAGAGCTCATTTGTGGCATCATTCCCCTGCTGATCTACTCCGCCAATGGTCACATTCTGAGTTGTTTTGCCTTCGGCTCCTTCGCCTCCGGGTATAAAAGCCTCTTCGAGTACATTCCATATTTCGTTGGTTTTTATAAAAAGCATGCATAAGAGCATTTTTGCGTATTCAGGAGTAATTTTCCCCGAGTCGATATCCATTTTATAAAAGGGATATAGTATTTGATCGATCCTTCCGATAGAAACCGAATTGCCGCCGGATTCGATTTGGGCGATGAGATGTATAAAATAGAGTGATTGGACCGCCTCGTGGAAGGTTTCGGCCGGATATCTCGGAACTTTTTCGCAGATTCGCGCGATTTCATAGAGTTCCTTAGCTCTTGATTGATCTTTTTCCTGCCATGCAAGTTCTCGAGCATGCTCTGCATAACGGTTCGCGAAAGATATCGCGGCACCGCAGCAGCGTATCATCGCATCGTACAGAATTCGCTTTTCGCGATTCTCCGGATCATCGCTGAGATTATCCCGTTTATTTTTTATGGTTTGAATGATGCCTTCAAGTCCCTCGGACAGGACACGTGAATAATTCATGGTGAAATGGCCAATCCCGTACGTGATTTCAAGCATCATCGTGAAAATATATTTGTCCATGTCTTCGGCTACATCGGAGGGAAGGGAAGCCTCAAATAATTCTTCAACGGTTTTCCCTTTCCAGAAGGGAAGAATATTTTCGGAAAGCTCTTTTTTTTCTTCTTCAGTAATCAGTGCACGCTGTAGAATTCTTTTATCAAAGTTTTCCAGATCGCCTTCGATCCAGCGCGATTTGTTTTCAGGAAACAAAGGGGCACCTTTCAATTTTGAAGTACGGCATCCCGCGATTATTTCATCATCGGCGATATGTATCCTGATGTTGTTTAAAATGTGTTCAAGGGCTTTGCTCATTCGTGCGAGAGGGTGTTCATTCCAGTTGTTTTTCATCGCCTGGGTGATGTACCGGGCTCGTTCGATACATACTTCCTGCGGCGCGTCTATTATTCTCCAGCGAAGCCTGTCGATGCGCGCTTTATCAAAAATAGTAGTCGGGACAACAGCAGTCGGTGCCATGATGATGTCTCCATGATTGTATCATTCAGGTCTCTTTAAACTCTAATATCCATGTAGTTGATAAGGATCAAATCACGCATCCACATGGGGAGGAATTTATTGAGCCAGAGAAAAAATGTACTTCTGAAATCGATCTGATTGAAAAATTTTGGGTTTTTAGCCAATACAACTTTTAAGATCTTATTGGCGGCGTATGAAGGTGTTGGAGCTGTTTTGATAAGCACATTGTCGCGATCGATAAAGCGCTTTACGCGATCTCTGTACGGCGAATTGTTGTTCGGAAGATGATGTATTTTAGCAGCAAACTTTGTCGATACCTGTGCCGGTTCTATCACGGCAACCTTGATGCCGAATGGCGCCACCTCGTAGCGCAGAGAAAGCATAAGGCCGGTTAAGGAAAACTTCGATGCTGTGTAAATCGATTCGAATGGGAACGGTATTCTGCCGACGAGAGAAGTCATTGCAATTAATTTTCCGCTCTTTCTTGTGCGCATTGACGGGATGAAAGATTGAAAGACTGCAGATGCGCCTATGACGTTGATTTCGAAACATTTCAGCGCCTTTTCCAGATCAACCTCTTCAAAGGGTCCAAAAAAACCGATGCCTATGTTGGAAAGAACGGTATCGACCCGGCCGAATTTTTCGAGCACGGCGTCTTTGAACTGTTTTATTTTTTTTCTGTCGGTAATATCGAAAGCATCGAAATGGAACCGGGAATCGCCGAAGCTTTTACATTCTTCCCGCAGTGAGTCTATTGCTGCTCTGTCGACATCAAAACCTGAAACGGAATGTCCGGCGCGGATCAATAGCTTCGCGACTTCTCTGCCCATTCCATCTCCAACACCTGTTACAACTATTGAATCACCCATTGGAAACCTCCATGTAATTTATTGATTGACTCAATTTAGTTTTGCAATCTGCATAATCGATTGCGCAAAATCCGGATAATCAAACGTAAAACCGGTTGCCTTTAATTTGCTGTTATCCACCACGTAATCGGCATACAGGTATTTCACGGCGTCATATTCTATGTCTGGAATTTTTCCTTTTCTTCCCGAAATAAAGCCATCGGCCTTTGCGAGTAACTTCATCAAAAATAGTGGAACGTGGACTGAGGGTGCTTTTGTGCCGAATGCTTCCGCCGCAAGTACAAGAGCTTCTTGTAAAGTTGGATGCGAATCGTCCGCAATATTATACGCCTGACCAATAGCATCATCAATATGAGAAAGATGATATACGGCTTTTGCCACATCTTCCGCGCGCACATTTGAAAGCAATTGTCTTCCGCTGCCGGGGATTGCCGATATTTTCGCCGGCCTTGAGAAAACCTTTCCCGCTCCGTCATTGCAGCGCGGACCGTACACCGTGCATGGTCGGGTGATGATTCCGGGGAGTCCCATATCGATTTTCTTCCATACGATGTCTTCGCCATCTCGTTTGCTTTTGCCGTATGAATCCTGTGGATTGCGCGGTGAAGTTTCCGTGAATGGCGTGCCCGTGTAGTAGCCGTACACGCTGGTGGAACCGACATGGATATACCGTTTTACGCCATGCTGCAAACAAAGCGTGGTGATGTAATCGACTCCCTGCACATTGGTTTTGTAGAGCACTTCATAGGGAGTGGAAAAATTGCAGATGGCACCAAGATGAAATACGCGGTCCACATGTCCCCTGAAAAGAGCTGGCAGTGTTTCGGGTTTTGTCAGATCCGATGGTACGTACTCGACGCCGAGTTTGTTAAAAAAAGATACATCGTTACGCGGCCTTGATGTCGCCCTTACTTTGACACCCTGGTTGACCAGATATTCTACAAGATGGCTCCCCATGAAGCCTGCCGCACCGGTCACCAGCGTAATTCCGTCAAACTGTGGTTTTTTCATATATATGCCTCGTGATTTATACCTTTTGGAGACTTTTTTCCTGTTCCGCGACAATTTCATCTCTGGCATACTTAAGCCATTCAAGATACATTTCATTGAATTTGACGCCGAGTTCGGCAATCAAACGAACATACACGCCGCGCGATTGCCATCGCGGCATTTTGCTTTCACGGTCCTGCAACTGCTTTTCGTAAATTTCCATCTGTTCGTTTATGAGTTTGATAGCTGTATCAGGTCCGGCAAAGCCGAAAAACGGGAAGCGCAACAGGAATGGATCGCGTAAAAGCATCTGCTTTTCAGGGGAAGATGTAAGCCATTCGGCAAAGTCTTCTTTCCCTTTGTCGGTGATATGGTAGCATTTTTTATACGGGCCGTTTCCTTCCGAGGGGAGAATTTCTTTCACTGAAACAAGCGATTCTTGCTCCAATTCTTTCAAGCAGGTATAGATTTGACCGAAATTGATCGTCCACATATGGCCGAAATTCTTTTCAATGTGTTCCTTTATGCGATAGCCATGCATATCAGAATAATGAAGTAAGCCCAAAATTGCGTATTTTATTGACATTGAAGCCTCGTTGAAATATAAATAAAAAATATATATATAATGTATATATATACATTATATATTGTCAACAAAATATCTTACGTTTTAGGAATTTTTTTATGGATAGTAATTAGTAGTTATTGAAGTTCTAAATGTCATGATTGATTATGTAATTATCACAATCAGGGTTGCTGTACGGTTAATGGCTGTCGATAATCCCGAAAGGAAAT
>CAKZSV010000064.1 GCA_937921485.1 uncultured bacterium
TTTCCGCCAGAAAAAGGCTACATTTATTTATATACTAAATTTACAAATTGAATAATATAATAAAATTTGCAATAAAAAATTATATTATTTGAAAATTTTTTTTAAAACCACAAGCGAATAAATTCTATAACGCATGAAAGCGACCCGAATGGGCGGAGAAATGCTACGCATGAGAATCCCGTCATTGCGAGGAGCGCAGCACCAACTGCCTTCCCTCAAAAACTCGTACTCGGAGGCTTTATATTCCTTGTAGCAGTGCAATTTTCAGCAATACCATATTATTATTCCATGGAACCATTATACTTGAGATAAAGTGTATGGTCGCGGCAGAAGCCCATATTATTTTTTTGAATGGCATTTTCTGTTTGCATACCAAATCAGAAACCCATCAACGATTAATAATTTATTTTGGAAATGGTGCTTGTACCAGCTTAGGAGACCGCTGTTAAGCTGTTTTCCGTGAGATTGCCTTCGGATGTATCCCATATTTTCTTGCTATTTTCTTGCAACTTCTGAAACATTATCCCGCCTGATGCTTTCAAGTACCGCTTGAAATTTAAATTGCGCCGAATACTTCTTAATCTTACGTGACATAATCTTGCCTCCTTTTTACTCTTATCGGCATATCTCACGTAAACTTTAGTTTTCTAAGCTGGTACAAGCACCAATGTAAGCATCATAGCTGTAGGCTTCTTTTGTGACTATCGGTTCAGATTCTTTTTCCTCGAAGTACCATGCTTCTTTGGCGTTGAGAAAGTAATACCGGCCGATGTAGCGGTTCCAGTTGTGAACCGTGATGGGCACCACGTCGGGTGTGCGTCGGAAGGAGGTGTTCTTTGTCTTTGTGTACACCCCCCCCTGTCGCGTATTTCAACTTCTTCCTCGTACCCCTTTGTGAAGTAATTGTCGTTGAGATATTTCCTTGTTATTGTGCTTCCGTCGGGACGCAGTTCCTTCACCTCTCTGAACCCGTAAAATTCGCGCTCTTCGCGGTCGTAGTAGCCGTCCTTGTACGTATACTCACTCGAATAGCTGTGAACGCTTCCGCTTCCCGCGTCCAGGGCATCCATACCGTCGCTCACCGTCACTTTGCTCATCACCCAGCGGGATTGTGGCATCTTCCGGGTATTTCCTTCGCGTTTGTATTCGATGCTGAAAGAGCCACCAAGGGAGCGGGTTACTTTTTTCAGGAGGTTGGTTTTGCCGAATTTGTTACGTGTGGGCGTGCCCCCTCGCGCCTTTCTCCGAGAGTACGCTCCCTGCGTCACCGCGAGGGGTCGGGCTGCGCTTCGCTGCGGTCGCGGCAAACGGCGCGCCGCGACATTTTTTCCGCCCTCTCCCCCTTTGCCGCCCCCGCACCCCCCGGCTTATCCCCCTCACCCATTGAGCGGTATAGCGTTCTAAGCGGGGACGCTCAAAAAGGGGGCGAGGGCTTGGCCGGGCTATTGCCCTTATCGAAGAAAATTCAAGGCAGTAAAAAATGCAACACCGCAAAAAAAATTGATTTCAGCACGGAAACGCTGGCAACAGCCCGGCCAAAAAAAAGCCGTGGCGCACCTCTTTTCTCCACCGTGCCGTTTTTTCTTTTTTTCCCGCCCTGGAGACAGAGAAAAAAATTCTGAGCTTCGAAACAATCATATGCATTAGAAAACGAAATGCCGCTTGAGAAAGCGGCAGCTCGTTTTGCGCTCCGGGGCATTATGGAACATGGTCGGACTCCCCAGCCCCGCGCGCGGGAAATTCACCGGCCCAAAAATTCAACCACAAGTCCGCCAGCGCGCGGTCGGAATCCAGAACTTTAATTTCCGTTAACCAAACGTTCTTTAATGATTGCTGCTATAATCTTCCATATCGCCAAAAAGGCAATAATCATAAGGCCACAAATAATCATAAATAACCAACGCTGTATATTGTCTTTCAAACTGGAAGGAAAAATCAATTTAGTACCGATCAAAATTGATAAACCTATGCCTAATCCTATAGCAAAAGCTGTACCGACAAAATCAATTAGAAATAAAAATACTTTCATCATTTTTTATTCAATTTATCCTGCATTATTTTACCGGCATCAAATGTTCCTTTTAACGCATCGCCAAGATAGGGAATGCCAGCACCCAATGCCGCAGGGGCACCTTGTATCTTACCAAAAAGCACACTTGGATCCATCATACCACCAGCATTAAAAGTAGCGTCAACAAAACGAGTTCTACCTAATGCCGAAACGCCTTCTCCTGCAAGAGAGAATACTCCCGCTAAAGCAGCGCCTTCCCCAAAGGAGTTTAACACACCTGTTGTAGTAACAGCTTGCCCTTTAATTTTCGATTGAGCTACATGATTAATCGCTGAACCAGTACCACCAATAATTGCATTTTTTGCAACATTACCCGCCGCCACTCTAACCAATTGACCTGCAGTTGTGGCAGCCTTTGTAGTTGTTGTTGCTGCAACCCCCAATCCAGCTGTCGCCGCTCCAATAGCTGTTGATACCGCAATAGACTTCAATGACCGCGAATCATTTGCCACAGCCTTTGTCACAGCCTATAAATTAGCCAAAGTTCCATTACCAGTATCTGTATAGTGTATTGCAATTTCTGCTGCAGCTGCCACACCAAAACCAATAAGTGCGCCAACTACCATCTGAGGCATTTCGCCATCTGGATCATTATAACGTAATGGATTATTATGACAATATTGATATAACAAAAGGTTTGCTGGATTATGAATTCCGTTATTTTGTTGATTTTTTATCAATAGCACTGTGCGCAGATTGAATATATTTTTCTAAAGCCGGATCAGTAGCGAGCCAAACACTCAACTGCGCATCATAATACCTTGCGCCATAATAATACAGGTTAGTTTCGAGATCAAGTTCCTTTGCAGTAAACTTATACGGCAACACCTCCCCGCTTGCCACCTTCTCTTCCACCCACGTCTCCCCATAGGGGAAATACTCCAGCAACTCATGGAAGCTGCCGAGCCTGGTGGTGATGACACTCGAAGAACCCAGGTGGTCGCTTCCGTAGAAATAGATGTCCTTCACCTTGTTGTCGGTCTTCGAAATCACCTTTGTTGCCACACGGGTGTTGCCCACAAATATGTGGGAGCTTGCAATCTCGCCGTTGCGCACCGAATGCAGCATATCCTTCACGGTGCCGTTGTCAACACTTTTCATTTCGCCTTCATAATCGAAAAAATCCCCGCAGGCGAAATTCGCGCGATGAGACGGGAAAACGTTTTCGACGGTTTGTCGTAGCGGCTGTTCTCCTTCATCTCGATTGCCCCGGGCTTGCATACGCCGACGCACAGCCCGCATCCAATGCACTTTTCGGGATAATACTGATGCTTTTTTTCTGCAAGTTCATGCGCATACGTGCTGCACACCGTTACGCAGCGCCCGCAGTTGGTGCACATATCTTCGTTCACTGCGGCAATAAACGCCGGCCTCGAAACCGTCTTTCCCGCGCCGAAATGATTGACCGCTTCCAGATAGTGGCAGCAGCAATCGCAGCAGGTGCAGATGACATTGGGATTTTCGGCGTGCACATTCGCTGTCATAAAAACTAAATTTTTCTTCCAGCGCTCCTCAACGATATTGCGCATTTCATCTTTGCTGATTTCCCTTCCGCTGCCGGCGGCAGCAAGCCCTCGTGCCCAGCTTCCGAATACCAGACAGCCATCCTCCGGCACCGCGCGCCTGCACTCTTTGCCGCTGAAGCGCAGCGACTGCCGGCACTGGCACACATTGAGCACGCCAAACCGAGTATGCGATTCAATCATTTGAAGGATGAACGATGAATCTCTCACAGCGGTCTTCGACTCAACGGCTTTCTGTACCGGTACGGCGCGAATCGCGGGAAGCGACCGGTGTATGTATTTTGAAATGTAGCCTGTCGAAAAAAGTTCACTGATGCGCCTTCCGTATTCGCGATGCCACGGAGTGTCATCGCCGCGCATGAGCACGTATTCGAACATGCCGGGAATGAGCGGCATAAGGAAATAGCCTTTTTTTGTTTTAATAATCGTCCGTTTACGATACATCGCATCGAGCAAAGCTTCTGTTTCGGCAATACTTTTGCCGCATTTCTTCGCCACCTTCTCGGCGCTTCGCGGGAAAAAAAGCACAAGCGCCCGCGCCACCTCCGCCTCTTTTTCCGTAAAAAGATGCTGAATAAGCGCAACGAGCCGCTCATCAAACGGCGGGCCAAGATAGATTGCCCGGCTGAATTTTTTTGCAAGCACAACATGTGCCTGATGAAAATTTTCAAATGCGTTCATACAACCTCCATTACTGTATCATAATGAATTCCTGTGCGCTTCTGTGATATTGCGCTGTTTTGATGATGCGCATCATGCTGATGACATCTTCGGGTTTTTCTTTGAGTAAAAGCGATATAAGCGCATCGATGCGCATGGATTCTGAAGAGCCCGCGGAAAGAAGCATGAGTATCCCGTCAACATGTGCCTCACACCGGCAGACCGCCTCATCGAACGAAATATTTTTCTTTCCCGATTTGCCTTCTTTCAAAAGTTCCGGCTTCTCCGCAAGCCGCGCCAGTATCGTATTGAGCATATTCTTCTCGCCAGCGATGCAATATTCCACTGCCGCGGTAAGAGCCATAAGCGATTCTTTTTCCTCGTTCGCAAGCAGCCGCATGCGCACCGCTTTTATGCCTTCTGGCAGGTGGCAATTGATGTTTTGAACGGCGTTTTCAGAATTAATGACTTGCCACATATCCAGGTCGATGAGTTCCGCCAGGCTTTCCACGCCAAGCGGCAGAGGAAATCCCGCTGAAAGGCGTTCCCGCTTATTGAATCCCTGCGTAAAACTCACGGGAATTTCCGCCATCCTCAGCGCGCGTTTGATAATCTCAATAAAATCAATGTGAGGGATGAAGCGCGCATCGCCCGTTTTCTCAAATTGCAGGCGTGCGCGCGATGTCACTTCGAAGCTGCGCTCAAAATCTTCCTGCGTGCGCTTTAATGCATCATCGTCAAAACTTCCGCGAAGCCGGCTTTTAATCGGCGGCAGGGCCGATGTTTTTCTGCTTCGGATTTCCGCCAATTTTTCAAAACCGGTAGCAATAGTGCTCCAGGGCAGAATATCATCATCATCGCGTTTTTGAAGGTAGTGCTGCCAGCCGGGAATGATGGAATTAAGATTTTTTTCCCATAATTCAAATTGAAAATATTCGCTCCATGCATCAAACCGGCAGCCATCCCGATACGCCGCCAGAATCACTTTTGAAAGCTTTTTATCTCCCCTTGACATCACACCTTCGAGGATAGAGGGGTTGATATCGTGCGCTTTGATGGTGATTCCTTTTGGCACGCTTCGCCGGATGGTACGTATTGTTTCTTCGAAATACTCACGCGGCTGCATCGCTTCTCTCTCGAAGGGAGTGTGCGGCTTGGGGACAAACGGCGAGATGGTCACATTCATTTCGAGTCTTCTTCTGCCAGTCTGTTGCAATTCTTTCAAAAGCTTCGCGATGTCTTCCGCCTCATTCGTTTCTTCGCACCCCGGAAGACCAATCATGAAATAGAGTTTTATCAGCCGCCAGCCCATTTCGCTCACACGACGTATGATTTCCTTCACATCATCGATTGCGAGCCGCTTATTCGAACGCTGACGCAGCATCTCCGACGCTGATTCCACCGCGAACGTCAGCGAGCTTTTTCTCACACCAGAGAGTTTTCCAAGCAAATGAAGCGTTTCGACATCTATGCGAAGCGAGGGAAGCGAAATGGATACACCCTTTCGCGTAAGAACTGGAAGCAGGTCGTTTAATAATTCAATCAAAAAAGGATAATCGCTCACCGAAAGAGATGCAAGCGTCAGCTCATCATACCCTGTGTTTTGAATGGTCTCATAAACCGCATCGCGGATGTGTCCGCGGTCAAGCGCGCGGTAGGGAAGATCGTAAAATCCTGCGTGACAGAATGAGCACAGGTTCGAACATCCGCGCGAAATTTCAATTGAGGCTTTGGCCTGCGCAGTGCGGATATTCGGCACCACAGGTCGCGTCGGCCATGATGGCATGGGGGAGCGAAAGACTCGTTTTTGTATTTTCCCTTTTGTTATTTCAGGGATGTACACTCCTGAAACATTTCGAAGCGTTGCCAGCATCTCCGCGCGCGACGCGCCTTCTTTTTTCGCCTGTAAAAGCGCCTGAACGACTTCAAGAATCAATTCTTCCCCATCGCCGATGCACAACGCATCGATGAATGATTCCACCGGCGCGGGGTTCGATACGCATTCGCCGCCTGCAAGGATGATGGGGTCGTCTTCACCGCGCTCGTCGCGCAAAAGCGGCAGTGCGCCCAATTCGAGCACCTGCAGCATGCCGGTGAAAAGCAGCTCGTGCGCAAGATTGAATCCGAGCGCATCGCAATTTTTTAGCGGCGTGCGCGTCTCAAGAGTAAACAGCGGCATTCGCGCTTCCCGAAGCCTCTTTTCAAAATCCGGCGCAACTGCAAACACCCGCTCGCAGGCGACATCGGGAATCGCGTTAACGCGGGAATAGAGCACCTGAATTCCGGCATTGGACATGCCCACTTCGTAGAGGTCGGGGAAGCACAGCGCCATGCGGAATGCCGCATCGTGCTTTATAATCGCATTGAGTTCGCCGCCCGTATAGCGGGCAGGTTTTTCAATTCCCGAAAGAAGTTTTCCAATGTCAATTCTCTTCATTTTATATTCTCCGCCACAAGGCGCGCGAGCCGTAGATATGCATCAAAATCGAGTTCTTCTCCGCGTGCGGAAGAGTCTATACCCGCTTCAACGCATATCGCATGCGCCGCATCCTTGCCAAGCGGGCAGTGCGGGGAACGCGCAAGCGCGCTTGCAATCGGTTTTCGCCTCCCCCAGAAGGCGGATTTCACCACTTTGTGAAAAGCACCCACGATAGTTGCATCGGGCACATCGTGTTTTCGTTCAAGCTTCAAAAACGAAGAATACACATCCGGTTCTGGATAAAACGATTTCGGAGGAATATCAAAAAGCCTTGTGATGTCAAAATACAGCCGAAGCGACACGGTCATCGCGCCATATTGCCAGGAGCCGGGAAGCGCTTCAAGGCGGGAAGCCATTTCCTTCTGCACCATTGCATAGACCAGCGGAACTGAATAGCGCTCGGCAAGCTTGAAAAGAATTTCGGATGCGCAATAATACGGAAGGTTCGACACGCAGACTGAAAAATCATCCGGAAGCTGAATTTTCAAAAAATCCGCATGATGAATTTCAATTGAACCGCCATACCTGCTTTCAAGGAAATGGCACAATCCGGCATCGATTTCCACAGCGGCAACACGCGCGCCTTTCGCAATGAGATGCGCTGTGAGCGCCCCAAAACCGGGACCGATTTCGAGAATCTTCACTCCATTGCCGATTCCATCGAGAGACGCAATTCTTCCGGCAATATCATCATTAATTAAAAAATGCTGGCCAAGCCGCTTATTCGGGTGAAGATGCGACGATGCAAGGGCGGACTGTAGTTCTTTTTTATTCACGTGTTTTATTGCTTGATTTTATGTGGATATTTCCCGACATGAGAGTCCGGCATCGCCATGATTCTGTCAAACGGATTTTATGAAAACAACACCCGGCACATTGTACATTATCGCCACACCCATCGGCAATCTTGAAGACATCACGCTGCGCGCGATTCGGATACTCCGCGAAGAAGTGAAGGCGGTATTCTGCGAGGACACCCGCCAGACGGGAAAGCTCCTTGCACATCTGGGGATCTCGCTGCCCCTGTACTCGCTGCATTCAAACTCCCCCGCTACAAAATACACGCGCGCGGTAGAATTTTTGCAGACGGGAAATTCGGCGGCCTATCTCACCGATTCCGGCACACCGGGAATTTCTGATCCCGGAAGCAAACTTGTGCGCACCTGCAGGGAAGCGGGAATTTCGGCAGTGCCCATTCCCGGCCCTTCCGCCCTTACGGCACTCCTATCTGTCTCGGGTTTTCCGGGGCGCAATGTCCTTTTTTTAGGCTTTTTAAGCAGAAAACCGGGCAAGCGCCGAAAAGAACTCGAAAGCATTATGGCACTTCACAGTGTGGGTGTGATATATGAATCTCCCCGCAGAATTCGGGCGCTCATAAAAGAAATACAAGAAATCCTTCCGGAAGCGCATGTGGTCATTGGAAGGGAGCTTACCAAGCTTCACGAAGAAATCATGTTCGGCACAATTGATGAAATCGCGCGCGATACTGAAACCATCGCGGAACGCGGTGAATTCGTTCTTGCAGTCCATGTCCATGAAAAAAATTAGCATATTTGTATTGAAAAATCATCAAAATTTGTATATTTTTATTATTGATCGAAATGATTTTTTATTAAAGAATTGACAAAATTAACCGATATAATATGTAGATTATAAAAGGGTTAACGTCATGGTGATAGACAAAATAGGAAATATCAACAATATCCAGGAACCCGGCCGCTCGAAGCCTGTTTCACGCACAAAAGAAACGGGAAGAAACGACAGCGTGGAAATCTCCGCCGAAGCAAAGCGCGCGGCTGAAAATCAGCAATACGTCCGGATCGCGCATGAAGCTACCGACGCCGAACGTGCTGCAAGAGTTCGCGAGATTAAAGGGCAGATTGCCAACGGCACCTATAACCGCTTCGATGATGACCATGTGGTTGAAATGGTTGCGGACAGAATCGCGAGCTACCTGTTACGTAAATAATTGTGCTACCTGGCTCACCGGAAAGAAAAGCGGAGTGTGAGACACCCGCTTTTTTTATTGCCCGGTGGCTCATTCATGAACAAAATATTGAATAATCGCCTTCGTTGGGTCGATAGGTATAATGAATCACTTTGAAAATGTACTGCGGAAAATTCCATGGACATCCTTCCTGAGTTTCACATACCCACGCAGATTTTTATGAGGGACGATGTTCTTTCTGAGGTCGGCCCGATTGTGAAAGGTTTCGGGTCCCGGGCGATAATCGTCACTTCATCCCGCGAATTCGAAAGTTTTGAAAGAACCATCAACAGCATTGCCGCAAACCTTTCCCGCGCCGGAGTCAAAACGATAATCTATGATGAAATCGGCGAATCGATCAATACGGAAAAAATCGACTCGGCGGTGTATTTTATCAAGAAAACCATGTGCGATGTCATCATCGGTTTTGGAAGTTTAGATTCACTGCACGCCGCGAAGGCAATCGCCCTTTTAGTGAATAACTATCTTTTCTGCGAAGAATTGTTTGATTATCCCGATGTTCATCAACCTGTAACCCTCATTACCATTCCGGCCTATCCCCTTTTTGGCTTTGAGATTATCCCTATGTTTTTTATCAACGACATCCGGGAAAATGTGAAAAAATGCTACCAGAACAAATTGCTTTTCCCCACTGCGGCGGTTATCGATCCGAAAATATCCCTCGAAATCGATGAGGAAACCTCGGTAGGCGGAGCCATCAGTTCACTTGCAATCGCCACCGAAGCCGTCATCTCAAAGAAAAATAATGGCCTGGTGAATACTCTCGCGCTGCGGTCAATCGACCTGATCTTTAAAAATCTGCCGATCATCTACCGCGAACCGGGGAATGCAGCAGCGCGCAATCAACTCTCTCTCGCCTCAACGATGGCGGGAATTGCTTTTGCGATTGCCGACCTCTCTGTGACGCTTGCCATATCGCTCGCCATCAATTCAATTACGTCAATTTCCCTGATAAACGCAATGGGCCTCATTCTGCCGCACATCATGGAATATAACCTCACTTCATCGCCGGGTCGCTATGTGCAGATGTCGAAAGTGATGGATGAGGATGTTCGGGACATCACTGTCATTGAAGCTGCCATCAAAGCGGTTGAAGGAGTACGAAAGCTCGAGATGGAGATGGATGTGCCGCAGAGGCTTTCGCAATTCGAAATACCGAAAACAGAGCTTTCAAAAATCGCCGATATCGCCATCAACTATCCTTTTATTGAAAACGCTCCGCGCCCCCTTTCGAAAAATGAAATCGAAACCATTCTCATTGCCGCGTACTGACAATGGACAGAGAACTAATCATATCGCTCATCAAACGCATTAAAGAGGGCTGTATTTCCGAAGAAGAAGCCGCGGAAACAATTGCGCATTTCCCGTTCGAAAACATCGGCTTCGCGATGGTTGACCATCACCGCGCCGTTCGATGGGGTTTTCCGGAAATAATATTTTGTCAGGGCAAAACGCCTCAGCAGGTGCGAGATATAGCTCTGCGGATTGTTACTAAGGGATGTGACCTTCTTGCAACACGGGCAAATGATGCGGTGTGGGAAGCCGTCGCTTCCACAATTCCCCGGGCGCGGTATAACCCCTCCGCCAGGACCATCACCCTGCTTCAGCAAAATAAACCTCAGATTGCCGGGAAAGTACCCATAGTGACGGCCGGGACAGCGGATATGCCGGTGGCGGAAGAGGCTCGCGAATGCGCCAGGGCGCTTCGCCTTGATTCGGACATCATTGCAGATGTGGGTGTAGCAGGCATCCACAGAATTTTATCTCATCGCGATGTGCTGGATGCAGCATCAGTGCTCATTGTCGTTGCGGGAATGGAAGGTGCCCTTCCGTCAGTGGTCGCGGGCATGGTGCGCTGTCCCGTGATTGCGGTACCCACTTCAGTGGGATACGGCGCGTCATTCGGGGGCATCACTCCCCTTCTTGCGATGCTGAACTCCTGTGTTCCCGGCATTGCGGTGATGAATATCGACAACGGTCTGGGAGCTGCGTTTCTTGCATTCCGGATTCTGACTACTGCATCCGGGGTACACAATGACAGCAGGTAAAACCGTTTTTTTCGATGTGCGTTTCGGTGCTTCGGGCGATATGCTTCTTGCATCCCTTATTGACGCCGGTCTTCCAATTGATACACTTACATCTGCGCTCTCATCAATTCCCGTAGATGGCTGGACGATGGAGGCGAAAAAAATCGTGCGGAATCACTTTGCGGGCACGCAGCTTTTTGTCACATGCGCTGAAGAAGCTTCAGAGCGCACGCTTTCACAGATTGTTGTGATGCTTGAAAAAAGCTCCCTCAGCCAGCGCGCAAAGAACAATGCTATTAATACTTTCAACACGCTTGCCCGCGCAGAGTCGAAGGTGCATGGAATAACCCCGGAGGAAGTGCACTTCCATGAAATAGGTGCCGTGGACAGCATCATTGACATTGCCGGATTTTGCGCGGCGATGGACATACAGGGTCTTGAAAAAATTCTCTACAGCGAGATTCCTCTGAGCAGGGGATGTATTGCGACTCACCATGGACAACTTCCCCTCCCTTCGCCGGCAGTGAGTGAATTGGCGCGAGGCGATAGGGTGGTTTTCACCGAACATGAAGGTGAACTTATCACTCCTACCGCTGTTGCTCTTTTACGGACGCTTGGAACACAGAATATCGGAAGTATGGCGCAGGGCACATTGCTTTTCACCGGAAGGGGGTTTGGAACGCGCGAGTATGGATTTCCTTCTTTTACGAGGGCGTTCATCCTTGAAGAAAATATCGCCGAGGGAGACCTGCTGGTGGAAATTACCTGTGCAATCGACGACATGAACCCGCAATTATTTCCGCATGTGTCGGAAAAGCTATTCGCCGAAGGAGCGCTTGATGCATATTTTACGCCCCTTCTGATGAAAAAAGGTCGTCCTGGATTTCTTCTTACCGTACTGTGCACTCCCGATAAAGAAGAAAGCTTGAAATACATCATCTTTCATGAAACATCCACCATCGGCGTTCGGATTCAGACTACCAGGAGAGAAAAGCTTTCACGAAGTATAGAAGAAATACAGTTAGAAGGCTTCTGCATCAGGATTAAAATATCGCGATATCGCGATGAAATCATGAATGTAAAGCCCGAATACGAAGACATAAAAAAAATCGCCGATGCAACAGGAAAATCAGTGAAAGAATTAATGGAAAAAGCCCTGGTAGCCTGCCGACGGTAGGGTCAGTGCTCCTTCGCGCAGCGACCGCCGATGGTGCCGCAATCTCAGCAGCGCAGTGTCGGTGGGGTTGGTGCTGGTAGCGCACGAACCGCCGTTGGTGCTGCAATCTCAGCAGCGCAGTGTCGGTGGGGTTGTTGCTGATAGCGCACGAACCGCCGTTGGTGCTGCAATCGCAGTAGCGCAGAGTCGGTGAAGTTAGTGCTGATAGCGCAGCGACCGCCGATGGTGCAGCAATCTCAGCAGCTCAACATCGGTGAGGTTAGTGCTGGTAGCGCACGAACCCCTGATTGTACCGCAGATTCAGTAGCCTGCCGACAAAAGCCTCACGCGCTCACCAGCAGTTTCAGCTCTTCCGGAGAAAAAATCTTGTCGATATCCAAAACGACCACATACCCTTGATTGTGCTTTGCCACTCCGATGATGTACCGGCCGGATATGCCTTTGATTATTGGCGGCGGGGGCTCTATGCTGGCTGCATCAAATTTCACCACATGGCTGACGGTATCGATTGCCAGGCCGATCTGTTTTCCGAAAATATCCACCACAATCGCCCGTTTATCTCCTTCCTTTTCATCAGCCTGCTGATTAAACCTTCTGGCAAGATTCACAATCGGAATGACTTTGCCGCGAAGGTCGATGACCCCCATGATAAAAGGAGCCGACTTGGGGAGTTTGGTGACTTTGGGCAGTTTGAGAATCTCTTGAACTTTTAAAATTTCGATACCGTATTCTTCGCTTCCAACCTTAAAACAAACGACCTGAATGGAATCAAGCAGTTTGGCTTCTTTTTCCATGGTTAAAAACCATCCGGTAAATAAAATCGCACTCTCACGGCTTTTAGCTTCGGCGCCTCATGCGCCGGATCATCTGCAATCAATATGATACATACGCTGATGTTTTTCAATAATAAAATTATCCAAATACCAAAAAACTCGCTGTTCTCAGCGGTAATAGTATCCGTAGAAATACAGCCACCCTCCGGCAATGATAAACGCAATGATTTTCGGGAAAAACGGATCACGTCTTCTTAGAAAGATATCCGCTCCGCCAATACATATGCCGAAACAGGCGGAAATGATGCCCGAGGCATAGAAATCATAAAAGTAGAGATAAACGCCGGATACAATCATCGCGCCAATAAGCATATCGATCACGTCAATAAGCTGCAGTCGAAAAAACAGCTTAATCGCCTCTTTTCTCGATACCCCTCCGTAGTCTTCGGGCCTGAAATAGCGCTTCCTCGTCCTTTCAAGCACCATACGCCTTTCAGCGCTTCGCTGGGCATCTCCTTTGGCGCCGATACCATAATTTTCATTGATAAGCTTCAAGACTTCGCGATTGCCGATAGCGCCAAAAAGCTCTGCTCGCTGCCCGAATTTATTGCTGAGGCTTACCGGCCTGCCTGTCTGAGCATTCTTTTCTGCGGTTATTCTGCCGCCTGCAATGACGGCATAATACGGTATCCCGCCTTCTGATGCGTCTTCAATGTAGAGACGAACACGCTTCTCCTTGGTGTTATAATCCACGCGCAGATAATCACCATTGTCGTCTGTCATATACAGCGTCCTGGTATACCCCCGGATTTCAGAAGGCCTTCTTTTCCAGTGATGCTCAACGGCATCAACGACGCCGCTTTTGGCTGTGGTTTTTCTTTTCATTCCCTTTCACTCACTGCCCCTACGATATCCACATATACAGCATGTTCTCGCATTTATCAATAAAAAAAATTGGCCCGAAAAATAAACGCGCCAATCTTTTTTAGCCTTCTCACCAGGGAACCTCCGGGCAACAGCAATCAATGGCCCGCCTGACAGCAGAAACTGCCAGTGCCCCCATGCCGCAGATATGACATTATTTCTTCTTATGTCGGTTAAGTCTTCTTCTTTTCTTCCGCTTGTGATTGGCTATTTTTTTACGCTTCTGTTTTCTGCCGCAACCCATACAATGTGCTCCTCGATTTTCAATAAATCATAATTAAAATATCCGATGAACATCATCGGAAATGCTGTACACCCAATGGTATACCAAAAAGAAAAATGCCGGACGGCATGCAGGAACGATATACTCACGCCGCATAAAAAAAGCGATTCGCTGTGCCGACCAGGCTTTCACTGTCAGCGCAGATTATCCACATCCCCCCGAGCTTTCGGCGAAGATCCCTTCTCGGAAAAATCAAGACCAAACGGCATACCCGTTCGATCGGGGGCAATGATCGTAGCGACATTCTTTGAAAAACCCGTAATATACAAATACTTCAAAAGATCAGGATTGTTCTTAACCACTTTCGCGATCTCGCGTAAATTTTCCAAATACTTTTTTTGTTCTATTTCATCTTTCTTCAATTTAATTTCCAGAAGCATCTGTTCTTTTTTGCTGTCATTTTCGATCTTACGAAAATCAGCGGCAAGCGCGAGCCCTTCCCGGTAGATCTCAAATGGCGGCACACGCAACGGACCAACAAGCGATGCCTCGTATAACTTCACTCCCATCGCGCCAATTCGTTTTTTTACGGTATCGAACCCCCTGGTTATCACGCTTTCAGCGTTTATTTCCAGTTTTTTAGTATCATATACCGGTGAAAGGAAGGGAAGCATCTCCGCTTCAAAACTGTCCCTGCACATGGATTTAAGAAAAGCCACGAGAGATTCTTTGCTGAGGAGGATATCATCGCGGGTGTTCTCAGGATCGAGTTCATATTTTCCCTGAACCTTCATTTCCACCGCATAATGACGGCTTTCAACATCCGCAAGGCCCGGCAATGGCACGCGAACATCAATGATTACCGTCCCTCGAATTCTGCCGTACGCCACGGAATTTTTCCAGAATGCGGCGTTGCGCGGAACAAAATTGTAGCCGGGCCCGAAGACGCTCACAACCTCTCCATTTTCACGATCGACAAGAATACCGTATTCACCGTCCTTAACTTTAAAAACAGTGAAATACGCCCCAAAAGCGAAAAGGACCAGCAGTGCAATAACAAATACTTTCATAGAAGTGATGTCTTACTCTTCTTCTTCCTTGTACTGGATGGGGCGGATGGGTACAATCGTCGAAACGGCGTGCTTATAGATGAGATTCTGCCGTTTGTCCACTTCAATCAGCACGGTAAAATTGTCGAAGCTTAAGACCCTGCCTTTAATAGGTACCCCATTCATGAGGAAGATGGTAATTTCGATTTTCTCCTTCCGAGCAATGTTGAGAAAATGATCCTGCAAATTTTTTCCCTGTTTGGCCATAGTAACACCTTATTTTTATATTTTATCGGCGTTCATTATTCCGCCGCCGTAAAAAGCTTAGTCTCCCGAAATGGATTATCGCACCCGTCTGAAAAGAACTTCAGCCTGAGGTTTCCTTCCATTTCAAAATTACATCGAATATTCTACTCTTCTCCTCCGGCGCGAACCATTGTATACGATCATTTTTTCCGAACCAGGTCATCTGCCGTTTGGCATATCGCGCGGTATTGATTTTGATCTTTTCCGCAAGCCCGCTTTTATCCATATGCCCGTCTAAAAACAAATTCACCTCGGCATAGCCGATCGATTTCATCGACTTCAGATCCGGCCCATATCCGCGCTCGCGCAGGCACTCCACCTCTTCCACAAGCCCGGATCGCAACATAGAATCAACCCGTTCGGAAATGCGCTCTCTTAGAACATCTCTTGCAACCCGCAGGCCTACGAATAGTGTGTTTTCAGAGGCTCTGCGCATTGTTTCTCCGAAAAAAGAGGAAAGCGGCCTTCCGCTCTGCCTGAAAACCTCGAGGCCTCTGAGAATCCTCTGCCGGTCATTCGGATGAATGCGCGACGCGAAAGCCGGATCACATTCTTTAAGTTCTTTATACAGCGATGCGATTCCTCTTTTTTGCAATTCCTGTAAAAGATCTTTTTTTATCGATTCCTCGACCGTTGGAATTTCGGACAGACCGAAAAAATACGAATCAATATAAAGTCCTGTGCCTCCCACAAACAACGGCACTTTCCCTCTCTGAGCTATTTCACCGACAGCAGAATCCGCACACCGGCAAAACTCCCCGGCCGTAAAATTGTAATCCGGATCAACAATATCAATACAATAATGCCGTACCGACGAACGCTCTTCAACCGCCGGTTTGCCGCTGCCGATATTCAGATAGCGATACACCTGAACAGAATCCGCCGAAATGATTTCAAATCCGAAAGCGGCGAGTTCCAGAGAGAGCGCGGTTTTCCCTGACGCCGTCGGCCCCACGAGAACCACTGCTCTAATACCGCATCACCTCACTCGTTGATCTCTGTCAGAAATCGGGCACTTTTAATAATCACACAGATAGCCCAATCTTCGCATGTTACATCACTCACGCTCTCAGGCCGCTATTTATCCTGCAATTCAAATTTAATCTTCCCATCCAGTACCATGCGAAGCACGTTGGGTACTATCTTCCATTCCTCGCCTTCAGTCATCATGTCGGTCACTGCTTCTATTCTGTCAACTACAGACATCGCCGCACGCGTCATAATGTATCGGTTCTGATCGTATGAAACCAGTTTATCGAGCGGAATTATCATTGGTTTGCTCTCCTAATATTTTCATCACTTTTTTTTCGAGCCGCGCCGTCCTGCACGACTCTGCTCTTAAAATCGACCTGAAGCAATCGCATGCTTCCGGGATCGAATCATTTATAATAATATAATCATAATACTGATAGTACTTCAGTTCCTCAATAGCATTATGCAACCGCAACCGGATCTGTTCTTCGGAATCAGTTCCCCTTCCCCTCAGCCTTTCCTGCAGCACTTTAAGCGAAGGAGGAACGATATAGACAAACACCGCATCGGGAAGAGATTTTCGAAGGGTTGCCGCTCCCTGAACATCCACATCGAATATAGGGATTTTTCTTGTGGCTTTAATCCTGTCAATCTCTTTTTTTGTAATTCCGTAATAGTTGCCGTGAACAAATGCCCACTCGATGAAACCACCCTCTTCAATCATTCTTTTAAATTCATCAACGGGAATAAAGTAATAATTCTTATCCGCCACCTCATTGCTCCGCCTGGGCCGGGTTGTGGTGGAAACGACGAATTCATAATTGCCGGTATCGTGGACAACGTTCTGTATGATGGTGGTTTTGCCGGTTCCCGAAGGAGCTGAAACCACTATTGCAAAGCTTTCCTGAATCTCGATTTTATTCTTCGCTTTCATTTGAAATCCTGTTGATGAGCGTCTCGGGATTCATTGCGGACAGAATCACATGATTGCTGTCCATGATGATGATAGCGCGGGTTTTCCGGCCATGGGTCGCGTCTATCAGCATGCTGCTTTCTTTGGCCTCCTCGCGAATGCGTTTTCCGGAAGCGGACTGAGGGGTGATTACGGCAATCACCCTTTCGGCTGATACCGCATTCCCGAAGCCGATATTTATGAGCATTGTTTTCATGATAACCGCCGAATTACATCAAACCACATTCCTGCAGTGCTCCCTGATTTTATCCACATGATTTTTCATTTCAACCACCAGATGCGCCACGCGCGAATCGCCCGATTTTGAGGCAATCGTGTTTATTTCACGGAACATTTCCTGTGCCAGAAAATCAAGCCGTTTGCCGATTTGACCGTTTTCCTTCATTATCGATTTGAATTTGGCGATATGATCCTTCAAGCGCACTTTCTCTTCATTTATGTCAATCCTGTCTGCAAGAATCGCCACCTCAGTTAATATTCTTTCATCGGGCACCTTTCCGCCGGAGATGGATTCGATGGACTCTTTCAGCCTTGCAAACGCTTTCGCCGGCACATCCTTCGTGAGAGCAGTTATTTCAGCAAGGCCTTTCGATATTTCTTCAAGCGAGAGGGAGAGATCTTTCGCGATGGAAGCCCCTTCCCTCTTTCTCATTGCTTTGGCCGCATTTACTGCATCGCTGATTGCGCGCATGATCGCTTTGCGAGCCTTCGCGGAAAGAAGGGACCACTCCTTCCTCACCACCCCCTCCATGCCTAAAAGAATCTCCAGATCCACATCGCTTTTCAGCTTCAGCTTTTTATTGATAGCCGTCAATTCATCATGATATTTTTTCAAAAGCGGGAAATCAATCTTAACTTTTTTAGTTTCCGTCCAATCAAAAAAATCAACAAGAAGCTCAATCTTGCCTCTGCCGAAAGCCGATTTTAACAGATCCTCAACTTCTTCCTCCCTGTCTTTAAGCACACGGGGAAGATGAATATTCATTTCAAGATATTTAGAGTTCAATGATTTAAGAGAGATGAGATACGAAAACTGGTCGGTCGTCCCTTCCGCGTGGCTGTAACCCGTCATGCTTTCCATATTCCGACCTACAATACCTTTTCTTCCCTGCCCAGCGAACGTATCCTCAAAACACCGCTTTCAGAATAGAAGTCGATGGTTCTTCCGTAATTTCCTCCAGTATCTTCCGCAACTATTTTTATCCCGAGTCCCGAGAGCACTTCTTTAACTTTTGCGACATTATTTTTTCCTATTTCCCCCATCATGCTGTTTCCCGTAATTTTGAACATCGTGGCGCCGCCTGCGATTTTCGCCACAAGTCTTGTCTTGTCGGCACCGGCTGTTTCCATTTCCCTGATGAGCATACCTATAGCGGTATCGGCGTATTTCTTCTCATTGGAATTTTTTTCAGTCTGTGAAGGAAGCATGATGTGGGACAGCCCGGCGATTTTTTTCTTTTCATCGTACAGACAGATTCCAACGCAGGATCCGAGCACTGTCCGAAGAATATGCGGCGATTTCGCGATTCCGAAATCGGCTATTCCCACATTTATAAAATGAAAATCCATTTCAGTTCCCCTTGGGCACGTAGACCGGCGAATCGAGTATTTTCATATATGTAAAATCATCAGAAATCGCGTGAAGCGTTTCTGAATGCCCGATGAAAAGATATCCCGTTTTCAGCAAGGACGCGTAAAACCCCGCTATGAGCTTCTTTTGATGCTCCTTGTCGAAATATATCATCACATTTCTGCAGAAAATTATGTCCAGGCGCTCCGGATACGGATTCTTAAAAAGGTTCAGATATTTAAATGTTACGATTTTTTTTACCTCATCCTTTACAGCATACAATTCTGCATGATCGGGATCATTGGTAAAGTACTTTTTTAATAATTCCGGGGGAACTTTTTCTATTCTTCTTCCGGCATACACCCCAAGTCGGGCGAAATCCAGCACTGAAGGGGCTATATCGGTTGCGATAATCTCAATATTCCATCCCCGAAAAAGATGCATATTTTCAAGGATGCAGATGGCTATGGTGTACGGTTCTTCCCCCGTTGAGCATCCCGCGCTCCATATCGTAAGTTTTCGCTCATCTTTCTTTTTTTGGACAATATCGGGAAAACAGTGCTTTTCAAGGGCTTCAAACTGCCGTTCATTGCGGAAAAAATAGGTTTCATTGGTTGAAACAACATCAATCAGCGCCTCGATTTCTTTGGTTTTGTCCGAAAGCTTCTGAATATAGTCATAATACTCGGAGAAAGTATCAAGATTTAAGGCATACAGCCGCTTCCTCAGCCGATTTGAAAGGAGGGTTATTTTTGTGTCTTTGAGGAAGATGCCGCTTTCCTGGTATATCAATTTCGCGAAACGGGCGAATTCTTCTTCCGTCAGCCGTTTTATTTCAGGAAAATCGATCATAGCGCGAACGAGGCTCCTATCATGAATAAAATACGCCCTGAAGGGACATGCTGCAGCTCATAGTATACAAGCTTTTTTTGTACGACACGCAATGCAGGCACCGGCCATATTACTGCATCCCGAGATTTAAAACAAGCCGTATTTCACCCTGCGGAATTCCGGAAGAGCGGGCGATGGACTCGATTGAATAACCGCGTGCGTACAGGTCGCTCACCAGCGCGTATTTATCACCAGCGGCGGAAAACAGCGCCGTAAGGTCTTCATCATTCTGAAATTCATTTTTCTTGTGATCAATCGCGGCCACTGCATCATCATCCCTTGTCTTTTGATGATATTGTCCAACTTTTTTCATCATTTCTTTTTCATGAGATGTGCTTCCTAAAAATGTTTCAGATACCGCAAATTGATCCTTGATCGACGCGCTTCGAGTACGATGCAGGAAAGTTTTAAAACCCTTCGATATCGCATCTGCTCCATCCTGAATAAAAGCTTTGAGCAGCCCGCCGGTATTCGGTTTTGTTGCAGAAGCAGTCATCATTCTGCTATGCGCTTCTTCGGAAAATACTTTAGGATTGCGATCTGCCGGTGATTTTTTTTCCTCTTTCGCGGCAGAAGGCATATCATCCATCAGCCGGACATCCAGCGAGGAAACTTCACCCGATATCTTCAATAAGCGCCGAAGCGTATTGATCCGGTTTTCGAGTATGCTGATATTTCTCTCGGCGGTTTCATTGAACTCATTGATCATTTCTTCCATGATGCGCCGCATTCTCTTCTCGCGGAACTCAGTCGCCTTTCGCTCCAGCTTCAGGCTTATGAGGAGGTAGAAAATCGCGAACATCGCGATATTGATCAATATAAGCGCAAAGAACTGCATATCTTACATCCTTTAATTATAAAAAATATTAAAAAACAAAAAGCTCTTATGCCACGTCTGCTCCCGATAACACTTTTTTCAAGCTGCCAGGAAAGACGCGATTCCCTTCACTTCCGCACATCGATATAATGCCCCATACGCTCATCACGGAGCCCTCCGCCTTTCTCCTTTTCCATCTCTTCATCGTTTCTTTCACGCTTGCCGCCTTTCCTTCGACCTTCTCGCTTTTCCTCGTTTGCGATGACCGCATGCCCGGCTTTCTTGTTTTCCTCAATGCGGGTGGGAATAAGGCGCGATTTCTGGCCCGCTTCACCGGCCAGCGAACTCTGCACCTCCGAAGCAGCGGCCGCCCGAGCTTGCTCAGATTTGGCAACATCGTGCATTTGCCCAATGTTCACCTGCAAATCGATCGGCTTTATTGCCATAGTGCCTCCTTCCGCGGTTTTCCACCGCGCGGGCTACCTTCTCCGAGGGGCGCTTCGCCTCGTCGGCATTATACGAGCTTGTTCCTCCAATAGCTCGGGCGGCTGATACTCGCCGAATTTCCAGTTATCCCCCTCAAGCGTTATTTTAATGTAATTGTAGGGGTCCTTCACATCGTATTTCTTGTCTTTAATGAATATTTCCACGCCGGGGAACAATGTCTTTTCGGCACAAATCCGCCCTTTCTGCTCGAGCAAACTTAAGTACGCTTTCAGTTCCTCCAGTTCCATTGCGATCTCGGTTTGTCTGGTAATCAGCTTCTGCTGCTGGGTTTTGAGTTTCACCAACAGCTCTTCTCTGTCGGGCGGCAACTTCCCTCCCGCGTTGTTTTTCTGAATGGTGAGCGTGGTAACGTCTTTTTTTATCTTTTCAAGTTCATCGTCAATCTGCCGCTTCAACTGATCCATATCCACCATCTGCTGGTGTACCTTGGGATTGATTCCCACGCGAATTTCAGTTTTGGTTGATGCGTCTGCACCAATAAACCGCGCGTTCACCTCTTCGGCAGCTCGAATCCGTCCACCCACGATTTTTGCGCGCTTGCCATTGCACAGCACCTTGCCGCCTGCATCCACAAAGGAGTGAAGAATGCCTTCTGCCACGATGACATCTTTTTCAGCAATCACCGTTGCACCCTGAATAAATTTTGTATAGATCGAACCGCCTGTCGATTCTATTTTAGCTTCATCGCGGCCTACGATTTGGCCCCTGACAATGATATCACCCTCTGCTTCAAGAAACGCCTTCTGCACAACGCCTTTTATGTCAATATTTCCGGCAGCTTTCACGGTAAAACCGTCCTGAACATTTCCTCCGACAATCACAGAGCCTAAAAAGACCACGTTACCTGTTTCAAGCGAGACGTCCCCTTTGACATAGTACACCGGTTCAACGCTGATTCTCCCCCCCTGATACACCACCTGACCATTGATTTCCGCCGTAAGCTCCATGCCGTCTTCCGAAAGGATGGTTCCCTTTCCGTGCCTGAGCTGAATGTCTTTGCCGGGCTTCGCAGCCAGCACACGATTCGTTATTGTTCTTCCGGGAACACCTTCTTCGGCGGGGACTTTCACCGCAAGAATCTGCCCCACCACCACGTTTTCGAGAAGATCCAGGTCTTTGAAGTCAACGCGTTTGGTTTCTTTATCTTCTTCAAAACTGATTGATGATTTATCAATTCTTACTTTATAGTCGATGTAGGCATCCCTCCCATGCCGTGCCGGCTCGCCTTCCGCCGCAAGGAGGGGCTTGGAATAATCCATCTTTTCGAGGTATTGTTTAATTTCATCTTCTCTGATGCCAACCACCACGCCGTTACTTCGAAGCGCATTCACCACATCATCAAAATCCATATGACGGCCCGCGTACCGCGGCGCAACGAAATGAACGAATGCCTTCATCTCGTCTTCAGTGATTTCTATGGACATGGTTCCGTCCCATTCGGGCCTCGGTACCCAATCGCCGATTTTCACAGGCTTGCCGGAAGCTTTGCGAACTTCTTTTTCAACTTTCTTCAAATCTGCATTGTTTATCTGGAGGGCATACAGCCTGGTGGTGACATCATTTAAGGTAACTTCCCTTCCCTTGCCTTTCGCCGGATGTACCGTCAGCCAGATGCCTGATTTCACCACGCGAATTGAAAATGAGCCATCGACATCCTTCTGCTTCTTTTCAAGAACGAAATCATCTTCCGAAGCGGTATGAAGTTTCTTTTCCAAAAGCGAGATATCGTCCGTATCAGAGGGTGTACTCATCTTCCGCACCAGCACCCGATACGGCTGACGGCCGACGCCGAAAAACCCACCGGTGCCTTTCTGCATCACCTCATAGTCCAGTTGCGATATATCCGCATTCAGTTCCCTTGAAGCAAGCTCCAGCGCCTGTTTCACCGAATCTGCGAACACTTCCACTTCATCTTCATAGTT
Organism: uncultured bacterium; assembly: GCA_937921485.1. Classification (GTDB taxonomy): domain Bacteria; phylum Spirochaetota; class UBA4802; order UBA4802; family JAGODF01; genus DYLV01. The sequence continues at coordinate 22,873 of CAKZSV010000064.1, forward strand.
AACTTCATCCGCAAGGCCGGCAAGTATGTCTTTGAGTTTTCCCACAAGCTCAACCAATAATATTGGATTTAATACGACCGAGCCTGCCCCTCAGGCGCATGATCGCCTTGGTATGGAGCTGAGAAACGCGGCTTTCGGTCACATCGAGCACTTCGCCGATTTCCTTGAGCGTCAGGTCCTCATAATAATACAGCACAATCACCTTCTTCTCCTTTTCGGGAAGTTTCTTGATCGCCTCTATAATATAATCACGAATTTCTTCTTTTTCAATGAGAATATCCGGGTTCATGTTTTCCGGTGCTTCAAGCGTTTCAAGAATTGAAAGCTCGTCGTTATCATCCCCTAAATACCAGATATCATTGAGAGAGAGAAGCGAGGTGCCGCTCAGCTTGTTTAAAAGATTCTGGAACTCTTCATTGGATATGCCAAGTTCTTTCGCTATTTCTTCATCCTCAACCGTTCTTCCAAGCCTGTTTTCCAGCTCTGAGATCACCTGCTCAATCTGCTTCGCTTTCTGACGAATGGATCGCGGTATCCAGTCTATCGATCGGAGTTCGTCAAAAATTGCGCCGCGTATCCGCGTCATCGCATACGTCTTAAATTTTATTCCCCGGGCGGGGTCGAATTTGCTGATCGCGTCAATCAAGCCGAACACGCCGTAGGACACCAGGTCGTCAAACTCTATGCTCTGCGGAAGAGCAATTGAGATTTTCCCGGCTACATACTTTATCAGAGGCGCGTATTTTATCACAAAATAGTCGCGTATTTCCTGGCTTTTCGACTTGTGGTACTTTTTCCACAGATCGTCTTCGTCCATGGCATCGTATTCTTTAAATTTTTCATTGTTCATGAACTGTACCGCCCGGTATTTATTCTCATTCGTCTCTGCGAATCATTGTTCTGATCGCGTCGGCGATAATTTTCGGTTCATATTTCACCGTCTTCTTTTCGTCAACAAAGTGCTTTCCGAGTTTGCCTTCTCCAACCGAGGGGCCGACACTGACTCTCATGAAATCGTCCTTCCCCAGAGGCTGGAACTGTTTTTCCTCGGTCGACCCCGCAACTCCTTCTGCGGGCATTTCACTTTCAGAGGAAGACGGGACCGTCCCGCCGACATCGACGTCTTCACTTTCAGGATTTGAAACAATGCTTCCTTCAAGAACTTCTATGAATTCCGGCACAAATCTTCGCAAAACCACAATTGCGCCAAACCCAATCCCTGCAAAAATTAGGCAGAGTATCAGCGACCGAAGAAGCACAAATCCAAAGCCGTTTCCCGCAAGAAGGCCGAGTATAAAGGACACCGCAAGCGCGATGATGCCGAAAACCGCCGCGCTTTTTGCTTCAAGCCCCGCACCCGAAATGTTGACAAGCCTCATCTCCATTCGCATTCCCTAACAAGCGGCTATTCTTCTTCTGATTCACTTGAGCGTAAAAGCCTTTTGAAAAATCCCGGCAGGCCGGATGACTTCCCTTCCTCCGTCTCCTTGTTTATGATGCGCTGCGCGATGAGCGACACACACACGGAAGCCTTCGATTTTGGATAGCTCACAATAAACGGTTTCTGGTTCCGTACCGATTTCGGCACCGACACATCCTCATATACAAAGCCTAAATTTTCCACTTTTACGTTTAAAAACTGCCCGGCAATATTGATTACCCGCTGCGCAACTCTTCTCCCTTCCGCGACAGACTGCACTCTGTTCACCACGAGCTTGATGGTCTTTTCCGGCGCTTGCGAGGCAATCGATTTAATGATGCCGTACGCATCAGTTATAGCCGTGGGTTCGGGGGTGGTCACCACAATCACCTCGTCTGCGGCAAGCACAAACGAAAGCACATTTTGCGACACTCCCGCGCCGGTATCTATTATCATGTAATCATCCGAATCGAGTTCAGCAACCGCCTCAATGAAATCAGCACGCTGTTTTGCGTCTAAATTCGCGAGCTGATGAAACCCGGAAGCCCCCGCGATGATTTTGATGTTCTCGGGTACCTCGATGACGATTTCCTTCAGCTTCTTTTTCCCTTTGATGACATGATACAAATTGTACTTGGGGATGATGCCAAGGATCACGTTGACATTCGCGAGGCCGAGGTCAGCGTCCAGCAGCGTCACCGATACCTCGTTGCGAGCAAGCGCAATCGCGATGCTCACAGCCAGGCTCGATTTCCCCACGCCGCCTTTTCCGCTCGCAATCGCGATAGTCCTCGTTTTCTTTACCTGCCTGTTTTCCAGTACCAGTTTTCGTAGATTTGTCGCCTGATCCACCGCTTTCCTCCTCTCAGCTTCCCGTAGTGCCGAACATCAGATTGACAAGCTTTTCAGGATCCGCAAGCACAATATCGTTCGGAACTTCCTGCCCGTTCGTAAAATACGAAATGGGTTTTTTAAACCTTTCAGCCACATCGATCACATTCCCGATTGCATTGGTCTCATCCACTTTTGTTATTATTATACTATCGAAGTGAATTTTGTCAAACGATTTGAATATTTCCTGCATATCGGCTTTCTTGGTATTGGCGCTCACGCAGAGGATTTTTTCGAAATCGTAATCCACCAGATCGGCATAGCTTTTTATTTCGGAAATTTTAAGCTCATTGCGATGGCTCCGGCCCGAAGTATCGATCATAATGATTTCAGCCTTTTCCTTGTCGATGATCGACTTGAACTCCTTCTGATCATTGACCGGATAGACCGGAATTTTCATGATTTCCGCGTATTTCTTCAATTGCTCCGTAGCGGCAATGCGGTAATTGTCGAGGGTAATAAACGATACCGAATGGTCTTCCCTGAGGGCATATATTGCCCCGAGTTTCGCCATCGTGGTGGTCTTTCCCACTCCCGTGGGGCCGAAAAACATGATGACTTTCTTTTTATGACCTAAATTATAGGGACCGCTGGTGACGATTTTGCTTTTCAAAAGCTCCTTGAGCGTTTTCTCGATTTTATACCTATCTTTCAAATCGTCGCGGCTCATCGAGTTTTTCAGTTCCTGAAGAATAACGCGGCTTTCTTCGGGATCATAATCGTTGTTTTTCAGAATTTCCCGGCAGGGCTCAAGATACCGTTCATCCTCAACGGTAACGGTTGTGCGATTCTCGCATTCTTTCGCCTTTAAGAGGCTGCTTAAGGCATCCTTGATTTCGCTGAACTCTTTCTCCAGCTTTTTCAACGAAAGTTCGGTTTCACTCACCGAAGAAGCTCTTTCGGCCGGCGGTGCTTCCGGAACCGTCCGGGGTGCTGCGGAAGTTCTCTCGGACTGTGCGGTATAAGCCTCGGGCGCGGCGGAGCGAACAGCAGTTTCCGGTTCCGCGCCGAGCGATGATAAAATCCGCGAAGTTAAAACCTTGCGTTCATCCTCGGTCTCGCCAACGCGAAAATCAACATGCTTCTTTTTCTCGCTCGCGCGGGGCACGGCCTTTTTCTCCTGAATGGCGGCGGTCAGTTCCACCACTTCCCGGCCGAAAAACTTTGAATTTAAAAGCCCGCCTTCCTTCACGTATTTATGGCTTATGGGGATGGCGTCATCACCGTATTCCATTTTAAGCTTCATCATCGCGTCGTTGTAGGTCTTCGCTTTGATTTTCACGTATCGCATCTTTCACACTCCTTATTCGGTTGTATATCACAATTCACGCCGCGCTCGGCAGAAGCGCCGAAGACACAACGCTCACCTGTATATTCGGAGCAATTTCATTGTACGAAAGAACCACCGGATCGGCCATCTCCCGCTCCAGAAGCGCGAACGTTACGCTGCGGATGTGAGGCGATACCAGAAACACCGGGGATGGCGCCGCGGTTTTTGCTTTATTGTACGCGGCAACGAGCGATGAAATCACCATCTCATGCGTTTGCGGATCAAGCCCTAAAACTCTTCCCTCAACCGGATCGTCGTGAATTGAAGACCGAATAATGTTTTCAATTTCCGGATCGACGGTGATGGCGAAAAGCTCTCCTTTGCGGTCGGCGTATTCCTTACAGATCTGTCTCGAGAGGGCCTGCCGCACGTATTCAGTCAGCAAACCCGGATCTTTTGTGTATGTAACATAGGTAGAAAGTGTTTCAAGAATCGTGACCATGTTTCTAATAGACACACGCTCCCGGAGAAGGTTCTGGAGCACTTTCTGAATTTCGCCAAGGCTCATCTTCTTTTCGGTAATGAGTTCATTGACAACGGCGGGATAATCGTTTTTCAGATTATCAATCATCTGCTGGACTTCCTGACGCCCCAAAATTTCATCGGCGTGCCGCTTGATGATTTCCGTCAGATGCGTGGCGATGATGGTAGGACAATCCACCACGGTATAGCCGCGCCGCTCTGCAAGGTCGCGCTTGTCCGGAGATATCCACATTGCCGAAAGATGAAATACCGGCTCGATGAATTCATCACCCTCAAGCTTTTCTGTCACTCCACCGGGATTCATCGCCATGAGTTTTCCTACCTGGAGTTCGCCCCTGCCGAGCTCCACGCCCTTGACCAGAATCGAGTACTCCTGCGGTTCAAGCTCCATATTGTCGCGGATGCGGATTGGAGGAACAACAAGACCCAGATCGAGCGCGCTCCGTTTGCGGATATTGGTAATTCTATCCAGCAGCGTCCCTCCCTGCTCCGGATCGACAAGCGGAATGAGGCTGTAGCCGATTTCCACTTCAAGCGGATCGACATGCACGAGGGGCAGCACCGACTCCGGCTTGTGCTCCCGAAGCGCGGCTTCCCGCTCTTCGCTTTTCACTTTTGAAAGCTCCTCATCCTTCGTTTGCTGCAGAATATAGGCAAGCGCCCCCATCCCTGCCGACAGCAGAAGAAGGGAAATCTTCGGAAAACCGGGAATGAGAATCGAACCGGCCAGCGCCGCCGAAGTGATCCACAGCGCTCTCGGCTGCGAGCCGAGCTGGCTTGCCAGGTCCTCTCCAAGGTTCTCCTCGGAAATCGCCCTGGTGACGATGATGCCGGTGGCCGTCGTCACCATCAGCGAAGGTATCTGGCTTACAAGGCCATCGCCGATCGTGAGGAGCGTATAGGTGGTTAGCGCGGTTGCGAAGGATTCACTGCGCATGAGCATGCCAACCGCGAATCCGCCGATAATATTGATAATTGTAATTACAATGCCGACCTTCACGTCGCCCTGCACGAACTTCGAAGCACCGTCCATCGCTCCGTAAAAATCCGCTTCTTTGCGAATTTCGTTTCTGCGCTTTCTGGCCTCCTCCTCCGTGATGACCCCGTTTGAGAGGTCGGAGTCAATGCTCATCTGTTTACCGGGCATCGCATCGAGTGTAAACCGGGCTGCCACTTCCGCAGTTCGCGTGGCACCTTTGGTGATGACAATAAACTGCACGGCGACCAGGATGATAAAAATCAAAAAGCCGACCACATAGTTTCCCCCCACCACGAATTCCCCGAAGGCGCGTATTATTTTGCCGTCGAACGCCGCGCCCTGCAGCAAAATGAGGCGCGTTGACGACACGTTCAGCGCCAGGCGGAACACCGTGGAAATGAGAAGCAGTGAAGGAAACACCGAAAAATCGAATGAGCGCGGCACGTACATCACGATAAGCAAAATGAGGATCCCGCTGGTGATGCTGAGCGCCATAAAAAAATCGAGAAGGAACGTCGGAATGGGGATAACCAGCATCGCCACCACAACAATCACGCCGATGCCGATCAGCACATCGGTTTTTTGCATCCATCGCAGATTTTCCAAAAATCCTGTACGTTCTGCCATCGCTCTGCTCCGCTATATTGCCTGCCTGAAATTGAACCGACCCTGCCGGTAGAGTTCCGAATACACTAATGAAACCGCATAGAAGAGATCGGGAGGAATGAAGTCCCCCACTTCCAGGCGCTTGCAGAGCTCCTGCGCAAGCGGCCGGTTCTCAACCATATAAATATTGTTCTGCTTCGCGATCTCGCGGATCCGAAGCGCCATGCTATCGGTGCCTTTTGCGATGAGCTGCGGCGCCTCCATCGTGAGGCTGTCGAACCGAAGTGCCGCTGCATAATGGGTAGGGTTGGTAATCACCACATCAGCCCTGGGCACCTCGCGAATCATGTTTTTCATCACAATCTCGCGCTGCATTTCACGGAGCCGCGCCCGCACATGCGGATCTCCCACCGTTTCCTTCCATTCTTCCTTCAATTCCTGTTTGGTCATCTTCAACGACTCAATGAACTCCCGTTTCTGGAAATAATAATCCGGGATTGAAAGCACCAGAAGAAACACCGCCGAAAAAAGGATCACCTTAAGCGAAGTGATTGAAATAATCGTTAAGGCGGCGGCCACCGAAACATCGGGCGTTCGGATGATGTCATCATAATCGTTGATAATCACAAGGTATGCGACAAAACCGATCGCAATAACCTTCAGGATGGTTTTTACCAGGTTCGCCGCAATCTGCCTGGAGAAGAAAACCCTCTTCATGACGGTGGCAGGATCAAATTTTAATTTTGAAAGATCGAAGCGAAGCGGATGCGCGGAGAACTGGAATCCCACCTGGATCACGTTTCCCAAAAATGCCGCAGCGACCGCCGCCGCGAAGATCGGCCCCAGCACCTTCGCAGATTCAATCGACATGCGGATAAACTCGCGCAGGAGGCTTTTCTGCGTGAGCGAAAATGTTGCAAACGATGTCATGTAGTATTTGGTCATGCGCGCCAAAATATCATAGATCCACGCCGCTAAAAAAACGATGACGATGAAGCTAACCAGAACCACCGCCGCCTGCGCGAGTTCCTGCGTCTTCGCGACCTGACCCTTTTCACGGGCTTCGCGAAGCTTTTTCTCGGTAGGCTCTTCCGTGCGCCCTTCGTCTTCCGCAGCGAAAAGCTGAAGGTCAAACGGGTATCCGCCCAGCTCCGGAAGCGGCGCGCCAACCCACGGCAGAGATTTCCAGTATGGCATTTCTTTTCTCATGACGGCCAGTGATACAATACCCTGGTAATAAAATTAAAACTTCTTTCCAGAGAAACATTCATCACGCGCACGATAAGCGGCGCGGTCATAAGCAAAACAGCAAAAGAAACCATTATTTTGAACGGAAAACCGAGCATCATGATGTTCATCTGCGGCGCCGCCTTCGCAAGAATGCCGAGGCTCACGGTGACCAGAAACACCGTGGCCACCACGGGAAGCGACATCTTCAGCGCCACCACAAACATCCCGCTGAACGAATATGACATGTAGCGCAAAACTCCATTCATCATAGGCCCTGAAAGCGTCATTACCGGAGCCAATTCATAGGAACGAAATACCGCCTGAATCATGAAGTGGTGTCCGTTTATCGCCAGAAAAATCAGAAGGCCGATCAAATTTTTAAACTGCCCCACCAGAGGTATCGACACCTGCGCCAGCGGATCGATCACCTCGTTTATGCCAAACCCTATCTGAACGGCAAAATACTGCCCCGCAAGCTGAAAGGCCGAAAAAATCACCGATACCAGAAAACCGATGAAAAGGCCGATCATGATTTCCTGCAAGATGAGAAGCGTATAGCCGCCCATGTGATCGGGCATCACGAAACCCCGCTGCGCGATTCCAGGAAATATCAATATCGTGGTGAAAAACGCAATCACCGCACGCATCTTAAGCGGCAACACCCCACTTGAATAAAATGGGGCAATCATCATCATCGAGCTCATCCTGGTCATAACGAGAAGGAAAAGCTGGAAATGGAGAACAAAATATTCCATAAAACCTATCTTTATCCGCCTCCGATTTTCGAGACCATGCTGAAAACGCCTTTCGTATAGGTGACAAGCGAATGTATGATCCACGACGCAAAAAGCACAATCGCCAGAAAAATCGCGACGATCTTCGGAACAAAGGTCAGCGTCTGTTCCTGTATCGATGTGGTGGTCTGAAAGATCGAAATCACCAGACCCACAATCATCCCCACTCCCAAAATCGGAGCGGACACCACGATGGTGGTCATCAGCGCTTCCCTGAAAATTTTAATCACTTCAACATCCGTCATTGTTCCAACCTTCATACATCCTTAGCGGAACGAGCGCACCAGCTCGTAGATGAGCAGGTTCCATCCATCCACCAGGACAAATAAAATTATTTTAAAGGGCAGCGAAATCATGACCGGCGGGAGCATTATCATGCCCATGGCCATGAGCGCGCTTGCGACAATCATATCGATGACAATGAAAGGAATGAAGATATACACGCCGATCTCAAAGGCCCGCTTCAGCTCGCTTATCATGAAGGCCGGAATCAGGCAGTAGGTGGGAACCTCTTCCTCGTTTCGGGGGCGTTCAATTTTCGCAAGGCTCACGAAGAGCGCGATATCTTTCTGCCTGGTCTGCCGGAACATGAATTTTCTGAAAGGCTCGATGCCGCGGTTATAGAACTGCTCGTTGCCGATCCTGCCGCCCAGATAGGGCTGAAGCGCCTGTTCGTTGAATTCGCGGAAGGTGGGCGCCATGATGAAAATCGTAAGGAAAATCGAAAGGCCCACAATCACCTGATTTGGCGGCATCTGCTGAAGCGACAGCGCGCGCTTCACGAAATCGAGGACGATGACCACACGGGTGAATGCCGTCATCATGATGATGAGGGATGGCGCAAGGGATAAAATGCTGAGAAGAAAAAGAATCTGAAGCGAGAGCGCCACTTCCCGCGGCTGGGCCGCTTCGCGAATGTCAAATGCGATGCGCGGAATGGGCATGCGCACACCGCCCTGCTGCGCATCTGCAATCACAGGAAACGCAAGCACGCAAAGCGCACAGACTATAAGGGCAGGAATCCATCTTTTACGCGCCATCGATATCCCCCCGGATTTTTTTCAGCCGTTCACGCTGGCGGGCAAGATATTCAAGCCTGTCCTCTTCCGGTTCGCGGTGTTCCTTTTTCGCTTCACGCTTTTCGAGCAAACGCCCTATCTGCTTGGCAACAAAATCGCCGAAGGTGGGCATTTCCGCAGCAGGCATCCGCGCGCTCATCACGCGGATGCGGTCGATCTGGTCTTTATCGGTTATTTCCGTAATGAAAGTTATATTGGTATCCGTGACACCCAGGACCAGCACCTTGCCGGCAAGATCGATCACCTGCAAGAATCGATTCGGCCCCAGCGGAACCACGGAAAGCACATGCGCCACGTCTTTACCAAGAAGCTGAATCCCTGTCTTTTTGGTGACAAACCGGAAGAAATAATAAAACCCCCCGACCAGCAGGCCGATGATGATGAGCGTTTTGAAAATCAGCCAGCCGTACGATTCTGTCTCCACATCTTCTGAGCGGTATTCGGCATACTGACGAAAGCCGTTCGCCTGCGCGGCATCAGTTTTTTCTTCAGCCTTTTTTCCGCTCTCCGCGTCCGCTTTTTCCGCGCCGGACATAACGCCTTCTGTTCCCTGCACAGGTTCTTCCCTGGCGGAAGCAGGCTCAGCAGGAGCCTGCGCAACCAGCGGGCGTTTGGGAACGCTTTTGCGCACCTTCGGCTCTGCCGCGGCATCCATGGGACATAATGCCGCCAGCAGATAAAAAAATAAAAGGCCAAGCGCCAATTTTGTTTTATATCCCTTTATCGCCATTCACCACACCATGTGTATGTTTCAGCGCTATCGATTCATCACCACAGCATTCACGGAATCAACCAATTCACAGAAATATGCACTTCTATCCAGACTCCTGCACGCAAGCATGCAACGGAATTTTATGTCGCATTCATCATAAGAGCAAACCCCCTCGCGAAAAGGGGGTTGAACTACTCACTGCACACGTTCAATGCGCTCAGCCGGGCTCACAATATCGGTGACGCGGACACCGAAGTTTTCGTCGATGACCACCACCTCGCCGCGGGCGATGAGCTTACCATTGACAAGCAGATCAACCGGCTCGCCGGCAAGCTTATCCAGCTCGATGATGGAACCTTCTCCGAGGCCCAGAATATCTTTTACCAGCATCGTCGTCCGCCCGAGTTCCACAGTAAGAGTGAGGCGAACATCAAGGAGCAGATTTATGTTCGGACCGAGTCCCGCGGGGAGCCCTTCCCCGAGCGGGGGAAACTTCACCGGGCTCACTCCGACCGCCCCCATCGCCTGCGAAGTCATTTGCTGCTGTGGCGCAAAATGCGCCTGCATTCCGCCGCCTCCGGAGGGAGCCGTACGCACCAGTTCCGATGCCAATCCCAGATCGAGAATATGGTAAAATTTGGAATTCACCATATTTTCGATATTAATGTTATATGTAATTTTTACAAGCTCCGCACCCGCCGGAAGCTGAAGATCCGATGAACCCGATGAAATCGAAATGGTCGGCGGTGTGGTGCCCACCGATCCCCCTTTTCTGTCCGCAAACTGCGTCGCGCATGATGAAAGCATCTGGCTCACAAATTCCTGAAGCGTACTCTGGTGCGCGTCGCTCAATTCAGGAGGAGATGAGCCAGTATCGTCGCCCATCATAAGCGATGCGATGATGCCCGCCTCATTCATACCGAAAAGGATCAGGTTTTTGCCCCGCAGAGATCCGGTAAAATCCATGCCAACCTGGACATACTGCCTGTTGAAATCGGCGCGTACCGCATTTGACGATTTTACCTCAACATAGGCATTGGTGATTTTAACCGTTTTACCAAGATACGCCCCCAGGGAGGGAGCCACCGCGCTCATGCTCTGATTGATGAGGTCCGCAAGCGAATCGCGCTCAAGCGGTGAAAGCCCGCCGCCGGATGATGAAACCTCCATGGCGGGCACACTACTCGGCGCGGCTACTTCATCGGCGCCTTTTAACAGGGCATCAATTTCATCCTGCGACAGCGATCCGTCACCCATGTCTCATACCTGCCCGATAAATTTTTCAAGGAAACGCTTCTTCCCTTCATACAACGCACACTACTAATATACACATACCATCAGGGACTGACTACAAATTCGGTAAAATACACATCCTCGATTCTGCCGTCCCGCAGTATCACATTTATATGCGCCTTGATTTCTTCCGCCAGAGCGATTCTGTCTTCGATTGTGTCGATTTCCTCATACTTTTTACTGCCGAGGAGGAGATTGATAATATGGCGCATTTCCATGCTCCTTTTTACCAGTTCCTGGCTGAGATTGAGATTCTCCTCGCTGTACCCTAAGGATACTGTCACCTTCGCGAAATGCGGCTCCGGGTCGCGCGTACTCACGGAGAACGGCGGTAAATCGAAGTGAAGTTTGGGAAGCGGCGGAGGAGCAATGAGCCTTCCCTCTTCGGTCTGGCTTCTCCTCTCTTCCACATAATTGGCGACAAGCCAGGAAATACCGAACATCGCCGCCGCTAAAAGCACCACGCCGACCACCCATAGAAGAATTTTTACAATCCGACCGGCTCCCGCGCCCGGCGCAGACTCCGCGGCCGCAGCCCCCTTCTCCTCGTCTTCTTCTACTTCGTTGGTTAATTTTTCATCATCACCCATAGCAAACATCCACACATTTTTCCGCCCGAATGAGGGGGAAAAATAGAATAATAAAACCGGTTATTCTCCCATCAAAATTTATGTGACATAATATAACAGACATCCAGAATGTCAAGCATTTTATTTCACGGCCTGCCGGACGCTTTTCTGAGGTTTGTACATTCTCAAAAAAATATCCACTCATTTTATATCATCACCGCCATTCTTCATCCGGCAGCGGACGCTCTACCTTCTTGTCGCCTCCCTTTTCTATGAATTTCTCTTTTAATATCACAATATCAACCCGCCGGTTAAACGCTCTTCCCTCGGGCGTATTATTATCGTCGATTGGACGATACTGCCCAAACGCCACTGCCGAAAGCCTTTTAGGATCGAGGCCTTCCTCTTCCTGAAAATAGCGCAGCACATTGACGCTTCTGGCGGCAGACAGTTCCCAGTTGGTTTCAAAGCCGCCTTTCGCACCGGGCGGGGCGTTGGGGCGATTATCAGTATGCCCTTCAATTCTCACATAATTCGGAATGTTTTTCAGTATGCCTGATACTTTTTTCAAAACCGCTTTTGCGTCATCACGAAGGCGGGCGCTTCCGGGATCAAAATATGCGTCACTGGTGAGAGTAATTACCAGTCCGCGCTCATCTTCGCGAAGGCGCACTTTCTTTGCCTCAATTTCAGGCTTGAAGGCTTCAACCATCATTTTGAGGCGCGTGGCAACGGCTTTCCCTTTGGTCTGGGAGGGAAGCATCATCACGTTCTGCCCCAGTTCAACAATTCTGCCTTTTGCAAACGACGACCCTCCGGTAAGCGCCCCGAAAGAGCCTTTAAAAGGCGACATCATGAGCTGAAATTCTTCCTGGGTAATCTGCGACACATCTCCCATGAGAAGGACGAAAAACACCATCAGGAGATTGTTCATATCCCCGAAGGTAGTCATCCAGAGAGGCGTCTCTAAAAGACCGGATTTTTTTCGCCTCTTGACAGCCATCAGTCTCCCACCTTTTCAGAGATGGCTTCACGCTGAGCAGGAGGCAGGAATGATACTAATTTATCCTTTACGATGCGCGGGTTTTCTCCGGCCTGAATGGATAGAACTCCTTCTATCATAATAAGCTTGGTGAGAGTTTCCTCGCTGGTGCGATAATCGAGCTTTTTCGCCATAGGAATGAGAAGGAAGTACGCAAACATAGCGCCGTAAAATGTCGTGATGAGTGCCGTTGCCAGCGCGGGGCCGATTGCGGATTTATCCTCCAGGTTCGCAAGCATGATGACAAGACCAATGAGGGTCCCCATCATACCAAAAGAAGGCGCCACCGAAGCCCAGGTATCGAGGAAGGATTTATTTTCATCATGCCGGTTGAGAAAATGTTCGATTTCGGTTTCCATGATTTTCCGCACCAGTTCCGGGTCGTTTCCATCCACCACAAGCTGTATGCCTTTCCGCAAAAAATCATCATCCAGGTCGGTCAAATCGTCTTCGAGAGCAAGAAGTCCTTCACGCCGCGCTTTCTCAGAAAAAGATACGATGGTGAGGATGAGTTCCGCCGGGTTGTAGGTCTGCGGGAATAGAAGAATTCTGAAAATCGGCAGCATTTTCATGATTTTCAGCATGGGAAATGCCACGAACATAGCCGCGGCCGAGCCTCCGAAGGTAATCATCATCGAAGCGGGGTCTATGAACTGGAGTATGTTTCCACCCGCGAAGAGAATACCGAGCACCAGAAAGGTAAAGCCCGCAATTAAACCGGCTATGGTTGCTAAATCCATCAAACGGCTCCTGATATATAATAATTTTATATGGTATCTGAATTCTTCCTTATATTATATCGGGATATTCCTCGCAAAGATTTACTACTATCCGCAAGCCAAAAGCACCGATTATTTTCCCGCAAATGGCTTTTCCTCCTTCTGTCATACAGACACTGCGGCCGATGGTAATTTCACGATTTTTTTATACCTCAAGGCTTTTTTTATACTCTCTGATAAGCTTTAGAATCTCATCAATCGATTCCTTCACGATATACTTATGCTCATTCGTGAGGGTAATCACCGTATTCGGCAATTCCTCCATTATTTCAATATGCCGGTAATTCAACGTAAATTCTTCGCCGTTCAGTCGGTGCACGCGTATCATTTCTTCCTCCTCTGCGGTCGACGTTCAAATCTGGAAAAATACTCCTCCGGACTGACTTTAACCGCATATTTGCCGGAAACCCCCGGTTCGCTCGAATCGAATACCCGAACCCGCGTCTTTGAAAGGAGCTCCTCAAGCCATGTTTTCGCGGCATAAAACTGATGGCTCGTGTAGTAGGTATGGCCTTCCCGGTGAAATTCATAATCACGGCATTTACGCATCGTTTCCTGATCCGCGGTTTCAATCGTGAAAAGGCGCGTGGATGTGCGTACCCGTGTCCGATGCACTGCCGTTCCGGGCGTATAATACACTCTATGGAACGCAAGATCATTGCCCGCGATAAACACGCTTTCCGGAGCGCAGCCCAAGGCCAGCGACAACGCCTGGGTGGTGACGATATTGCCCGTGGCAATTGCGCCAAGTTCCCTTCCCGCCTGCTCCCATAGTTCATCATACGGCGATCCGGTAATCATCCAGTTGTAAAAACTAATAGGCCCTCGCCATCTGCGCACATTCACCGATGCCATACCACTGAACGCAAGAAGGTGTATCTTCGCGCTTTCGGCCGTATCGAAGTAGTCAAGAGGTGTTGTTTCGCAGGAGATGACGTATGCGGGTACAATCCCATGCGAAAGCAGCGGCAGAAGCGCCATATCGACTGCAATTACGGCAAGTTCATGGCGATGCTGATATTTTCTGAGAGATGGAACCGCCTTCTCAAGGCTCGGCCCCGCCCCAAAAATGCAGATATGCTTCCCCCGAAGCGATGTCACTACGCGTGCAATACCGCCATGCTTTTTTATTATCGGAAGATTTTTCCGAATATTACGGCGAAAGGCCCCGCCCCGCTCTTCGAGCATTCCCTCATTTAACTTTCTATACAGCGCCTGCGGGTCGTGTGATATCATAATTCCGGGATTTCCATCGCGCATCATCCTATAATCGGTACGTCAGGCCGGCATGTCAAGCATAATGAGCACGCAATTAAAAAAGCGCTTGATTTTGTTCCATGCATACACATACACATTCAACATTTACGCCCAAAGGAGAAACCGCATGAATGATAAAGAAAAAATCCGCTACGAGCGCCAGATGATGATTCCGCACTGGGGTGAAGAAGGGCAAAAAAAGCTTACAAGCGCAACTGTTTTCGTCGCCGGTGCCGGCGGACTGGGCAGTCCCTTGCTGTACTATCTTGCTGTCGCAGGCATTGGCCATCTTCGCGTGTGCGATTTCGATGCGGTGGAACTTTCAAATCTCAATCGCCAGATACTTCACACGTCGGAACGCATTGGAATGAACAAGGCAGAATCAGCGCAGATGACGCTGAAAAAAGCAAATGAAAATATCGAAATTGAAATTATCAAAGAAAAGATTGAAAAGCACAATGTAAATAATCTCGTTTATGGCGCAGACATCATCATCGACTGTTTAGATAATTTCGACACCCGCCATCTGCTGAATCGCGCGTCTGTCGAAATGAAGATACCATTCATACACGCGGGGGTTGAGGGACTGCGCGGCCAGATTACTTTCCTGCAACCACCAGAAACACCCTGCCTTGCCTGTTTTATTCCAATGAAGGTAAAAAAAGAGAAATTTCCCATCGTGGGAGCAACCCCTGGAGCTCTCGGCGCTCTTCAGGCAATGGAAGCCATCAAGCATCTCACCGGCATCGGCGAAACGCTTAAAAACCGCCTCCTTCTTTTCGATGGAATTACGATGGAATTTTCTACCATCAAACTCACAAAGAATCCGAAATGCAGCGTGTGCGGGAAAAGCATGTAGCGTGCTGAAAATATTTCGGTTTTTCGGCGAAGCAGCTTTTAAGCGAATTGCCGTTAGTGCTATCATCAATAATACATCACTTTTCATAAATATTCATCATTATGAACACCTCACGTGGTTTTTAAGCGTTTTGTGTTTGCCAAGGCGCGAAAAATTTTTTCTTGATTAAAATACTACACATGTGTATTGTTGTAAATATTACCCATTCAATACATTTTTACCAGATGGAGGAATTATGATAAAAACAACCTACATGATGACAAAAGAAGTGTTGATGTTGCTGAAAGACGCCGAGAAGCGCACCGGCTGGAAGATGATTGATATAATCGTCGCTGTAATGCGCTACGCGATGCGGCATCACGCAAAGTACGAAAGGGAGCATGGAAGGATTGCATACCAGAAGCGCCTGGATAAAGATGGCATGCCAATAGCGAAATACCGCGTGAAGATAAAATTCCTTCAAAGGGAGTATGATTATTTTAATGATATGCGGAGGTTTTATAGAAGGTCGATTTCGCATGTAATTGCGATTGCGGTGCTGACATATTTGACGGAACTTGTGGAACACATCGAAAAGGGCGAGTACGACGAGGAAGTGGATTCTTATCCCTATAAAAACTGTGCAATTTATGATAAATGTATAGAAGAAGCGACGGTGTTTCACATCTGGTGGGGGTTGCCAAGCGATCCAGCACTTTTAGCCGCTGAATTCGCTCGCTAACATCACGCAAAAATCACATATCCTCATAACCAGTATCTTTCTGCATGGGGTACCTATGCTTTGGTACAAGCACCTTTCACCATCCTTTCATACCTGAGAATTCGTACGATTTCAACATATTGCATGTGCGGTATCAGTTTTATCATTTCGCACATTGGGGGGAAAGACCTCCAGACATCAAGTGCTAAATGTGTTAATACATTTCAAAAGACATTCTCAATCTTTAACAACCATAATATTCTGATTGAAATTGAGCTTCACGTATTCGCTGATGGCATCAATGGTTTTGTCTTTCACGAAATATATTTTGTCGTTGAGCTTCACCAGGCCGCCCTTATAGTGGGCAAATTTCATCTGATGATCAATCCACCCGATGGGCTCCACCTCTCTCCAGTTATTGCACGTTTTAAGATGCGGTATTTTGCCAAGATGCAGTTCCCTGATTTTCCCGTCCCTGACGGCGTCCGCAAGGACTTTTTCCCATTCCATTTCAATCCCCCTATATCCCTCTTCTGGTCAGAAACCATTTTCCATGACGACGGGAAAAAAACGCAACCATTTTCAAATTATTCCCTTTCAAATGCAACTGCGCCCTGTCGCCATCAATCTCCCGGGTAACAATCTCCATGCCGCGGTCGAACGGCGCGAAAAGGGCAGTGAGAGTATACGCAGTTTTCAGATACTCCGCATTATGCACAAGCGGGGCTTTCTTTTTTGGTGGATTGTTCATCGCAAGAAAGAAATGTTCTACAATGCGACGCGGATGGGCGTTTATAAATGAATTGTAATCGGGAAAATGAAGACGACGTGCAATCTCGGGGCCATTTCTCCTGTCTTTCTGAATTTCCCTTGCGCTTTTTTCGATTTCAATCCTGAAAAGTGGATCAACATGTCGGATATAAAGAACAAAGAGTTCCCTTCGCTCAAACAAGTCCTTCATCTCTCTGAACGCGTGCTCGAGGCCTCTATCGAAAAGCCAGCTTTCGGCCGGCTCATGCGCGATGAAAAGAATTCCGAATACAACCAGACACAACCACACATGGTACCGCACGCGCATGGTTATTCCCTCGCCCGCGCCAGCTCTTCCTTCAGCCGTTTGACCTCATTCTCAAGCTCTTTCACTTTTTCGCGCTCCTTTCTCAGCTGCTCGTGCAGTTCCATCGCTTCCTTGCGGCTGAGTTCCTGTACACGTTCGG
Source organism: uncultured bacterium (assembly GCA_937921485.1). GTDB lineage: Bacteria > Spirochaetota > UBA4802 > UBA4802 > JAGODF01 > DYLV01. Next base: position 40,113 of record CAKZSV010000064.1, read on the forward strand.
TGGCATCGATGATTTTACCGGCTTCGTGCAGTTCGCGCGCGGAAAAATCAATCACGGCTTCCTGCGCTTTAATGACATTTTGCGCGTCGATCATCTCCGCCCTGCGAAGTTCCATCAACATCTCTTCAGCTTTTACCCTGTTTTTAAGGTCGAAAAGGTCCTTCTGGCGCAGAAGGGTAAACTCCCTTATCGCTTTATTGAGCTTTTCCTGCTCAAACGCCAGATGGCGCTCGTAATCTAATATTTTTTCGAATGCCTCCTTCTCTTTGTCGGATTCGAAAATATCCTTGCGGGCAATATCCATGAGGCTTTCGAATGCACCGATACGCGCCTCTGAATCCTTTGCAACCAGCTTCATTATTTCCTTGTATTTCTCAACCACAATCGATTTTTCCAGAAGGAGGATAAATTCCCTCATATTGACGGGCCGCGAAATAAATTCGATGTGCATAATATTAAGGGAAGCATTGACCGCTTTTTTTATTTCCCTCTTTGAAAGAATGACGAACTTTAAAAAAGAATTCAACCTGAGGTCATCACGAATAATTGAAAGAATTGCAGGCAATCCTTTCTTTTTTATATCGACGATGAAAATATTCGTATGCTCAATCAGGATATTCGCTTCCCTAAAGCTGGCTCGTTTTATGACATTTACTGAAAGGCCGAGATTTTTTATCGTTCCCGCAAGCTTTACTCCGTCGGAATTATCCGTGATAAACCAGATATTGACGCTTTTCATACTATCATCCCCATCAGGTGTATTTTCATTCTAAATTGATTATTCTATAATAGATGGCATGAAAAATTCAAGAGTTTTTTATTTCTTTGAGGAAAAACGTGCTGAATGAATCAAATGTAGAACGATCATCCAATCAAGCTACAAAAAAGATTGACATTTGTGATATAATCATCATATACACATCCTGTTAATCCTGTTAATTTTTTGCAATTGATAATCTTCAAACACAGAGTGAACGTATGACCGTAACCGTCCAATCTTCCCACCCCGTCAAAAAAATGTCAAATTCATAAAAATCAGGGAACTTCTAAAAACCATGTATAAGGATGTTCCCTTGTGGGCACAATATATAGGATAAAACCGCTTTCTTTTTATCTTTATAATATGATGAAAGCGGTTTTTAGAGGTGCCCATCAACCATGATTGCTTATAATTGCATTTTTCTCTGATGGCTCGTGTACGATTTTACCATGCACATGCAGGAGTGTACGCAGTTTTTACGGGGAAAACGCGTTTCTTT
>CAKZSV010000065.1 GCA_937921485.1 uncultured bacterium
TCTCTTACACCTTTCATATCTTCAAGTGGTTTCTTCTCTTTTACATTTACATTAATAATAATCTGAGGGTATTTTATCAAAATACTGGCTAAATCAGATAACTTTTTTTCTTGCTCTTTCATTATTTTCAAGCGAACAAAAGGTTGAGAACCTACTCCTGGTCGGGGTATAGGGTTACGTATTATGTGACGCTTCCGCATTGGTATCTTGAATACACGTCCATTATCTATGATAAATCCGGCAAAGTACTTTTTGACAAAACAATGAGATGTTTTCAGATGGAAACTGAACAAGCCATAGGAAATCAAATGCACCGAAGTGTCAAATTGCCGGTGATACAAATGAATTGGTATTTAATAGACGAAGCGAATCTAAAGAAGGAATTGTATCAGAAGCGTGGCTCTTTTTACAGAGATTTTGTTAAAATCTGATTTTAATATTTTAAATTGCATGTGAGGTATCGAATATGAAAAGATATGCAAGTGTAATTTTTTTAATTGCTGCAATGATGTGTATTTCCTGTATCAGCGTTGAAGTGAAATACAGCGATAAGATAAAGAATGAAAGGATTCCTGCCGTGTTGTATGTGCCGGAACTGCCTGATTATGGGCTTGAGGTAGATATGGAACCGGTGCCGGGACTTGTGTTTGAGGCTACATTTAAAAAGCACATTCTTGGTGTGCTTTCTTCCATGGATAAAAATAAAATGCGTGAGGATTTGACATTGATGACCATGGAGGCTTACAAGGATTCCAAAAAAATAATGCTCAGAACTGATAACAAAAGTATTTTGGCTGGAGTGAAAATTGTACATCACCCCAAGAGTCACCTGTTGAGATACGCTTCTTTTGATTTTTCAGATATCAATTCAAAGCAGGATGCAAAATATGTGCTTGTAATGCACCCTGCTGAATGGGGCTATATTGCTTCTTCAAAAATGACCAGGCCCGCAGGAAGATATTTTTCTCTCACGCTGGTGGGTTCGCTGTACGATAGCACAACGAACGAGGTGTTGTGGCGAAAAACATTTTCCGATGAAGAATCGTACGGTTTGTTTGGAACCCATCTCGGGGTGACAGCTGAGGCGTCGCACGAAAATTATAAAAAATTAGTCAAAAGCGCACTTGCGAAATTTATGAGAGAAATTGAAAAGAAGTAACAATTGTGTAACAATAATCAATATATCGGAGAATATAAAACCGCTTTCTTTGATGCTAATTTTAATGAAGAAAGCGGTTTTTCTCCGTATTTTATACCCGCATGGAAATACCACCAAAACGAGTTTTTAGAAGTTCCATTATTATAGAAACAATTCAAAAGCAGCGTATCAGGACCATACGTCGCCATAATTTTTCGATAGACATTAAAGCGACTAAAGGAATAATCGTCTTCATTGAAGAAGCAGATATGCGGCGGTAATTATGTTCAATTACGGCAGAGAACATCTTGACGCGCTTCGGAATACGTATCCGGAAAAATTCGCTTCATTGAATTCGATTTTCGATACTATCCATCGCGGCGCGTCAATCTTCATCGGTACCGCCTGCGGGGAGCCGCAGTATTTAGTCCGTGAACTCATCGGATATGTGGGAACCCAGTCGCATCGGCTGTACGGTGCCGAAGTTGTGCAGGTCTGGACGCTGGGAGTGGTACCTTATGCCGATGTCCGGTTCAAGCATAACTTCCGCCACAATGCCTTTTTTGTGAGCAATACCAACCGGGGCGCAGTCAACGAAGGACTTGCTGATTATACTCCCTTGTTCCTATCGGAGATTCCGGAGCTTTTAAAAAAGCGCGCGCTCACCGTTGATGTGGCACTGGTGCAGGTTTCGCTTCCCGATGCGCGGGGGAATATGAGCCTGGGAGTGAGTGTTGATATCGTAAAATCTGCTCTTGAAAATGCGCGGCTGGTGATTGCGCAGGTCAATGCATGTATGCCGCGGGTCTATGGCGATACCTTCATCAAGCCGGAAGATGTTGATTTTATTGTCCCCTTCGATGAGCCGCTGTTTGAATTCAGTGAACTTGAGCCGGATGATATTGTGCAAAAAATCGGAAAGAATGTGGCCAAAATTGTGCAGGATGGCGATACGCTTCAAGTGGGATACGGAAGCATGCCCAATGCGGTGCTTTCGAATCTTTCAGGGAAAAAGGATCTTGGCATCCATACGGAACTTCTCACTCCCGGTGTTGTTTCACTCATGCGGGCTGGCGTGGTGACAAACAGGCAAAAGACAATCGATAGAGGAAAAACGGTCGCGGCGTTCTGCATGGGTACCTCCGATACCTACGAATTCATTCATGAAAATCCGGACATCGAGTTTCGCCCGATTCATTATACCAATAATTTCAATGTAATAAGCGCGCAGCGCGGCATGACCGCCATCAATTCAGTGCTCGAAATAGATCTCACCGGACAGGCGACTGCTGAGTCGCTGGGGCATGTGTTTTACAGCGGCATTGGAGGGCAGGCGGATTTCATGCGTGCCGCGGTGCGCGCCATCGGCGGTAAAAGCATCATTGCGATGCGATCGACCTCAACTGATGGAAAGCGCTCGCGTATTGTGCCGTTTTTGAGCGAGGGGGCTTCTGCAAGCCTCATTCGCGGCGATGTGCATTATGTCGTGACTGAATATGGGATTGCGTATCTGCATGCAAAAAACATCCGCGAGCGGGCGATGTCGCTCATCGCGATCGCGCATCCCGATTTCCGTGCATGGCTGGTCGATGAAGCGAAAAAATACGGCATCATTCCCCGCGACCAGCTCTTTGTCCCGGGGAAAGACGGCGAGTATCCCGAGTATCTCGAAGCGGTGAAATCGACAGGCAAAGGGCTTACTGTATTTCTCCGTCCGGTTCGTTTGACCGACGAGCGAATTATTAAAGAATTTTTCTATTCGCTTTCGGATAAAAGCACCTATCAGAGATTTCTCTCCGCAATGCCCTTCATTCCGCGGGAAACAATTCAGAAATTCAGCGCGATAAATTATAAGCGCGAAATGGTGATGCTTGCGATGGAGTTCGGCACGGATGATGAGAAGATCATCGGAATAGGACAGTACATCATGAGCGAAGAGGAACATGCGGCCGACGTCTCGGTGGTAGTGCGCGATGATATGCAGAACCGGGGGCTTGGTTCGCTTCTCATACATCATCTTGCCGGAATCGCGATGCGCGAGGGAGTTCTGGTATTTACCGCTTCAATTCTCAGCGAAAATCGTGCGATGCTGCACGTCATCGACAAACTCGGCTTTGAAACCGAAAAGAACATGTCCGGCACGGAATGCGCTGTTCGGGTGCTGCTCGGCAAAATATGACGGCAGTTATGCCCAGCTTATGAGCCTGGGTTCGAATTTTCGGGACATGTTCGGATGCGAAGGCAGCACTCGCACGGTGTAGCCGAATTGTCCCGAGCGAAGGCAGAGCAGTTTCCCCTCGTAGATGCAGGATCCGTCATCTTTCTTCTCAGTTAAAAACATTGGAAGGGCGACTCCGTTAATAATTTCTCCTGCCGGGTTGAGATTGCCGAAATAGAGTTCTACGTTTACGCTATCCGGATTGATGTCGCCCAGACTCAGTGTAGCCTGTACTTTAAGCTGCGAACCCACCGTCACCTCGCGCGTGTCTTCAGCGGCAAGATTGGTGATGTGGACGTTTTTCCATTTCTTTTCAATGGAGTTTTTCCATTTTGTAAGCTCTTTGATGGATTTATAACCGTTTTCACGGAATTTCGAATGTTTTCTGTGAGCTTCGAGATAGAATTTTTCAACATAGTCCTGCACCATGCGGTTTGTGTTGAACTGCGGCAGGATGGTTTTCATCGATTCTTTGATGCGGGCGATCCACTGGCGGGGAAGCCAGTCGGCTCCCCGATCGTAAAACATCGGGATGATTTCCATCTCCAGGATATTGTACAGCGACTGGCTTTCGACTTCATCCTGATAATTCAAATCCTCGTATTCCTCTCCCTTGCCGATTGCCCAGCCGTTGTGGCCGTTGTAGGCTTCAGGCCACCATCCGTCCAGCACGCTCACATTAAGCCCGCCGTTTGGAACGACTTTCATGCCGCTCGTGCCGGAGGCCTCCTTCGGCCGGATGGGAGTGTTGAGCCAGATATCGACGCCCTGCACTAAATAGCGGGCAACATTGATGTCGTAGTCTTCGATGAACACAATTCTGCCTCTGAAGCGTTCATCCCGCACAAGCCCCACGATCTGTTTTATTATTTCCTTGCCTAAATTGTCCCTCGGATGCGCTTTTCCCGCGAAGATGATCTGGATGTGCCGTTCTTTGTCGATGAGAAGCTTTTCGAGCCTCTGCATGCTTTTGAGAATGAGATTGGCACGCTTGTATGCGGCGAAACGGCGGGCAAATCCAATGGTAAGCGCTTCGGGATCCAGCACTGAATCCGCACGGTCGATTTCTGTTTTTGGAGCGCCGCGCTTGATGAGCTGTTCGCGAAGCTTGCGCCTGGCGAAGCTCACCAGCCGTTCGCGAAGCCGTTCCCTGCATTTCCAGAGTTCTGAATCGGGGATGGAATCGATATTTTTCCAGAGGTCTTTATCGACGGGGCTGTCGATCCATCGCGGCCCTAAATAGCGATTGAAAAGGCGCATCATTTCATCGGATGTCCAGGAGAGGATCTGAATCCCGTTGGTGATGTGCCCGATGGGTACTTCATGTACGGGAAGGGACGGCCAGATGTTTTGCCACATGTTTCTTGAAACATGCCCGTGGAGTTCCGAAACGCCATTGCAATGCGCCGCAGTTTTTATCGCGAGCACCGTCATGCAGAATTCTTCATTGCGGTCATCGGGATTTTCCCTGCCGAGCGCTAAAAATTCGTTTCTCGAAATGCCCAGTTTTTCATAATAATGCGAAAGATACGCATCGATGAGTTCCGGCGGGAATCGGTCGTTGCCGGCGGGCACCGGCGTGTGCGTGGTGAAAACATTTGTGGCGGAGACGAATTCGAGCGCTTCATAAAACGAAAGCCCTTCATCTTTCATGGCATTGGAAATGCGCTCAATCGCTAAAAATGCCGAATGGCCTTCGTTCATATGATAGACTGAAATTTTTTTGTTCAAAGCTTTAAGCGCGCGCACACCGCCCACGCCGAGCAGCAGCTCCTGTTTGATGCGCATTTCATTGTCGCCGCCGTAGAGCTGATCCGTAATGGTTTTATCGGCCGGCGAGTTTTCATCGATGTTGGTGTCTAAAAGATACAGGGTGACGCGGCCCACGAGGCATTCCCAGATTTGCGCATGGACAGTGCGCCCGGGAAAGTCCACCTGAATTTTCATCCATTCGCCCGCATCATTTTTCACCGGAGATATTGGAATATTGTAAAAATCGGTTTCCGGCAGCGTTTCCTGCTGCCAGCCGTCGATGTTGAGGTACTGATGAAAATATCCGAGGCGATAGAGCAGTCCCACGCCGTAAAGCGGGATGCCGAGTTCGCTTGCGGATTTGAGGTGATCGCCGGCAAGAACGCCCAGGCCCCCCGAGTAAATTGGAAGGGATTCGTGAATTCCGAATTCAGCGGAAAAGTAGGCAACGCCGGCATCCGCATTCGGGGAATGGGTCTCCTCGAACCATGATTTTTTCGATAGATGCCAGTCCAGTTCCTCTTCCACTTTTTTCATGTGTGCGAGGAAGCTTTCGGACTGAGATGCTTCCTTCAGTTTGTTCTGTGAAATCGCGCCAAGAAACGCAACCGGATTGTGTCCGAGTTCGCGCCACAGGTCCATATCAAGCCGGCGGAAGAGCTCAATGGCCTCAAAATTCCATACCCACCACATATTTTTCGCGATTTTCATCAGGGGTTTCAAATCATCCGGAATGGATGGCAAAACCCTGAAACGCTGGATTTTATGCATTCTTTGCTCCAATAATAAAAAAATTCTGCTGTCTGGAAAGAGAAAATGCCGTATAGCGAAGAATCGTTGTTGTGGCAACAATAATTTTACAAGAAATTTTTTTTGCTGATTACCGATTCTACGATTCAATTCCTTTACGGGCCGATACTCCTTTTTGATAGTAGTGTTTGATCTCCTTCATCTCGGTAGCAAGATCGCATGCGTCAATGATGCGTTGCGTCGCACCCCGGCCAGTGAGAATGAGTTCGGTGCGGGGTGATTTTATCTTGATGATGTCCATGATCTCGTCTTCGGAAATTAATGCAAAAGACATGGCGGTGAGTATTTCATCAAGTATTATGACATCATGAGAACAGCGGCGAACCGCATCGAGAGCACGCTGGAAACCTTGCCTGGCAAGCGATCGATGCGTTTCGATAGTTTCGTCGCCAACCCGGCAGAACGAGTTGCTGCCGAGCTGTTCGAGATGCACATTGTGTAAAAGTTTCAGTGAGATGAGTTCGCTGTATTCCATCCCCTTCATGAACTGGAGAATGAGCACGGAAAGCCCCGCGCCTGAAGCGCGAAGCGCAAGTCCAAGTGCCGCGGTCGTTTTTCCTTTGCCGTTGCCTGTGTAGAGCTGGACATATCCCTGCTGGAGCACGAATTATCCCCCCCTATATATTATTGAAGAGAGTAAGATCATTAACCATCACGCCGTCGGCGATGTTATTGTGCTTTAAAAATATAATTTCTTTAGTACTTTTTGCAACCCATGGAAATACCCGCAAGCCGTGTTCACGAGCCCATTTGAGCTGATCGATATCAATGGTATCGATCGCAGGGTGGATCGAATATGCTCCAAGATGTCGCACCTCGTCCTGGAAAAAAATCCAGCCGCCTTCGTAGAGCATTCCGGTCTTTACATCATTTGCCAGCTCTTTTGCTTTTTCGAGCGCGAAGTGATCAAAGGATGAGATGATTGCGCGGTTTAAAGAATTTTTCTTCTTGAGAATTGTAATTACGATTTCTTCAATGCCGTAGTATTTGTGCGGGCAGTTTTTCAATTCTATGTTCAGCAATACGTTATCGGGAACTGCATCGATTACCTCTTCAAGAGTTGGAATGGAAAGAATGCCGAGCCCGTGAATTTTGAGGAAATTGAAATCGAATTTTTTCAATTCCCGCAATGTCAGGTCTTTTACGTTGCCGCTGCCGTTTGATGTTCTGTCCACGTCGTTGTCATGGATCACCACCGCATGGCCGTCTTTCGTGAGGTGGACATCGAATTCAATCATATCCGCGCCGCATTCAGCCGCTTTTAAAAATGCCGGAATGGTGTTTTCCGGCAAAATGTGCGAGTATCCGCGATGCGCGATTTTGAGAAATTCCGACATGCAAACTGTCCCGGGCGGTTCTACGAAGCGCCTTTGCTTTGTTTATTGTAATTCATCTTGATGTAATTTTCAAGATAGCCTGACGGATTCTGCACCGCTTCAGTGGTGATTTTGAAGCTATCCATTCCCATTAATTTTATGCCGTGATGATAATCGTGGAAGAGGTCCTCGCAGAGCTGTTTGATGCTTTTGCGGTTTTTTGAGGCTAAATCCTGGACCATGCGAAGCGCTTCCTCGTCGAATTCGAGAAATATGCCGTGCCGGATGAGATAATTTTTCTGAAAACTTTTGATGCTGTCGTTTAAAAGCATTTCGGAAAGCACCCTATCCGGGCTTTCGACGACATTTTTATCCACGATGAGCTGGCGGATTTCGGTTGAAGGCAGCGTTTTTTCAAACTTGATGAGCGTTTTTTCAAACACGCTCAAAAGCCCGCGCGCTCCGGTTTTCTCCTGGTACGCCTGCTTTGCGAGCATCATCAAGGCTTCATCGGTGAACGAGAGGTCGATGTCGTAGGCGCGGAAATCGAGCTTTTTGCCGAGCACCACCGTGCTGTAGCGGTTTTTCAAAATATTGTACAGCCCTTCAACGGTAAGTTCGTTGAGTACAATATGAACGGGAAGGCGGCCCACAAATTCCGATTCGAATCCGAACCGAATGAGATCTTCGGTAGAAAGCTTTTTTAATAGATTCTGCTTGTCCGTGACCGACGCAGGGGCTTTTTCAAAGCCGATTTTTTGCATGTTGAGGCGCTTGCTGATGATTTCTTGCAGGCCGTTGAAGGCACCCGAAACAATGAATAAAATATTTCGGGTATTGATTTTTTTCCGCGTGATTCTCCCCGTGCGCTGCGCTTCCATGGCCGCTTCAACCTGTGAAGCAAGATCGTGCGGAGTTTTAAGGTCAACCTCCGCCTCTTCCATCAGTTTAAGAAGATTTCGCTGAACACCTGTGCGGGAAACGTCGGGGCCGTACATTGTGCCGGAGGAAGCGATTTTGTCGATTTCATCCAGATAAATGATGCCGTATTCAGCCTTGCGGATGTCGCCGTCTGCTTCATGCACCAGATCGCGCACCAAATCTTCCACGTCGCCGCCGACATATCCGGTTTCGCTGAACTTGGTGGCGTCAGCCTTCACGAAAGGCACGCCTATTCGTTTTGCGATGAGTTTTACAATATAGGTTTTTCCGACGCCGGTAGGCCCTATGAGCAGCATATTGCTTTTGATATTGCCCACCAGGCGCTCATCCTCAGGAATAGCGTTTTCGATTTTCATGCGGTTGAAATGCGTGCACACCTTTGTGGCGATTATTTCAATGGCCTCTTCCTGACCGACGACATATTTATTAAGATAGCTTTCAAGCTCTTCCGGTTTGATGTCGAATTCGATGGAGCCGCTATGGACTTTAGAGCCTTCTTTTGAGCCGACTGTCTCGGCTTCCGGAGATATTTCTTCCATCAGCTCTTTTTTGAGAATCTCCTCAAGTTCCTTTCTTTGTTCGTACGCCGGTTTAACCATGTACTACCTCTCTGAATAACAGTATGCGCTGCGATATCGCAATTCTAAACGAAGCATTGATATTAAGCCATATAGCGCATAAGGGTTATGAGTGCAATAATTTATTTTGTTACATGACGAGTATAAGGACTTCAAATGCTCGATGTGCTTTTTTTTCGAAAAAAATGATTTTTTACTTGAAAAATACTACACATTAGTTTATACTATACAGAAATGTGTAGTATTAAATTATTATAGAGCGATACTGCCATGATAATTATCAATGAAAAAATTAAAAATTGTAAACCTTTCAGTCCAGAAGCGATGGCACAGATGTATGACGATAATCCGGGCAGAAACGCATTTCGGCATGAGCTCTGTCCTGAATGTGGAGCGATGCTCATTCCTGAAGGAAGATGTTATTATTGTCCGGTATGCGGACAGGCAACCTGTTGCGTATAGTTGCGTGTGTGGCTTTATTTATCCGATGACAATATTTTGCTTGAAAAAATGATGATGATATGGGGGTGTACTGAATAAATAGGAAAAGGATGACCTATATACACAGGAGGTTACACAATGAAACAAATGCATATACGCTGGCTGAAAGTCGTGTGCATTTTGCTGCTGATGAGTGCCGTCGTGCCGGCTTTTGCCATGGACTATGTCCTCGGCGCCCGCGCGGGATTTTTCTTCTGGCGGCCTTTTTATAAAGATCTGCCAGAGGGATCTGGTTTTGAAGATGTTCGTACGGGACATGGGGGATTGTATGGACCGATTCTGGTCGCAAATCTCACCGATCGCTGGGGGATTTCGGTTTCAGGCCTTTTCGGCCAGCAAACGACGCAATGGCATTCCTGGAATGGTTCTGGGGTCGAAGATAGTGGCAATCTATATAATTATTCACGCACTTCTTATATGGAAGCAAACCGATTTGATGTGGATACCACGGTAAGCTTTGCGCTGTTTCAGGGATTTCGTGCTTTCGCCGGATATAAATTCCAGTATATGAAAGTCGGCTGGTTTTCCACTGAACGAATATACAACATCAGCAGCAATTCCACCGACATTCGAGATCAAGAGTTTGAATTTCGCATTCCGCTGCATGGCATAGCTCTTGGATGCGGTTATACCGCAAACCTGTCGGATCTCTATTTTTTCGCGGTGAGTATTTCCGGAATTTACACGCGCGGAATATTTAGCGTGGATCAAACATCGGTAAAGTATATTAATACCGGATTGGCTCCACCGCAACCCAACGATCCGAATCCGCGTTATGAATCCATGGATGTTGATATGCATCAGTTCGGCGTGAACATCGAGCCTTCGGTGGGCATACGCACGCCAGGGCCGCTCGTAACGCTTGGCGTGCGATATCAGATTCTGCGCACGCAGTTTTATAATCTCGATTCTTCCGGTGGTGATGGTCCCGACGACCGATGGATGAATGACCATCTCTATGGGATTTTTGTTACAGTGATGTATGTTTTGTAGTCGCTTTTATGGGTTTTGGATATTGCTACCTCGGATAAATTGACATTTTGCTGTAAAAATAGTGATTAGTGCCCGAATTTTGACCGAATTGTGGTTGACATCTCTGGTGCAGCTCAATGAATGGTTATATACTGGGGTTTTGTATATAAGGGAACTTCTAAAAACCATTAATAAGGATGTTCCCTTGTGGGCACAATATATAAGTAAAAACCGCTTTCTTTGATGCTGATTTTAAGGATGAAAGCGGTTTTTAGAAGTGCCCATAAAGCTTTCCTGATGACGGCTCATATGAAAGGTAGATCAGCAGGAAACAACGCAAGCCGTAGTTGTGCTAAATAAAATTTTTTCGCGTAGCAAGCGACTCACATTCATCGTATCGTGTTGTTAACACTCATGCCGCGGCATTGCCCGGGGACAGTGCGCAAGCTGTTGTTTTATTATCACCATTCGTTGAGAAGGTAGCATTTAGTATACCGAAGCAGTTGTTGAGTGAATTTATGCGTGAACGAGGAATTATTGTGACGAATTGTAAAAGCAGGATATTGCTCCTTTTGGTGCTTATAGCCGTGTTTTCGATATCGCTCTTCGCCTCGGAAATTATCTATCTGGACAATGAGCACATTCAGGAATATCTCGGCATGCAGGGCAGGTGGTATCAGGTGAGCACGAAAAATCAGCTCGATGCCCTCACTGCAAAGCATGAAGTTGAGCTGGCGGATGTGCTCAGGGTTAATTCAGCGGCGCAGGCAAGGAACCTCATTGGAGCGTATGTGTTTATTCCCTATTCGCAAAAGTGTCTGAAAGAATTGGAAGAAAAAGGCATGGGGAGAAAAACCATCGAATGCCGCGACGACCAGTTTATCTGGCCGCTATCCGATGTTTCAGTGCTAACTTCGGTCTTTGGACTGCGCTGGGGAGAAATACATCCCGGGCTTGATATGCCAGTTCCAAGGGGAACGATCGTTCGGGCCGCCAAAGATGGAAGGGTGATTGCATCAGGCTATGCCGGCGGCTACGGGAAGGAAATCGTCATTGAACACCGCAATAATTTCATAACGCGGTATGCGCATAATTCCGTAAACTTCGTCAAAGTGGGCGATTTAGTTCGCAAGGGACAGGCCATTGCGCTGGTGGGTACTACCGGGCGTTCCACGGGCCCCCATCTTCATTTTGAAATCAGGCTGAACGAGATTCCGCTCGATCCGCTCGATTTTCTTCCTGAAAATCCATCACTTCAGGTGAATGAGCACCGGCTGAAAAATTGGCGGTAGAGACTCAGTATCAGAGGATTATCAGAGTATATCGGTGTAAATTCGCGGTACGCGCGAGCTTATGCGTGTGAGCATTTCATAGGAAATCGTCCCCGCTTTTTCGCAGAGTTCCTCGAGCGCAATTTTTTCCCCATCCATTTCACCGAAAAGAAGCACGTCATCGCCATTGTATGCGCTGCCTTCCGGGCCAATGTCCACCATGGTCTGATCCATGCAGATGGTGCCCACGACGGGATGCCGTGTGCCCCGAATGAGTACCTCCGCGCGGTTTGAAAGAATTCTAGGGAATCCATCGCCGTATCCAATCGGCAGCGTCACGATTCGCGTTTGCTGCTTTGTGATGTGGCTGTGATTGTAGCTTATGCCCGTTCCGGCGGGAACCACCTTGAAATACGACACCTTTGTTTTTAAATTCATCACCGGCAGCAGATGCTCGCCCGCGACGGGGGAACGCTCCGCCTTTGCGCGCGGGTCGTAGCCGTAGAGCATGATGCCCGGCCGGACCATCGTAAAATGCGAATCTGGATAGCTGATGATGCCTGCCGAGTTTGCGAGATGCAAGCAGGGTGGGTTTATGCCCGATTTTTCTGCATTCGCCACTGCCTGCTCGAATCTGAGTATCTGTTCCCGGGTGAATGACGGGTCGGATTCCGCTTTCGCGAAATGTGAAAAGATACCTACGATCTCGATTCCCGGCATCGATGCGCTTTCGGCGATAAAGCGCCCTGCATTATACCAGTGGACCCCAATGCGCTCCATGCCGGTATCGATTTTTAGATGGACCTTTGCCGGTTTTCCAAGCGCTACCGCACACCGGGATATCGCCCGGGATTTATCGATGGAAGAGCTGGTGATTTCCACATCGTTGCGGATAAATTCCGATATTTGTTCGGTGTTGATGCCTCCCAGTACCGCTATCGGTGCGGTGATGCCGTTTGCGCGGAGAAACAGCGCTTCTTCCAGATACGCCACACCAAGCGAATGCGCGCCGGCATGGATTAATTCTTTTGAAATACGCACGATGCCATGGCCGTAGGCGTTTGCTTTGACCATCGGCATAATTTTCACATTCTTTCCGACCAGCTTTTTTACGATCGCGAAATTATGCAGAAGCCGGGGGATCGATATTTCCGCTCTCGTCGGCCGGTTGAGGTATGCTTCGTGCGTGAAAACCATTTATCGGGCCAGTTCCTTCGCGAGTTTGCCGTAAAACTCATCGGGATTATCATTCATAATGAAATGGCCGCTCCCGGAAATCTGGATTGTTTTGATTTTTTTCGCATTTTTCAAAACGCGCGGCATGCCGTCCCTTTCGGGATAGAAATAGACTTTTTTTATGGGAAGCGAAAAAAACGCATCGATGATGATATTGCTGCGTGTCAATTGAATCAGCGACTCGTCGCTTTTCTGAAAACCGAAAGGATCGGAGGCGCGGCTCCATTCGTACCAGAGCTTGTAGCCGTTTTCATCTGGTTTGCCTTTCGAATTTTCGATGCGAAGCATGAGCTTCTCGCTGAATTCCTCGAACGTGGGAGGAGATAGCTGCTGCTGTTGTGAACCGTTCTGGCCTCCAAGACAGCCGTCCACGTTCATGAGCGACACAAAGCGTTTTGGATTTTTCTGGGCCAAAAGCACCGCGATTGCCCCACCCATGCTGTGCCCGACAAGGTGGATTTTCTTATATGGTATTTTCCTTGTCAGTTCATAGAGCACTCCTGCATGATCGTAGAGCGAGTATGAAAAATCCATCGGTCGGTCGGATTTTCCAAAGCCGGGAAGATCGACCGCAAGAAGAGAGTATTTTTTTAAGCGTTTCTCGTTCCATGCGCCGTAAAAGGATTCTTTTGAACATGCAAGCCCGTGGATGAATAGGAGCAATTCCACTCCCGCCCGGCGGTATTTATAGTGCAGTTTCATGGGCTTCCCGTTGTAGCGAATTGCGGTGGATGATTCATGTGCCGACGCGTGCGATGGCGGAATGATTAAACCGGTGGTACTTGCCGGAATGGAGAAACATACTGCGATATACATTATTGTTGTTGTGTAATATCTGATAATGCCGCTCATAATGAATTTCTCGGTATATAATGCATACTGAATCTTTCAATAGATGAAACGATTGCGTGCAAGTATTTTTTACCCCGTCCATGTCCGTTGAAAGATTTCTTGATGCGAAGTTTTTTCAAGAATTTTTTTTCAAAGAAATAAGGGAACTTCTAAAAACCATTATAAGGATGTTCCCTTGTGGGCACGATATATAGGTAAAAACCGCTTTCTTTTGATGCTCATTTTAAGGATGAAAGCGGTTTTTAGAGGTGCCCATAAAAAATCAGAGGAGACCGGTTGCAGGATACCCTGTTTTCGAACATGCATGTCAGCGCCGTGCGTCAATGAATGCCGGCATCGAAGGCGCGGAAAGAGAGCTTCGGTATGCATCAGCGGCAAATGAATTCCGCGCAGGGGAAATATCCCAGTTTTTGCCTGCCGAACCGACAGGCTCTCCCGTCTGAAGATTTATTGGTGAAAATCGGGGCGGTTTGACGTCCTGACGAAAGCGTCGCATGGGCGCAAGAGGGTCTTCTGCGACAAATTCACCCGGCATGGGAAGGCGCACATCGGACTTAAACCGGCTGATGGGCCCGACCGGAGAATCCCCCTGCATGCGTACAAACGACGCATAGGGGTTTCGGTACGGCGGTATGTGCGCGCTTATAATCATATATTCCATTCAATACACGTGTCATATAATATACAGATATTATGGTCTTTTGTCAAGATTTTTATTAAGGTGCCGGCAGAAGGCCTTTGATTGGTGTACTCCCTTAGAATGACTGCTGATTCGTAAATGCTGTTTTCTTCGATTGCGCATCATCTTCGGGATGCAGTTTGGCCGGCATGATAGCTCCGTTGCGTTCCTCTCCCGCACTGGTAAGCGCTGTTGCCACATACTCATTGGGATATATTTGCAGGCCGATATGGTTTCCGGGGAGCACCTTCAGCGAAAGATGTGCGCCGTTTTTCATAGCTGAAGGGTAGAATTTTTGGAAGAAACGGACGGCTTCTTCGGGCGAAACAGATTTTGGGTCTGTAATACCCGCCGCGCGATAGGGGAAAAGCGAATCGTTTTCTCCGAAAAGCACGGTGATGCTTTTCAGATGCCCCACGGGGAAATTAGTGTCGTCCAGCAAGGTGGCGCATTCCTTGATGTCGCGCAAGGGACGGCCGACTTTCAGGGGGTTGAAGCCGCCCAGCGCACAGGAGCCGGCAGAGCGCAGGCAATCGCCCCCTACGCCGCGCACAATGCCCCATCCGGCGGAAGTCACTTCCATGCCTTCACCTTTAAAATAGCCGGTGCCGATGCGCATCGATTCCCATGAAAAGCTGGCAAAAAGCTTCGGCCCGGTGAGGCAGGAATTATCTCCCCAGTGAATGTACCCCGCGGGGCATATCTGCACCAGGTTCTCCACTGTGGCGGGGTATCTGGAAGCGCATCGGCGGGCAAGTATCGCTCCGTGGGAATATCCCATCGCAAGAACAGGGGTGGTGATATCTTTACGGGATGGTCTTATATCCGCATCTTCAATTTCGACTTTCGGAGAAGCAAGCGCCTTGTAATTCTGAAGTGAAATGCCATGTGTGCTGAAAACACGTCTGACAACCTCCATTAAAATGACGTCCTTCCCCGCATCGCCCCGCCAGGCGGGGTCAGAGCCATAGGGAGTGTCGCATACGGGGATGATGAGCACGCCGGATTTTGAGTTGCGCACCAGGCTGGTGATGAACTCGTCGGCGTTATCGGGCCGCTGGGCATGGCCGTGAAAGAATATAATTGCCGCGCCGGAAAGCCGACCGGATTGGGCATTTTCCTTTTTTTCTGTATCGCTGCGCGCATCAAAAAACTTGTAGTACGATTTCAGCCAGTCGCCGTTGAAGCGGACAGAGAATGCACCGCTTTCGGAAAATAGCCTTTCTGGACGGTCGGCGGCAAAAAGCAGGGAGTGCGCGCAAAGTCCAATGGTAAGGAAAATAACAAAATTTTTCATGCCGTGCCTCGAAAATATAGATTACAGACGGTTCGGATAGCCTTCCCGATGATTGTGCTTTCGCGTGATTGGCAGTATAACGATAGCAACTGTCGTGAGGGATTTTCCACTCAAAAACCGTCCGTACGGGAATTCATATATTTCAAAATCCGTGTGCACGACAATTGCCTATCATACACACTTTCATCTAAAATGAGCAGGAAAAAATTTCGCAAAAAAATTATAAAAACCGACTTGTCAGTCTAATTTTTTCTTGACCTTTTCTTCATATCGCCGGTATAATGGTAGTAAGAAGTAAGTCCGACTGGACGGTTGCGTATCGTTTCGGCGGAAATAAAAGTGTCGGGGGGAGGGCAGTATGCGCCGTGTCATAACATCTTACATGATACTACTTTTTGCCGGAGCGCTGAGCTTCTGGGGATGCTCAAGTTCGGCAATTGATTATTTCCAGGTGAACGATGCGTTGCCATCGTACGAGCTTTTCAGCCTCCTGGACGACTATCCCTCGCTCAAGGAACCTTTTACCAAAATGGATCCTGTGGAGTTCAACGAGCGGATGTCTGCACCCATCAATCAGGATGTTTCGCTGGCGAAGGAAGTGCTTGGCCTGACGGTGGGGCTTCTGACGCATCCGGAGCATCCCATCACCGATTCTCTTGGCTCTCTGCGGCGCGTGTTGCAACGAATTATCGAGCAGGATTTCCGCGATGATCCCGCCGAAACATATAACAATTATGCACCCGATTTCTTCGACTATCTGGACGATCTTTCCGCTTCCAATCCCGATGTGGGCAAGGAAGTGGTGAGCATGCTCAGGAAAAATGTCGCATACCTACGCGACACCTACGATGAAACCGAAATTGAGGACGTGATGAGCGATCTCATTGCATTCCTGCGCGATACCGACGGACAGACGCTTCAGTCGGTGCTTCCCCTCCTGCAGGAAGGGCTTGCGAAACTGCTCATGATTGCCAGTGAAGACATCGATGACACTACCGCGCTGGGCAATGCGGTGCGCGGGGTTGATGCCCTGCTTTCCGGCATACACGACATTGCCACGGGCGATGCGGAAGCGCGCGAGCTATTGTACGATGTCATACGCTCCGGCGGCGATATCTTCACCGCCACCGCCGGCGGGAAAAACTTTGCCGCCATTCTCCAAGAGCTGATGCAAAATCTTGAGGACTATGCTACCGTGGGGGGATCGCAGTTTAGCAATGCTAATTATAATAATGATACGTCAACATACTATGTAGCCACCGAACTGCGCAATGGCGTGAAGGCAATGTGGCCGGCGCTGGCGAAGCTCTTCATCCGCGCAGTGCCGAGCTGGGTGAGCGGAAAAACCGATAACTCGCCGATCTACGATCCCGATGAAGGACGTTCGGCAGTTGAAATACTGGCGGAAAACCTCTACGCGCTCAAGAAAAACTGCAACATCGATTTTTCTACCTACACCGTCGAGGATTCGCTCAAGCGGATGGTGGAGTACAATGGACTGGGAGAAAAGCGAAGCGAGGCGAGCTACAAGGTGTCGTATATGGACCATCTGATGTTTACGCTGGCAGCATCGAATGATTTTGGGTTTTTGACCAGGAAGGTGACGTCATCGCCGTATTATGATGTAAATGAACCGTATCAAAATAATTATAAAAATAATTATACGGATGGTGACGGTGGCTTAACTGCCCGTCTCCATGGCACTCCGACAGATGGTATAATGACTGTTAATGATAGCTTATATTCCATGACAGGTGGATTAAAGGAAGCACGGAGTGCAAGTCAAGGTTTTACCATGTGGTGGCTTGGCTCGTACAATTTAGCGCTCGATTGCAGAGCACAGGCCAAATCGTGGAGCGGAAAGACTGGTGGACTGGTGACTTCGACAACACTTTCGAATAGTGCACAGGGGAATTATTTATATCGCAGCAGCACACCATTTACAAGTGCACAGGCAAATAATTACAAATTCTACTTAGGCTACGATTTTCCTACCCTCGCACTTTTATCCGGCGCCAGCGCGGGCGATGCGGGCATCCCCAATGGCGGGAAGACAGGCATTACGCCCTCCAGCAATGAAACCACGGTGGGCGGCAATAACGACTACCGCACGTATTATCCCTTGGTGGGCAATGGCCTGGGGGAACTGAACACCGGCCGCTGGGTGATGGGCTGGATTGCGCGCGCCTGCTGGGAAGGTGAAGGACCGTACTATTACGATCCTGAAAAAGCGGGGAAAACCACACCCACGGTTGAGGTAAATGGTATTACATATAAGGTATATTTCAGGCCTGATGGGCGGATCTATGCGTTACAGAGCACCCAGGATAATACATACTTCTATCCCGTTGATGGGGGCAATGATGTGGAAGAAAAAGATAGCGCGTATGCGCCCCTTACCTTAGGAAGCTATAAGTTGCGGCAGAACAGATATAAATGGAAATGGCATACGGATTATTACCTGATGAAGTCCGATTATATTAATTACCATGATGACGCAAATCACCCGCCTTCAGGCTGGACAGGATATTATTCTCCTGCAAGTGTAGTTGGAACAACCGGATTAAACAAATTCCGCATGCATTCATTGCAGGGAACCACGGGAAGAAATCAATATGGTGATGATTTAGATGCATATACAAACACTGCCGGGGCACTGTGGTTCTGGGAAAAGATTGCGGAAAATGATAGTGTTCGCGCCTGCGCAAGCCAGGAAGAGGCAATGTATCGCAATTTCCAGTGGCTCATCCTTGAAAAGAAAATCGTGTTTATTATGACGATGCGCTCGTATGTAAATGTACGTGCAGTTGCGGCAGGTATATGTACTATATATCTAAACGTTGACGCTCCGGTCCTGGTGGTCATTGAAGGAAATGGCATCGCAGGTGTTGCTGAAGCCAAGAAAACTGGTACTGTTGGTACGTGGGTAAAACTGGGAAACAGGGGTGATGGTGAAGGTTGTACCAATTATGGCCATGCGCAGCCAAATGGAGTAAATTATGGCGATTCGCCACACCCTGCCGATGGAAGGTTATGGGTTATTGTAAAAGAGGATAGTTCCTGGAAAAGCTTATTGGGAAATACTGATGGTGATTATGTTGATCTAAATGTTGTCTGGGATACCATCCTCCAATCCGGCAATGTCCTCCCCAACGCCGTAGGCGCAAACATTGCCCCCATTGCCCGCATGGCGTTTATCCAGCCCACTCTTGTTGCTTCAAATTCATCCGACATTGGCAATGAATCATCAACCACATGGCAGAACCGCAACAAGTTGCTACCCATTGTTATTGCCCTGGCAGGCGATCTGCATG
>CAKZSV010000066.1 GCA_937921485.1 uncultured bacterium
AAGAGCGGGGCCGCAGAAGGCTCTATGTGTTATTTCTCCTTATAATTGTAATCCCTCTGATACCCTTTTCGATTCATCATTTTCGCGTCGGCAATCTGGACTACGGTATAATCAATGCGACCGTCTCTCTTGTCATGCTTATCCTCATTCTCACAATCCGCAGAGCATCCACCAGCCTTTTCCATTTCAGGTTCATCGCCGTGCTTTTTCAGATTGCCATGATCTACTGGGCCTACAAGGGCGCCGTTGACGGTTATGCGACCCTGCTTATCATGGTATATCCGCCCTTCGTTTTTTTTCTTTTAGGCCGCAGAGAGGGGCTTTTATTCTCGCTTTCGATTCTCTGTTTCACCGCCCTTTTCATGATAAATCCGGGCGGAATAAATGACGGGTTTGATTATCCTTTAAATTATACAGTGCGTCATCTTCTGGCGCTGACGATTCTGATTCTCTTCGCGTACAACTATGAATCGGTACGCCAGCATTTCAAACAGGGAATGCTCGACGAAAAGAAAAAGCTTGAAGAACACAGAGACAATCTTGAAAAGATCGTGGCGCAGAGGACAGCCGAACTGGTGCGAATCAACCGCGAGCTCGAAAAATCCAGAGATGATCTGGCTGAAAGCGAGAAACGATACCGCCTGCTGGCACATACCGTACGCGACCTCATCTGGGCCACCGACTTAAGCCTCAACTTCACCTACATCAGCCCATCGGTCACCGAACTCTTCGGCATGAGCGTCGAAGAAGCGCTAAAAAGGCCAATTGCTGAGTGGATTACACCGGATTCGTATGCAAAGCTCATGAGTTTATACATCGACGAAATGGAACATGAAAAGAAGAGGCGTCCCGGCGATCCCGAGCGCAATGTCATCATCGAGCTGGAACAGGTGCGAAAGGACGGCACAGTGTTTCCGTCAGAGCTTAAAGTGTCCTTCATGAGAGATGCCGACGGCAAGGCTATCGGTATCGCCGGCATCACCCGCGACATCACCGAGAGGAAAGAAGCAGAGGCCGACAGGGAAATGATGAGAAACCAGCTCGCGCAGGCCCAGAAACTGGAAGCAATTGGAACCCTCGTGGGCGGCCTGGCGCACGATTTCAACAACATCCTCGGCGCAATCGTAGGCAGCATAAATCTTATCCAGCTACTCCTTGCAGATGAAACGCTTTCAAAACGCAATGAGATTTTCGAGTATCTTGATCTTGCCATGAAATCATGCAACAGGTCGGCAAATATCATCAAACAGCTTCTGACGCTATCAAAAAAGAAAGAGATGAACCTGATCCCGCTGAACATCGCATCGTCCATAAAAGATATCCTTGAAATGTGTAAAAACAGTTTTCCGAAATCGGTTATTCTGAATTTTCATCTCGAAGAAAAACCTCTATTTGTGCTGGCGGAACCCATTCAAATCGAGCAGGTTCTTCTGAACATCTGCATCAACGCCTCCCATGCGATGACAATAATGCGCGGGGAAGATGAAAAACAGGGAGGAACTCTCAGCGTCGATGTTGATCTTCTGGAAACTGATGAATATCTTGAGAGCATAGCAGATGAGGAGCACAGAGCAGGAAAATGGGTTAGAATACGAATAGCCGATACCGGAGTTGGTATCCCCGAGGAGATTAGAAACCGGATTTTCGAGCCTTTCTTCACCACTAAAAAGCCCGGACAAGGATCAGGACTGGGCCTTGCCACCTCCTACGGAATAATAAAACAGCACGGAGGCCATATCGCCATCACCTCGGAAGTTGGCGTCGGCTCCACCTTTTCAATATATCTTCCCTATCTTGACATCGATCATCAGAGCGAAGAAGCTCTCTTTAACGGAACGCACCTGCCTATGGGCAGCAGTACAATACTTGTGATCGACGATGAACAGTTCATTTTAGATGTGGCTTCCGGGATACTCAAGCGTTTTGGCTACCGCGTCATAACAGTGAACAATCCATTCGACGGGGTTGATGTTTACAGGAAAAAAGCTGAAGAAATCGATGCGGTTTTATGCGACCTGTCTATGCCAGGAAAATCCGGCCTTGAGGTTTCAATGGAAATTTTTAACATCAATCCTGCTGCTGTCATCATCATGACTTCGGGAATGATTGATGAAACTGTTCAAAAAAAAGCTTCGAGTATCGGGATCAAAGATATACTTAGAAAACCATACTTCGCGCATGATCTTCTCGCCGTGCTCGACCGCGTGCTTAAGAAAAATGAATAAGCAAGATAATAAATCAACGGCAAAAGCAGTAATCGCAGGTGCACATGATTTAAATGGCTTTATCGGCACATATAGAGAAAGGGATGCACAAAATATGGAGATTGGCAAACGGCTTCGCTTACTCTGCAGGCCTTTTGCCGTACACCCGCCAACCCATCTGAAAAACACCATCACCAGGGAGGTTTTCTAAAATCTCCGCCGCTCACTTTAAAGAAATAAAAACCTGACAGGCCGATTAACAGCAGAACAAAGCCCGAAAGAGGCCGAAGCAAAAGAGGATGAGTGCTTGTATCCTCGATGAATGATTTGAGAATAATCCCCGCCTCCGGATTCTCGGGAAGGATAAGAATATCAACATTATCTCCAACCCTAAGAGAACTCCAAGCTTTGAAATAAACAAATTCCGATACTTTCGCTCTGGCAATTTTTATGTGGTAATTTTTCATTTGCCCTGGCTGACCATCGGAGACGGTGCTGAAAAAGTCAGGAGTCGTTTCCTTGCAGTCGACAAGCACGCTATTGCTGTCAACGCAATATCTATAACTGAGGTCAAGATAATAGCTTTGATTGAATGCGGAACTGTGTCCGGAAAATCTACGGGATTCCTTTCCGGTTACTGTTGCTTTAACTGCAAGACCGTTGTTTGAGAATATTTTCGAAACATATACCGCGTGTGCCCATGAAGCAAATGAAAATATTGAAAGCACTACCGATACCGAACCGATTAGAATTAGGAAAATTCTGAAAATTTTCATAAGAGCACTGTCGATAGGATGAGTTATTTCTTTTGTCATGGTACCCCCTTCCCGGGTTATGCCGGTTGGACAGATATGAGATTTTTAAATGATGTTAACGGGCAAACTCAGCGGCTAATAGCGCCGGATCGCAGGGTAATCCCCACCAGATATGAAAAACCGTCGCTTCTTCTATACATTTATCATAAATTGCACAGTTTTTGTAGGGATAAGAATCCACCTCTTCGTCATACGCGCTGCTTTCAATGCGTTCCACAAGCTCCGGCAAATAGCTCAGAACCGCAATCGCGATCACATGAGAAATCGACCGCCGGAAAAACCTCCGCATATCATTAAAATAATCATATTCCCTTTGAAGGAATTTAACTTTCACGCGTACTTTTGGTATCGGCATGCCATCTTTATCCAGGCGCTTCTGGTATGCGATTCTCCCATGCTCTCTTTCATACTTTGCATGATGCCGCATTGCGTAGCGCATCACGGATATAATTAAATCAGTCATCGTCCATCCGGTGCGCTTCTCGGCTTCTTTGAGCATCAGCAATACTTCCTGCGTCATCATGTAGGTTGTTCGTATCATCATCACCCTCCATACGGTATAGTGCGCGTTGACAATATAAACAACAATACATGTGTATAGTATTTTATCAAGCAAAAAATTATGACTATGTTCTTTTTTAGTAAATAGTATTGCCCCTGGACATAAAAAACTTTATCCCCCCTTCTTTTCACCGTAGTTTTTTCTTTTCAATTTTCAATCGCTTCTTCTCAAGCTTCAGTCGCTGTTTTTCAATTTCAATAGCAGGATCATTTGGTGCTGATGACGCCTGCACCGGTTTTTCTTTTTTTTCACGCGCTTTCCGTACAATATATTGCGCAATCATCCGTCCGAACTGGGCGAAAAAGCCGGTAAGCACGATCACGGCAACCCATTTCAAAACATCAAATATATCAATCGACATGTACAATCACCATGGTTCTTTATTAACAGAATCATCGGTCCATCATTAGCACAATACCGTTTCCAGAGTAAAAGATAGCGGCTCAATTGCAAGCAGGATTACGGTTGACATATCTGGAATATTGCAATGAAAGTACTCATACATTCTTCAACATGGAGAAATTACATGATGTACTCCATCATCGACGCAGAGCTCAAAGGCGGAGAAGCGGATTTTTTCAAAGTCGGCATTGAAGACTTCAAAGGCATAGAAGATTACGCGGACACCATCCTCTACGTGGTGATGGCAAAAGATCTGCCTCCTGCGGACTGGAAACTGGACCATCTCTGCCTGGGCGTGCAAAATGTTCCGGTGCTTGTTGCAAGTGCGATTTTTCCGGACGACAGAAAATATTCAAACTGGTTAGGGCAAAATCCCCTTTCAAACATCAAGAAATAAAAAAATGTATGGCAACGGCACAGCCCAATAAAATAGCGGGAGCCTTGTGGGGGGCAATCATGGGCGATGCGCTCGGCTCGCTTTTTGAGGGCATGAGCAAAGCCCACGTGCGCGCAGTTTTCAAAACGATTTCAGAATTCACCGATCCTCTTCCCGGTTTGAAAGGGAAAGAGGAGCGATGGAAAAAGCCGGGCCTCTACACTGCGCCTTCCCAGATGATGCTCTTGTTCGGCATTGCAGCGCCATGGCGAAAAAAAACCGCGGGCATTCAATCGCTGATCGCGCGTGCGGCATCTATCGGTGAAGGCGAGTGGGGTGTGTTCCGGCATCCCGACATCCTCCTTCGAGATTTCATCGAGCGATGCCGCGCCTGCGAAGACAATGGATCGTTTTCTGATGGTTTTCAGCGAGTCATGATTCCACCGTCAATGTTTCTTCCTCTTCTGGCATCTCCTCCAAATATATTGCGGGATTCAGTCCGGATCAGCACGGAATTTGCGCGCTTTTTTACAACTGATGAATGCGCCATCGCTTCTGCGGCATTTGCCATACACTGTGCACTTCGCTTAATTGAGGCGGATGTCGATCAAAATGATCTCCTTGAAAGCCTCATCGGATGTGCGCAAAGTAGTATTAAATGGTTTGCCGGTCATACTGCAGAGCTTTTCGCCCTGCGCATCAATCCTGAAAGCTTTATTGAAAAGGCAAGGCTCTGCGCCGAATCCCTTGAAGCAATCCGAAAAGAGCAATCAGTCGAAGAAGCCGAATCGCGCATCTGCGCATACGCTGCTGCGCATTATCCGCACGCCATCACTCGGGCAAGCATCAATCATCCCCTGCTCGTATTTCCCTTCGCGTGTGCGCATTTCTGTTTTTCGCACAATCGCGATGCTCATCCCATAATGAGCGCAGCAGCAGAGGGCGGCGCCTCGGGACTTCTCGCATCAATGGTCGGCATGTTTGCAGGTGCACACGCAGGAATTTCTTCGCTTCCGCACAATCTTCGAGAATCACTCATCAACAAAAACGAAATCGGTCGATTCATCGCGGGGATATGCGAAAACCGTCAGATGAGTCATGAACTTGAAACGTTCTTACAATCGGAGGCTGCGCTCACAAAAAAAGAGATTGAAGAGCACAATGCAAAATTGAAGCATGTTAAACACAAAGAGAAAAAGAAAACAGCCCCGTTGCATCAGGAAGAAAAGCTCACAAGGCATGTGGTTGAAAGCTGGACAAAGCTCGATAAGGCAAAGTGGAAAAAACAGAAGAAAAAACATCACGGCGAATAGGAAGTGATGTATCTGAGCATCTTTTCCTTATATTCCGGTTTGGTAAGCCATCGTCCGTTCGCATAGACAATCAGCCGTTTAACTCCTTCCTTTTTTTCGAAAAGTCCGCCGCTCGAATAGGCGATTTTCCGCTGAAATGTTCCATAGGTGCGTTCGCAATAGCCAAGCGAATACAATCTGCCGCCGGGAATGATCGGCTCGGGGAAATACGCAGAAATATTTATGGTCACTCCCCCCTGCCACGACGCGAAAAAGGAAGCCCATCCGAGCGTTTCATCAAGAATGGTGATGATCGCCCCGGGATGAAGGTATTCCCCCATTTTATTTATATCAATGCCATTATCTTTATCTCTGCAATCGGTGAGCGAGCATTTCACATACACGCGGCCGTCCTGATTTTCCCTGAAATAAAATGTCCGGTATTTATGCAGGTGCTGAGTCTGGGGAGCAAAGATGATCCTGTTCGCGAAATTCGGCATCACCAACGGGCTTGAATTGACGGGAGATTGCGAAGAAAGATTTTCGATCGTTTTCGACTCTTCTGCAAGAATAGGAGGCGCAGACGCGGTTATTTCACACGTCAGATACGGCTGCCGGCCTCCTTCTTTTTCCATCTTGCCGGTAAAGACATTGCCGCTTCGAATGATCTCAAGGAAAACGCGGTCGCCGATTACAAGCTTTTCGCCTCCGAAACGGAAATTGAAATACAGGGGGTATTCAAGACAAGGCTTCGCAAGGATATCGGCAAGCTCAATAAGCGCGGTTATCCCCACCCCTCCGTGAGGGATTCCCGGCCATCCCTGATGCCGCGTATCAATTTCAAGAAGAGCGGTAATTCGATCAGAACCTTTCTCGTATTCGGCAAAAAGAAACGGCATCTGCCCGGCGCAATAATAGCATCCTGCATGCTTTTGATTGAGTTGGATCATCATTAGCTTATTCCGCGACTTCCGCAACCTTTTCTTTTTCGAGAAGAGCTAACACAGGCTTGATCGGCAATAATAATTGTATCACGCTGTGCTTTTCAATTCAATTTTTTTCGTCATCCGCAGCACATCTTTTCGCTCATCATCGCACCTGCAAATCACGGGCGCTAAAAAAGTAGAACATCCCGCATCATTATACATTGAGATAACCGCACTCGTGACCCGCAAGTAGTATTTGAAATTTAACAACATGGCTTTTGTAAAATATTTGACAAAATCATTTGCGCTTAATATACTTGAATTTAGAAAGCATCAAGTCGACATTATGTCGCACCATGCAGTATTATTCTCGTATTAGAGTTGATTTCGCCGTTCAATGGAATGTTCAAGCGCCAACACAGGGAGGTAGCATCATGAGAACAATCACCATCATCTGCGCGTCCATCATCGCAGCCGCTGCATTACCGCTTTTTGCAGTTGAGTTCGATTTTCAGCTCATCGAACTGGAAAATGTCTCCCGCTACACAGAAGACAGGATCGCCTTTCAGCATATTGAATTGCCGGATAAACTCTTCGACAAATTATCGAACACCGACAATTCAGTGGAAAGCCTTTTGATAATTAAAAACAAGAAAATGTACCTCGTGAAAGACGGGTTCGATAATATAAACGATGTCAATTTAAAGCGGCTGTTCCTCATGATTGACGACAAAGATCCAAAGCTGATTGATAAGGAACTCCGGGGCATTACCGGAAAACCAAACTACGTGAGAATAACGGAGCGCCGGATTGAGCTTCTTAAAAAAATTGACATTAACGATGGAGAAGACTTTGTCAGCCGTACGTTCGGCAAATTCTACACCAATGTTCGGGATGCTTTTTTAAAGAAGCACATTGAAATATTCCGCAATCTTATGATAAACAGAAAAGAATCCGGCCTTTTCGTCGAGAGAGTGCGCCTTCCACGCAAGCTTGTCCTTGGCGGCGGCGATGAAAAATTCAAATTTGCCACATACGTTACAGCTAAATCCGAAGATGAAAAAATATTTTTTGCCGCTGACGCCGACGGAGACGGCATCACCGAAACGTTCTGGGTGAGGATTGGCGATGGATTCAACTGGGGTTATCAATCCGGGCCGAATATTATTTTCATTTATAATAACACTAAAGATGATATTAAACAGATGATCGGCAACCTCACAAAGGAAGCAGCCTACGGAACAAAAGAAGAGGAAGAAGTCATCGCCAAAGACATGGACTGGCATTTCAGAAAATCCATGTACACCAGAAGCGTGCAAAGCAAGAACTGGGATGATAATGAGAATATCGATACCTGGATTAGAGACCTGATTTACGAAAGCGATCTTGATAAGAAGAAGTAGCGCAGCGACTTCCGTTTGTGCTGCAATCTCAGTTGCGCACTGTCGGTGGGGTTTGTGCCCATAGCGCACCGACCGTCGTCTGTACTGCAGATAAAGTTGCTTGCCATCGATCGGGTGTGTGCCCCTTTGGGCAGCGACCACAGTGTGTGCTGCAACCTCAGTGGCGCACTGTCGGCGGGGTTGGTGCCAGTAGCGCACCGACCGCCGTCTGTACTGCAGATAAAGTTGCGCACTATCGGTCGGGTGTGTGCCCCTTCGGGCAGCGACCACAGTGTGTGCTGCAACCTCAGTGGCGCAGCAACTTATATCTCCACTTCCGCTTCGACGCTCTTTTCCACTTCGACGCCGTTCTGGTTCACGACTTTAAGCGCAATCCTCGCGCGACTATCCTGCACCTCGGTCACTTCCCC
>CAKZSV010000067.1 GCA_937921485.1 uncultured bacterium
AAACCCATGAAACCCATGAACCCATGGACTCTGGCGTCAGAGCACCTTTAGCCGCAGGAACAGTGGTGTCAGCCATGGAAACAAACTGCCGTCTGTGCCGCAGAACCAGTAGCGTACCCATCCCCGGTGTCAGAGCACATTGGGAGCACACGCCAGGCTGGTGTCAGAGCACGCTTCGGGGCACGAATCGCCGCTGGTGCAGCAGTTTTTGGTTGACAAACTCCAATTTTCGAATATCCATCTTGATGTACGCGATTTAACCATAAAAGGGAGGCCGTTATGCCCACATACATTGACCTTTCCATTGCCATTGAGCCGGATCTGCCATCAGATCCTCCGATGATGATTCCGAAAGTGCAGTACTGTACCCATGAGGAGGGTGCCGAACAGATGAAGCTTTTTTTTCCGGATATTGAGCCGAAGAAGGATCTCCCCGATGGCAAAGGCTGGGCGGTGGAGTTTCTCACGCTTTCCACCCACTCCGGCACTCATCTGGACGCTCCGTGGCATTATCACCCCACGATGGACGGCGGCAAAAAGGCACTTTCCATTGACGAAATTCCGCTCGAATGGTGTGTGGGACATGGGGTAAAACTGGATTTCCGGCATTTTCCCGACGGGCATCAGGTGAGCGCCTCGGAAATGGAAGAGGCTTTTCAAAAGCTCGGCTACACGCTGAAAGCAGGTGACATTGTGCTCGTACACACGGGCGCCGATACATGGTGGGGCAAAGCCGAATATCTCATCAAAGGCTGCGGTATGGGCCGGGAAGCGACGCTCTGGCTTCTTGAGCGCGGCGTGCGGGTGGTCGGCACCGACGCATGGAGCTGGGATAGACCTTTGCCGTATACCGCCGGCGAGTTTTCAAAAACGCATGATGCCTCGATTATCTGGGAAGGTCATTTCGCGGGCATTGAGCGGGGATATTGCCACATTGAGAAGCTGACAAACCTGAATGCGCTTCCGCCGTATGGATTTACATTCTTCTGCTTTCCGGTAAAAATTAAAGGCGCGAGTGCGGGATGGATCCGCGCGGTGGCTCGCATCGATGAGTGATTATCTTCGCCGAAGTCCGTCGGTGATAAGGCCGAAAAATTCTTCGGTCAGATGATCGATGTTGATGACATCACCCTGTTCTTTCTTCAGCACAAAATAGTAATAATCGAGCCGCAGAAACGCGCCAGCCAGCATATTCGATACGAGTTCCACATCCATTTCGCGATAAAACCCGATGCGGATTGCTTCTTGCAGGTAGGCATTGATATAGGAAAGCATCTGCTCCTCAAATCGGCGCATGTACGGCTCAAACATTTTGCTCAAGCCCGGCCCGATGCGAAGATAGATATTGCACAGCACTTCGTTATCGCGGAAAAAGATAAAGCTCCCGCGGATGAGCAATTTAAATTTTTCGTGGATATCGTTCGTGGTAATGGTGCTCGGCTCAATAAAGGCGGCCTTTTCCCATTCCCGTAAAAAATGCAGAAGCAGTGCAATGAAAAGCTCTTCCTTGTTTTTGAAGTGCCGGTAGAATGTGCCTTTGCCCACACGCGCTTCCTTGATAATATCTTCAATATGCGTTTCATAATACCCCCGCTCTGAAAATAGGGGTACGGATGATTTGATAATTTGCTGTTTTCGTTCTTCGGATTTCATGATGCCAGTATCATGTCTTCGCATAAGGCAATCAAGTAAAAATGAATTGATGTGCTGAAATGTTATTTCAGTATTATGTCTCATAAAAAATGCTTGACAGCAAGGAAGGAGTATGGTAGCGGAATACTCTGGATATAAGGGATAATCCGCAATTGAAAATGCGCTAGGGAGGGTGCACCGTGAAGATATCGATTGAAAGCATCATTGGCTCTGCAAGAAAAATCCAGGAACAGCGGCCGCGTCAAAGGGGAGGAAGGGATGACGGTGCGCAGGTGCGGGCCGATTATGTTTCAATAGAGCATCGCATCGATAAACGGCTGTCCGATATTCACGCGGAGCTTCGCGATATTCAGCATTCTCTCACAAAAAATCAAATCATTGAAGACGGCATTGTGCGCCTGCGCGAAGATGTTTCGCGGGGGGGCGATAATATTGCCCGCATACTTGATGAAACGCGCTTTGAGGGAAATCGTGTTCTTGCGTCATTTGTGGGTGAACACCCGGATGCGAAATCGCTCGAAGCCGGTCTGGATCGCGTGCGGCTTCTGGTGCGCGATGATGTTTTGCGCCTGAGAAGCCTGCAGGTGGAAGCGGAAAACATAGCTGCCGCGGGAACATCATCGGAAAGTGAAGCGGGCAAGCTTGTCGGCTCAATTGCACGTGCTATCGATACGGCGGGCGCAAAAGCTTCATCGGTATTTTCGATTGAATCCGAAACGGTTCGGAGGCTGGTGCGGTAGGCCGACGGCAATTTTTAAGAAAACACATCGCGTATTTTTGTAATGAAATTTTCAATGTCGTCTGAATTGTTTTGAATAATGCAGTGAACCTGCGCTAAATCGATATCCCGGTAGATGTGCACGATTCTGTTTCTGAATTGTGCCATCTGCATCAATGCGTTTGCAAGCGCGTCATCGATGACTCCATGTGCGCGTAGAATTGCGAACATGTCTGAATAACTTTCCGGAGCTTGCCAGTTATTTGCAGCGATCAGGTGGTTGGCGATTGCGATGCAACCTTCGATGGATATTTGAAAAATTCTGATTGCAGCATGATAATTTCGAAAATCTCCAATAAATTCCGCATATGACATTCTTTGCATCGTATGAAGATGCCAAGGTTTTCTATGATGGATGAAATAAGCGAAGCGATTTTATCTTTGTCGGCTTTTATAAAATAGATGATTGATCAAAGCGTGGTGTTGTCAATGTATTTTTTATGGGCACATCTAAAGAGCACTTTCATCCTTAAAATTACTATTAAAAGAAAGCGGTTTTTATCTATTATATTGTGCCCACAAGGGAACATCCTTTAAAACAGTTTTTAGAAGTTCCCTTATTATCTGGCATTGTCAAAATTCAAATGTATGTATACATAGAGATTATTTTACTTTACTTTTATTATTTTATCCTGTAATAAGGCCGCAGGTCATTATTTTTAGATAGCATTATATGCCAATCGGATTTGCCATACAATATCCCTTATTTTACAAAAAAAGGAGGTATGCATATGTCCAGAGGAGTTATAGTTAAAAATATCGAAGGTAACGTTACCATTCAAAAAGAAGGAAAAATTACATATATAAAAGGGGAACAAAAATTGCAACCGGATGCTGAATATCAGATCATCGTAGATGAAAAATCATACGCCTTGATATTCAACAAAGCTGTCGGGAAACAAAAGCAGGATACTCAATTTTTAATGTACCCCAAAAGCATGATGATGGTACGTACCGGTAATGGATTTATACAGAGCGCATGCGTAGTACTGGGAATGGTTTTTGGTACCATGCCGGCAGGATATAAAATGTCCACCCATACTGCCGAGTTTGAGGGTTCCGGTTTGATTTTTGCAGATGACAATGGCAATACCATTATTGCACACACAGGGGATATTATTTACAATAAATTGACGGGTGCTGCAATCCAGATGGACGCTGGTCAGCAAGTTGCTATTAGCATGAATGCAATATCCCCCCCGCAACCAATGGAGGAAAGATTTTCGCAGGCGGTAAAAGTAATGGAAAATTTAGGAAGCTTTGAGGCATCGGCAATCTACAAAACTGCTGCATCAAAAGCGGATGAATTTAAGGCAGCGTATATGATGGCAATGAAAGAACTCTCCGCCCAAACTGGCTACGATATTTCCAATCTTGATAATGAATTGAAAGTATTTGACGATTATAAAAAAGGCCTTACCAAAAAATCTGAGGAGAGTACAAAAATTGCAGAAGAAGTTACACGCACCACATTTTCCGAAGCTGCCGCAATTCCGGTTTCCATATCTTTTACATATAAAGAGCTTGAAGGAATAATTGATTCTGTGCGAATTGAAAAAAAGCAGAGCTCGTCGATGAAGGTTACCATATTTTTGAAAATGAAAAATAATCGTGCAAAACCAGTTTTTATTTTCTGGAATGAAGAGTGCCGCATCATCAATAAAAACAATGAGATTATTGATCTGGAGGATTATTCCATCGCTACCGATTTTAGCGCTGTCCAGGAGGAAGATGGCTATTTAGTATTTATTGCAAAAAGCGAACTTGATAATCCCGTGATTCAATTTGGCAAAAAAAGCGCACCTCAACATTCCATTCCATTGCCAATACCACCAACGGTGTGATATTTATGGAAAGGGGTATAAGCCCTTTTAGAAAGGCTCTCCTGCTATTACGGCGGCAGTGCGCTATGCGGAAATAATTGCCGCAATTGAAGGTGATTTTTTAAAGAAGTGAAAATTATCTCTCGTGAGATGCAGGTTTTGTTATGGTGTTCACAGGTATTTTGCCTTCAATTGCAAGGGAAACGCACAGAATTTTTGAAAAAAATATTGACACCCGCCTTGTGGTATTATATCTTATTTTCGATATCTCGTAAGAGGGTTATATACTCTCAATGCCGAGGGAAAGTCAACGTATTTATTTTGCTTCTGCAAAGGGTAAATGTTAAACCTTAGCGAGGAAACCATATTTATCATTTTTAGGGAGGATGCACAATGAAAAAAACTATTATTTTTATGATTCTGATGGCCGCGGTGGGATTGGTGGTAAGCTGCGGAAATGAGGTCACCGAAGTGGCGTGGAAGAATTCGGTTGAGAGCTCGGGTACCGTGAAAGATATCGTATGGGCAGAAGGTGATGTGACATGGAGCGAATCAGTTGCGAAGAATTCTGTTTCTTCTGCGAAAGAGGTAAAAAAAACAGAAGGAGTTGTTGAGTGTTCAGTTGAAGTTAGTGGTTCCTTTGATGTGGCAACTCAAGTTAAAGTAAATGATCAATCTGGCGCGGTGCGTCTTTCTGAAGGGAGTTCGCAGGTACTCACGCTCCAGGCAACAAGATAGTAATCGATTTATTATATTTGAAGTACAATTTTCTGTAGAGTAAATACATTTCCCCGCGAGTATTCTGCTCACGGGGAGAAGTTTTATAACATATTATTCACAGATAACAACTAATAGCAAATTGTGAAAAAACATCTACAATTATCCATCGCCCTCATGGCAGCTCTCCTGGCACCTCTTTCCGCCCAGGAGAGCGCACCCGATCTTGTCTGGCGCCAGATCAATGGCATCTGGGAAGTGGTGCAGGGCGAGAAATTCAACTACGTCATCGACAAGAAAGTGAAATCCCACAAGTGGGGCTACAACGAGCTCATCAACCACAATACCTTCATCACCATCGAGCCGCTGGAGAAATACGATAGCATCAGCTTTACTGTAAAATTCACCGAACCGCTCAAAGAAAACGTCCGCTTCATGATGCCCTTCGGCATCAAGCAGGACCGTGAATTCTACGCGTTCCGCCTCACCGGTAACGAAAACGCGCTTCTCAAAATCGACTTCATTCAATCAGTCATCAAAGACCCTGAAAAACCCCCTGCCGAGCGGTGGAATTTCGAAATCAAGGAACTGAAAAGCACCGATTTTGCGCTTGCGTACAATAGTGATCATGACGTTGTCATAAAAATCGAAAAGAAAAAAACGGCCCTGTATATCGATAAAAAGCCGGTGCTGGTGATCGATATTCCTTCCAGTGAAGTGGAAAGCGGCAAATTCGGCTTTTCAAGCCTTCACCATAAGCCCATGATCCGGGCAATTGCTGTGAAGCATGGCCGTAAGGTCGTGTTTAGCGAAGATTTTTCAAAAGACCGCTTTCGCAGAATCAAGGTAGAGGGGAAGATAGAGAAGAAGTAGTGTGGCTTCCTTCCTGAAATGCCATCATCCAAACGAAAAATCCCCTTCCAGAGGGGATTTTTTCTGAGCGGGTGATGGGAATCGAACCCACGCTATCAGCTTGGAAGGCTGAAGTTCTACCATTGAACTACACCCGCGAAAATGCATGACCACCATAGCGGGGGAAGCTTCTTCGTCAAGAAAAAATCCACATGCTTTTTTAGTTGAAAAGAAAACCCGCGCTGGCCGATAGTTGCCCGATGTGCGCAATAATTCAAAACATGAAAAAACGCCGCTGGTTTCTGCCTCTCGTTGCTTTCGTGGCGATGGTGGTGATCGTATGCCTGTGTGCGCCCGATGTCTTTCCCTTCGGCAAAAACAAGGTCAACCGCGACGTGCTTCAGTGGCGCGTGCTTCGCACCATTCATTTCGACATCTACTTTCCCGAAGAAGCGCACACGCTTGCGCGCGTCACCGCGCGGATGGCGGAGGAAGCATACGTGCATCTGGCCAATGCCTTTCGCCATGAACTCACCATGGTAATTCCCATTGTAGTCTTTCCGTCGCATATCGATTTTCAGAACAATAATATCATCATGCAGATTATCGGCGAGGGCGTGGGCGGGTTTACCGAGGCGCTGAAAAACCGTGTGGTGGTGCCGTTCACGGGCTCGTATCGCGAATTTCGCCACGTGCTCGTCCACGAAATGACGCATGCCTTTCAGTACAACATGCTCTTTCACGATACCTCCGGCGCCGAAGTTTCGCGCTTTTCCATGGGAAGCGTGCCGCTGTGGGTGATGGAGGGGCTTTCCGAGTATCTTTCCGCCGGCTACGACGAAAGCGCCGACATGGTGATGCGCGATATTTTAGTCAATGAGCACTACGCCACGCTGATGGACCTCACGCGCCTTCGCATCAAAAGCGGTTATCTTCTCTACAAGCAGGGGCAGGCGTTTTTTTATTTTCTTGAAGCTTCGTACGGCCCCGGCCTTTTAGGCGAGCTTTTCCGCGACATCCGCGACATGGAGCTTGAGGATGCGCTCAAAGTTGCCACCGGAAAAACGCTCGAAGAGCTGAATCGCGAATGGATTCGCTTTTTCAAGCGCCGCTATCTTCCTCTTCTGAAAGAAAAAAAATTCGCCGATGAAGAGGGCGAGCAGATGACCTTTCATCTGAAAACGTTTTCCGTGTTCAACACCTGCCCCGCCGTTTCTCCCGACGGCAAAGGGATTGCGTTTATCACCAATCAGGACATCTATTCGAGCATCGGCGTGCTTTCCTGGGAGGAAAAAAAAGAGGATGATGGCCGCCCACTGGCGAAAAGCGAGCGCAAGACAAAAACCATCCGCACGGTGGCAACCGGCGATAACAACGCGCGCTTTGAAGGGATGCACCTTCTCAGCAATAATCTCACCTGGAGCGCGGACGGAAAATTCATCGCGTTTGTGGCGCAGTCAAACGCGCGCGATGCGATTTTCTTCATCGACCCCAAAAAGGGAAGCGTGATGAAGGATTTCCGCTTTCCCTTCCGATCAATCCGCGACCCGTACGTCTCGCGCGATGCGAAGCTCATCGCCTTTGTGGGGCAGGATAACCGCTCGGAAGACATCTATCTGTACAATATTCCCGAAAAAAAGCTTTCCCGACTCACGGACGATCTTTTCAGCGATCGCTATCCTGTGATAAGCCCCGACGGCAGTGCGGTCTTTTTTTCTTCCAATAAAAATCCCGCAGGCAATATCGAGCATGCTGCTTATGCCATCCATAAAATCGATATCAAAAGCGGCCAGCGAAGCGTGATTGTGCAAAATGCAGGCAGCAATCTTCAGGCTGACATTTCGAATGACGGCGCGCATCTGGTGTACATTTCCGATCGCACGGGAATATACAACACGTATCGCTTACATATTGAAAGTGGAAAAGAAGAACAGCTCACCGATGTGCTCTGCGGCACCTTTTATCCGCGCCTTTTCCCCGACGGCAAGACTCTTGCGTTTGTGGGATATCAAAACCTGGGGTACGATATTTTTTTAAAAGATATTTCTTCCGGCGGAAAAGAGCCGTCGAATGAGCGCGCGACGGGCACTTTCGAACATTCGTTCGGCGATTCCTACTTTGATTTTTCCCAAACCGTGCTCGACGATTTTCCAACCTCGCTCACTCCGGATTATCTTGTTATTTTCGGCGGAGGCGCCTTTGCCGCAGGGCGCGGCGCCTTCACGGCCTTCACCCAGCTTGCGCTTTCGGATTATCTTGGCAATCACCGCCTGGTGGGCACGGTGAATTACGTGCGCTACAGCGGGGGCGATAACCTTGACTACAACCTTGCCTATTTCTATCTCAAGCACCGCTGGGATTTCGGCGTGGGGCTTTTCCGCCAGCGCAATCCCTTCTTCGGAATCTATTCTTTGCAGGATATTTTCATCGGCATAAACTCCATGCTCCACAGCGTCTATCTGGACACCATTTCGATGGACCGCTATGGCGGGTATTTCGTGGCAAGCTATCCATTTACGCGCTTTTTTCGATTCAATCTCACCTTTTCATCGAGCCGCTACGAGTGGGACTACACGCGCGCGAGCGGAAAGCCGGATGTGTTTGCAAATTTAAATCAATTTTCCGCATCGCTTAATTTCGACAATGTGCTGTGGGGCTACATGGTTCCGCTGGACGGCATGCGCGGAAAAATTGAAGCATCGCAGTCGGTAAACCTCACCGGTCAGGACTACGTGTACTCGAGCATGGAGATCGACCTCCGCAGATATTTTCTGATCTCGAAGCGCTACGTGTTCGCGTTTCG
The DNA here is from genome assembly GCA_937921485.1 of uncultured bacterium. Classification (GTDB taxonomy): domain Bacteria; phylum Spirochaetota; class UBA4802; order UBA4802; family JAGODF01; genus DYLV01. Next base: position 8,627 of record CAKZSV010000067.1, read on the forward strand.
CGGCATGGGCGGCCGCATCATGGGGCCGGACAGCGAGTATTTCCGCTACTACATCGGGGGTTTCAGCACGCTTCGCGGCCATCCGATATTCGAATACAGCGGCACGAATATGTTTTTAGGAAGCGCAGAGTTTCGTTTTGTTTTCATCGAAGGAATCAAATTCGGTTGGCCGCTCTTCTTCGGCATCGGGGGAATCGGCGGCGTGCTTTTCGCCGACTGCGGTTCGGCATGGGACAAAGACTACCGCTTCCGCGATCCTGCGACCGGACGCTTCGATGACTTTAAGGCCGATTTCGGTTTCGGCTTTCGCTTCACGCTCTATCCGCTCATCATTTTAAAGCTTGACTTCGCGTGGCCGCATTATTACAGGGAAGTCGGAAACCGCGACATAATATTCAGCCTTGGTTTTGAGTTTTAGAAACGCGTGCGTAAAATCAGCGCGGCGGCAGACGCGCATCATTTATAAACAAGGAATCCTATGGAACGAAAAGCAACCATTACACGGAGGACTTCCGAAACCGACATCAAGATTTCACTTCACATTGACGGACAGGGGCCGTCGCGCATTTTTTCAGGCGTTCCCTTTTTCGATCACATGCTGTCCGCGATGGCGCGCCACGGGCGCTTCCTGCTTGATTGTCAGTGCACGGGCGACACGGAGGTGGACGATCATCACACGGTAGAGGATGTCGGTATCTGCCTGGGAAAAGCGATTCATAAGGCGCTGGGGGAGAAATCCGGCATCATGCGCTTCGGCGAGGCAACCGTGCCCATGGACGATGCGCTGGCGCAGCTTGCAGTGGATCTTTCCGGGCGCGCGTATTTTCACTATTCCGGCCAGAAGCTTTCCGGCCGCATCGGCGCATACAGCGAGGAGCTGACGATTGAATTTTTGCGCGCCCTTTCGACGAATGCGGAATTGAATCTTCATGTCATCGTCCATCACGGCGAGAACCGCCATCACATCCACGAGGCGATTTTTAAAGCGCTTGGCATTGCTCTGCGCAGGGCGTGGGCGGAAGATGTAACATTAGAGGGCGAGATACCATCGACAAAAGGCACGGTGTCGTGATTACCGTCATCGATTATGGCATGGGCAATATCCGCTCGGTGGTGAAGGCGTTTGAGAAATACACCGCGAGCGTGCGCGTTTCATCCGATCCTTCATCGATCGCGGAGTCAAACGCGCTGGTGCTTCCCGGCGATGGCGCGTTCGGCATGGCAAAAGCGCATCTCGATGAGATGGGCTGGACGGCGCCGCTGAAAGAATACATCGCGAAAGGCGGCTACTTTATGGGAATATGCCTTGGCTTTCAGCTTCTTTTTGAATCGAGCGATGAATTTGGGTTTCATCGGGGATTGGGAGTTGTTCCCGGGCATGTGCGCCGTTTTGCGCTTGCGAACCTTAAAGTGCCGCACATGGGCTGGAATCAGGTGAGATGGGAGCAGGGATCGAAGTTCCTTGAGGGCATCCCATCGGAATCATATTTTTATTTCATTCACAGCTACTATCCTGAATCCGCAGATGCAGAATGGGTGGTTGGAAGCGTGGAATACGGCATGCGCTTTCCGTGCATTGTCTCGAAGGGCAATCTCATCGCCACGCAGTTCCATCCCGAAAAAAGCCATAAGGCGGGACTTAAAATAATTGAAAATTTCGTGAGGTACGCATGCTCGTAATACCGGCGATCGATTTGAAGGGCGGCAAATGCGTCCGCCTCCGCCAGGGCGATCCGGATCAGCAAACGGTGTACTCGGACGATCCGGTGGCGGTGGCAAAGAAATTCGAAGCGGAGGGCGCGAAGCTCATCCACGTGGTGGATCTGGACGGCGCGTTTGAGGGAAAGCCGGTGCACGCAGAGATTGTAAAAAAAATTGCAAAGTCCCTTGCAATACCCATCGAAATCGGCGGCGGCATCCGCACAAAAGATGCCATTGAGGAATATGTCGGCGCCGGCATCCGGCGCGTGATTATCGGGACGGCGCTTCTGGGAAATGTATTCGATTCGCTTTTTCAAGCGTACAAAGAATATATCATCGTGGGCGTTGACGCAAAAAATTCCCGCGTTGCCACGCACGGCTGGAAAGAAGTTACGCAGGTCAACGCAATTGAATTCCTGCAACAATTGCACACAAAGGGGGTTGGGGAAGTCATCTTTACGGATATTGCAACCGATGGCATGCTCTCCGGGCCGAATATCGCCTCCATGGAAAAGGTGCTGAAAGAAGTGCCTGGCCTTCGGCTCATTGCCTCGGGGGGTGTCTCTTCCATGGACGATTTAGTGCGGCTGAAAGCACTGGTGCCTCTGGGGCTGGCGGGAGCGATTGTGGGCAAGGCCATCTATGACGGGAGAATAAACCTTGCGGATGCATTACGCATAGTGTCATGACATTTTTTATAAATTTTTCTACATTTTTTTGATTTTTTATGGTATTATTGTTATTAGCAGCTGATGTTCTCTGTATTGTGAAAAGCTGATGGGCACCTCTAAAAATCGCTTTCATCCTTAAAATCCGCATAGAAGAAAGCGGTTTTTACCTATATAATGTGCCCACAAGGGAACATCCTTATAAACGGTTTTTAGAAGTTCCCTGATTTTTGCAATTTTTTCATTGCAAAATTTGTTTTTTCTTAAAAAGATTGCTTAAAATGGATTATCAGGTATTCGGGCAATATACAAATTTGCTCCTGAATACCGGGGGATAAGCGCAGATTCACATGAATTCAGAATTCAAAGTGCCGATAGAAATAGAGCTGTATGAGCGCAAGATTTACGATCTCAAACAACTCATCGAAATCAGCAAGGGGCTGAATTCCACGCTCGAGTACAATGTACTCATCGATTCCATCCTGCTCACCTGTATGGGTCAGATGCAGCTCATTAAGGCGGGCATATTTCTGAAAAAAGGTATCGACCACGAGATTTATTCGCTGCATCGCAACTACAAGGGCTTTGAGCTCGACCATACCCGTGAATACGAAATTGAGCCCAATTCAGAGCTCATTAAACTCCTTGAAAAAAACAATCGATGCTACACGCTCGAAGAACTCAACGCACTGCTCGAAGAAGATGCATCGCTTGATACCATCAATACCATGGCGCCGATGCTTGTGGTGCCTTTAAAGGGCAGAGGGAAAATCAACGGCATCATCGTCCTCGGCGAAAGGATCAACGGAGAAGATTTCCGCGAAGATGAAAAAGAGTATCTCTTGAATATCGCCTCGCTTGCCGGCATCGCCATTCAGAACGCGTATCTCTACGAGATGGCGACCACCGACATGATGACCAAACTCAAAATACACCACTTCTTTCAGACGTCGCTGGTGGAACTGAGAGAGCGCGCGATTCAGCATAATGTTCCCCTCTCCATCATCATGATAGACATAGACCATTTTAAGAATTTCAATGATACCTACGGGCATACCTGCGGCGATCTGGTGCTCATACGGGTGGCGCGCATCGTGATGCAGAATATCCGCCCAACCGATGTAGCGGCACGCTATGGGGGGGAGGAGTTTTCAGTCATTCTGTATAATACCGGCATCGCGGAGGCGGAAATCGTCGCGGAACGCATCCGCAAGCACGTTGAGAAGACTGCCATCGACAGCGATAATGGGCCCTTGAGAGTTACGATATCACTCGGTGTCACCGAGTTTCGCCCCGGTATTGATAATGATAATAAAAGCATAATTGAACGGGCGGATAAGGCGCTGTATATGTCGAAACATGCCGGACGCAATACGGTAACTGTTATAAAGTGAAAAAAAACTTGCTTTTCAGCCGATATTAATGGTATACTGAATTAACACACACGCATTACAGGGCGGTTTCGTCATAGATATAATTGCTTATTGAATGATGGAGGAAGGATGATGCAGCATCGGATCAGGTCATATATACGCGGTACGGCGGTTTTCCTGGTGCTTATGTTTGTCATGGCATTTTATATTGTCCCTGCAATGTATTCGATTACTGTGGAGGAGCAGGCCGGCAAGAAAGCTGAAAGCACTTCGTCGTATTCGGATGAATTCACCGCCAAGGTTCCCGAGCGGCGAGATCCAAAAAGCCGCATTCAGGAGCGGGATCCGAGGCTTGCCTGCATGCTTTCGCTGATTGTCCCAGGCGGCGGGCATATCTATTTACGGGAAGACCTCAAGGGAGCGGGTTTCTGCATCCTCACCGGAGCTTCGTACGGCGCGGCCGCATACTATCTCTATCAGGCATACAGAGGAGATTATGAGGCTTCCGAAAAAAAATCGAAGCTGGTCATCGGAGGCCTTTTTGTGATGATCGGCGCGATTGTGCATGTGGTCGGCATTGTTGAAGCGTACAACGATGCGGTGGACATAAACGAGCGCAACTTCTACTACGGAGCGGCGCATTCGCAGACCCCGTATATCGCTGAAGTGGTGTTTGAATAGGCGTGGTTCGATCAGGCTTTCGTCCCGCACGCAAGCCTGATGATGTGCGAGCATCTTCCGCATCATTTTTGCGATGGGCTCTTCTTTATTAATTTATCCTCTTCCCGCACCGCAAGCTTACATCAAAATCGAGAGAAAAAAAGGTTGAATTTTTACCACTCATACGCTATTGTTGAGCACTCTCGTACAATGTTATGCGCACTCAATGTATATCCATTTGATTCCGGAGGAAACATGCCATGCTTCAGGTGACTGTTGAGGAAAAAAATAATATAGCGATTATGCATGTCATGGGAGAATTCTATATTGAAAGCATACAGAAAATGGAGAAAATCTGGGACGAAGAAGTCGCCAAAGCTCCCACCGTAATTGCCATAGATTGTGCTGACCTCATGTTCATCGATTCCTCGGCTATTGGCACGCTGGTGAAATTTCTCAACAATGCCATGAGCAAAAAAATCCGGCTTATGTTTATCGACCTGAGTCCATCCATACAGCAAGTATTTAAGACCGCCCGGCTCAATAACTTTTTTACTATCACTACAAGAGAAAAATTTGAGCGGGAATATCTCATATAATTATAGTAGATTTCAAGTAAATCGGGAATGAGATGCCGCAGGACACCAAAAACAGCCAGGACCAGAATTTAGTACACATGGACATCCGTCTGATTAAATCGGGCGCGCAATACGCGTACGACCTTCTCGACGAGTACGGCAATGTCGTCCTTGAAGCGTATCAGGAATTTACGGAAACACTGAAAAAACACCTTCTTGCCGAGAATATCAGGTATTTGTATTATAATCCCGCCATGAAAAAATCGCGGGAGGGGAAAGCATCCCTTCCCGAGCATGTTGTTTCCGAAAAACTGCAGGGAGAGGTGATTGAAAACGCGAAGGAGCTTCTCGATTTTATCAGAGAAAACATGAAGACCTCTTCCGAAAAAATTCTCACCAAAACGAGAGTTGACGCATCGCGGCGTCTGGTGGGGAAAGTGCTTGAAGAAATCTCGGAGCGCAAAGAGGCGATTTTCAATCCGCTGATGAAGCTGAAAAGCCTTGATGAGTACGATTACCTCCATTCGACGAATGTTTCCATTTTAGGTGCGCTTCTTGCCACCCGATTGGATTTCAGCAAAGACGTGCAGATGGCAATGGGGCTGGGCGGGCTTTTTCATGACATAGGAAAGACATCGGTTGCCAGGGATATTCTCACAAGGGCGAAGCTCAGCGATGAAGAATTCGATGTCGTGAAAGGGCACCCGCACGTGGGATATAAGTTCGTGGAAAACAATCCTCATATAAAGGATCTTGAAAAGCAGATCGTGCTTCTGCATCACGAGCGTTCCGACGGGAACGGGTACCCTTTCGGCTTCGACATGGATCACATGCTTCAAAAAACCCCCCGGGAAGTGCGCCTGATGAGCCTGTGCGATGTGTATTCCGCGCTCGTGTCGGAGCGGCCCTACGGGCGGGTATTTTCGAGCTTTGAAGCCCTTCGGCTCATGCTCAATATGGTCTATGCTCCGTATAAGACAACCCACCATTTTTTGCCCACGGACTTCAGGGACTTCATCAGGGCGCTGGGAATGTCGCTCAATGACGGGAATTTTTTTCTGAAATCGGGCGATTTGGTACGCCTCGAGTCCGGCGAAGTGGCGGTTATAGAGGAGATGAACCGCCTGTATCCCCTCAATCCCCGGGTGCGCATCATAACCGGCAAAGACAAACAGCCGCTCAAGCGCCAGGTGCAGGTGGATCTTTTAAAGGATTACCGCAGCTATATCGCGAACGTTTTTGAAAAATCACCCGAAACAAAATAAGTATTGCGAAATATTCTCCTTTATGTTCATTTGTCCTTTGAAGTTTCGCTGATTCATAGCGATGCTTCCCGGGCGCAGTGCTGCGCAAAAAAACAATCGTGTTTTTTTTGTTCATGGACATCAGCAAACGAGATGCACTAATTCGCCAGATTAATACTCTCAGGGCGCGCTTTGACCGCTATAACGCGGAACGCCTTTCCCGTCTTTATTCGTCTTTCACCAACCAGCAATTAATCGATCTTTTCGAAGCGCTGCCGTTTATCCTTTCGAATAATCAACCCGCCCTTCCCGGCTATATTCCTTCCGACAATATCGTGAAAGGTATTTACGGGTATGTCCCTACCGGCAGGGGACTTGCGTTTATTCGAAACAAATTTCCTCAGGCGGTAATTTCACAGCAGGAAAAAGGTGATGCGTTTATTCAGATGTTCGCGCTTATGGGAAGCGGCGGCACCATCGCCTTCACCGAACAGTCCGACCTCGATTTCTGGGTGTGCGCGGATGAGCCGAAATACGGCGAGGAAGCTATCGCGAATTTCAGAAAGAAATGCCACGCGATCGGGGAGTGGGTGGATGAGAATTACAATCTCGAAGTCCATTTCTTTCTTAATGATATTGAAAAAGTAAAGCAAAATGTTTTTGATGAAGACGAAGAAGAGGCTTTCACTGGTTCGGCGCTGGGCGTGCTTTTGAAAGAGGAGTTCTTCCGAAGTTCCATCGTGGTAGCGGGGAAGGTGCCGTTCTGGTGGGTTGTTCCCGCGGATACCACCGATGCTGCTTACGCAAAATGGCTCGAGCTTGCAAAGGAAGCGGGCATCTTTGATGCGTTCATAGATCTGGGAAATTTGCACTCCATCCCGAAAGAAGAGTTTTTAGGCAGCGCAATCTTTCAGATACTGAAATCGCTCGGAAACCCGTATAAGTCGATTATCAAGCTCGGATTGCTCGAGCGCTACATCCGCGGTGCCGCAGATAATCCCTTCATCAGCAATTTCATCAAGAAAAATGTTCATGCCGGCAAATACGATCTGGACTCCGTGGATTCGTACGTCATCATGTTCAACGAAGTGTACGGATACTATAGCGACGTGGTGAAAGACCTCAAAGCAACGGAGATCCTCAAAACAAGCTTTTATTTGAAAGTGGATCCGAAAATTTCGATGAACGAAAGAAAGGGCAACGGTGCCCCGATTTCCGAAAAGATCGTTAAAATGAGAGAATTCGCGAAAAAATGGAACTGGCTGAGTTCGGATATCGAAAGGATGGATAATTTTGAAAACTGGGATATCAATGCGGTGAACGCGCTGATGAACGACACAAAAAAGTTCGTCCTTCAGGGGTATCGCGACATCCTCGCCAACATAGAATCAAAAAAGATTTCCCACCGCTTTACCGATGAACAGATCAAGGGCATCAGCAGAAAGATATATTCCCACTTTGCCGTGTCGGATAACAAAATCGACAATTCTCTATCATTCAAAGTGTATCCTCCCGAAAAGCTCCTTGTGGTTGAATATGCTGGAACGAAGGATAAAAAAGAACTCTGGATACTTTCCAAAAGAGCCATTGTGCGGGATACTCCGGTAAAAATCGTCATCCACAGCGAAAAAAGTCTCATCGCGATGCTAGCATGGATAGGGATGAACCGCCTGTATCAGAAGGACTACACGCGTATGGATTTTTCCGCGGGGATATATCAGCCCGATGCGAATTTTCTGCGCGATCTGGTGATCGACATCGCCGCGCATTTCTCTTTTAAAAAGCTCAACATTCACAGCTCGTATTTTCTGCGCGATCCCTTTCCGATCATCAGCTACATCATCATCAACCCCTACACGAAATACGCAAAACGCCTTGAAGACATGATTTTCCTTTACCACAATAGCTGGGGAGAAACCCGGTTTGAACGTTTTTCAAACTTCAATGATATTGCTGTGCTCTTCGCGCGAATCCTCACCGGCGTTCTGGCCAGCGGAATGCCGCTTGAAAGCGCCCTTCGGCTTACCTCGTCGTATCCGTACCGGGCGAGCAAGGAATTCGATTGGCTGCAGGCAATTTCGAAGGATATGTATGAATTTTTTTCATCGCACGAGCACACAATTCGAAAGCGCTATGTGACAATGATGCAGAACACCTGCTATGTGTATTCAATCAAGAGTTCCGCTTATGCCGAAGAAGTAGTATGCCGCGCCTTCGACTCGGAAATTAAACTTCTCTACGCTCTTTCGTATAATACCGGAGTTGAAAACCGGCTCAGGGTGGATAAACATGTTCCCGAACTGAACTATTTGCGTATTATTTCGGAAAAAGCAAGTGATGACTGCGTACAGATATTCTTTCAAACGGAAAGCAAATATTGCTATTTCTTCGTAATGGATGAACGGGGAGGATTTGTCTTCTATCGGAAGCCTGTGGAACAGTTTGATGAATATCTTGCCCGCCTCTACCTGTACGCGCAGAGTGCAATTAAAAGCGTTTCGCAGATGAATTCATCATGCCCGCTGGCCGCATCGAAAAAGCCGGTGTTGCTCTATCAGCTCAAAAGAGAAGCGAACAATGAGTGCACCATCACCGAGATTAATCCGGAGCTCGACCGCAGGATTGCCGATATCAGAAAAAGGCTGATTCCCACGGTACTTTCGCTGTACATGCTCGATGACGGCGATATCGGTTACCGGTTTACTCTGCCCGATGGAGGCCTTTCAGACGTGCTTTCCCGTAAAGACCTTCCGGCAATCGCCAGGGAGATTAAAACCTTGCAGGAGAGCAATCGCGGATATTCTTTTGTTCCCAGCGAGGTGCGGCTCGATAATTTAGAAATCAAACTCTACCGCGACTATACCTCGCTTGCATTCGCGGAAAAGAACCGCTTTGAACTTCTCATAGAGCAGGGAATGAAATGAGACCCCGCATCATTCTCGGATAGCTTCCAAGAATTTCCGTGCGCTTTCAGCCGCTTCTTTTGCGTTTACAGCGAATGCGTCGGAACCGATTTCTTTCCAGAGGTCGGGGAAAGAAAGAAACGCAAGCCCGCCCACAATTATTTTAATATATTTAAAACTATCATCTTTTTTTAATCGATCAATTATACGTTTCGCATGAGCAACATTGTAGGGCATTGCGACGGAAAGCGCAAGAATGTGAGGACGCATCGCAGCAAGGTGTACAAACAGATCCCGCAGGGGCACGTTTGATCCTAAAAACGCCACATCCCACCCTTCCGTTTCAAGGGTGTCGGCCACCATCCAGGCGCCGAGTTCATGCTGTTCACCCGTCACGGCCAGCACCGTTGCCCTTCCGAAGCGGATGGTCCGTTCTCGAAACATCCACGTGAGTCCCGACATAACCCGCGAGGAAATGACTGTGGCCATGTGCTCAACAGCCACGGTGATTTCACCTCGTTCCCACAGATCGCCAATCCAGTAGAGCGCTGGCTGGATGACGTTCAAATGAAAATCGATCGCATCATGACGGCTTTTACAGTTTGATTCGGCAATTTCAACGCAGGAGTTGATATCGCCTGTTAAGAGCGCGTTGCTGTATTTTAGAAAGGCCGAGCGCCAACGTTCGGCAACCATGGAAAGCCTGTCGGGATGGGAAGCTTTTTTTGATCGTGCAATGGAATCCTCATGAAGTTCAATCACACGCCGGTACAGAGGCTCTATTTCTGCGGCATGTTGTTGAGCAAGAATTTTATACATTGCTTCAATCCAGCATTCAAGCGCGCGCGGAAAATACTCATACGAAAATCCATGGTTATGATATGCCCGGTACACCCATGGCAGAATATTATGGAGGACATCAAATCGTTTGAAACTCAGTACCATCGCGATAAGCGCCGCATGATTACGGTGATTATTGATCATGAGTTCTCCGCCGCGCGGGCCGATCAATGTTTCAAGGTCTTTTTGCGCGAACATGGCCCTGTCAACCAGGGATGCCAGTTCCTCGCGTTTTTCTTCATATTCGTTTGCCGCATCTTCTGAAACTGGCACAAAGCCGAAATATTCATTGGTATTCATGGTAAACCTCACTCGACTTTTGTAATCACCTGAATCGGCTGTTTAATCTGCTGGTTTGTTGCGTGATTTGTAAGCGTCACGATCAGCGCGCGGGTCACTGGCTGATTTTTATTTCCGATGACGACTCCCGCAGCGGTGACCACATCTTCCGCAAGATACATTCCTTCCTGGAGCTGTTTAATGAGAAGCTGTTTGGTGATGTACGCTTTATTCTGCTCGCCTTCCTGTTTTGTGACGCCTTCGAGCACGTCTAAAATTCTCGGATCGTACACGCCCGGCCGCTTTTTCATCTCGTAGATGGCGCTGAAATCCTGAAGTCCCAAATTCATAAAGCGTACGTAATCGTTTGCAACTTTCAAGATGCGCGCGCCGAGGGGAATGCCGTCGCCTGAAAGATTGTCGGCGGGCACGCCTTTGCCGTCGAAGCGCTTTTCCTGATATTTAATGATTTCCGCTACCACCTCCATCCTTGGGATGTTCGCAATCATGTCGGCCGCGATGAGGGGGTGATTGTTGAACATCACCGCCTCATCCTCGCTTAAAGTGAGGCCCTGATACGCGTTTTTCAGCACGGAATCCGGCATGGTGACGCATCCAATCTGGGAAAGCAGTGCAGAGATTTCAATTTTCCAGGCGTCGTGAATGTTCATTGCCCGATAGATTTTACGGGCTAAATTGCGGATGCGCACCGACTGATTGAACACCTGGGGCTTCGCGAGCGCCAGAAGATCGGTGAGCACTTTGATGCTGCCGCCGAGCGTTTTTCCCAGAAGCTCCCGTTCCGCATTGATGAGTTCGTACTGGCGAAGCGCGTCGCGTATGGTTTGCTCAAGCGCTTCTGACGCGCAGGGCTTGGTGAGAAACCGGAAAATTTTCCCCCTGTTGATGAGATCCACCACCGCCTGCATGTCGGCCTGGCCGGTGAGCATGATCTGCACGGTATCGGGGCATTGTTGGCGCACTTTTTCGAGCAGTTCCACCCCGTTCATTTCAGGCATTTTGTAATCGCTCACAATAACCGGAAACGGGGATTTTTCCATAATCGCGAGTGCTTCCTTCCCCGACATCGCCGTGGAGATTTCGAAGTGCTCTCTGAGGTTTCGCGCGTAAGCTTCGAGTATGTTTTTTTCATCGTCAACCATCAGGATGCGAGATTTCATGGCTGCCTCCTTCATTGCCTTGCTTTCAGTGTTTCTAATATGGATTGAATGATGTCTTCAGTGTGGCATGGCTTGATGAAAACATGGTGCGCGACATCCTGCGCGTCTTTCAGCGTTTTCTCGTCTTCAATCGCGGTGAGTATCACGCGCACGGCATGCGGCGTGCTTTCGCGCACGAAGCGCAGCAGCGATATGCCGTCCTCGCCGGACATGCGGATATCGGCAACAACGGCATCGAAATGATCTTTTTCCAGTATTTCCCGTGCTTCATGGGATGATGAGGAAAATGCGTATGTCGCCCCGCTTTGCCCGAGGGACAGATGACGCTTCACTCCTTCAAGGAAATGTTCATCATCATCGACAAAAAGTATTTTCATGACGTCCTCCTTATGTTTCAAGCGGCAGTTGAATGACAAACGCCGCTCCGTTTTTATATTCGCTATCGAGATACAGCAGCCCTCCGTGTTTTTGTACGATGATGCTGTGTGCAATCGCCAGGCCCTGTCCGGTGCCTTTTCCCACATCTTTGGTAGTGAAAAACGGATCGAAGATGCGATCGCGTATGCCCTCCGGGATGCCGGTTCCATTGTCTTCCACGCGCACCACGGCAAAATTGCCTTTGCGTGTGCTCGTGATGCGAATTATTCCTCGATCAAGTAATCGAACCGCTTTTGCCTCGACGATGGCATCGACAGCATTGATGATGAGATTGAGGAGCACCTGGTTGAATTCGTTTTCGAAACACGGAACGGGAGGAAGCGTTTCATCGAGCGAAAGCTCCGTGTCGCACTCGTATTTCCACTGGTTTCTCGATACGGTGACGGTGTTTTCGATTGCGCGATTGAGATTGCAGGGAACCTTATGACCGCTTCCGGGATGCGCGAACGCTTTCATGGATTTGATGATGCCCGCGACACGCTCCACGCCTTCGAGGGATTGCGCTATGGCCTTGGGAAGTTCTTCAAAAAGATACGAGATATCCTCGATCTCGGTGCTTTGAAGCGAATGCTTTTTCGCGCACTCGATGAATTTCTCGGTTCCTTTCGCGATGAATTTCAAATTGTCGCCCACGTATTGAAGGGGGGAGTTTATCTCATGCGCGATGCCCGCGGCAAGCTGGCCCAGCGATTCGAGCTTGCGCGCCTGCAAAAGCTGGTGTTCCAAATTGCGGCGTTCGGTGAGATCGCGCCCAAGAACAAGAAAGCCCTCAAGAATTGTCCCCTCGCGCAAAAGGGGATTGATGGTGAGTCCGAGCAGGCCCTCGCGGCCATCGACTCTTTTGTAGCGCAGGTCATCGATGCGCACCGTCGATTCTTTCATCACCGCATCGGCGATTGCTTCATATATGATTTGCCAGTCCCATTGAATACCGCATTCAGCGAACAGTTTGTTGAAGACCTGCTCTTTGGGTATCCCGAACACTTCTTCCGCGAATTTGTTCCAGTGCGTCACGCGGTCTTTGATAGAAACACCGATGATGATGCTCGAAATGGAAGAGAGCAGCAGGTCTAGTTCTTCCTTCTGGCGGGTGAGCCGCTCTTCCGAGAGAACCCGTTCGGTTATATCGAGCATCACGCCGGCGATGCCTTCCGGGCGTCCATCCTCATTGCAATGCACAATCTTATAGAACTGAAAAGTTCTCATCGTGCCATCGGCGCAGTGTACGCTCGCGACATACGATTGCGTGCCGCCCCGCGCAAGAAGTTCATTGTCTTTCCGGAAATACGTTTCGGCAAGGTCGCGCGGTATCTGATTCGGTAAATCGAACAGCGTTTTGCCGATGATTTCATGCCGCGGAAGGCCGATAATCAATTCGCAGAATGCACTGTTGCAGTCGCGATATACACCATTGGCATCTTTATAAAACATTGGGCTCGGAAGGGCGTTGATGATCGATTCAAGTAAGGCCAGGCGGCCGGCGTGGTGTTCATGTGTTTCCTGCATTGCGCAATCCTGTACTGGATTAATATTCTCCCATGTTTTTATTTATGCCGCACCAGAATTTCCCAATGAGGGTAAGCGTCTCAAAAAGCTCGTTGAAATCGATGGGCTTGACCACATACGCGTTTGCGCCGAGCCGATAGCTTTCTTCAATGTCTTTTTGATCCTGCGATGAGGTGAACATCACCACAGGGATGTGCTTTGTTAACGCGTTGCTCTTGATTTTCCCAAGCACTTCCATTCCGTGCAGGCGCGGAAGCTTGATGTCCAGAAGCACCAGCGAAGGGTGGCTGGACGAATGGCTGTTTGCGTGCAGAAGCTCGAGAACTTCCACTCCGTCGCGCGCACGGCGGATGTCCACCGAAATGCCGATTCCATCGAGTGCCATCGAAATGAGTTCCGCGTCCCTGTCGCTGTCTTCCGCAAGAAGGATGATTTTTTTGCCGTTCATAGCTTCCTCCTTCAGGTTTCGCTTTGTTCATTCGGTTCTTTATTCGATTGAAACGATTCATGCGTGGTTTCGATATTTTTTTGGGGAAGTGAAATATAAAAACACGTGCCTTTCCCCACCTCCCCTTCGGCCCACACGCGTCCGCCGTGGCGGTTGATAATCTGTTTCACGGAGGCAAGGCCGATGCCGGTTCCGGAGAATTCCTTCTCGCCATGCAGGCGCTGGAAGATGCCGAAGAGCTTGTCGGCATAGTGCATGTCGAAGCCCACGCCGTTGTCGCGCACGGAAATGATGTGTTCGGTTTCGGATGGAGTGCACGTAATTTCGATTTCGGGTTTTTCCTTCGCCCTTGAAAATTTGATGGCGTTGCCGATGAGGTTTGACATCGCGGCGCGAATGAGCGCGCGGTCGGCTTCAATGACGTGAAGGTTGCATGCGTTCACCACTACGCTGCGGTGCGCGATATCGTCCTTGAAATCTTCAAGAATCTCTTCGACGAGGCGTTTCATGTCAAACGATTCGGTGCGCAATTCTATCTTTCCAAGGCGCGCGAAAACGAGAAGCCCGTCAATCAGCGCGCTCATGTGTTTTGCCGCATCGTCGATGTTATTCAGAAAGCGCGCCGCCTTTTCGGATATAGTGCCGCCCAGCTCATTGCGCAAAAACTGCAGGAAACCGCTGATATGCCGCACGGGCGCGCGCAAATCGTGCGCCACGGTATAGACGAACGATTCAAGCTCCTGGTGTGCTTTTTGCAGTTCAGCCGTGCGCGCCTCGACCTGCTCCTTCAGGCTGGCGGTGAGATACTGTAGCTGCTTTTCCAAAATTTTCTTCTCGGTGACATCGTGAATAATTGAATGCAGAAATTCGCGGTTTTTTGTTTTGATGGCGCTCGAATACACCTCCACGTCGCGGATGCTGCCGTCTGCGCGCCGGTGGCGGAAGTTGAAATGAATTTTTTTCGCTTTCCGGGCGCGTTCCATCTCTTCTTTTACCTGCTCCGGAGGAAGCGTGTTGATCTGCTGAATGCGCATGGTGCGAAGCTCGTCGCGGCTCCAGCTGTAAAATTTCTCCGCGGCGGCATTAGCATCCAAAATGGCACCGGTATTCGGATCGATCAAAAGCTTCACGGCCGCGTGCTGCTCAAAAACCGCGCGGAAGAGTTCTTCGCTTTCCTGAAGCCGTTCGTCCATAACCGCACGCGTAGCGAGTTCCCGCTCAATTCTTTCCTTTTTCTTCATTGCAGAACTATCCTCAGGATAATAATATAATCGGGCAAATATATCCGCCTTACTCTTTGAAAGCAAATCCCTCGTCGAAGACCGCAATGCACGCGTCCACCGCGGCGGCATCGAAAAGCCGCTCTCTTCCTTTTTTGATTTCATCGAGCGCCACATCCAGCCCCAGCGACGGACGATACGGCCGATGGGATGCGATTGCTTCCACCACGTCCGCCACGCCGATGATGCGCGCTTCAAGGATGATGTCATTGCCCGATATTTTTCGCGGATAGCCGGAACCGTCGAGGCGTTCGTGATGCTGATAGACGGCTTCCGCAATCGGCCACGGATAATCCACATCTTTGAGAATGGTGTAGCCGGTTTCAGAATGAATTTTTACGAGTTCGAATTCGACCTTTGAGAGTTTTCCAGGCCGGGTGAGGATTTCCGCGGGTACATAAATTTTACCGATGTCGTGCACCACGCCGGCGAGTCGGATGCCGTCGATCTGATTCGATTCGAGCTCCATCCTTTGTGAAATAGCCACGGCAAGCTCGGCCACGCGCCGCTGATGCCCCGCGGTGTAGGGATCGCGGAACTCCAGCGCCATCGACATTGCGTGAATGCTGTCGAAGAGGATTTTGCGCATCTTTTCGAAGCTTTCCTGCACTTCTGCCTCAGCCTTCAGACGAGGTGTGATATCGCTGAACGAAAGCACCGCCGCGAGCGATTCGCTTTCTTCGGCAATGGTTGTGAGGGTAAATTCCGCGAAAAAGGAGCTGCCATCTTTACGGCGCAATTTAAGGAGGCTCATCCCCGCGGCGGTGCCGATGAGCCCGAACCCCCGAATACCCGCAAGATTTTTTTCCGGACGCCTGGGCCTGTCGGCGATGATGATATCGAAAGGCTGATTGATGATTTCTTTGATAGCATACCCGAGTATATGAAGTCCCGCGCGGTTGATGAAAACAAAGCGCATGTCATTGTCGAAGCCGGCGATGCCTTCGCTGGCGGAATCGAGTATGAGCACATTGCGCTTGCGCAACCGCTCGAGCGCCTCTTCGGCGCGCTTGCGGCGAAAATGTTCGTCCGCTTCGTGAACCGCGCGGGTGATGGCGCTGGGAAGTTTAGCAAGGGAACTTTTATTGATACAGTCAACCGCTCCGCGTTTGATTATTTTGACAGCGTTTTCCTCGCCCAGCACCCCGCTTATGATGATAACCGGAATTTCCGAATTATATTTTTTCGCATCGGCAAGCGCCTGAAATCCGTCATAGCCGTGCAGGTTGAAATCGGTGATGACGATTTCGGGAGAAAAATCTTTCAGCGCTTCAAGGAATTCATTTCTGTCGGTAACATGATGCAGGCGATGCGGAAGAGAAGCGCGAAGGAGCTCTTCTTCAACCAGCATTTTATCGGCTTCGCTGTCTTCTAAAAGAAGGATGCGGATATTCCTGTCTAAGGGTTTGTGTGATTGAGGAAGGTTCATTTGCCTGTACTCCCATTGTGCCTGGAAATATCGCTTTCAAATAAGCAAGCGATTCTTTTTGCTTCCTTTATGATGATTGCGTAGTCGGTGCTGACCGAGATGGAAGGGAACTCCTCGGAAAGCCGGGCAGCCGCATTGAGAATTTCCGCCGCAGACATCAAAATCGAGTTGTGAAGTTGAAGATTCCGGCTGCGCTGCTCTTGGGAGCGGGTGCGCAGCATTTCCCTGATTGATTTTCTTTTAATTGCCTGCCTGAGGGCGGGAAGGAAGTTTTCTTCTTTGATTTTGTCCTTGTTAAAATAATTCACAGCGCCGAGTTTCAAGGCCTTCACGGCGATTTCCTCGTTACCGTAGCCGGTGAGCATAATCACCGCGCTTTGTTCGTGCAGATTGCCAGATGCCATTTTTTGAAGGACCTCAAGGCCGTCTTCTGCGTTCAGCCGATAATCGAGAAGAATGATATCGGGACGATAGTGCCGTGCCAGTCGAATTCCCTCCTCGCCGGTTTCGGCTTCAAAAATGCGGTAGCGAATCTCGATATCTTTTTCCAGAATTGTGCGGACAATCGCCCGGTCGAAGATATTATCGTCGATGATGAGGATGGACGCTTTGAATTCCTGCAGGGGAGCGGGTGAGGAACTAAGCTCCGGGATGAGATGACCGCTTTTTTCAAGGAGCAGCTCAACAGGAATTCCGTACAATTCGCTGAGTTTACCGATTATGGCCGGTGACGGTTTGCTTATTTTTCCGGTTTCGATTTGATTGAGATAAGAGTTGGAAATGCCGCTTCGGGCTTCCGCTTCCCTAAGCGTGATGCCGCGCTCTTCCCGTATGGCTCTCAGAAATGAACCAAATTCATCATTTTTGTTCATTATAGCACCTTTATGCTTGATATAACAAGCAAGGTGCTAAAAATATACCACATCTTGCTTGATTCGTCAAGCAAGATGTGGATTTTTTTATAAATTTTGTCTATGTGGAAATGTGCTCTGCGTGTGCTCTGACACCAGCCTGGCGTGTGCTCCAAATGTGCTCTGACACCGGGGATGGGTACGCTACTGGTTCTGCGGCACAGACGGCAGTTTGTTTCCATGGCTGACACCACTGTTCCTGCGGCTAAAGGTGCTCTGACGCCAGAGTCCATGGGTTCATGGGTTTCATGGGTTT
>CAKZSV010000068.1 GCA_937921485.1 uncultured bacterium
CAAATACATAAAAACGTCAATACGGTATGCACCGCCTTTATGTGTTACAGGGAAATATTTGTTCTATGAACGAATTTTTCCCATTTTGCCTGAAGCGAGACAAGGCTTTACATGTGGTTGAATTTTTTTTAGACTTTTTGCTTCGGCAAAAGTATAATAATTACACATTAATTGTTTGTCGTAAGGAAAAAAGTATTGCGTACCGTCCACTACCCCGGGGAAGGAGGCATCTATGAAGGAAGTACAATTTCGAAGGCGGCCCATGCGCGTGGTGGTGCTTTTTTTGTGCGCCGTATGTGCCTTTGGAATCTCCCATGCCGCCTGCAGGGAGGAGTTGTATGAAATGGCAAAGAAAGCGTACGATGAAGGGGGTTCAACGCTCCCGACTATTGCTGCGCTGGCATATAAGCATATTGAAAATAAAACCTATGTACTCTTGGGAACACGCGAAAGAATTCTTCAAGAATTGTATGTGCATGATGCTACACCGAATGGAGTCGTTTTCCTTGATCCTCGCGGATGGGTATTTGTGACGAAGAATAATGGGGACGTGTATGCCCTGCACAGGGATGGTCGACGCGTTATCTATAACGGGTTTTCTGGCCCTCCTCTTGGCTTTGGAGAAGATGGCGATAATACTGTGACAATGGTGGGAACAACGATATACCGATTTGATAGGCAGCAAAATCCCCCGTGGGTGCAAGATCACGAATATACTTCTCATACGATTCATTCAATCTTTCGACCAAGCGATAAAAGGGTGACGTATATGGTAGAGTTTAATTATGGAAATGATACAATTAATTTTTATCCTTTACGTAATGTCCCGTCATCAGGAGCAATCTCATTTGACAGTACTTTGCCATTTTTCTTCGATGCATTTAACTCAGTGTATTATGCTGGCTCGAGTACCAAAATATGTAAGAGCTATAATACTTGTATACCAGCAGATAGCGGCTTCGCATTTCAAAGTTTTGCGGTGTTAACGACTACTGATGTCTTTGCAGGGGGGAAAGATTCAACAGCCTTAGAACTTAAAATAATGAAAATTGATTTTAGCCAATCAAATATGCAAGAGTATTATAATTTCTCTTCATCATCGGATGGCGTCATATGTCTTGCTCCTTTTGATTCATTCACATTAGTGGTAGGAATTCAAACTTCTGATAGAAACGGATTATATATTTTTAACGTAGCAGATACGTCCCTGCAGCAGCTTTCCACCCTTCCTATTTACGGTATTTCCACCTTAAGAAAATAGGAGAGGAAAAGATTTTACGGTTGCTCATCATAGCGCCTCATGTGCTTGTTTATGAAGGGTATTGACCGGCTCTAATCTTTTCTGAAAATGAGGGAGTATATGCATTTGGATGCTGCGTAGAAACACATTTTGTATGATAATTTTAAAAAACACCTATTATCTGATGCGCCATGGCGAGAGCGAGGCAAATGAAAAACGAATAATTATCAGCTCTCCACTTACCGGCATTTCACGTTACGGTCTCACAGAAAAGGGGCGCGATGATGTGCTAAAAAGAGCGCGTACGATTACTACGCAGATACATCTGGATCGTGTTTTCTCGTCGGATTTTTTGCGTGCACTCGAAACAGCAACTCTTGTGGCCGCTGAATGCCATATACAGGAAATCCATACCAGTGCACTTCTTCGCGAGAGAGCTTTTGGAAGCCTTGAAGGTGGTGATGACTCGGCTTATCAGAGAGTATGGGAACTGGATGCGATTGACCCGGACCATCATGAATACGGTGTGGAATCCTGCAGGGAGGTTGCTAAACGCGTCCTTGAATTCATATCCGGTTGTGAAAATGATTATTCCGGATCATCTGTGTTAATTGTTGCGCACGGTGATGTTCTTCAAATCCTCTATTGTGCCGTACATGGTATTCCTGTTCGATTGCACAGAACCGTGCCTCACATCGAAAAAGCGGAAATACGGCCGCTTATTGCCCCGAGCATGTAGGTATTTCTTACATTGGTATCATTACATTTTTTTTACGCGGCATAAAAAATTTTTTGACGTAATAGAAAAACCAGAGTATATTATAGTTGTCGTCGGGAAACCGGCGGCAAACCTTCCAAACAATCCGCTAAGTTACTGACGATTCCGCCAGGAGTCGTCTTTTTTTTAAAAAAATTTATCAATTTCCGTGGTATTACGAAAAAAATACTTGACGATATCAAATAGACTGACATGTCAGTATTATATACATAGCATCGTTTCCCGTGCAGGCGGCCACTTCATGAAAATATGTATTGCTGGCATAATGCTCCTCTTTCCTTTCACGCTTCTGGCATTAGAACCGGTGGTTCTTGATGAAAGCTTTTCCAGCAGCACCATCAGCAGTAAAATAGAGTATTTGGAAGATACAACTGGGCGTCTTTCATTTGATGAAGCTCGAAAAAGCCGTGAATGGAGGCGCTCCGGCGAAGATGCGTTCAATTTCGGTTTTACTGAAAGCGCATACTGGTTCCGATGTACGATAGATAATCGATCGCAATCAGATAAGTTTCTTATTGAAATCTCCTATCCGATGCTTGATTCGATCGTTCTCCTGCGTCCAGATGAAAGGGGAGGATACACTGCATACGAAACAGGTGACATGCTTCCCTTTTCGCATCGCGAGGTGGAACATGTATCATTTGTGTTTCATATTGATCAGCAGCGTGGAAAGACCGAGGAGTATTATTTCAGAATAAAGACTGAAAGCTCTTTTAATTTTTCAGCAAAATTATATACCTACACATCATTTTTTGCGAAACTCAACAGCGAACAGCCGATAATCTGGATTTTCTACGGGCTCATGATCATTATGGTAGTGTACAATTTAATAATATTCATTTCGAGTAGAGATGTAAGCTATCTTTTTTATTCAATATTTATTTCAACATGGATTGTCCTTCAAATGTGCCTAAACGGCTATGCCTTTCAGTATCTCTGGCCTAACGCTATATGGTGGGCGAATAGTTCTCTTCCTTTTTTTATTGCGATGACATATGGCACGGTAGGAATATTTTTCATTTTTTTTCTGGAGCTTAAAAAGCATCCTCGGTTTTTTCGAATGGGGATATGGTTTTTTTGTATTATACCCGCGTTCGTATTGTCGGGATTATCGCTGATAGTGCAGTATTCAGTTGCGATCAAGATGACGACGGTGTTTGCCGGCATTTCAGCGGCGTTTTTATATTGTGCGGGATTGATGCTTGCCTTGAAGTATAAATCCCGGCAGGCGTATTTTATCATTATGGGATTTATGGGGTTTGTTATTGGAATCCTTCTATACGTACTAAAGACTTTTGGAATATTGCCGCAGAATTTCTTTACGCAATGGAGCATTCAAATCGGATCCGCTCTCGTTGTTGTGCTGCTTTCATTCGGACTGGCGGATAAGATCAACATAATGCGAAGGGAACTTGTGCATTTGCTGGATGCTCAGAAAACTAATGAACGTACAGCGCTGGAAAAAGCTCATTTCTTGGAGGGAATTGTTTCCACCGTCAACGGAATATCGTCTGATTTTATAAGCCTAAGCCGCGAGCTTGGAGAAGTCAGTACGGCTTTTTCACATCTTTCAATGGAACAGGCATCAACCAGTGAACAGATGTCGGCAACGTTTGATGAGCTGGTAGCATCTATTGAAAGAATTCACCAGTCGACACTTCACCAGCAGGAGGAAGGTGAAAAATCAAAGAGGCTTGCAGATGAGTTGAGTGCAGCTCAGCGATCGATGGTGAAAGAGAGCATCCAGGTTGCCAGAAGCGTTGAATCAATTTCCCGAGCTGCAAAAACCACTGAAGAAAGTTTGAAAATGATGACGGAGAGGATGAATATCATAAATGCGGGCGGTAAAGAAATTGACCAGTTTGTCTCCATCATCGACGATATTTCTGATAAAATCAATTTGCTTTCCCTCAACGCCGCAATTGAAGCAGCTCGCGCCGGAGAGTATGGGCGTGGATTCGCAGTGGTTGCCGATGAAATTGGAAAGCTTGCCCAGGCAACATCGGACAACTCGAAAAGCATTGCAAGCCGTATTAAAAGGATAATTAATGATATTGAGGAAGGAACCAATTTAGTCCTCAGCACAAAAGATTCGACGGATGTCATCTTTTCAATGGTTGATACAATAAAGAAAGGCATTGATGAGGTCAAAAACTTGATGTCGTCGCAGAACAAACTATTGGATGTTGTCGTACATCAAGCCGGGATAATTGAGACCCTTTCAAAAGATGTTGTTGTTTCGACACAAGAGCAGAAGGATTCCATGGTGCAAACCATGCACACCATTGAAAGGCTATCTGAAATGGCTATGGAAATATCATCCGCAAATCATAAAATCGCGGGCTTTATCCAGGAAATCAGTTCGAATTCAGAGAAACTTGCCAGAGCTGTTGAAGGTGTAGCATAGCTTTCTTCATGGTTTTGTATTACCATTCAAAAACATCTCAATGAATATTTTACTTGCAGAATTTGGCTTTCCCGTCAATTATGGTTGCGGGTGGGCTGAAGATGCGTGGTGAGTTACGCAAAAAACAAATATTAGACTGTGCTAAAACGATTTTTTCCAGGAAGGGGTTTTACGATACCCAGGTGGATGATATCGTTGAGATGGCGCGCATCGGAAAAGGTACCATTTATCAGTACTTTCGCAACAAGGAAGATATCTTTTTGACGCTTCTTGAATCGTTTGCTGCTGAATGGGAAAAATTTTCGCAAATAAATTTGCGTGAAATCACAGACGGACCTCCGTTTGACAGTTATCATATTAATTATCTCTATGCGCGTATATCAAAAACGCTCCAGTTTTTTCAGGAAGACCCTGAGCGCAGCAATATCATCCTTCGTATGGGCCCGGGCGTCAACATAGAATTCGATCGATATTTTAAGCATTTTGAAAGCAGGATTATTTCCGCCATTTTAGGGGATATTCGGCTGGCTCAGCGTCTTGGCAACATTTCAAAACGCATCAACCGTGAACTTCTTGCCGACGGCATCCTTGGTGCGGTGTACCGAATGGCGCATACCCTTTTTGTCGTGGAGCGAGAAAAATACGCAGCGGGCAATTACGATGAACACCTCAGGCAGATTGTTCTCGTGTTCGCACATGGCATTTTTTATCAGGATCTCTGACAATACCTCGCAATAACGCAAAATGATTTGATTACAACAGCGCGATAAGTGAAAATTTTATGGATGTGAAAAAGGCCGCGCGTTAACGCGCGGCCTTTTTGTAAGTGCGAATATCAACAGTTGGTAGCATCAGTACAGTTTGATTGTATAGGTGACTACCAGGTAGAAATAATGTCCTTTCTTCATTAGTTCATAATCGTCACTTGGATTATGTAATGATTCTAAGATGTACTGAGGATGAATTGTAAGAGTTGGATCGAAGCGGTACAGAATTCCCGCGTAAAATCTGTTCATGCTGAATCCATGTTGTTCGAAGAAAGGCTCGCCGATCTTAGCGCGATTATCGTTGGTTCCGCGGTCTTCAATGAGACCGATGAAAACTTCATCGCCGATTGAGAGAGCGATCGATTCATTCAGAAAATACATCATGCTGACCATCTCACGCATAAGCAGCGACCATCCGCGCCGTTGAGCTTCTTCGGTATATACCGCATTGTTCGCATAGAGCTTATTGTGCAGAATGATTCTATTTGCGAGCACAAAGCTTCCAAGTTTAATTTCGAAAGTCGGAACTACTTCAAAATTGTGTGAATAATAATAATCATTATCTCTTCCGCTCGCCCCGCCGGGTATGTTCGGAAACCCCATGTAGTAATACCAGAGGGGCAGTTTGAAGGTCACATTGTCGTTTAGTTTGTTAATATAGACAGGGCCAAGGAAAAGTTCATAAAACTGATTTCCTCGTCCTTCGTTGTCGGGTTGCGTGTCATCGTAAAATTCATAACGATGCCCCGGCATAATGGTAAACGCCCAGTTTGGCGAAAGTGCAAGGTTGATGTTAAAATACTCCCATGTGCGGCGATACGTCGGAACGGCGGCTTGCGCATCGATTGCCGAGAAGAAAATGGCAAAAGCAACAAGCAAAAGAAGCACTACTACACAGAATCTTCCCTTTTTCATTACATCACTCCTCAAATAAAATATGTTCACGGGGACATGCATCCCGCTGTGAGGCGTAGTACAACGTTTGAAGGCAATTTTTTTGTAAGATAAGAAAATTGTTATGCTAATGTCAATTGAAAATTTATGATATTTTCAAAAAAACATCATTAAATTTTTAAAAGGCTGTTAACGTGTTTTGTAAAAAATGTTCATCAGTGCATTTTCTATTGAGGGATAGATAAAATTGTAGCCTGCTTTAAGAAGCTTTGAAGGAATGACTCGCTGCCCGTGAAGCAAAGTCTCGCCGAACTCACCGAGCACTACTTTTACCGCAAAAGAAGGAACAGGCATAATCGAAGGCCGATGAAGAGCTTTCCCAAGTGATGCGGAAAATTCAGCGTTCGTGACTGGATTCGGCGCGCACAGGTTTACCGGGCCGGCTATATCCGTGTTTTCAAGGAGAAAGACATACGCGCCGACAAGGTCCTCAAGATGTATCCACGAAAACCATTGTTTCCCATTGCCGAGTGCACCACCAAGGAAGTATCGAAACAGCGGTTCCATGATTCCCAGCACGCCGCCGCCTTTGCCGAGGACAATCCCGAAGCGGGTGATGACGACTCTTGTGCCTTTCTCCTGTGCGCGAAATGCTTCTTTTTCCCAATCGCGGCAAACGGAGGCCAGAAAATCATTTCCGGAAGTGGCATTTTCATCGATACGTTCATCTCCTCTAAAACCGTAATACCCCTGGGCAGAAGTGCTGTACAGGGTGACCTTTTTACCTGCGGGAATCGCATCAACAATATTCCGGGTGGTGAGAATGCGGGAATCGTATATGGCCTTTTTTCTTTTTGCAGTCCATCGTCCGAATATTGAAACTCCCGCCAGATTGATTATCAGGTCTGCGCTTTCAACTTCCTTCTGCCATAAACCTGAGGATGTCATGTCGGCGGACATGTAGGCAATGCGGTTATCCGGGATGTGCGGATTGGCGGGAAGGTCGGCGATGAGTACCTTGTGCCCCTTTTCTGCCAGATGCATGGCTACTGTTTTTCCGACAAAACCAAGTCCGCCTGAGATAAAAACCTTCATTGTGTAGGCTCCATTCTTATACGTGATTTTCGCGCATGATATCTGATGGCGCGCTATGATTTTGTAATAAGCGTGCAGAAGCGTTGATTTTTTTCAAATACTAAATCATGAGAAATAAAAAATTGATAAAATTTTATAATTTGCTATATTAATCAATGTTTTTGTAATCGATACCGGAATGATACAAAGGATGTTATCTTTTGGATGAAAGAATGATGACCAATACCGAGCGGGCGGTGTTTCTCTTCCGCAACGGGAACAATTGCGCCCAGGCGGTTTTTTCCACTTTCGGTCCTCTTTTCGGACTCGATGAAGATACATGTCTGAAAGTAGCATGTCCTTTTGGCGGGGGAATTGCCCGCTTCGGCAATGTCTGCGGTGCGGTTACCGGAGCCCTTATGGTGATTGGTCTTTGCCATGGGAAAGGTGTCGATGGTGATGAAGCTTGTAAAAATCATTCATACGAACTCGTGCGGAATTTTATTGAGCATTTCAGCCAGCGCCACGGAACAATTATATGCCGGGAGCTCATTGGGATCGATATCAGCCGTCCCGAAGAGTATGAACGAGCCAAAAAAGAAGGAATTTTTTCGCGGAATTGTGAAAGCTATGTCGTCAGTTCGGCGGAAATTCTTGAAAAAATGTTGGCCCTTTAAATAATTGCGCCATGGAAGAAGTGGCAGAGGGCATATTTCGAATTACCGAAAAGGGTGCATTCGGGGCAATCAAGCCTCCGGTAAATATCTACATCATTCCTGGTTCAAATGGCCTTGTGTACGATGCAGGTTATGGAACCATACGGGATGTCCGCTTTTTCGTTTCCCAATTCAGAAGAATACAGGACGAAATCCATTTGCGCGGCAAGCCGTTCAATGTGCGCAGAATCCTTCCCAGCCACGCGCATCCCGACCATTTTTCCGGGCTGGCATCTCTTCGAAAAAAGCTTGGACTTTCAGTTGTGCTTACCAGGCCAATGGCGGCAATAATCGCATCGCGGCAGACATACCGCGCATCGTACAATACACCGGGATCCGTTCCTGTTGCGGTGGCGAATGCGTTTATTGGAACACTCAGAGAGCGGACATTGGGCAGGATGGTGAGCTTTTTGTATGAAAGGCTGTTTGGAACCGAGTTTATCCCCGATCCGGACATCCTGATTGAAGATAATACCGATATCGATATAAACGGTGAACCGTGGCAGATTATTCATTCCCCCGGCCATTCGACCGATCATATTTCTCTGTACAATCAAAACACCGGCATTCTCTTCGCGGGCGATAATATCCTTCGAAGCATCACAACCTGGCTTGGTCCGCCCAAATCCGATTTGCAGGCGTATCTCCGTACGCTCGAGTTTCTTCTCAAACTTCCAAATCTTAAACTTATTTTAAGCGCACATGGCAGCGCAATCACGAATCCCCGCGAACGCATCAGTGAACTCATACGCTGGCGGCATGAGCGGACAGCCCATGTGCTGAAATTAGTTCGGGAAAGCGGCGTTCGGGGCATCGCCCTTTATGAAATGCTCAACGCGCTGTATGAAAAGGAGAGCTGGTTCAAGCATCGGATGGGAGAGGGATGGGTGATTGTGTCGCTCGAATACCTTGAGCGGCAGGGAATAATCCGGCACAGGATTGTCGGGAAAAAAGTGTATTTTTCCTGCGTTGACGCCGTCTAAGTTCATCGCGCCAATATAATCCGCGCATCCATCACATTCGTTCTTGTGGGGCCCGTTTTCACAAGGTCGCCCAGCGCTTCGAAGAAGTGATACGAATCATTGTTTGCAAGATACTGCTCGACAGCAAGGCCTTTCTGACGAGCTCTTTGCAGAGTTGTTCCGTCCGCGATTGCGCCCGCGGCATCGGTGGGTCCATCGGTGCCGTCGGTACCGATGCTTGCGATGAGCATGTTGGGAAGTCCTGCAATTTCAATCGCGCTTCGAAGCACAAATTCCATATTTCTGCCGCCGAGGCCGCTGCCCTGAACTCGAACTGTCGTTTCTCCGCCGCTGATGATGCAGGCGGGGCGGGGGATGGGATTTCCAGTTGCATGTATCTCACGGGCAATCCTTCCGTGAAAAAGAGCTGCTTCGGACGTATCGCCTTCGAACATGGAAGAAAGAATCAGCGTTTCATAGCCGAGATGCTGAGCCTGCTCTTTCGCCGCGTCGAGCGCCTGTATGTTTGATGCAAGAATGACCGGTGTGATGCGGGTAAAAGCAGGATCGTCGCATTTCGCCGTTTCGGGTATTCTTCCTTCCGTACCCGCAATAAGACGTGCCGTCACCGATGCAGGGAGAATATCGGCAAGATGATATTTTCGCACAATCCGTAGTGCGTCGCCGTAGGTGCTCGTGTCGGGAGATAAAGGCCCTGATGCGATTGCGGAGATGTCATCGCCCACGACGTCGGAAATCAGGCAGTTTACTACCGTGGCGGGATACGCCGCTTGAGCGAGTAAACCGCCTTTTACCTGAGAGATGTGTTTGCGGACGCAATTAATTTCTTCTATGTTCGCGCCGCAGCGAAGCAAGATGCTGGTGGCGGCAATTTTATCTTCAAGCGGGATATCTGCGGGAAGCGATAAAAGCGATGAACCGCCTCCGCTTAGAAGCGATATAATAAGATCGTTTTTACCGGCACTTTTCACCATATTATATACCTGTGTGGTAGCTTCCATGCCTCTTCTATCGGGAAGCGGGTGAGAGGCCTCCGTCTGCGCAATACGCCTGAGTGTGCCACAATGCCCGTCTTTTACGATGATGATGCCATCGGAAATATTATCGCCCAACAGTGTTTCGATGGCTTCCGCCATCGGAGCGGTTGCTTTTCCCGCTCCGACGACGAAAATGCGATCGAAATTATTTAGCGGTAATATGAGGTGCTGACCGTCGTGCCTGGTTATGTTGAGGGTATTCCCATCGCGATTGATGTGACGAAGCACGGAAGCGTACGGATCAACCGCCGTGATGGTGGATGCAAGAATTTCCTGAAAATCTGCACGAAGCGTACCGAGGTGAGAATTCATGGGAATGATATAATTGGAGCAGGCATCTGCTTGAATACAGTTTCCACGTGTACCCTGGCTTTTTCAATATCCCGGAAATCTCAGTGGGCACGCGATTCAAGCTCGCGTTTCCGCTGGAGCAAGTGCTTGTAGTACACCGATTTTGTCTGTTGTGAGCTTTCAAAATCGCTGATCTTTTTCTGAAGCTCCTCAGGTGAAAGCCTGTTAATTTTTTTTGTTTTTCCTGAAGATTGAGGGGCGCCTTCCTGGGGCTTTTGTTCTTCTGCCATTGTTGACCTCTTGTGAAAGTGAGATAGCATCATGCGTATCGATGATGCGCAGTATCGTAACGAATAGAAACACGATAACGCATCGTGTCAAGAAAAATACTGCTTCGCCAGGAAGTAAAATCACAATGTTTCAAGCGCTTTTTTAAAACCGGCAAGCGATCTTTCGATCGTATTTTCATCAACGCAGTATGCAATGCGAAAATATCCCGGGCCGGCAAAGCCTGAACCGGGAACGACTAAAATATTGTATTTCAACAGATGATTGACGAACGCGTTATCGTCGGGAAGGGGCGATTTGCAGAAGAGGTAAAAAGCTCCCTCGGGCTTAACAACGCTATAACCAGCGTCCGCAAGCCCTTTATAGAAAAGATCGCGGCGTCTCTTGTATGCTTCGACGGGGACCGATACGTGAATCAGTTTTGCAACCGCGCGCTGCATGAGAGCGGGCGCATTGACAAATCCCAGAATTCTGTTCGAAAAAACAAGTCCGGAAAGGAGGAGATCGGAATTGGGCATTGACGGATTGACGGCCGTATAACCGATGCGCTCACCGGGTATCGAGAGCGTCTTGGAGTATGAGGTTGCTATCATGGAATGGGTGCAGTACCGGAAAATGCTCGGCACTTGTACACCATCGTATACTATCTCGCGATACGGCTCGTCGGCGATGAGATATATCGGCCGCTCTTCCTTCCTGCGATTGAGCATTTCTCCGAGCTTCTCTATCTGGGCTTCGGGATAAACGCGCCCTGTTGGATTATTTGGCGAAGTGATGAGCACAGCCCTTGTTTTCTCGGTGATTGCTGACGCGATTGCATCAATATTCAGGGTGAAATCTTCGGCACTTTCCACCAGTACCATTTTCCCGCCGTGGTTTTGAATGTAAAATCCGTATTCGACAAAACAGGGACGCGGGACAATCACCTCATCGCCAGGATCGAGTATTGTTTTGAAAATCACGTTCATACCGCCTGCCGCGCCGCAGGTCATGATGACATGTGATCCGGGTACCGCCATTTGCTGCTCTTTTGAAATTTTTTCAGCAACAGCATCGCGCACATCGGGAAATCCAGCATTGGACATGTAGCCATGCACGCCTTTTTGCGGATTTTTCATGAAGTTTATGATGACATCGAAGAACTCTTTC
The DNA here is from genome assembly GCA_937921485.1 of uncultured bacterium. GTDB lineage: Bacteria > Spirochaetota > UBA4802 > UBA4802 > JAGODF01 > DYLV01. Next base: position 11,625 of record CAKZSV010000068.1, read on the forward strand.
GGCGGGTCAAGATCGGGATTGCCGATGCTGAAATCGAACACATTTTCTGCACCGAACTTCTTTTTAAGTTCCATGCCCTGCTCAAACATCTTTCGAATGAAAGAGGCATTTTTCACGGATTCTTCGATATAGCGCGATACCATCATACGGGTAACTCCAAAATCTGAGATGTTCGAACACACGTGATAGGGAAATTGCTTTCTGTAAACACTTTTTTGTTTGATGCGCTGAAATTCGCGTACGGGGGGCTGGTGCAGCACATTACTCCTTAATTTTCGATCCCCGGAAAATAAACACGGTTCTTCCGATTTTTATTTCATCCCAATCACACAGCGTTTTGGGGCGAAGCAATTTTTTTCCATTTAAATATGTGCCGTTTTCGGACACAAGATCGAACAGCATATACGTATCTTTAAAGCGTTTAATTTTAGCATGCGTGAGCGACACCGCCTGATCGGGTACCACGATGGTGTTGGTTGCTTCTCTTCCGATCGCGGTTTCATCCCAGAAAATTGGAAATTTCTGTCCTGAAGCCGGCCCGTCCTTCATCACCAGCCAGGCTTTAGAATACGCAAACTCCGGATCGCGCGGGGTGAGTGTGGGAGCATATCTGGATACGGGTTCGTCGTCAAGCGGATCGAAGAAATCAGGAATAGATGATTTTTTTTGAGTGTCTGCCGCCGGCGGAGCGAGGAGCCGATATCCATTTCGAATGATAATCGCGATGAGCATGGCAAGCAGTATGATGAGAATGAGAATAAGCGCGGCAATGAGAATGTCGAGCAAATGAGGTACATTCAGCGGCTGCACGGAAGCGGAAGTTGTGAAATCGGAAAAAGCGCGATCGGAGAGCGCTCCTTTTGAAAACCGGATTTCAAGCTGATGTTTTTTTCCGTCTAATGGAGTCTTCGATTCATAGCTGATGAGGTATTCGGCTTTTCCGGGTATGGATGTTTTTTTTACGGAGCTGACATTAAATGATTCAATCGATGCGGCAAAATTGCCGTGCGTTTCCTGCGCGACGCGTTTAATCTCGGAGCTGCAGGATTGTTCGGCAGGGCATATCACGTGAATAGGGATACCCGATTCTTTTGAAAGTCGGAGTACTTCTTCCAATTGAACGGGGCTTCCTTCGTCTTTGCCGTCGGTGAAGACGTAGAGCGATTTTTGTTTTCCATGCATATCGCGAAGCTTCAGGAGTGAATCGTAGAGCGCGGAGTAAAGAAGTGTTTTGCTCCCGTGCCGCTTCAGGGTGGAGATTTTCGCCGTGATTTGTTCGCGGGTAGCGTGTAAACTGTTCATTTGAACCACATGATCGTTAAAACGGACAATGGCGGCTTTTTCGTTTTCCGTGAGTGATGCGACTATATCACGGACGGATTGTTTGATTTTTTCAAAGCTGCGGTGTGAAATGCTTTTGCTCGTATCTATTGCGATGATGAGAGTATGAAAGGTCTCCGGAGCGGACAGCGGCACAAGGTCGGTTGGAGCGATAGCTTTTCCGTCTTCAAAAAGGGTAAAATTCGCTTTTGATATTTCAGAAATAGAACCGTCATTGACATCAATAGCTATTTTGACCGTAACGAGTGGGTATTTCGAGCAGGCATCGATTTCGTTGATGGAGAGTGCACTTTCAGCACGAATTGCGTATGCTGATATGATAACGAGTGCTATGATAAATGGTATTAAACGCTTCATGCTCGTATTCTCGGTATGCTTTACTGTCTAAGTGTCATGCTGTATCGGCTTTTTACAATAAAAATTTGTTGAAAAATGCATGAAAGATACAAAGAATATCTTTACTATATCGCGCGCATATAGTGCACTTCCTACGATATATTGTCGGTACAAGGCGGATGAATGGTTTATGATATTTTATACACGCATATCATTCAATCAATGAATTAAAGAGCGGTATGTAATGTACATTTTCAAGCAGCCTGATATATCGCACGAAAGTCCCTGCAGTTATCTCCCTGACCGTTTGTGGCGCTTCTGCTATTTTTATGCCGACGGGGTAAGCGCGGATGAATTGCAGACGCTTTTGAATGCCGGATGGAGAAAATTCGGCAGCTATTTTTTTATGCCATTTTGTGATGGCTGCACTCAGTGCCTTCCGCTTCGGGTGCGGACGATGGACTTTCTGCCATCGCGGAATCAGCGGGAGGTGCTGAAGCGGTGCCGCAACATCAGGGTGGAATTTCGTCCGCTTGCGTATTCGGAAAAAATTTTTGAATTGTATGCGATACATTCACGCGATAGATTCGGCAACCAGGCATATAAGCGAGAATTTATGAATAATTTCTATAACCCCTCATGCCCCGCAATGCAGTCCGAGTACTATCTTGAAAATGAACTCATAGGTGTGGGCTTTTTAGATGTCGCCAGCGAAGGCATCTCAAGCGTCTATTTTATTTATGATACGAAGTATTCTTCTTTGAGTCTGGGCACTTTCAGCGTGATGAAGGAAATCGAACATGCGGCATCACGGGGACTTCCCTACTATTATTTGGGCTATTATATCAGCGAATGTCCCCGTATGCGATATAAGGCGCGTTTTAAGCCGTTCGAACTCTACGATTGGGATGCGAAAATCTGGAAATCTGAATAAAGGAGGGCTTGAATAAAGCAAGCGATATCATTCTTGACTTTTTCGCTATTGCGGATATGATGGCTTTTTGAAAATGAATGCCTGCCGGTAATCAGTGATACTATTTAGCGCGCAATGAAAAACCGTTTCACATTAATGCTGCCGCTGCTGTTCATAGCGCTGGTTTGTTCGAAACATGAAAACGACATTCCTGCGTATGGGTGCCTTGAGGGCAATTGCACCAACGGAATCGGAAAATACGCCACGCAATCCGGCGTGTATACGGGGAAATTTAAAGGGGGCGTGCCATATGGAGAAGGAACATTCGTTTTCACCAACGGCGACAGATATGAAGGGTATAATGAAAATTTTAAAAAAATGAAATACGGCACGTATTTTTATCGTTCCGGCGAACGCTATGTGGGCGAATGGAAAAACGATGTCCGCGAAGGGCAGGGTGTATATTATTATTCAAACGGCGATAAATATGCGGGCCAGTGGGTTGGCGATATAAAAAAGGGGAAAGGAGTGTATCATTACCGAAATGGTGAACGCTTTGAAGGCGGCTTCGATGCCGACAAACCCCATGGCGCTGGTGTGCTGTATCGCAATGATGGAACCGTAAAAAAAGGTTTCTGGGTGTTCGGTCAGTATGCCGGACAGAAGTGAAGGACAAAAACTTTTTGCTATACAGAATATACATGGGAGAGTAGAAAATGCTGCACTGCACGGTTGATGAGCTTAATAATAATGTCATAATAATTCATATTTCAGGAGAATTCCGCATTGAGATGATTGGCAAGGTGGAAGAGGTGTGGAATCGCGAGCTGGCGAAGAAGCCCGGCGTGATTGCCTTCGACTGCCGCGAAATGGAGTATATCGATTCGTCTTCCATAGGAACGCTTGTCAAGTTTGTAAATGCGGCAACGAATAGAAAAGTCGAGTTTGTGCTCTACGGCCTCAACCGCGAGGTGACGAAGATTTTCGAAACCGCGCGGCTTACTCGTTTTTTCGGGATAATGAGTGCCCAGGAATTTAAGGGGAAATACCTCAAGGATAGCTAATTCATCCAGCGCTGTGCTTGGGCAGCACCGTTTCCCCGTGTCATTATTCATATCAGAATAATTCAATGAGTACCGTCATCGTAAATCTCTTATTCTTCTCAATAAACTTTCATCATGCGCGAAAATCGCGGAATACGGAAATGATTTTTTACAAAATTTAATGAAAAATTGTTGCTTTTACTAAAAATGTGTATATTATTAATAGATTTTACGTTTGATGTAATATTAATGTAAGGAAACCGTGAGGTGTAGATGTTGCGTGTGTATGGAGTCCTGAAATGCCGTCGAAAAGGGAAATAGAAGAGCTCACCAATGGAGAGGTGCAGCTTGAGGAGCGTCACAAGCTCGATGAGCCCAAGCTCTACAGGGTATTCATTCTCAACGACCATTATACAACAATGGATTTTGTGGTGAAAGTTCTTATGGAGATTTTCAACAAACCCGCCGCCGAGGCCACCATGCTTATGCTCGATGTTCATCGAAAGGGCAGGGGCGTGTGCGGAGTGTACACGCTGGATATCGCGATGACGAAAGTTTCACAGGTGCATGCGCTTGCCAAACAGCACGGTTTTCCGCTGAAATGTACCTACGAGGAGGCATAATTGCCCATGCAGATAAATGAAGAATTGAACAATATAATGATGGCCGCCTACAACGAGGCGCGCAAGCGTCACAATGAATACCTCACGCCGGAGCATTTGCTCTATGCGTCGCTCTTTTCTGATTCAGGGAAAGATATTATCCGCCAATGCGGCGGTGATATTGACAGGCTCAAGCAGAATCTTGATGATTTTCTCAATACGCGCGTGCCGGTGGTGAAGGGCAAGGAACCGCAGCAGAGCGTGCAGTTTCAAAATATTCTGGAAAAAGCGATATGGCACACGGCGTCTGCCCAGAAGGAAGAGCTCGATATCGGCGATGTATATGTTTCCATGTTTGATGAAAAAGATTCCTATGCGTCATTTTTTTTGCAGCGGGAAGGCATTACCCGGCTTGATATCCTGAACTATATATCACATGGAATATCGGTCATTCCCGATGATGGAGAGATGTTGCCGGGCGAAGCCGATGAATTTGAAGAAGAATTCCAGGATGAGGTCGCGAAAAAGCCTTCAAAAGGAGAGAAGTTTCTGGAAATGTTCACCACCGAATTGGTGGCGAAAGCGGAAGCAGGGGAACTGGATCCTCTCATCGGACGCGAAGATATTTTAGAGCGCACCATGCAGGTGCTCTGCCGGAGACTGAAAAATAACCCCGTGCATGTGGGAGAACCCGGCGTGGGGAAGACCGCCATCACCGAAGGACTGGCGCAACTCATTGCGAAGGGCGAGGTTCCCGACCCAATAAAAAAATCAAAGATTTACGCGCTCGACATGGGTGCGCTCCTTGCCGGCACGAAATACCGCGGCGATTTTGAAGAGCGGCTGAAACGCGTGATACGGGAATTGAAGGCAATTCCCAACGCCATTCTTTTTATTGATGAAATCCATACCGTTGTGGGAGCAGGGGCGGTATCCGGCGGCTCGATGGATGCATCGAATATTCTCAAGCCCGCACTCGCATCCGGGAAGATGCGCTGTATCGGTTCAACCACGTATGATGAATATCGCAAGTATTTTGAACGCGATAACGCTTTATCAAGAAGATTTCAGAAAATAGAAGTGCCCGAACCGAGCATCGAGGATACGCACAAAATTCTTCTGGGGCTCAAAGATCGCTATGAAGAGTATCACGATGTGCGCTATGCCGATGACGCGGTGCGGGCAGCAGCGGAGCTTTCAGCCCGCTACATCAACGATAGGCATTTGCCCGATAAAGCGATTGATGTGCTCGACGAAGCCGGCTCGTATGCGCGGATGAACCGGCCGGAAGGGAGCGGAATCATACATATCACGGTGCGCGATATTGAGCGCGTGGTGTCGAAAATATCGCGTGTTCCAGAAAAAAGCGTCAACTCCGATGAAGCGGATAAGCTGCATGAGCTTGAAGCGGAACTCAAAACGCGGATTTTCGGCCAGGATAGCGCAATTGAACAGGTGGTTGCGGCAATCAAGCGCTCACGGGCGGGTTTTAATGAACCATCGAAACCCGTGGCATCCTTTCTTTTCGTGGGACCGACGGGCGTAGGAAAGACCGAGCTGTCGCGCCAGCTTGCGCTCATCATGGGAGTACCCCTCATACGGTTTGATATGGGCGAATACCAGGAAAAGCATACGGTCGCGCGGCTCATCGGCGCGCCCCCGGGATATGTGGGCTACGAAGAGGGGGGGCTTCTCACCGAGGCGATACGCAAAAATCCTCATTGCGTGCTTCTTCTTGATGAAATTGAGAAGGCGCATTCCGATATTTTCAATACGCTTCTTCAGGTGATGGATTATGCAACACTTACCGATAATGCCGGCAAAAAGGCAGATTTCCGCAATGCAGTCATCATCATGACATCAAACGCGGGGGCGCGCGAAATTGGAAAACAGCGCGTTGGTTTTTCCGGCGAGCGGATGATAAACGAAGATGCGCTCAATGAAGCGGTGAAAAGAATTTTCTCGCCGGAGTTCAGAAACCGGCTGGATGCGGTGGTGCAATTCAACGGGCTCACCAGGGAGAATGTGCTTTCGATTGTGAGGAAAAATCTCTCCGAGTTTGCAGACCAGCTCAAGGAAAAGAACGTGGCGCTTTCAGCAAGCGATGAAGCGGTACGCATCCTTGCGGAAGAAGGATATTCTCCGGAGTTCGGCGCGCGGGAGATTGCACGCCTCATGCAGGAAAAGGTAAAAAAGCAATTCGTGGATGAAGTGCTCTTTGGAAAATTGAAAAATGGCGGAAAGGCGTTTGTTGATGTTGCCGAAGGTCAGATTGTCGTGAAAATCGATACCTAACACAATGCCGGTTTTTCTTCTGGATAATAACTTGCTGTTTCCTCCGGTGGAATTGGCCATCGAAGGAGGAATACTTGCTGTGGGGGGTGACCTCTCACCGGAGAGGCTCTTGCTTGCTTATCGGGAAGGAATTTTCCCGTGGTATTCCGATGGAGAACCTATCATCTGGTGGTCGCCGGATCCGAGATTTGTGCTATTCCCGGAAGAGTTGAAGGTATCGAAAACGACACGACAGGTCATCAACAGAAAAATTTTTGATATTACGTTCGATAAAAATTTCGAAGGTGTCATTTCGCGATGTGCGGCCGTGAAACGCCGAAGACAAAGGGGTACCTGGATTACTGCTGAAATGCGCAATGCGTACATCGAGCTTCACCGGCTTGGATATGCCCATTCGGTTGAAAGCTGGCGTGAAGGCAGGCTGGTTGGCGGATTGTATGGTGTATCGCTCGGGAGCATTTTTTTCGGAGAGTCGATGTTCGCGCTGGAAAGCAATGCGTCAAAGGTTGCACTGGTGACGCTTGTGCGCGCATTACAATCAAAAGGATTCAAGCTGATTGACTCGCAGGTTTATACCGAACACATGGAACATTTTGGAGCGCGGGAAATACCGCGAACGCAATACATAATGATGTTAAAAGAATGCCTGCGCGATGAGACACTCCGCGGAAGCTGGAGCGGATTGCTTTGACAACACTTGCGTTTGATATCGACGGCACGATTTTTGATTGCGGGGATATCGTCGCACATGCCTTTTCAGAAGGGGCTCGGATATTCGCAGCTGAATATGGAATTGCATTGCCGGATTATTCGAGCAAAGAAATTATGCGCGTGGTAGGCCTTCCGACCGATAAAATTTTCAGTATGCTCTATCCCATGCTCGATGCGCATCATCGCCATATTCTCTTAAAGGAAAGTCAGAAAGCTCTTGCCGCAATGGTGCGAAACGGCGGAGGCCGTTTAATTGAGGGAGTGCGCGAAACTCTGGAGAATCTATCAAAAAAAGGGTACCGCATCTGCGCGGCATCGAATGGCACGAAAGAGTATATTGAAGCTATCCTTACGACGCATGATTTGTTTCAATACTTCGAGCCTCTTGTGGTAATCGATGACAATCACGAAAATAAGTCAGCAATCGTCCGCCATTATCTGCAACAGGCTGCTGCAGGGGAGCGGTTTATCATGATAGGAGACCGCCAGTCCGATATCGATGCCGCGCGCGATAATGGTATTCCATTCATCGGATGTACGTTTGGCCATATGGGTTCATCGGAAATTGAAAATGAACGCTGGATTGCGCGAAAATTTGAGGATATTCCAGCACTTGTACAGGAAATAGAAAATGCCGTCGTATAATAAAAAAAACTTGAAATGTACTCTGACACCCATGGCGGCTGTTGCTCTGACACTGGCGATGTTCGCGGGATGTCGTGCACAGATTACTCATTATACGAGCAGGATGTATCTTGGCACGATTGTAAATATTACTATCGTTGCCGACTCCCACGAGCATGCCGCGCGTGCGGCAGAAGCGGCATTTGCGGAAATCGGACGAATTGAAGCTCTGATGAGTCCCCGTTCAACTTCGGGCGATGTGTATCGCATCAACCAGTATGCTTCGCGCAAATCGGTAGCGGTGAGCGATGAAACATTCGAGCTTCTTTTGCGCGCGAAAGAGGTGTGGGGAAAAAGTAGCGGGGCATTTGACATTACATTCGCATCGATTGCTTCTTTCTGGAATCTCACTGATAGCACATTCAAACCACCGACAGCATCCCTTCTCAAACAGCATCTCGGAAAAGTCGATAGCGCCAAAATGATTCTCAATCGAAAGAAAAAAACAGTGAAATTCTCTCTTCCCGGGATGAAAATCGGACTGGGGGGAATCGCCAAGGGATATGCAATCATGCGCGCGATAGAGGTGCTCAGAGCACAGGGAATACAGCATGCAATCGTTGAAGCAGGTGGCGACCTCATGGTGATTGGCGATAACAATGGCAGACCCTGGCGAGTGGGACTGCGAAATCCGAGAAAAGATGATATCCTGGCTGTACTATCTCTGCGAAGCGGTGAAACGGTTGCCACCAGCGGGGATTATGAGCGGTTAGCCATGTATCAGGGTAGGCGGTATCATCATATATTAGATCCAAAAACTGGTTTTCCTGCGAACCGATGCATTTCGGTGTCAGTGTTGTGCGATGATCCCGTGAAAGCCGACGCGTATGCTACCGCGTTTTTTGTGATGGGTAAGGAACAGGCGTTTCCATTGGCAAATAAAGAAAATGTCCAGGCAATCGTTATCGAGCCGTATATGAATATTTACGTGTCAGAGTCCTTGAAAGAAAAAATACATATCTTTGGTAAACAAGAGGTTGTCTGGATGCGTTAATTTTTTTGCGCGCTGGTTTTACTCTGACACCTATGCCGCTGGTGCTTTTACTCTGATTGCTGAGATGTCCTGCTTGTTATTCTGATACCCAGGTACGCGTGATTTTATTTGTGACTTATTTGATTGAAAAACGATTATGATGTTTATGAGGCGGGATTGATCAAGGTGAGCGATAATATATTATGGATATTCCACTTCCTTGTGAATATCTATTGTGTGCTCATCGTGTATCAGCGCAGAAATCGATTAGCAGTGCTGATATATTGTACGCAAAAAATGCTTGTGAATTTTAATATAATTCGGTGAGCTTATGTGATGGCAAACGAACTGCCGAAAACATGTGATAATAAAATTGAAGCACAATCATCAAATTTTTCACCGAGTTCAAGGAAGAATGCGTGTAATGTCAATTTTAAATTCGGTTTGAATGATTTATCGAAATATGCTTGCGAACCTCCATAATAATTTATAAAAGGGCTTTTCACTTTTCCGGCTTTCACGGGATTATTGGCGAAGTACCAGATTAAATTAAAGAAATACTGCCGAGGATTGTCTGACAGTTCAACAATTTTATCTTTGAATCGCTCATTCCAAACCGGCCCGGTCCTTTTGAGAAGTTTATTCAATTTTCGTGCGAAATTTGATTTTATATGCTGCATGATTCTTGAGATTGTTGCACCGCCTTCGACTGTTTGAATCAGTAGATGCACATGATTATCCATAATCTGGTAGTTGATTAAACGAAAATCGTATTTATTTTGCGCCATTTCGATACAATATTCGAGTAGCTCCTTAATGGCTTCGTCTTCCATAAGGTTCCTGCATTCTATAAGCCTGCTGGCGATATGGTAGGTGTAACAGCCCAGAATTCGCGTTTTGCGCATCTTATGCCTCCTTATTCAAGATTAGTATAATTATTCCCTCTATTAGTAAGACGAAAGAAAGCTGCAAAAAAGAAAATTTTTTTGTCGGAAATGAAAATTTTTTTCTCAAATGGGTGTCAGAGCACATCCAAGCACATCCAAAACTGGTGTCAGAGTAGCGGTCGGAAGGAAAGTGCCAGAGAACAATCCGCGGTAACGTCAAAGGGTGAGCAACTTCGCGCACAGAGCACTATCGCAATTGGTGTCAGACTATCCCTTCGGAGTGTCAGAGCACGGTGTCAGAGCACCAACTTCGCGCACCAAATAAAAAAGCACAAGCCGTCAGGCTTGTGCTTTTCGCACGCGATAGAAAATACCGCTATATGTTACGGGCCGGTGATGGTTACGCTGCTGACGCCGAAATCGACGGGGATGGAAACTTCGCTGCCCCAGGAACTACCACTCCCCGATGTATTCCAAATTTGAATACGTCGTGTCTGTACCGGCGCACCGGTAAACCAGCCTTCGCCGGAAGGAGCATCGACGACCACCGGATTGGTGGTGGTGGCGTTGAAATCTGGCGAAGTTGTTCCGCTGACAT
>CAKZSV010000069.1 GCA_937921485.1 uncultured bacterium
CACAGTCGTGGGCCAGGAAGCGCAGGGCGGCTGTGAACATATGCGTAATTCTGATAGGAATCGTTTGCACTTCGTCGAAGATTATGACAGAGTTTGCCAGCTGATGCATTCTACGGGTATCGCGCGTGCCAGCGCCGAACAACGATTCCAGGAATTGAACCTGCGTGGTAAACACAATCGGCGCATCCCAGTTTTCCGCCAGCAGGCTGTGTCGGTAGCGAGTGTCTTCCTCGGGCACAAAGTTTGAATGATGTTCGAGAACGATTGTGCCCCGCTCTTCCTCTTTTTCTAAGATATCCCGTATTTTATCAGCATTCTGGTCAATGATGGTTGTGTAAGGAACAATATAAAAAATTCTGTCCATTGAAAATTTTTCCGCATGATGCAGGGCAAATCGCAGGCTTGCATCAGTCTTTCCTCCCCCTGTCGGGACGGTTAATCGGTATATGCCCTTTGGCCTTTTTGCCGCTTTCAGGCAGGCATCAGCTACCTGCGCCCGCAGTTGATTCACTTCCAGCGCACGCCCTGGCTGCATGTGTGCTGTTTTCCGAGCGTACTCGGCATACCTCGCCTCCAGCCGCTTGATAAGTACCTCCCAAGAGACATATTTGCCATAATTCCGTACTTCTTCATTTCCAGGATGCTCGAAATCAGCGGTGTTAAGGCGATCAGCTTCAAGCAGGCAACTGAGCAAAAAACGCGCAAGCAGTCCGCGCTTGAACCAGCGGATATTTTTGGAGTCACTGGGTTCTGTCATTTTCTTAAACACTGCGTGATAAAAGCGTTCTTCAATCTGTTGCGAAATAATCTCATCGAGTTTTGTTTCGATATCAGCCAGTTTGCATCGCGCTTCAGATAAATGCGTGAGGCTATTGTCTTTTGTAATCCTCCGTTCAAATTCGTTCGTTCCATCGGGTTTAAGACAGTCTATCAAACCCGAATGATGCGAAGCAATTGCAAGCGCCATAAACTGCGCCAGAATTGTGCCTTCCTGCCCCCGGTTGGCAAGTTTCTCAAAAATCAATTGCGCCCCTGCCGTGGAATGGTCAATTTCCCCGCGATTAGCGTCCACAAAACCGTCTTCATCAGGACTAATAAGACCTTGCTGAGAGCGCAGATAGCTCTGGAATATATCGCTTGCTTTTCCAAAATCGTGCAATAAGCCAATAATTTTTCCAGCCTCTTCAAGTCCGATTTTCGCAGCAAATACCCCTGCAAGCCTGGATGCCTCCTCCAGATGCTCTTTGAGAGTCTGTTCGTGTAGATCACACGCTCGAACATGTGCAATCAACGCTTTGCAGGCATCCTCGCTGTTTGACACTCCCCCCCTCCCTCATTTCATTCATCATCATCCAGATGATTGCAACAATCAACCACTTTTTCATTATACTAAAATATACTTCCTCACCCCAGACAAACACTGTCGTCCTAACGCATGTTTAGATATTACAGCAAAAAAAATGATGGACATCTGCGCAGTCGTAAAAAACCCTTTAATAAGGGTACATCTTTAAACATAGTTTTTTGAAACTCCAAAATTTTCGAAACTTTTCGGGTTCAATCTTTTTTAATTCAGCCTATCTTAATAAATGGAGAAGTTATCATGAATATAATGAGGTGCAGATTTTGCGGCGCTGATATAAAGCGCGATGCCCCAAACTGTTCTTCATGCGGAGCCCCCCTGCAGATACCCTCTGACCTGAAAGATGGAGACATAAAAAAGATTTCAGCTTTTGTGTTTGCAGTAGAGAAGGCTCTTAAGGCCGCGAAGAAAAAGGCTGACGCTAAAATTGCTGTCTCTTTTATTGTGCTCTCCATGATCTGGGGATTTGCATCATACATTTTTTTCACATTCATGCAGGATGCCATGAAGTTTGCGGTTTTCACTATTGTGCTAACCGGGTTTGTGCTCTTCATAACATTCGGTTTCTTCGTGGAACGGTTTGAGCGCAGGGCAATGGACGCAATTTTTGAAAAGAAAATCAGGAATGACATCAATGAGTATCTTAAACAGACAGGTTACACGTCCTCTGATTTCACAGTGGCCGTTGGTCTTGCGCTTGACGAGGAGGCGGCCATTAACGCCTATATTTCTGATATAGTATAGCTCGATCATTCGTCACTGAAAAAACACTTTAAACCTTGTCTCACCACTTTTTTACAATTTTTTCCTTCCCCATCTTGACGATTTCCAGGTTTTTCATTATTTTATGTATAGAGATTAGCACTCACCTAAGTAGAGTGCTAACAATTAAACCTTTCATACCGAAGGAGGTTGGCTATGAAATGGGGCATAACAAAACGAGATGACGCCAAATTAAATTCTTTTGAAGCATTTGAGCGTGATGTGAAAAGAATTTTCGACGATTTCTTTTCGCTCAAGCCGGTGGAGCTTTTCGATTCCGCGTGGGTGCCCAGCATCGATGTGGAAGAAGATGAAAAATTCATCCATGTACGGGCTGAAGTTCCCGGAATCGACGAAAAGGACCTCAATGTGACGCTTGAGGACAATGTCCTCACCATCAGCGGCGAAAAGAAAGAAGAGCACAAAGAAAAGAACAAACGGTATGTAGTGGCAGAGCGCCGTTTTGGTTCATTCAAGCGCAGCATCGCACTGCCCGATGAAGTCAAAGCCGATAGCTCAAAAGCCACCTTCAAAAACGGCATTTTGACTATTGACTTTGAAAAGAAGGAAGTATCGCAGCCCAAACGCATAACCATTAATGTGAAATAACAGGAGGTGGGATATGTTTACCACGTACGACCTTTTCGATGACATGTTAACGCTCAGGAATATGGTTGAACGCTTCTTCGATGAAACAGCCACCACCCGTCGCCGGGTCGAGTTACCCTATATCAATATCTACGAAAAGGATGACAATATCATTATCCGGGCAATCGCTCCCGGTGTTGCATCCAGCGATGTGAATCTCCAGTTAACCGATAACACCCTGACTATCGAAATGCATCGCAAAGAAGATTATGCCGACAGGCCATATCTGCGCAAAGAGCGCGAGTTTGGCAGCTATAAAAAATCGATTAAGCTACCATACTTTGTTGACCCTGACAAAGTTGAAGCGTCAATAAACAATGGTATTTTGACCATTACGCTGACCAAACATGAATCAGTAAAACCCCGCAAGATAACCATAAAATAAAAGGAGGTGATGGTTATGGCAACCCAGGTAACAAAACACAGCGATAGAAATCTTGAAAAAAAGGATTATTGCCTGATACCGCCGGTTGATATCTATGAAACCGACAATGAATTTGTGCTGAAAACCGATATGCCGGGCGTTTCCAAAGAAAACGTAGAAATTACTTTCAATAACAACGAACTGGAAATCAATGGCACATTACATGAAGCAGATACCGCAGGCGAGAATCTGACATATCGTGAATTTACGCTGTGCAACTACAACCGCAAATTCCTGATATCCGATAAGATAAATGTTGAAGGCATCACTGCCGCGCTTGAAAACGGCGTACTCACTGTCACGCTTCCCAAGCGCGAAGAAGCAAAACCCAAAAAAATTGAAATAAAGTCCGAGTGAGTTTCGAGCCTCAGGCGGGTGAATACTTCACCCGCCTGAAAGTGTATCTGATAGCGGCTCCCAGATGTCCCATGGAATTGGGCGAATTGTGCCATAATAGCCTATCCGCTCATGTTTATCGCCGTGAAAGTCGCTGCCTCCCGAAATGATGAGGCCGTATTTCGAAGCAAAATCAACAAATCGCCTCACCTGCGCCTCATCATGCATGGACGCGTACGCTTCGATTCCTTCCACGCCCAGAGATCGAAATCGAAGTATTTCATCCTCAAATTCACGCAAAGAGCTGATACCCAAGGAAACAGGATGTGCCACTATTGCTTTGCCTCTGGCATGCCGAATAAGCGCGATTGCCTGTTCAAGGTTGATTTTTTCTTTCTTCACATAGCCGGGTCTGCCGGGAATGAGGTACTTTTTAAAGACATCCTCAGTGCTCCTCGCATACCCATGCCGTACCAGCACCCGTGCCACATGCGGACGGCCGATCGACTCCCCGCCGGATTCCGCGATGATTTCTTCTTCTCTGATGACCACCCCGTGCTTTTTTAAATCATCCACAATGCGGGTCACGCGGGTGCTCCTCCGCTCCTGAAGCTCCTCGAACACCTCCTGCAGCATGTCATCTTTATGATTGATATTCATTCCCAGAAGGTGAAAAGAACCCCGCTCGTAATCGATGCTGAACTCAACGGCCGGTATCAACGTGATATTTTTGCCAGAGGCATACGCCAGCGCTTCATCGAGGCCTCCCACGGTATCGTGATCAGCAATCGCCAGGACCCGGCACCCAGCCTCAATCGCGTGATCAATGAGGTCAGAGGGGCTGTAAATCCCGTCCGAAGCGGTGGTATGCGTATGCAGGTCAATGAGCGGATGATCGTTCATCATAACTGATCTCAAAATTTCCGGTATGCATTATGCAAATCCGCTGAAATGAAGAAAAGCCTTTTTTATGAGTTTCTGATTTTTTTCACCATTTCATGTTCTCCGCTCATCAAAAGGCACACGCTGATAGTACAAAAAACTCATAAAAAAAAGTTGCGATTATTGCGCTGCATCATAATCCGGTACATTATTGATGTCGCACCATTTATCATTGCAAGCGGAGGGGCCATGTACGCGGGAATTGACATCGGCGGCACCAACATAAAAGCAATCATCACCAACAGAGAAGGCGCGATCCTCGCGGCCGGCAGTGAGAGAACGCCAAAAACCGCAGAAGAAATCAATGACACCATCATCGGCCTTTTGCGGAAAATGCTCGAAAAAAAAGGCTCACGCATTTCCGCGCTCCAATCAATCGGCATCGGCGCGGCAGGCGCGATAGACGGGAAAAAAGGAATTGTTATCACCAGCCCCAATATCACCGCATGGAAAAATTACCCCCTTGCGACCATAATTGAAAAAAAAACAGGGGTCAGAGTATTTCTCGAAAATGATGCCACCGCGGCGGTAATCGGGGAATGGTGGACAGGCCATGGAAAAAAATTTAAAAACTGGGTGATGCTCACGCTCGGAACGGGCATCGGCGGCGGGGCCGTTATCGACAATAAGGTATATACCGGACAATCGGGCAGTTCTCTTGAAATCGGCCATCTCACCATTGATTATAACGGCAAGCCCTGCCCCTGCGGCAGCAGAGGCTGCCTCGAACGGTATGCCTCCGCGACCGCGCTTGTTGAATTAACAAAGCAAAAAACAAAAAAACATCAATCGTCCCTTCACAACCGCATGAAAACCGAGGCGATCTCAGCGCGCATGGTGTTTGAAGAAGCGAACAAAGGCGATGCCCTCGCGCGTCAGTGCCTGGAGGAAGTGGGGTTTTTCTTAGGTATTGGTATTGCAGGGTTGGTTAACATCTTCAATCCCGAAGCCATCATCTTCGGCGGAGGGCTTTCTCATGCCCATCGCTATCTTTTCCCCATTGCGAAAAAGGTGGTGCAGGAGCGCGCGCTTCCCGGCCTTAAGGACAATGTGAAATATTTAATCATCAAAAACGAAGACAAGACACCCGCGCTCGGTGCGGCGAAAGTGGGAATCGACTCTCTGGGATTATAGCCCGCAAGCATTACGCCATGTTTAAAGTCCGCATTATTCCCGCAACAACGGAATTCCGCAGCGATGGCGCGTACCTTGATGAACCCGTACCATTTGAAGGTTCGTTTCTCTGGCCTTCGCAGTGGCGGCTTCAGATCCCCTTCCCTCTGCCTGAAAGCATCACCGACACTGCCATCGCATTTTCAGATGATGCATCACACGAAGTTCCGATACTCATCATCGAAGAGGGTATTTCGCGTCTGTTCGTTGTGGATGTTCCGCGTGCCGGAAGTTCGGATGAAACCATCGATCTCAATATCGATTCACAGTTCGCTTTCGGCGACGGGAAACACCCTACCACCGAATTGTGCATACATCTCCTCGGAAAGATCATCAGTCCCATTCCACCGGAAAACCGCAGTTTGCTATCATTCATGGATGTGGGCACGGGAAGCGGCGTACTTGCGATTCTTGCGAAAAAATCCGGAATCGGAAAGGTAGATGCCGTCGATATTGTTGAAGACGCCGTACGCTGCGCAAAGGCCAATGCGCGCCTCAACGAATGTGCGATACGCATAGAAGTGGGCGATATAGCACAATGCGCAACTGACGCGCAGTACGATATCGTCGCGGCAAATATTGTCACTGATGTTTTTTTGAAAAACATGCCCGCAATCGCGCGCCTGATAAAAACAAACGGCTATCTCATCGCCAGCGGCATCAGTACCGGCAGTGTTGCCATAGCAGCCGCCTGCTTTTTGCAGCACGGCTTCAGGATTCAGGAAACGCTTTTATGGCGGGGATGGAGCGGTTTTATTTTGCAAAAAGCTTCTTAACGGGGAACATGAATCAGCGTTCGGTTCGACAAAAGCCAGCCTTCTTTCGCGCGCCTGCCGTCGATGTATTTAATAAACTCTGCGCTTCCGCGAATCAGGCCGTTCTGTTTTCCGCCTTTCCTGCTCACTGCAGCGGCTTCAAACTCCAGCTGTCTGCGTAAATAGCGCCGGCCTTCGGCATCTTTCAATTCCTCCGCGCTTTCGGGCGCATCAATCTCCGTGGCCATCAGATCGACAAGAAAATATTCCCGATACATTTCCCTGAACACCGCTTCGGATTTCGGATGCGCTTCGCATTCCGCATATTCCCGGTAGTTCATCTGCTGAATCGCGGACGCCCACTTGCGGAGCACATAATTCGGTTCAACAAAACGGCTTTCATCCTTGCAGGATATAAAAATTGAAAGAATACCCAGCGTCACCATAAAGAGATACAAATGTGCAACGCTCTTTCTCATGTGATACATCATTATTTTACCCTTTCAGGTTTAACATTACCCGCACGGGTGTCGCGCGCGTTTTGAAGTTCCGTGTTTCCCACCCTGCACCGGCCGAGGGTAAATTTCTGCACTTCCTCCCGCACGCCGCAGGAACGGCAAAAATATTCCACAGCGCCGCGTGCCCCGGGAACGGCCTCGACGTATCGCGAACCGCAATTGCGGCAAAATATAACCGAAACATAATTTGACATACTATCCGACCCCGTGGATTTTAAGCGCAATCACCGAAATATCCTCCTTGGCCTCCAATTTCCCGGTAAAATCATCAGCGAATGCGAACAGAGAATCCACGATTTCAACCGCGTTTCCCGAAGCCGAACCGAGAAAATCCATAATGCGCTTCAGCCCGAGTTGAATCCCATTTCGGTTTTTGCGGGCAATCAGACCGTCGGTGATGATAACAAAAACATCCCCGCTTTTCAAATTCACCCTGACTTTTTTAAACTCCCGGGTTTCGCCATCAAGCGACTTGCCGCCAATTTTAATATATCGCGCCACGCCGTCCCGTATCAGAATCGGGTATGCTATTCCCGAATTCACGTAGCTCAGGGTTTTTTCTTTCCAGGATACAACCCCGTAAAAAAGAGACACCTGTTTAACAACGCCCACTTTATTTTTTATGAGATCATTTACCTGACCGTGAACGAATTCCGGGCTCAATCCGCCAAGGGAAGCAAGGCTTTTGAGCGCACCGTTTACGACCGAAGCCTGAAGCGCACCCGGAATCCCCTTCGCATGAATATCTCCGAGCGTGATGGCGGCCTGCTGGTTGAAAAAATAAATATCATAAAATTCGCCCCCGACTTCCCTGGCGGATTTGGAACGAGCGGCCACAGAGTACTCCTGCTCATGGATGCCGATTTTCGGAAGAAGCGAATGTTGAATCGAATGGGCAGAAGCAAGCTCGTTTTTTATGCGCTCCTCTTCAATGGCATTTTGAAAAAAAATCGCGTTTTGAACGGCGAGCGCCGCCTGATTCGCGAAAGCGTTGAAAAGAACCACATCCTCTTCATCAAAGCCCGGCTTTACGAGTGGATTGATAGCCTGAATCACACCCAGAAGCTTCCCTTTGAAAAGCAGCGGGGCACACAAAATTGATTTTGTGACAAATCCGGTTTTTTTATCGAAATTCGGATCAAAGCGCGCATCGCTGTACACATCGTTGATATACACGACTTTTCTGTTTTCCGCCACCCAGCCCGCAACTCCCTGGCCGATTCTCACCCGATATCTCTCCTGAAGTTCCCTGCCCGCTTCTCCAAGCGCCACTTTGAACACGAGATCGCGCGTATCGTCTTCATAGAGCAAAAGCGTGCTCGCTTCGGTCTCCATGATATCCTTGATGATTTCCATGATGATGTGCAGGAGTTTGCCGATATCAAGGGTCGAATTGATGATGCCGTTGATCTCAACGAGCTTGCTTAAATTGTGCAGCTGGCGTTCAAGGTACGCCAGCTTTTCTCGCGTGAGCGGTTCCATTTCCATCGATGCCGTACAGCTCCTGATGATATTCCGAAGCAAAAAAGCTCAAAAAAATGCGGCAATTCTATCAGACGCTTATAAAAAAATGCGTTTCACAATGAAATACAAATAAAAGTACACAAGCCGAAGTAAGCGACCGATTCTCCACGGCCTTGTAATGATGCGATAGAACCAGTCCAGACCTCTTTCCATGAAAAACGCGGGGGCTTTTTTAATATCGCCCGAAATAATATCTATGCTGCCGCCCACGCTGATGAATACCACATCCTTAAATTCGTTTTTAATTTTGTAAATCCATTTTTCTTCCCTGGGGAAACCCAGCCCCACGAAGACGATGTTGGCCTGCGATTTGCGGATCGCTTCCACCACCGATTTTTCCCTCTCGGGGGTAAAGTATCCCCCGTGCCGTCCCACGATGCGCACATCGGGAAATGACTTTTTTATGTTCAGAAACGCTTTTTCAGCTATTTCGGGCTTCCCGCCCACAAGAAAGATGGTATAATCCTTGATTTCCGAAATCCGCACCAGATCCATAAGAAAACTGATGAAATGGACCTTTTCCTTCAAAGGATTTTTTATCATCCGCGAAGCCCAGCAAAGGCCGGCTCCGCAGGGAAGGCGCAGATCGGATTTCCCTACGATCAGGCCAAGATCGCTGTTGGAACGGATGCGTAAAATTTTATAGGGATTCAGCGGTATAACGTGATGAATGCCTCCGCTTTCAATCATTCTCATGACCTTGACCACCGCCTGCGCGCGCGTGAGGCTTTCAACGCCGACCCCCATAAGATTTACCATCTTCACATTGTCAAGCGTCACCTGATTGTATTCAAGAATCAGGTCGCGCTCCTCCTTATACGAATCGTAATATACCTCTTTTGCGGCCATCGTCTCCTCCACACGGGATAGTATGAAGCTCCAGAAAGGAGCGTTTTTTTCAAAACTATGGCAATCGTCTCATTCTTCACATTGTTTTATGGCACAGAATTCCCCGCACATTGAACATTGATCCGACTCTGAGGGAATTTCCGATCTCATGCGGCGCGCGCGCTCACCGTCAACGGCGAGGCGAAACATCTCTTCCCAGTCGCGCCTTTTCCTTGCACGCGACATTTCATTGTCCCATACAATCGATTCCGCGCGGCGCTTCACCAGATCGCCCGCGTGCGCAGCAATTTTCGATGCGATGACGCCGATGCGAACATCCTCCACCGTGGGAAGCCGCAAGTGCTCCGCGGGCGTCACATAGCAAAGGAAATCCGCACCGCTTGCGGCGGCAATTGCCCCGCCGATTGCCGAAGTAATATGGTCATAGCCGGGAGCAACATCGGTCACCAGCGGCCCCAGCACATAGTACGGCGCGCCATCGCACAGGCTTTTTTCCAGGCGCATGTTATCGGCTATCAAATCGAGCGGTACGTGTCCAGGACCTTCGATGATCACCTGAACGCCTTTCGCGCGCGCCCTCCGCGCAAGCCTTCCGAGAATGAGCATTTCGTGAACCTGCCCGCGGTCGCTCGCGTCGTGAATTGCTCCTGGCCGCAGGCCGTCGCCAAGGCTGATGGCGACATTGTATTCGGCTAAAATTTCAAGGATTTGATCATAATGCTCGTAGAGCGGATTTTCTTTTTTGTTATGAGAAATCCAGTGCGCAATGATGGAACCTCCCCGGCTGGTGATCCCCAGAATGCGGTCCTGCGACTTCAACGACTCTAAGGACTCCTGCGTGACACCAGCGTGAATCGTCATATAATCGACGCCCTCTTCTGCCTGCCGGCGAATCACGCGGAGAAAATCTTCGATGGTCATATCCATGAGCGATTTTTTTGCCCGGGTCATTTCAACCGCCGCTTCGTAAATCGGCACGGTACCGAGAGGGATCGAAGAAGCTTCAAGAATCTGACGGCGAAATCCTGATATATCGCCTCCGGTAGAAAGATCCATCACCGTATCCGCTCCCGCTTCGATTGCGACGCGGAGCTTTTCCATCTCGACATGTATATCGAAGAAATCGGGGGAGGACCCGATGTTCGCATTTATTTTCGTAAAAAGCCCTCTTCCAATAGCCAGAGGTGCCACGCGATGGTTTTTATTTTTAAGCACGACGATACTTCCATCGGCAATGCCTTTTAAAAGATGCTCCAACGATACTTTTTCTTTTCCCGCAATCCGGGAAAGATCGTCATCGCTTATAAACGTGCTGAGATGATTTTTCATTGTAGAATTATTTGTCCCT
The DNA here is from genome assembly GCA_937921485.1 of uncultured bacterium. Lineage (GTDB taxonomy): Bacteria > Spirochaetota > UBA4802 > UBA4802 > JAGODF01 > DYLV01. The sequence goes on from CAKZSV010000069.1 coordinate 10,643, forward strand.
CATTCTTCTAAACATATCCATCGGCTGCAAAAAAATGCATTTTTCGAATATGCAACGCGACGTAATCCATGTCAATACAAAAAATGAATTGAAATAATACCGCATATAGCTATCTTTTACCCGTCATAGCAACATAGCATGCAATGGTGGGCATATGAGCCGATTTAATGAAGTTGTGCGATTTCTGGATTTTGACAGAAAAAACAATATCGTCACAGAACCGAGCATCCGGGTGCAATCTGTCCAGGAAAGGCTTTTTGACGCAATCAAAACCTATAACCCCGCCGTGGCCGTGAAAATCGGAATCGGTTCCGGAAAAATACTCAGCGCGATGCTTGAAAACACCTCCGCCCGCGTTGTGGCGGTTGAGCCATCCGAAAAAGCAATCGAAGAATACCTTTCGCGGCACGCAACACCGGAATCGAAAAAGCGGCTGGATATTGTGCGCGGCGATATGCACAGTTTTCCGATTGATTATTATAAAGCCGACATGGTCGTTTCAATCGATTACCTCGATCTCTTCGATATGAGCCGCTGCATCGACGAATTCAAGCGCGCTCTCAACTTCGACGGCATTTTCTTTTTCGCCGGCACAGCCCTCTGCGATGACGACATCGAGGGATTGTATGATGATTTTATGCGCATGCTGTGTCCGCTGCATACCGACTTTTATCTCGCCGAAGACTTCAAAACCATCATGGGCCTTAAAGATTTTACCTTCGTCAAGAGCATGATGCTCTCATTTGATCGCGATCTGAAAGCGGCGTTCGACTACTTCGGCACCTTTTTTGGAGTGGAAGCGCGCAATAAAGCGCGTGAATTTCTCAATGAGCGCCGAGGCGATTTTGAAACCCTGTATTCCCTCACAAAAGATGACGTTATCACCGAACCGTATCTCATTGGCATCTACATGCGGAACCGTCCCGCGCCGGAAAAAGATTAAAGTGGTGTAATTGCCATGAAAGCATATCAAAGAATCATAAGGGAATGCTTCTGGGATATGGACATAAGCCCTGTTGACATCCAAAATATACTGCGTGGCGATGATTGGAGAAAAAAAAATTTTTTGTTCGAAAAAATATTAGCGAACAGCTCAAAGCTGTATGCGGATTTATCCATCTTTCCGCGAGATGATTTGAAAAAGTTATTGGACGAATACATTGTTCCTGAGTATAACCGCGGGTTTTTGCTCAAAAGAAAAAACATCGCGGAAATCTTGTTTTTCGACAAACCCTGCGTCATCAAGGAGTTACAATGGATACCCTAAACCATCAGAGCATCTATGCGCTTCAGGATGACGTTTTAGATATTGTTTTTAAAACTGAAAATATTTTTTACCTCACGGGCGGAACCTGCATCAATCGGTTTTATCATGAGAAGAGATTTTCAGACGATCTCGATTTTTTCACTCATAATTCTTCTCGATACAGTTTTGCAGTACGAAACATTAAATCGGCTCTAAAAGAGAAATTCACTGTTGATCCAGAAGTAGAAGAAAAAGATTTTTCGAGATTAAAAATTCAAAATATTCTGAAGATTGATTTTGTGAATGACATTCCATACAGATACAAAGATGTTATAATAACCGAAAGAGGATATGCAATAGACAATATTGAGAATATTCTCTGCAACAAATTAACCGCAATCATCGGCAGAGATAACCCAAAAGATATTTTTGATGTGTATGTAATCTGGAAATATCATTCTTTTTCGTGGAAGGAAATTCTGCATGCCGCACATAAAAAAGCGGTGTTCAGCGATGATGAGTTAATCGCACGGCTTAAGACGTTTCCGAAAGGATTGTTGGATAATTTAAAAATTCTTGATACATCTTTCCTGAATAATTTTGATAATGATTTTACAAGAATCATTGAAGAATTATCAATTTGCGTTTTACAAAGCGAGTAGCGAGCGAAAATCGCCTTTCTATTATACCCCCTGCACAAATTAAAAAACTATATGGGAAAATCGAATATCAAAAAGACCGGCTTTCACCGGTCTTTTTCAATATTGCCGCTTATGCAATATATCGGTTAAAATTCAGGCTGCTCGGTTTGCGGACTTTCCGCGTCATCCACGCCCGTGGCTTTCGGAGCTTTTTCTTCACCGGATTTCTTTTCCGAAGTCATTGCTCCTTCCAGAGGGATTTTCAGCCGCCAGCCGGGCTGAATGAGATGCGGATTGCTGATGATGTCCTTGTTTGCCTCATGAATAACAGGCCATTTCTTCCCATCTCCGTAATAGTGCTTCGCAATTTTCCAGAGGCAATCCCTGTTTTCAGGAATATAGCGTACCACATAGATCGAATAACCGCGCTCGCGGTCGATTTCTCGCTGGCTCTTTTTGCTCTCTTTGCCCGCTTTGTCTTTCCCCGCTGCGGAAAGGTCAGCAGCGCCCCCCGACTTCGCGCTTATGACAAGCAGCGACAGACGCTTCGAATCGGATGCGGCAGTGATGGAGTCATCGTACTTTCCTTTTTCATGCAAATCCTGCGAACTCTTGAGCGATTCGCGCGCAAGCGCCAGATCGGTAGCAGCCACCGATGCCCCAGGAGATTTTTCTGCTTTTTCAAGGTGCAGCTTCGCGTCATCAATCGCAGCCGCCGACGTACCCTTCATCGAGCGCACCAGCGCTTCATCCGCGTTTATCTTCGCAACTTCAATCGCGGAGAATCCCTGCTTCAGGCGAACGGTCTGCAACGAATCGGAAGCAATTTTTACATTGTCTTCCGCCAGCCTCAGGTTTTCAGGCGCATATTTGTCGGCATTGTATTTTTTCGCCCTGTCGATTGTGGCATTGACATCGGCAATCGAATCGCCCAGCAGGCCTTTTTTGCCGATGGAAATATCGCGGGCTTTTCTTGCGTCTTCATCCGCAGCCGATGCTCTCAGATACGCGTTGTAAAAATCTTTATTTTCAAATTTTTTATTTGAATCTTTCACGCCTTCCTGAGCCTTCAGATATTCATTGCGCGCAAGCGATTCCGCATACGCATCGGTAGCTTCTTCAAGGCTTTTTTCCGCCGTGACAATGGTGTCCCTGGCTAAAAGCGGCACAGCTTTTGCGTACGCTTCTTCCGCTTTGATGCGCGCGTTATCGGCCTCTTTGGCCGCCTTATCCTGATCATCTTTCATAACCAGGCTGTGCGATTCCATAAGGCCGCCACGGGCGGCTTTGAGTTCATCGGGCGCGTATTTGTCCGCTTTCACCGATTCCGCTTTGCTGATGGCAAGCTTTGCTTCCGACATTTCGCGGATGGGCACCTTCTCTCCGCATCCGATGACG
>CAKZSV010000070.1 GCA_937921485.1 uncultured bacterium
GATTACCGTTTCGAGAACTGGAAGCGCTTGCGAGCTTTTTTGCGGCCGTATTTTTTCCTCTCGACCTCACGCGAATCGCGGGTGAGAAAACCTTCCGCGCGAAGAGGCTTCGTGTTGTTGGGATTCTGCTTCTGGAGACAGCGTGCGATGCCGAGCTTTACGGCTCCCGCCTGACCTGACCATCCACCGCCATTTACGGTAGCTTCAATGTCCAATGACTGCACCGCGTTGATGGTTTCAAGAGGCTGCTTTACCTGCAGAACCAGAGTCTGGCGACGAAAATAGTCCTGTACCGGCAAACCGTTGACGGTGATATTGCCCGAGCCGGGCTTCAGCCACACGCGGGCTACCGATGTTTTTCTTCTTCCCGTTGAGTATATTCTTTTATCGCTCATCGCATGCTCCTGTGAAAATGCTTATATTTCGAGTTTTTCCGGCTTCTGTGCCGCATGGGGATGTTCACTTCCGCGGTATATTTTCATATTTTTAAAGATTTTTCTGCCGAGCCGTGTTTTCGGAAGCATGCCCCATACCGCATGCTCTATGATGAACTCAGGCTTTTCTTTCAAGTATTTTTGTATATTGGTGAAGCGCTCATTTCCCACATGTTTGGTGTGATGAAAGTATTCCTTGTCCTCGCTCTTTTTGCCGGTGAGCTTCACTTTTTCGGCGTTGATGATGATGACAAAGTCGCCGTCGTCCATGTGGGGCGCGAAAGTGGGTTTATGCTTACCCCGCAGGATGTCAGCTACACGGGTGGCAAGCCTTCCGAGCACCTTGCCTTCGGCATCAATAATATACCATTTTTTTTCGATGTCTGCGGCCTTTGGTGTATACGTCTTCTGAACTGTAGCCATAATGCTGTCCTCTATATGGTTGCGATAACCTGACGAAAAATATTACAGGAAAACCCGGCGGGCATTTCCAGAAAAGTAGAGTGCAACAATACCGAAAGGGGTTTTTTTGTCAATAAAATTAAGCGATAAAGCCGTTGAATAATTACAAAACAACAGATTTTCCGGGAACTTGATAAAAAACGTGCTATTATTCAAAAGCTGAATAAAACATCTTTCATTAGCTATACAAAAACCGCTATATTTCAAAAGGTGAAGCCTGATGCAGTCTCGATAATTACCTCCTCGCAAGCGCCGCATCAACAATGCTGTCGAGCTCGGCAAGAGGAGCTGTATTTCCATTTGAACCTGCCTCCGGGAAGACGCTCGCGTACGTTCCGTTAATCTGGCGGGTAATCAGGTCGTCGTGAACGGCGATTGTCTGAGTGCCGGCGGGGTAAAAGAGCCACAGCGCCGAAGTCACGAACATGAGGGCGATGGCCGCCGCCAGTAGTATTTTCCGCTTCTGCATCTTCCGTGCCGAAAGCACGCGTTGTGCCATCATCACATCCCATTCGTTGCTTGCAAGACGGGTCTGTATTTCGGTTTCAAGACTCCCGGATGGTGCAGTGCCTATCATACTCCACTTCCTCCTTTTTGAGAATTTTGTATAACATATCTTTCCCCCGTGATTTTCTGGATTTTACCGTGCCGATGGGAATGTTGAGCTTGTCTGCAATTTCCTGTTCGCTGTATCCCTGAACCGCAAGCTCGACCACCGGACGGTATTTGAGCGGCAATTTTCCCACAAGCACGGTGAATTCGGCGGGAATATCGTCCGGTCTGGCCGGTTCCTGATATTCTCTCACCGATTTTTCCGCGATTCGCTCCTGATGTCCCAGGCGTTTCATCATCCGCAGAGTTTCATTTTTCGCAATTTCATAAAGCCACGCGTGCATTTTTCCGTTTTCTGCATAATGGTGTTTTAACAGGCTCCTGTATGCGCGGATATATGTTTCCTGTGCAATATCGTCAATTGCGTGGCGGTACTGCGACGGAAGATTGCGCGCAATTGCAGCAAGCACTGTGGCCTTCGTCCGGCGCACTATGTCCGCGAATTCCTGTTCGCTCATCATGCTGACTGCCTTTATAATTGTTCAAAAAGCCGGCCTGCACAATAAGGCAGACCGGCTTGGCTGTTAAAATTCGTCCGGTCCGTGATGGCGCATGCCGGGGCCTATCTTTGGATGCATTGGGCGCATCGCTTTGAGTTTTGCTCTTTGCTCCTGTGTGAGCACTTTCTCAATTTCGAGCCGGTGCGTAATCTTGAGCATGTGAATCTCTATCCGGATATCGGCGATTTCCCTTAAAAGATTGCGGACATTATTCAGGTTTACGTTATCTTCAAGAAGCAATCGCTCAAGCTGAATCTGCTTGGGCTCGAGTTTTTCCCGCTGACTGAGCATCTGCTTTTGATGATTGAGATTGATTTGCTCAATTTTACCAATCTGCTGGTCGGAAAGCCCCAGTTCCTGCTTGAACATGGCGGGATTGCCGAAAAACATCGGGCCTTTTGCGCGCGTTCCTTTCATGCACGGGCAATTATTCGGATTCATTTTTGGTCCGCCCCCGCCATGGTAGGGTTGTGAGTAACCAGCTGTGTTAATCGCAACGGTTAACGCAAGAGCTGTCATGCCTGCATACAATACTCCCCGCATCGTCATTATACTATACCTCCCTTTTGATTTGATGTCAATATAACCTCCTGTGAATGAGAAAAGTTCCATTTTTTTTTCCATATCGTAATTTCGCGATTGCTTTTATGGCATTTTTCTCTTGCTCTTGTAAAATGGCAATGTAGCCTTGCCGCAGATTGCTACCAGCACGCAATGTGGAGGATTCTTTTGAGCAGAATTTATAATTTCTCTTCCGGGCCTTCGATGCTCCCGCTTACGGTTCTGGAGGAAGTATCGAAAAAACTGGTGGATTTTGAAGGAACCGGCATGTCGCTCATTGAGATGAGCCATCGTGACAAAATTTTCGACACAATTCACAACGAAACCGTGGCGCTGATGCGGGATGTGTACCGCGTTCCCGATGATTTTCACATTATCTTTCTTCAGGGAGGCGCAACATTCCAGTTCGGGATGGTGCCGATGGCCTTTTTGAAAAAAGGCGAGTCGGCCGATTTTATTGTGACGGGTACATGGGGGAAGAAGGCCCATGCGGACGCCGCAGTGGTGGGAATGGCGAATGCCATCTGGGATGGCAGGGATGATGGCTACACGCGAATTCCCGCGCAGCATGAGTTGAAATTCAACCCCGACGCGGCCTATGTCCATATGTGTTCCAATGAGACCATTGCTGGAATCCAGTGGCAGTATTTCCCCGAAACAGGCGGCATCCCCATCGTGGCGGATATGTCGTCCGATGTGCTTTCCCGGCGCATCCCGTGGGAAAAATTCGGGCTGGTATTTGCCGGGACGCAAAAAAATCTGGCGCCGGCGGGTCTTGCGGTGGTATTCATCCAGAAAGATTTTGCCACAAGGGCGCGCACTGACCTTCCCGCCTATTTGCGCTACGATCTGCATATCAAAGAAAATTCTCTCTACAATACTCCGCCCACGTTTGTGGTGTGGGTGATGAATCTCACGTTGAAATGGATACAGTCCATAGGTGGACTTCAGGAAATCGAACGGCTTCGCGATCTGAAAGCTGATATGGTATATGCTGCCATCGATAAAAGCGGGGGTTTCTATAAAACTGGTATCCCGAAGGACAGCCGCTCGAAGATGAACATCGTATGGCGGATGGAAAGCGAGGAGCTTGAAAAGAAATTCGTAGAAGAGGCTGCGAGGGAAGGCCTGGACGGATTGAAAGGGCATCGTTCGGTTGGCGGCATGCGCGCTTCGGTGTACAATGCCATGCCGGTGGAGGGCGTGAAGGCGCTGGTTGATTTCATGGCGCACTTTATGAAAAAAAATGGCTGAGCGCATGAGATGCTGTGGTGATAAACAAGAACTTGAGCGAAAAACGGGAACGCATGTATGACTACGCTTTATTCCGATACGCATCCTAAAATGGAAGCTCTTTTAATTCAGTTATTGCGGCAGGCGAGTCCCACGCGAAAAATGAACATGCTCGCGCAGTTGAATACCTCAGCGCGGCTTTTAGCGTTGATGGGATTGCGCACGCGGTATCCGCAAGCCAGCGAAACCGAACTGCGCCGAAAATTGGCGGATTTGCTGCTTGGAGAAGAGTTAGCACGCAAGGTGTATATTGAGTCGAATCATGCAGAATGAACCTGTAGAAGTTACACTTAAGGTGACAGAAGTTCTCGAAAAGCTCGGGATTCCTTATCTCATTGGAGGTTCGCTTGCAAGTACGCTTTATGGAATGGTACGCACTACACAGGATTCGGATATTATCGCGGAAATG
>CAKZSV010000071.1 GCA_937921485.1 uncultured bacterium
GCAAGCACCGCCTCGGGATTTTCACTCAAAAGTGCCGCCACTATTTTCGCCAGATAATTCCGCACGGCAATAGCCATCACCAGTGAAATCGACCGCCTGAAAATCCTGCGCATATCCTGATAATAATTATACTCACGGATGCTCAACCGCATTTTTACCCGATGTTTTTTGATAGGCTCGTTGGTCTCTTCATCGAAGCGCTTCTGATACTCAATCCGGCCATTTTCACGCTCATACAACTGGTAGTCATTCATCATCATCCGCATTGCAAGCACGAGTAGCTCTTCTTTCGGCTGCTTCGTGCGTTCTTCCGCATCGGCAAGACGCTCGATAACATCATCGCACATGACGTAGGTGGTATCGATAGACATAGCCAATTCCTCCAATATAAAGTTTCCCTCTACTCATTAATACGATGAAAATGCGGTACCCGTAAAATTTTTTTGAAAATCATAAAAAAAATTCCATGTCATAAACGCTGCGGACAATTTCCTGGGAAAGCTGTATTGTTTATAGACACACCATTGTTTCACGTGGCGGCATCGGGCACCCGGCGGGTGCAGTTTGGAACATTCAGGGTATGCGTGTTTTTTGCACACTTGAGGTTATATGATGAAACCAGGTGCGGGATAAACGCTTGACGCAGAAATAACCGTACGGATTGTAATTCAGTCATAATCCCGCGAAGTGCGGTGATAATCTCGCGGTATGAATGTGTGATGTGATGCAAAGCCACGATAATGCCTTGCCCTGGGATAATCTCGGAATAACAAAATCCGAATGGGAAGCCATCGCCATGGCGTTTTACGATCTTGCCCATGATGATTTCAGGCGCTTTCAATCACTTCCCGACAAACTGAAGGGAAGCGCTGCCGGCGCGCTTTGCCAGGAATATATCAACACAGGCAAATGGGAATTTGTGGAACGTGCTGGACAAGAAATCACCGGCACCGCACATTGGTTTACGTATCTGGGGAGGTCGTTTTAATGGCCGCGATTAATTTTTTCGTGCTGATAATGCGCCCTGTGTATCAAGATAAATGGTGCCATTTGTTTTACGAAACGGCCGCGGCAGCAAAGAAAATATTTTCATTGCCTGCGTGGATTATGGGCGCCTCTAAAAACCGCTTTCATCCTTAAAATTAGCATTAAAGAAAGCGGTTTTATCCTATATATTGTGCCCACAGGGGAACATCCTTATAAACGGTTTTTAGAAGTTCCCTTATTCTTTATAAGAGGTGATGATTGTGACGTATGTACCTTCGAATATTACATCCACTCTTGATGTCGATAAAAAAGCAAAGGGCTTGATTTTCGATCTTGATGGAACGCTCGTCGATACGATGAATCTGCATCTTGCTGCGTGGAAAGAGGTGGGGCGGCAAAACGGATTTGAGTATCCCGAAGAGTTGTTTTACCGGCTTGCGGGAATACCTACAGGGAAAATTGTTCCGATCGTCAATGCGCAGCTGGGATTAGCACTCGATGTGGATGCCACAACCCGCGCCAAGGAAGAAGCATTTCTTCGCAATCTCCATCTGACAAAGCCGCTTGAGCCGGTGGTGATGCTTGCGAAAAAATATGCGGGCAAAATGCCCATGGCGATTGGTACGGGAAATACGCGAACGCTTACCGAACGCATTCTGGAGGCTTCGGGGCTTGCCGACTTTTTTTCTGTGATTGTGACCGCTGATGATGTGGAGCACCACAAACCGCATCCGGAGACATTTCTTCGATGTGCAAAGCTTTTAAATGTGCCGCCGGAGTTGTGCCAGGTCTTCGAAGACGGCGAACAGGGACTTGAAGCGGCGCGCCGCGCGGGGATGATTGCGACGGACGTGCGGCCGTATGTTGTCAAAAAAGTTTAATGTATTACAATATTGATTTGACATGCGTACAAATAAAAGATACGTTAAAAATATGAACGCAAAAGCTGAGACATCTTTAATCGATTATTTTGGGCACAAAGGTGTCAAAAAAGTAATGTTATTTGGTTCGCATGCAAGAGGGGAAAGTACTAAGAGAAGTGATATTGATATCATTATCATCAAAGAAACAAATGAGCGGTTTATTGAGCGATACCGGGAATTTAGCGATATATATGAAATAGTAAATGCTACAGTCGATATGCTTATATATACTCCGGATGAGTGGAATACAATTATTAAAAGAAAATCCTTTCAAAAAATTCTCAAGGATGCCAGGCTTTTGTATGTCGATCGAAAAGAATAAGAAAGAAGCAACGCGATGGTATGTAACCGCCCTGGAAGATCTGGCAGCAGCAGAAATTTTGCTAAAAAATGGGAAGTATTCTCATGCGTGTTTTTTATGTCAGCAGGCTGCTGAAAAATCAATGAAGGCGATCCATTATTTTCGTGATGGGGATCCGTGGGGACATTCAGTCTATAAATTAACAATTGAATTGAAGAATGTGGATAGTGATATATATGATGTGTTCGCGAAATTCATTGATTATGCAAAATCGCTTGATCGATTATACATTCCGACCCGCTATCCTAATGGTCTTCCTGATATCACGCCGAACGAGGCTTTCCTTGAGAAAGATGCTGATGAGGCCTTGAAGATGGCCGGGGAAATTATTGAGGCAGTCAGAAGAATTACCAATCCCGATGATTGATTCTCAAGCTGAAGAACCCACGAGAAAATTCCAGAGTCTCTGATATTTTAATTTCGAAAATTCTTCCAGCCGCCATCGCACCGGAAGGGATACCTATGCTTCAAGATGCCATACATCCCGGAAGCGCGCAGGGTGTGATGCGTATCGATGATTATTAATTTATTATAATCACTTTTTTTCGATTCTATATTTTTTACTTGACGAATAGAAGATATTTTATTATTATTAACTAAATAGTTAGTTAATATAAATTCTTTTATTAAATAGAGAAACCAATGACCGAAGAAAAGATCATCAGAAGCGCACTTGTGGAATTTGCCGAATACGGCTTCGATGGAGCGCGGATCGACCGTATCGCGCGGCGCGCGAAAGTGAACAAGGCGATGATATATTACCACTTCAGGGGAAAGGAAAAGCTCTACGAGAAAATTATCCGCGATACCGCAGAGGGAATCAGAAAGCACATAGATGCGAACATGAAAAAAGAAATCTCCTCTGTTGAGGATTTGCTGGAAATACTCGGCATTTTCATCGAATATCTCCACAATCTGGATATAGATTTTTTCAGAATTGTGATGCGGGAAATATCGTGCGGTGGAAAATATTTTAAAAATATATTTTTTCCAAACACGCTCATTCCATTTCTCGGGATTTTTATGAATGCAATTGAAATCTTGAAAAAAAATCGAAAAATCGCCGATATACATCCGCTGTATACATTCTTTCAACTTGTAGGAAGCGCGCTGTATTTCAATCTTTTCCGCATCATCCTGAAAGATACAGACCTTTACGGCACAGTCTTCCATGAAAATTATCTTAAAGAATACACGCAGAATTTTTCGTCGATTGTATTGTACGGCTTACAATATAGAAGGGAGGGAAAACTGCGATGAAAAATATCATACTACTATGTGCAATCGGCATGCTCACGCTATCCCCTTTAGTGGCGAATGAAATGGTGAGTCTAAATCGCGCGATTTCCATAGCACTTGCTAATAACACCGAATATACAATTGCTCAGTTAAAGGTGAAAGCGGCGGAGGAAAAGGTAAACGCCGCGTGGGGGGCGCTTATGCCTTCCCTTGAGTCGGAAGCATCGCTTACCCGGCAGGGTGCAGAGAGCGGATTTATGGCGCTTTCCGACGGGCAGTACGATATAAAAATCGTGCAACTCCGCTTTGGAATTAATCCCGGAAATTTCTATCACACATTGCAAACCTCCCGTACTCAGCACGTCATTGCGTTAACCGAGCTTCGCAGGGTGAAATTTGAAACAGAATATCGCGTAATAAAAGCATACTTCGATGTGATTTTAGCTCGCGATATTGCAAACATGAAAAAAGATTCGCTGGCATTGTACGCGGAAAATCTCAAGGACGTGAAAAACTTATATAAAACGGGAACAGTTCCGAAATATGATCTTCTTCAGGCGCAGGTGCAGCACAAAAGCCTTGAAGTGCAGGTGCTCGACGCGGAAAATAAAACAAAGCTTGCGATTGATTATTTCAATTATTGCCTTGGCATGAAAGATGCAAAATATTTTCCCGATTCTCGCGTGATGAATACCGTCTATCGCAAACCGCTGGAAAAAGAATCGGCGATCAAGAGCCTGAGCGAAACCGCTTTGAAGAATCGCCCTGAAATCGTGCAAATATCTTTAAAACAACAAGCGCATAAGCATAAGCGCAATTCTATTGCTTCGGCGTATCTATGGCCCACATTTTCAATCGCCGGGTGGTACGGGAAGTCAAAACTTCTGCCGAACGAGGTTGATCTGCACCTTCCGCCTTCAAGCCCCTTTTCGCCGGATTTTTCCGCAATCACGGGCACTGAAAGCTGGCAGACAACATGGCAGATACGCGTGGCGGCAACGTATCGCTGGGGATCTTTGCTTCCGGTGGATCAGGCGAAATCGCATGTTCGTGAGGAAGAGGAAGAAGTGAAAGCGGCCGGGGAGGAGCTAGAAAATCTCTCACGGCTCATAAGCCTTTCCATCAGATCATCGCACGCGAAGCTTTTAACGGCGTCCCTCTCCATAGATACCCAGAAAGAAGGCGTCGCGCTTGCGGAGGAAGGTCTGCGCATCGCCAGAGAAAGCTATAAGGCAGGGGTGATTAAAAATTCCGAGCTCATCGCTGCCGAATACGCGCTCACCGCGGCGAAAACCGGCCTTATCACGTCGCTTTATAATTATCACATGGCCGCGGCTGAGCTTCGCAAGGAACTCGGTGTTGCCGATTCTGAAATCATTTTCATGGAGAAAGGAAGATGAAAAGAAAACCAGTTATTCCGGTTGTCATCATCATTTCAGTGCTTGTCGGGGTGGCGGTATACTTCGATGTGATGCGCAAATCACGCGTACAGACCGAATACTTAGAAGCGAGCGGAACAATCGAAGTGACGGAAATCGCGATAAGCTCCAAGGTCGCAGGCAGAATTGCGGCACTTCCCTTTGATGAAGGAGAGGAAGTGAAAAAGGGCGATCTGCTCGTTCGTCTCGAGTATGATGAGCTTTCCGCGCAGCGAAGCTCCGCACGGGCGAATCTTGAAAACGCGGTTAAAAATTTAAAGCGCATCCGCGACCTCCATGCGAGCGGCTCGGTGTCGCAGAAAGACCTCGATTCCGCAGAAACCGCGTACAGGGTTGCAAAGGCGAATCTCGATCTGGTATCCGCTTCAATCGATAATGCGGTGGTGTATTCTCCGATTGCGGGGACTGTGCTTTCGCGGAATCTTGAAGTGGGCGAGATGGCTTTTCCGGGTTCTTCGATTATGGCCGTGGGCGATTTGACCGCTCCATGGATTCGGGTATATGTGAGTGCGGTGGATTTGAAATATGTTTCCCTTGGCCGAAAGGCCTATGTGACGGTTGATGCCTATCCGGACGAAAAGTTTTTCGGTAAAGTGATCGCAATTTCGAATAAAGCTGAGTTTACGCCAAAGACAATCCAGACAAAAGAAGAGCGTGTGAAGTTGATGTATGCGGTGAAAATTCGCCTTGAAAATCCCGGAAAAAAACTGAAGGCGGGAATGCCCGCTGATGCGTACATCTGTAAAAATGAAGAAGGCAGGTAATGGCGTGATTACGCTTTCACAGATTTCAAAATCGTTCGGCTCTGTTCGAGCGGTGGATGCGATAAGCTGTAAAATATCGAAAGGCCAGATTTTCGGAATTGTGGGCCCCGATGGCGCCGGCAAAAGCACCTTGCTTCGGATTCTTGCGACGGTGATGAAACCGGACGCTGGCTCTATGCACATTGAAGGCACGAGCGTTTTTGAAAACCCCGGCTTCTTTAAAAAACGCATCGCCTATATGCCGCAGCGCTTCGGCTTGTACGAAGATCTCACTGTCGAAGAAAATATTTATTTTTTCGGAAGGATTTTTTCAGTGTCGAAGCGTGACATCGCTGCGCAATGCCCGCGGCTCTACGAGTTCAGCGGACTCGGCCCATTTAAAGACCGCCTTGCTGGCAAGCTTTCAGGCGGCATGAAACAGAAGCTCGGACTTGCCTGTTGCCTTGTGCATCGCCCGCAGATTATTTTGCTCGATGAGCCCACGAACGGGGTTGATCCGGTGTCGAGACGGGAATTCTGGAATATTCTGTATGAGCTTCTTGCCACCGGCGTGACGATAATTGTATCCACCGCATATCTCGATGAAGCCGAGCGATGCAATACCGTCGCATTGATGTATGGCGGTTCATTTTTCGCATCAGGCCTTCCCGGCGACATAAAGGCCATGGTGCCGTATCCCATGCATGTTCTTGAAACAAACAACGCGCTTTTCGCGCAGCGGCTGATTGCTGATTCGAAGATGTGCGAAATTTCCTTCATCTCCGGAAAAGTAGTAAAGATGTTTATCGATGAGAAAAGGATATCGGTGAAAAAAATTACATCCCTGCTCAGGTATAACGGCATTGAAGTGATGCATCATAAAAAAAGCATTCCAGGCCTTGAGGATTGCTTTCTATTTCTGACCGAATGGAAAAGGCTGTGAAAGACTCGATTTTGAGAATAATAGTCATTGCGGAAAAGGAATGGATTCAGATCCGCCGTGACGCGCGAAGCCTCATCCTTTCCCTCATTCTGCCGGTGATGCTTCTGCTTTTGTTCGGCTACGCTCTGAACATGGATGTGCGCAACATCCGCGTGGGAATTTTAGATCAGGATAAGAGTTCTCTCTCAAGGCTTGTCGGCGAAAAAATTTCCACTACCGAATATTTGCATGTTGTGCGGCATTTCAATTCTTTCATAGAAATTGATGATGCGATAGACAGGGGCGAAATACTCATGGCGCTTGTGTTTCCCCCGCGTTTTGAGCGTGATTTCAAATCGGGAAGGGTGGCCAAACTGCAGTTGATTGTGGACGGTTCGGATTCCACTTCTGCGATGGTGGCGACAGGATATGTGCGGTCAATCGTGTTTGTGCTCAATCAGGATGCCATCAAATCGGAAATAAACCGGGCAGGACTATCGGGAATAGAAATGCCGGTGGAAGTGCGAAGCCGCGTGTGGTACAATGAAACGCTTGAAAGCAAAAACTTTATTGTGCCGGGGCTTCTTGCCATTATCATGGCAATCATTTCCGCTCTCATCACCTCGCTCACCATGTCGCGTGAATGGGAGCGCGGAACGATGGAATCGCTCATCGCAACGCCTCTGAAAAAGCAGGAACTCTTCGCGGGCAAGATGATTCCTTATGTTTTCATCGCCCTTTTCGATTTAGTCATCACGCTTGCAGTGGGAGCATTTGTTTTCGACGTGCCGATCCGGGGAAGCGTTATCGAACTGTATATTGCCGCTTTGCTTTTTCTGTTTGGGACCTGCGGGGTGGGAATACTCATCTCCTCTGCGACAAAAATTCAGGTGCTTTCCGTGCAGGCCGCGATGATGATTACCTATTTGCCCTCGCTCATCCTCTCGGGATTTGTCTTCCCCATAAAAAACATGCCGGCGGCAATTCAGTTCATTACGTATATCATCCCCGCGCGGTATCTTATTGCGGTGATGAAAGCAATCGCGCTGAAGGGTATCGGCTACTCGCTTCTGTGGGCGCAGATCATTTTCCTCGCAGCGTTCGCAGTCGTGGTGACTGCAGCAGGCCTTAAAAAAATTTCGCTTGAAATATCGGAGTGATGGATGCGCGCGCCTGTAAGAAAAAATATACTGCTTGCATTCTTAAAGAAAGAATTCCGCCAGCTTTTCCGCGACAGAAAAATGCGCTTTGTGATTTTCGCACCGCCGATTATCATGATGTTCATCTTCGGTTATTCAGTCAATATGGATGTGAACGAAGTGCAGCTTTTGCTTCTGGATTATGATCGCACTGCTGAGAGCAGAAATTATGTAGAACGATTTACCGCATCCGGATATTTTACGCTGCAAGATCACTCGGTTTTGCAAAGGGATATTGACAGAATGCTCGATGCGGGGAAAAGCGAAGTTGCGCTCATAATTGAAAAGAATTTCGGAAGGAATATTAAAATTGGAAAGCGCGCGTCGGTGCAAACGATCGTCGATGGAACGGACTCAAATCGCGCGGGAATCATTGTTTCATATATCAATCAGATTTCGATGGATTTTTCGCAGGAGTTTTTTTTAAAAAAGATTGCGAACCTTGCTTCGGTGCGCGGTATAATGATTCGTCCGAATGCGCGTCAGATTACTATTGAAGAAAGAACGCTCTTTAATCAGGAGCTTTCAAGCAGAAACTTCTTTCTGCCTGGTGTTCTTGTCCTTCTTCTGGGATTGGTGACTGTCCTTCTTACCGCGATGTCGGTGGTGAAAGAGCGCGAGGTCGGCACTATTGAGCAGATCATTGTAGCTCCCGTGCTGCCGCTCGAATACATTGCGGGGAAGATGCTTCCCTTTGCAATCGTGGCCTTTATGGATATCTGTGTCATCAGCGCGATTATCACACTGTACTTTCGCGTGCCATTCAACGGCAATTTTTTTGTGCTGCTTGCGGGCGGTATTGCGTTTATATTTTCATCTTCTTCCATGGGCCTTTTCATCTCAACAGTATCGCGGACGCAGCAGCAGGCGATGCTTTCGACGTTTCTGTTTTTTATGCCGGCTATTCTTTTCTCCGGGTTCATCTTTCCGATTTATTCCATGCCCGAAGCAGTTCAGTATATCACCTACGCGAATCCCTTCCGATATTTCATAGAAATCGTGCGCGGAGTCTTTCTCAAAGGTACGGGCTTTGCATTTCTCTGGAAGGATATCGCACTTTTGCTTGTGATCGGAATTCTGCTTTTTTATTTTAGCGTGCGCAGATTTTCAAAGGGGCTTGAATGATGGATGGCATTATTGCTGTGCAAAATATATCGAAGCGGTTTGGCGATTTTGTCGCGGTGGATTCCGTGAGCTTCAGCGTTAAACAGGGAGAAATTTTCGGATTTTTAGGACCAAACGGCGCCGGCAAGAGTACTACCATAAAAATGCTCTGCGGCATTTTAGCACCCTCCGGCGGAGAAGGCCATGTACTCGGATTCGATATCATGAAGCAGAGAGAAGAAATTCGGCAGAATATCGGCTATATGTCCCAGCGGTTCTCATTCTATGAGGAAATGAGCGTGAAGGAAAATCTTGAGTTTTTCGGCGCGCTGTATGGACTGGAAGGGGAAAAACTTCGGCTGGCAATTCAGCGCTCGCTTGATATTGCACAGATTGGCAGCCGGGAAAACGATACGGTACAATCGCTCCCTGCGGGCATAAAGCAGCGCCTTGCCCTCGGAGGGGCACTTTTGCACGATCCATCGGTGCTTTTCCTTGATGAACCAACCTCGGGGGTGGACCCCATCATGCGCAGAAATTTCTGGGAATTTATCCACACACTTTCAAAAAAAGGCCGGACCTTTTTCGTAACCACCCATTACATGGAGGAAGCGGAAAACTGCGATCGCGCGGCATTCATAATCGGGGGAAAAATAATCGCTATGGATTCACCGGCACATCTCAAAGCGGTCTTCGAGTATGACGTATATCGGCTGAAGATTGAAAAATTCGTTGAGGCGTTTGAGAATCTCCGCCGCCTTGATTTCATTGAAGAAGTTGCTGTTTTCGGCAATGAACTGCACCTCATATGCGCGCGCGGTTATCCGCTGAAAAAAGAATTATTGCCGATATTGAAAAAATATCACTATGAAAGATATTCATTGGAGCTGATAAGCCCGACGCTTGAGGACGTGTTTGTTCAGCGTGCCAGAGCGGAATAGCTCGACCCGCGATCGGGAAGGAGTTCAAGCGGATTTATTGGGCGACCCGCGCGATTGATCTGAAAATGAATGCTTCCTTCATGCGTGCCGATCTTTTTGTTGCGCTGCACCTCATCGCCTTCCTGCACGTAAATATCTTTAAGCCCCGAATATACCGTCAGAAAATGCGATTCGTGTTTGATGATGATGTACCGCCCAAAGCCCCGCATGCTGCCGATTTTTTCAACTGTTCCTTTTGCCGCGCACACGACCGCTGATCCAGGTGCGCCTTCCAGAACAATGCCCAGCGGGCGCACGCCGTTTGCTTCATCCCTGCTGACGGAAATGATGCGTCTCAGCGGCCACGCGAAGCGGATTGAGGAGTACTCGCGGGTGGATTCATCATCTTTTTTTAGTGCGCCCTCCGCCACATTTTTCTTTAATGTGGGTATTTTGAGACGCTGTCCGGGAACAAGCGCGGAAGAGGAAGATATGTTGTTGCGTTCGGAAAGGACGTCCGGCGACATGTGAAATTTTCGCGCAATTGAATACAGCGTATCACCCTTTCGGACGCGATAGATTTTATATTTTACGCCATCATCTTTTAAAGGGCGTTCAGCGTGCGCTGATGTGCCGTGCAGAGATTTTTTTGCCGCGGTGCGATGTGTGCGAGCAATTACGCCGTGAGAATAAGGGGAGAGATACGCACATGTGGCATCGTCTTCTTCAAAAGACATCGGTCGTGGAGAATCGCTTTCCAGGAAAGGCGCGGATGATGCCTCCGAATGCTGTATCCCTATCTTTCCCGCAGACAATGAGGTATCATCCGCGCGCGTCAGCGCGTGCGATGCAGTTGAAATTAATATTACAGTTGCAACGATTGTTTTTTTCAACATCCCTGTTCCCTTGAAAGAAGCGTATATGCTTCCTTTCACCCCGCATCCGTGCGGGCATAGTATGGGCTATTCTTATTATCGGCCACGACGACTTTAAAATTGAGCTGAAAAAAAATTTAAAACTCAATTATTAATTGCTGCGGCGGCTTTTCTTTTTTACGAAAGGTCTTTTCCGGTGGTGGTGATGGTGAGCTTGCCGTGGCGGACATTTTTGACGGAGAGAAGATTGTCCGCGATTTTCTGCACAATTTGCTTTTCGCCCTGCAAAAGGAGGACCTCAAGGCAGTTGTGCTCATCGAGATGTACATGGACTGTGGAGATGATGTTGTCGTGATGCTGATGCTGGATGTCGTTCAATTTTTCCGAAAGGTCGCTTGCGTGATGGCTGTAGATGAGTGTGAGCGTGCCAATCACGTCGGCTTCAGGAGCTGCGGTGTCTTCCTGTACGAGCATGTCGCGGATGAGGTCGCGAATAGCTTCGGAGCGGTTTACATATCCCTTTTGTGCGATGAGGTTATCAAATCTGGTGAGTAATTTCTCATCGATGGATACGCCAAAACGTATAATGTTGTTCATGGGCAATCACCCGCATATCGAAAATTTTTGGCTCATAAAGAAGGCGGTGTGACGTAATGTTATTCGATTTCCTATTATTGCCGGAACGCAGGTGTGCTGTCAAGCGATTGTTGAATTGCAATTGGGCAAAAATGCATGCTGCAATAAATGAATGCGCGCAATAAGGTTTCATCGGAATATTGCTGAAATTATAGAAATTTTTTGCCTTGACGTCTTCGTTGCATCCTGTATATTTTTTTGACCTATGAATATCAACTAATTGTTGTAATACTCATGGGCACTTCTAAAAACCGCTTTCATCCTTAAAATCAGCATCAAAGAAAGCGGTTTTTACTTATATATTGTGCCCACAAGGGAACATCCTTATAAATGGTTTTTAGAAGTTCCCTTATATTTCATTTTTGAGCACTAATGAGGACAACAATGATTTCATGTAAAGATGAAAGGGAAGAGTTTTTACGTGCAGAGCCCGAAGATTGCCTCATATTTGCGGGTCCCGGGACAGGCAAGACAACCTGTCTTTTGAATAAATTTAAAAAACTCATTGATAAGGGATTCGATTACCGCGATATTGTGCTCTTCACTTTTACGAGGTATGCAAGGGAAGATTTAGTCGATAAGCTTGGCGATCGGACGGATAGGGATCTGATTGCAAAAAATATTTTCACCTTTGCATCGTTTGTTCATCAGATATATGAAAGCCTTGTCGAAAATAAAAGCGAACAAAATCTTTTTTCGGGCACGTATGAAGGCGAGCAGGATGTGTATACCCGTCTGATTTATGCGGAAAAGAAAAATTGCCCACTTGATTCCTCCAACCCTCATAAATTTCATCTGGGTAAATATTGGGAATTTATACAAAAAGAAAAAGAAGATGATGAGCCATTTAAAATTAATGAGCATCCGAAGCTCAGTGCCTATGCAAAAAGAAATCGATAC
Organism: uncultured bacterium; assembly: GCA_937921485.1. Classification (GTDB taxonomy): domain Bacteria; phylum Spirochaetota; class UBA4802; order UBA4802; family JAGODF01; genus DYLV01. Next base: position 12,249 of record CAKZSV010000071.1, read on the forward strand.
AGCATGATCAATATGCTTTCCAAAATTCGATATTTTCGGGATGCGGTTGAGAGAGGCGGTATCAAAATAGCTAAAAATGAATTATTTTACAGCTATCTTAAAAAATCGCAAAATGATGTCAATCCTGATGAGAAGTTCAATAAATACTCAGTCGAGCTAAAAAATGCCAATCGCATCGATTCAAATGATGTGGCTATCGAGGTGCTGAAAAAATTGAAACAAATAGATGAACGCAAGAGCAATGAATTACCGGAGATTTTAAAAAAGCGCAAACTGATCATGGTCGATGAGATGCAGGATCAGAGCCCTATCGATTTTGAATTGATCCTTACACTCAAAGAGCTGTGGAATGCGAAGCTTATCATGGTGGGGGATGTGAATCAGACGATTTACTTTTTCAGGCTGGCAAATCCTCTCACCTTTGACAAACCACCCTTTAACGCGTATAAGCGCTATCATTTAACGGACAATTATCGTTCAATACCGGATATTGTCCAGCATGTGAATAATCGATTGCCCGCAAAACGGCACGAAAAACTAAAAGAATATCTTTATCAATGGGATAGAATGTTTGAAAATCCCATTGAGGATGAATCTTTAATTAAATTTGATGAATTTTTGCTCACGCTCAATCCCTGTGTGAATGGTAAAGATGTAGGAGTTTTTGAAATATCCGAAAACATGATCCTTGATAAAATCAATGAGCTTGAGAGAAAAAAAGTGAACAACATTGCGTTTCTCGCATTTTCAAAAAGGGATAACTCTGATTTAAATAAATTTTTCAAAATACTGGCAGAGAAGTGGAAAAGCTCGCGAATATATTGTTACTACCCAAACCTTTATGCTGCGCTTATGTATTCGCGCTTTTATCTTCTTGATTACTTTGCCAATAGCAGTGTAATTACAAAACAAGAATTTGAAGATGAATTTATTAAAATTTTCAAGGAAGAAAATAAAAGGTTTAATACTGGCCTTGCAGGTAGCGGCAATGTGATGAGCTTACGAGAATTTATCAATACGCCAGGTATTAAAATGCTCATTGACCACTTTATGAAATCAGTATTCAATGGTGAATCTGAAATTTCATTTCGGCAATTTATGGAAATCAATGTGAGAGAAATTGCATTAACATTTCTCAATGTGATACGAAATGTTAAACATTCCTGCATATTCATAAACCTGCATCAGATAAAAGGGCTGCAGTTTGATGCGGTGTTTTATTTTCC
>CAKZSV010000072.1 GCA_937921485.1 uncultured bacterium
GCCCCGCTCTTCAAGCGTAAGATCTGCGGCGGAAATAAGAGAATCAAACAGCGAAGTTATTTTCATATTTTTATTTGAAGCATTCATATTTTTTCTGAAGTGGAACTACGCCATCGCCAACATGCCTGCACGGACAGCATACACTTTCAAAGTAATTAAGAGTTCGGATGATTTCAAGCACTAAATTTGAAAGCGAAAGTGATAATATGAGAAAAGTTTGGGTTTCCGCATTGTTTTTACGAAAACCTTAACCGGACGCCAAAATAATTGACATTTTAACAGATATTACAGTATGTTAAAATACTGGTGAAGGTATGCGGTTGAGTGACAAGATTAACAGGGGCTCTACATTACATCCTATTTCAAAGGATAAAAATTATGGGCACCTCTAAAAACCGCTTTCATCCTTAAAATTAGTATCAAAGAAAGCGGTTTTCACCTATATATTGTGCCCACAAGGGAACATCCTTTAAAACAGTTTTTAGAAGTTCCCTTATTTGTTTTTTTCGCTATTTTCTGCGCTGCTGCTTATGTTCCAGATGACCCACCGTGGATTTGCTTTCAGGTTTTTATGGCCCGATTTTCCCTGGTGGGCGAATGTATCTTCTCCCTTTATTCTCAATCTTCTTGCCGCATGCGGAGGCCTCTTTTACTGCAATATTATGAAAATTGCGGAAACGCATAAACGCATAAAAAGATAGATTTTTTTCTAAAATTTTTCGCTGTGATAATATTCCCCCTGAATGCGTTGCTGTCACTGGGGGTGCCTCTGAATGTCAGCCTGCCCGCCGCATATTATTTGCTGCAGCCTTTAATTGTTTTTTTAGTGATATGGACCGTTTATTATTTAATAAAAGGCATACGGTTTGCGCGATATTTTATTCTGGGAATGTTAAATGTTGGATTATTCACTATAATCGGTTCACTCACGCTCTGGGCAAACTGCCTTCTGCACCGCTGACCGAGTGGAGCACCGAATTCGGATTCGTGGCCCTGATTATTTTTTCCTCTCTTGGTTTGATGGACAGGATTATGAACCTGAATGATGAGTTGACGATTTACAAACTTAAGGTTGATCAAAAAAATGAAGAACTGGAAGCATCAAATGAAGAATTGCATGCGGCGTTGGAGGAGTTAGAAGCGACAAATGGCAGGGAGGAGTGCTCAGTGTGCGCAATGATGTGGTTGCGGCCGATGAAAGCCGCTGCGCTCTGCACCCATCTGTGGAATTTCACCGTAAATATGTTAGAATTGATGTTCCCGTCGAAGCTTCGTAATTCTGTCACACCACCTTGCCCGGATTCAAAATTCCGAGCGGATCGAATGCCTGCTTAATTTTGCGCATGAGTTGAAGCGTATATTCGTCCATCACAATCGGCAGATGATCTTTTTTCAAAAATCCGATGCCGTGCTCTCCTGAGATGGTGCCGCCGCATTCTGCGGCAATGCGGTAAATGGCTGTTTTTAGTTCAGGAAGCATCGCGCGCCATTCATCGAGTGGCATGTCGCCTTTGAGAACATCCACATGCACGTTGCCGTCGCCCGCGTGGCCGAACATGAGAGAAACCAGATTTCTGGAGGAAAATTCACTTTTGAGTTTCAAAAGAAAACGCCGCACATCTGCCCGGGGCACCACAGTGTCTTCAGCTAAAAAAACCGGGCTTTTGCGGGCAATTGCTTCGCGGATCGAGCGGCGCGCGCGCCAGACGCGCTCTTTTTCCTGCTCTGTTTGCGCCACGACGATATCGTTCTCATTAAGCTTTAAAACTGAAACAATATTACCAGCCTGGCGCAACACCTCTTCTTCAGTTAGGCCGTCGAGTTCAATTAAAAGGTGCGCGCGCGCTGCGGGGAAGGGCATCTTCGCCCCAAGATATTCCGTCACAAGGCGAAGCGCGTCTTCCTCCATGAATTCCATCGCTGCGGGGACAATCTTCGCCGCGGTAATATGCTCCACCGATCTCAGCGCTGAACCGATATCCTCGAATGGAACGAGCATGTCGATGACACATGCCGGGCGCGGTATAAGCCGGAGAATGATTTTCGTAATGAGCGCCAGCGTGCCTTCCGAACCCACCAGCAGAGGGATGAGGCCGTAGCCTGTGGCGTTTTTCACGTATTTGCCGCCTAACGTGATTATGTCCCCGTTTGCGAGCACGCATTCAAGGCCGATCACATAATCGCGGGTGGTGCCGTATTTTACAGCGCGCGGCCCGCCCGCACCAACAGCGACATTCCCGCCGATGGAGCATGAATCCAGGCTGGAAGGATCCGGCGGATACATCAGGCCGAATTGTTTTGCCGCCTGATCGATCTCGCGCGTAACCGCGCCGGGCTCGACGACCGCCGCTAAGTTTTCCCTGTCAATCTCAATGATTTTGTTCATCCGCTCAAAAGAAATCATCATGCCGCCGCAAAGCGCCAGCGCGCCGCCGGCTACGCCCGTGCCCTTTCCCCGCGGGATGAGCGGAACGCGCAGTCGTGAGCAGATCTTCGCGATTTGGGATACTTCCCGCGTGGAAACCGGAAAGACCAGAATATCGGGAACGCCGGAGATGTCGGGAGTTTCGTCGCGCGCGTAGCTTTCGAGTATATCCTTCCGGGAAATGACGCGTTCTTCCGGCACACAATCGCGCAGGAGGCGAAGCGCCTCATTGAGGGCAGCAGCATCCGCCATGATTCAATACCAACACTTATGCAATCTTTTCCTCGATGGCCAATCGCAGGTGGGCTATAAATTCGTCGAAGCCTTCGCCGGTTTTTGCGCTCACCTGGAATACCTTCATCGTTGGGTTTGTACGCTTCACGTTGTTAAGCGCTTCGGCAAGGGAATATTCCAGATGAGGCAGAAGATCGATTTTATTTATAAGAAGCGTCTGAGAGGAATTGAACATCAGAGGATATTTTACCGGCTTGTCCTCGCCTTCGGTGACAGAAAGCACCACCACGCGCTCATCCTCCCCAAGGTCAAATTCCGCCGGGCACACCAGATTGCCGATATTTTCGATGATAATGAAATCGAGTTTTTCAAGATCGAAGCTTTCAAGACAACCCATAATCCAGCCGCTTTCAAGATGACAGTCGCCCCTGAAAAGGCTCGTTTCAATCTGGACAATCGGAATGTTGTGGCGTGCAATCTTTTCCGCATCCTTCGTGGTTTCAATATCTCCTTCGATGACGGCAATGCGGTAGTCTTTTTTAAGATTTTCGATAATTCTGTCGGTGACGGTGGTTTTGCCCGCGCCGGGAGAGCTCATGATGTCGATCATAAAGATTTTGTGTTGTTTCAAAAGCTCTCTGATTTCTGCGGCGCGCTCTTTGTTCGATTCGAAAATGTTTTTCAGCACCTTGATTTCCATGGCTTCCTCCACTGTTACACAAAATATTTAAGATGCTGTGGGAGGCAAATAAATTTTAGTGACGAATGAAAAAAATCTTTGTATTATTATTACACGTATAAACAGGATGTACGGCGTGTTATGTTCACATAGGAGTGCTATCGGCGAATCATTTGGCATCCATAATGTAGTAATACGATAACCAGGGAGGTCTGCGATGATGGAATCGGTCAAAAAGGCTCTGCTGACGGGTATTGGCCTTGCGGCAATGAGCAAGGAAAAAATTGAAGAATGGGCTAAAAATTTCGCGCAGGAAGCGAAAATGGCGGAGGAAGAAGGGAAAAAGTTTGTTGATGAAATCCTGAAGCAGGCGGACGAGGCGAAGCGGAATGCGGAGGATCAGGTGATGAAGTTTACGAAAAACGCTCTGGAACGGATGGGCTTGACCACCAAAGACGAAGTGGAAGCACTCAAGCGCCGGCTGGAAGAGCTTGAGAAGAAACTCAAGGAAGGCGGCGGGCAGTAGCGCAGCATAGAAGTAGCACAAATTTCGCATCAGGCATGTGCGCAATTTCGGCATGGCACTATGGCGTGTGCGGAAAAAGTGTTTGAAATTCCCCGGCTTCCGAGGAAGGGTGGTGCATTGCAGCGCCAATAATTATCCATAGACAAGAAAGGTCAATCAATGCGCAAAAAGGTCGTTTCGTTCCTCGCCTCCGGTCGCGGTTCCAATTTTCAGGCGGTTGCGCGGAAAATTCAAAGCAGGGAAATATCAAGCGCAAGGCTCGGCATTCTCATTTCCGATGTTTCTGACGCAAAGGCGCTTGAAATCGCCCGCGATTTCGGAATGAATGCGCATTTCGTTGATCCTAAAGCATACGCAAGCAGGGCTGAACATGAAAAGGCAATTGTTAAACTGCTCAGGGAAGCGAATACCGATCTTATCGTTGCTGCAGGCTACATGCGCATTCTCACGCCGTATTTCGTGCGCGAGTATAAAAACCGCATCATCAATATTCATCCGGCGCTTCTTCCTTCGTTTCCGGGAGTGCACGCCCAGAAGCAGGCGTTCGATTACGGTGTAAAAATAACCGGCTGTACCACGCATTTCATCGATGAAGGAACCGATACCGGTCCAATAATCATGCAGCGCGCGGTGCCTGTTGAGCCGGACGATACGGAGGAAAGCCTGGCGGCAAGAATACTAAAAGAAGAACATGTGATTCTGCCTCTGTCGGTTGACCTCTTTTGCAGGGATAAGCTTGAAGTGAAGGGCAGAAAGGTCGTGATAAAATCATAAAAAGGAGCATGTGCGATGGCTTTGGTAAATATTCTTATTGTGTACGCGGTGTATCTGGCCATTGTGTTTATCATTGCGCATTATGCCGATATTTTCCGCTCGAAAACCGAATACACCCGGGCTGAACTCACCGATTTAAAGCCGCTTGCCGGGACGGTCAAAAAGAAGCTGGAAATGAAATACAGCCCCGTCTTCGTGATTGTGATTATGCTTATCGCTTCACTCATCGGTCTTCTGTTTTCGCATATTGAACACTGGATATTTCAATCAGCGCTTCTGGCGGTGCTTCTGTTTATCATCATCCCGGTAGCGCAAAAATATGTACTGGACAGAATGGTTGTCACATCCGATTCTTCAATGGACACTTTTGCGAATATATTCGCAAAATATTGCCATTTTATCATTCTCGGTTATGGAACAGGCTATGGCGCGGGTTTGATGTACTACTGGAGCATGACCCGGGAGATGCTGTTTATCTGGTTTGCACTGAACATTGTGATTGTCACGGTGTTGCTGGTTATCACGGCGGGGCGGATTGTGCAAGAGCGGTAGGTTTGCACTGATGAAAGGTGTCTTTTAGGTATTATGGGCACCACTAAAAACCGCTTTCATCCTTAAAAATAGTATCAAAAGAAAGCGGTTTTTACCTATATATTGTGCCCACAAGGGAACATCCTTTAAAACAGTTTTTAGAAGTTCCCTTATGCCTGGAGTAATATGACACTTTATTGCTTTATGGTGATTATAATTTATTATTTTTAAAAATGCCCGCATGAAGAAAAAAATGTGAATTTTATGTTGACGGTTCCATTAACTCTATGTATCATATAAAAGAATTTGATTTGACGTGTAGTCGTACCTGTACTACGATTTCCGGTATGCGAAAGGGATTGATTACTTAGCGTGGAACTGTTGAATGGGTATGGCGATTCTTTTTTAGCGTTACAAGCCGTTTATTAAAAGGCATAAAGCTAAAAAGAATAGTACAAAAAGCATTTAAATTTAAGGAGGAGTTTGTATGAAAAAACTTCTGGTAGTTGCGGCTGTGATGGTAGGAATCGCTTTTCTTGCGTCGTGCGGGCCCAGAGGGCTTGGCGGACAGGTGAAAGGCGAAAGCTTTATCACAGAAGGATGGGTGGATGACAATACGTTCAGGGTCACCTCCACTGGAGCTCCTAAGGCTGGATTGACGAACAAAATTCAGAGAAGGGGTACCGCGAAAGAAGCAGCCATCATGATGGCACAGAAGACAATCATCGAAAAATTCAAAGGTGCCCGTATCGAGGGTGCTGCCGGAGCGGTTGACTATGCGTCCACCGGCGTCGCTGTCATGAAGGAATTCGGCGGTCTCGTCAAAGGCGGATCCGTTAAGAAAGAAACCTACGATGACGATGATAACTGCGAAGTTGTCTATGAAGTTATGGCGCGCGGCCTCAAAAAGCAAGTACAGGGCGGCGTTCAGTAAAAAAAGCTATTCTTTCAGTCTAAAAGCTGCTTCCTTTGAAGCAGCTTTTTTTATGCATTTAGAAAGATGTACGTTCTCAATATTAAAAAATAGTTGAATTATTTTTGCCGATGGTATGTCTTCGAAATCGTGTGAAGAATGAATGACGTGGAGGTAATGCGATGAAGTTGAAAATCTTTATGATGTGTGCAATGATATGCCTGATGAGCCTGGTGGCTTGCGAGTCGGTTGAGGAGCGGCCAGCAGGTACACTGGAAAAAAAATCTGAAGATTTTGCTATTCCGCTGGGCTGGATTGACGGCAATACCTTCCGGGCGAAGTCATCCGCAGTGACGAAGGACGGGGCGATAACTGCTGCGCAAAATACCGTCATTGAAAAGTTCATCACCGAACGGGTGAAGGCGGCCGAAAAGGTCCTCGATGTAAAATCGACAGGCGTGGCAATCGTAAATGAATTCGGCGGCACGGTGAAAGCGGGATCGGTCATCAGGGAAAAGAAAGAAGAGAACACCGTTATGATTATTTATGAAGTCAAAGCGGATAATTTAAAAAATCGGGTTCTGGGTAAAAAATGAGTTGGTGCCGATAGCGCACGAACTGCAGTGTGTGCTGCAGCCGTAGTTGCCTGCTGTCGATGGGGTGTGTGACCCTTTGGGCAGCGACCGCCGTTGGTGCCGCAGATTGAGTGGCGTGCTGTCGACGGGGTGTGTGCCCCTTTGGGCAGCGACCGCTGCTTGTGCTCTATCCTCAGTGACGCAGTGTCGATAGAGTTGGTGTCACCGCGATTGCCTGCCGATATTGATGACGCTTTTTACCGTATATGGCGTTTTGTCCTGCGATTCATGATAGATGCGTATCAAAAGTTCTGCCAGAATTCCGAGCATGATGAACATCACGCTCATGAGGATGAGCAGCACGGTGAGAAATAAGAGCGGGTTGCGGTTCATTGAAAGTCCCTGGAATATTTTCATGAAGATAACCGCCGCGCCGGATACACAGCTCAAAACGAAAAGCACCATCCCCGCTCCTCCGAACACGTAAATGGGTTTGGTGGAATACGAGCCCAAGAACTTCACGGTGATGAGGTCTAAAATCACCTTGAATGTGCGCTGGATACCGTATTTCGATTGTCCGAATTTGCGGGCATGATGCCGCACCGGCACTTCGGTGATATTCGCGCCCACCCAGGAAGCGTGAACAGGAATGAAGCGATGCATCTCGCCGTAAAGCTTCACCTGGCGAAGGACCTCGCCGCGATATGCTTTTAGCGAACATCCGAGGTCATGGAGCTTGACGCCGCTCACCTTTGCAATAAGCCAGTTTGCGATTCTGGATGGAATTTTTCGCGAGACGAGCTTATCCTTGCGGTCTTTCCGCCAGCCGCTGACTACGTCGTATCCTTCGTGAATTTTCTCCACCAGCGTCGGGATGTCCTGCGCATCGTTTTGTAAATCTGAATCCATAAAGACGATAATATCACCCGAGGAATAATCGATGCCCGCTGCCATTGCCGCGGTCTGGCCGAAATTCCTTCTGAACACCACGAGCTTTACTCTTTTATCTTTCTTTGCGATTTCACTAAGTATTTCAACTGAGCGGTCGCGGCTGCCGTCGTCAACAAAGATGATTTCAAAATGTAACCCGAAAGGCTTCAGGCTTTCAACAATATGCTGATACTGCATAGCGATATTTTCTTCTTCATTGTACACCGGAAGAACAATTGAGATGAGCTCTTTTCGAGATTTTTTCTGCGCCATGTCTTTATACCGTTTGCAATATAGGATGTTATGCCATCAATCGTTATGGCGTCCCGCATATTTGTCAACAGGGAAACATTCCGCGCTTTGAATAATATTTTGAGGCCGTGTTGCGCCTGCGAATCAATCCAAACCCATATGTTCAAGTTCATCTTCATCGAATCCGAAATAATGCCCCAGTTCGTGAATGATGGTGGCGCGAATTTCCCTTCGAAGCTGGGACAGATTTCTGCACATGCGCATAAGCGGAATCCTGTAGATGAAAATTCTATCCGGTACCAGGGGCTGGTTGTCGATGCCGCGTTCGGAAAGGGGAATGCCATCGTAAAGCCCTAAAAGCTCGTCCTCCGGCCAGTCGGGAGGAATATCTTCCGCGATGATGAGCACACCGAGCGCTGCCTCTTTGAGATTGGCAGGAAGCGATTCAATTACTAAACCATAAACCTCGGTGACCAATGTGTGAAATTTTTCACGGGATATGTTCATTGCTGAAAAAGAAGTTATTGGAATTTCAGCTTCTCTACGTTTGCTTCAGCGCGCGGTGATAATGCCCGCAAGAAATCCCGCGAGATGGCCTTCCCGGGAAGCGCAATAATGCACAGGATAATTTCAAGAGGTTTGAGGTTTTTTGAATCTGTCGGCATGGGTATAAATTCCTAATATTGTGATGTATGATGATATTCGCATCATCACTATGGAAGCAATGTTTGCAAGCATAAAATGGTTGCGCGAATGACCGGTATGATTATTCTGGAATGCGGGGTTTTCATGGAAAAGAAGATTCTTTTTTCTGAATACGTGAAAGAACAGATGGGCCCGAAGCGCTTTGCCCTTTTTTCCGTCTTCGGCGAGGAAACAGAAGGGAATTTCCTCAAATGGTCGTTCGGGCTCAACCGATTCGAGCATTATTCATCCGAGGAGCGCAATATCCTCGTGCATGTTCCGCATACGGAAACGGGCATTGTGCCATCCTGCACCGATTCCCAGCCCTATGTGTGGAGCGGCAAAGTGAATGTTGCTGCTGCGGAAAGCGCGCTGTGGCATGCGTTTGAAATTCTCACCGAGAAAGAAGCCGAAGAATTTAAAATCGCTCACAGGCCGGAAGTTGTTTTCGAATTTATGCAGGGATTTAAATATCAGATGCTTCGTGTGAAATATGTCGATGGCGACTGGTATGTATGGGATGAATAGCGCTATTTTAATTTCTCGAGAACTCTTTTTTTTACTTTATTGCCAAGCGCGCTTCCTTTTTCAAAACAGAAGATAACCATGGTATCTTTTTTTACGACGAACTCTTCCGGGGTATCTTCAGATGGAGTTCCATAATGGCCATAAAAAAGACCTGTGAAAAAATCTTTCGCGTTCTCGATTGTGCTCTCATAGCGGAAAATCATCATTGAACCTTTTTCGCTTTTTGTTTCAAAGGACTGAATGTCTTTTTCTGTAAGAGGCGGAAGTGTTGTATTGTAGGTATCGGTTTTCAGAAAGAAGTACATCACCTGTATGGATTTCGCAATCAAATCTTTCCCAACCGTTGTGTCCGGCAGTTCCCCGTCTCTGAACAGAAGGTGTGATATTCTGCTGCTGCTTGCATCGTAGTGAACCTGTATGCTTCTGAGCGTGTCGAAAATGCTTTGCAGCTCTTTTTCGTTTTCGTAATTGAAAAGGTAGGTGAAGGTGATGAACGATTTTTCTTTTGGAAGCATTCCCTGTACCGCGTAGAGATAGCCATCGGGGGCCCGCGATGCGTCGGTAAGTCGGTAATAGTATCCGATGGTAGTTTTGTTTTCAGAGTCTTTCAGTTCGCTGATGATAAGCGATTTTTCGGCCGATTGCGCAAGAAGCTTTTTCCCCTGCTCTCCGATTTGTTCGCGAAAAAACGAAAGCTCCAGGTTTCTCTCCGGTGTTTTCACAACACTTATGAGCATGATGAAGCGCTTGCTTCCTCGCGGGTGGATTTTATAGGTTTTCCCGAAATCGGACGCTTTTTCCTTTTTTATCTCCCATGCGTTATTCACGGAAAAAGAAACGCGATACGCAGCGTCGATGATATCGCGGAACGTGTAGGCGAAGAGATTGCCGGAGAAGAAAATTATAAAAATGAGGATAATGCGGTGTTTGCTTTTCATAATATTTCAGTGTGTAATGTCATTTTCAAGTAGTTTTTGGCATCCGGTTACAAACGCATGAAAACTTTTTGAGCGATTGTTCGTGATGCTTAAGAATTTGCCGATTTCTCTTGATCCGCTGACTTTTTGATAATGAGGAACTAACTTCTGTAATTCTTCGGCTGCATGTGCAATTTTATCAGGATTGCGAAATTTTTCTTTGTTTTGTTTCAAAGATAACCCTGGAATCCTAAAACCTTTTTCTACGGCACTAAGATCCGCTAAATACCAGCTTTCGAGTTCTCTACACACAATTCTTACGATAAATTTTTTATGTGTTGTTTCGCATTTTTGAGTGATTTCTCTTTTTAACTCGTAACAATCACATGTATCCTGATCAAGAATTATCAGAAATCGAGCGCTGTTATTTTGATAAGCTTTTAACTTTCTGGACACTCTTTTTCTTAAATCTCTTTTTCCATCAAATACTATATATTTGATAATTACATTGTCGTCGAAGATTTTTGGTAAAAATTCTCTCAGCATTTCCTTCATTGATAGCTCTTCACATAAAATCACGAGCTCTTTCATTGCGGGTCCACCTCTGAAAAAGATCCTTCGCGCCACAGATATCCCAAAGTATCACCTGCTTGAAAATAAGCCTGGATTTGCGGATCATCGCTTGCACGTTTGAATTGTGTAAAACCTTCTTTTTTTTGAAGCCAGAAAACTTCTTCGAGTTTTGCAGCGTTCAATAAATCTGGAGAATGAGTTGAGACAAAAACCTGACCACCTCTGATAGAGTACTCTCTTAATTCTTCAAGTAATTCTTGCAGTAACAGTGGATAGAGTTGATTTTCGGGTTCTTCAATACACAAAAGAGGGAATGGCCTGGGGTCATACAAAAGAATCAGATAAGCAAACATTTTTATTGTTCCATCAGAAACGTACCTGTCAATAAATGGATCTTTAAAATATGAATCTTTAAATTTTAATATCAATCGGTTGTCCTGCGTTTCTTCAGGAATAATGTCACCAATTCCCGGAATGCGTTTTTTCATTTTGTTGAGAATTATGTTGAATATATCCGGATGATTGTCATAAATATTTTTTGCTACAATTTGAAGATTGTCGCCTGTTATTGAAAGATGATCGGCGAAACCAGTATTATCTTTACTTCCTCTTGCAAGATTAATGTGAAAATCAGAAATATGCCATCCCTCAATCAATTGCCTGAATGCATTTGCTGCTTTAAATCTTTGAAATTGGCCGATCCCTTTTATGGCTAATATATCAGGATCCAATTCCTGGTATTCTTTAGTGAGCTCTTCGTCAACTTTTGAAAAATCTTCTTCATTTATTACTGCCGTGCCTTTCCCCATGGAAAAATCAAGAAAATGAAAAGGCGATCCGGAAGAACCACGTTTATATCGTAAAATTTCTTTTTTCACAGTTGGTTTTTTATTATTATCCAACCCTATTTCCAGGCGGTAGGTAACGAGACGATTTTTTCCTGTTATTTCCATGCGGTATTGAATCTCTATAATGATGTCAGAATCAGTATTGCCTCTGCTTGTGACTTCATGAAATCCTCCAAGAGTTTGCAGCGCCCTGGTTACATTAAACGTCAGACATTCTTTTAGAAAGCCAAATATTTGAAAGAAGCTTGTTTTTCCGCTTCCGTTAGCGCCAATTATCACGCATAGCGGAGGGATATTTTCAATTGTAGTGTTTTTAAAACTTTTAAAATTTTCTATATGAATTCGTTCTATAAGCATAAGTATTTCCTTTAGTTTTTTCATAACAATGGTTTGACGTTCTGTTCAACACAACTTTTTTACCTCACTTCACCGCAGCCCTCTCCCAGGGCAGATGCGCCCTGCTTTTGCGGAGCCGGGTTTCTTTGAGCCGCACCATGGTGTACTGGTTCCATAAATCTTCTGTGAAGTATTCAGGATTACAGCGCCAGAGCTTCTCGTTTTCTTTCGCAGCATTTCCATCGCCCTGTTCAATTTCGAACAAATGGTTCCACGAGGATACTCTGAATACCGGCATCTGATTAAATGTTTCCTGTAAGCGCACAGTCTGATGAGCGACTGTGAAGGTGGCCGGGTTGTAGTCTTTCGGCCGCTCGAACTCGATTGAAATAATTTTTCCTTGAGATGATATAATCGCCGATATGACTTCCACATCGCCTTTGCCGAACATGAACCGCTGTATTGAAAGGCCGCCCGTGTAAAGAATCCTGCTTAAAAACGGCATCAACCCGCCGGCGTTATTCCGTTCATATTCCCAGACGGGATGATACGCAAGGTGCAGATTCCCTTTTCCATCGCGCGCTGCCCGGTACAAACAGGCATGGGGAAATCCGAAATCATCGTTTGAAATGAGGCTCGGGGCGAAGCGCCTCGCCGCGTCGTCATCGCGCGCGGGAGTGAAGCCGGGGATTGTCTCTTCAAGCATATTCACGGTAGTATTGAGATACGGTGCTAAAAATCCGATGAGGATGATACAAATGCACAGCAGCATTAATGTGTATTTCAAATTCATAGCGCACTCCAGTTGGTTTTGTCGCATGCTGTGATCGAATGATTGCGATTGTCAAATACAATTACATGCCAGCATGATTCATTTTGCTTGAAAAATCCTGAAAAAATGCCGATATTGTAGTGGTGGTTCCCATTTTTCGCGGGCATCGAAGACCATGCGATTGCGCAAAAAAAAAATAAAGAATTTCGGATATCATTTTCTTCCCGTTGTGCTGCTGTGCGCGGCAATAACGCTGTATGCGGTGAGTGCGTTTCCGCAAACCCTCGATGAAGTAATCGCGCTCTATGAAAAACAGGAGTATAAATCCGCCGCTGAAAAGGCTTCTGCGCGTATTGCAAAAATATATGAACTTCGCGGCGGAGAGCGCCTCACGCCATCCGAACATGATATCATGAAAAACCTTGAATCCGGCAAGCGCCTCCTTGAGAAAGCCTATCGGGAGCGGAAAGCTTCCGGCTTTTTCATCGAGAATAACGAAGAGCTTTCTTCACTGCATCTCTATCTTGCGCGGTGCTATCACAAACAGGAGAAATTCGACTATGCGCTGAACAATTATCTTCAGGCTCTGCGGTATCGCGTCATCAAGCCGGAAAAGGATGATGTCATCTTTTTCGAAATCGCGGAGTTATATCGGGACTGGAATCAACCCGAGGCGCACGCGCGAATGCTTGAGGCGGCGTACGAGCTCAATCCTTCCAATCCGGAATATTCTCTGCGCCTCGGCATTGCGCTTTCAAAAACCAATGAAAAGAAAAAGTCGATATTCCATCTCGAGCGCTATCTTCGCGCAAAGCCGGATCCGGAAGATGCGAAGCTTTTCCTTCTTCTCGGCAATCTCTACGAAGACATCGGCCGCTATGTAGATACTGTTGAGCACTATAAGAAATATCTTGAAAAGAAACCCGATGACGGGTATATACATTTTGCGCTCGGGTTTCTTGCCTACAAACGAACCGGCAATTTCAATCTCGCAAAAAAATCATTTACGGAGTCGCTGAAACTTTTACCCGAAGACGACATTCTCCGGCGGTCGAAAATCAGCGAATACATGGGCGATATTCATTTAAAAGATCTTGAATTTGAAAAGGCCGCTGAGGCATATAAGAGCACCGCGCAATATCAGGAGGAGATACTTGCTGATATCAAGGGGAAAATCGATGAAATAAAGAAAATTCAGGAAGAGATAAAAAAGCTGAAAGCGACTGTTCCGAAAAAAGGGGAAAGCCGAATGGATGTATACGCGGAGCAGGACAAAAAAGGAGAGCTCGAACTTAAAAGCAAACAGAAAGAGTATTTGTTCACTAAACTGAATGCGGGAAAGGTCCGCTGGAATCTGGCGTGGGCGCACGAGCGGCTGGGCAATCTGGATACGGCAATTACGTACTATAAACAGGCAATTGATTTCGATTATAATCCCAACGGCGCGCGCCAGAAGATACAAAAATTACAGTTGAAAATAAAGCGGGGTTATTGAAAAATTGCCGTACGCTTTTCACGCATTCAAAAGATGTGGCAAAGGCTTATTGAAACTGTATAGCTACGTGACAGGCTGCGGTGTTCTATCGGGCTTTTTCATCAGCGTATGGGTAGGCGCATTGTATGCGCAAAGCCCGTATTGTGTGAAACTCTGAATTTAATAATTAATACATCGGGAGAACAGTATGTCAGGTCATTCAAAGTGGTCTACCATCAAGAGAAAAAAGGCCGTGGTTGACGCCAAACGCGGCGCGATTTTCACCAAAATCATCAGGGAAATAACCGTTGCTGCGCGGATCGGCGGCGGAGACCCGTCGGCAAATCCTCGCCTGAGGATTGCCATAAACAAAGCGAAAGAAAATAATATGCCAAATGAAAATATCGATCGGGCAATCAAGAAGGGCACGGGTGAACTCGAAGGCGTCACCTATGAAGAAGTCCGCTACGAAGGCTACGGAGCGGGAGGAGTTGCGGTCATAGTCGATTGCCTCACCGACAATCGCAACCGAACGACTCCGGAAGTCCGCAAGATTTTTTCGCGAAACGGGGGCAACCTGGGCGAGACGGGAAGCGTGGCTTATCTTTTCGACTACAAAGGAATGATTATCCTTGAGGGCGGGCAGACGACAGAAGATGACGTGCTCGAACAGCTCATAGACTACGATATAGAGGACGTGAAAACCGAAGACGGCAATATTGTCGTCACAACATCGCCTTCCGCATACGGCGGCGTTTTAGATTTTTTAAAAAGCAAGAATTACCGCCTGCTGGTCAACGAAATCACCTATCTGCCGAAAACGACGGTGCTTCTCGATGAGCATAAAGCCGCACAGTGCCTGCGCCTGATTCAGCAGCTCGAAGAGCTCGATGACGTACAGAATGTCTATTCCAATTACGATATTGCTGATGACGTGATGGCGAAAATAAGCGAGGAGCAGTGAAAATACTCGGTATCGATCCCGGCTACGGAATCGTCGGCTGGGCGGTCGTCGATGACTCGATGCGCGTTGCCGCCTGTGGCTGCATTGAGACAGACTCTTCCCTGCATTTCGACGAGCGGCTTCTGCAAATCCATCTTGCTTTGAAAAAAATAATCGAAGAACAAAAGCCTGATGTGGCGGCCGTGGAGCGGCTTTTCTTTTCACGGAACACCACAACAGCGCTCGATGTGGCAAAGGCGGTTGGTGTGATGGTACTGACGCTTCGGATGTATAATATCTCGTATTTTGAATACACGCCGATTCAGGTGAAGCGCGCACTCACCGGCTACGGGAGGGCGACAAAAGGACAGATTCAGTCGATGATTGCGCGCATCTTCAAAGTAAAAACTTCTGTCTTGAAAGACGATTTAACCGATGCGATATCAGTAGCAGCATGCCACTGTCTTCTCGGAAGCCAATACGGGCGAGCGAAAACCGGCGGTGCAATATGATTGCAAGACTGCGCGGAATACCGGTTGAACTTAAGCCGACGGAGCTCATTTTAGATGTCACAGGGGTGGGATATCATCTCCATATTCCCGTTTCAACCTACGAGAAGATAAAAAACTCAAAAGAAGTGGAACTTCATGTTCATACCTACCTGAGGGAAGACAGCCTCAAACTTTTTGGATTCGCAAGCGCGGAAGAAAAGAATATGTTCATCGTCCTTTTAGGCATTTCGGGAGTTGGCCCGGCGATTGCGCTTACCATTCTCTCGGGGCTTTCGATTCCCGGCATAATCGCTGCAGTCCGCGAGCAGAACGCCGCGCGCCTTTTGAAAATTCCCGGCATAGGAAAAAGCAAGGCCGAAAAAATCCTCTTTGAATTGCGCAGGAAAATAAAGAAAATCGAAGACCTTGCCCGGGGTGCGGAAGAAGGCACAAGCACCCGCAATGACGCGGTCGAAGCGCTTGTCTCCCTCGGATTCGATGATCAAAAAGCTTCGGAAGTGGTCGATTCAATCCTTGCAGAAAACCCGTCAACCGGCATTCAGGAACTCGTGCGCGCGGCTTTGAAGTTTTTTTCCTCCTGAAGCGCTATACAAGTCCCTGGAGAAAATCGGCGCCTTTAGTGTCGATGAGCCGTGATAATTCACTTTTCAGGGATGAAAGCTCGCTGGTGGCTTTGTGCAGTTCAAGCATTTTCTTTTCTTCACTTACTTTTGATTGGTCGATTTCGCGCGAAATGATGACTTCGTTGATGCTGTGGATTTTCTGCACATTGAAATAATGCCGCCTTGCGATGGAAATCGCGATTGAGAGAAAAAGACCGCTCTCCTTCTCGGCGATATCTTTCAGGTCGCTTTTTTTAATCGGTGTAACCACCACGTTGTTCATTGCTCTCAGCGTAGCCGCCCGCTTATCCCCTAAGAGCAGAGCCATTTCGCCAATGATGGTCCCGGGTTCGCTGATGGTGGTGACGCGGTTTCCGCCAATGAGCACTTCCAGGCTTCCTGAATTGAGAATATACATTTCGTCACCCGCGGTGCCCTCTTTGCAGAGAATCGTTCCCTGAGAAACCTCTCTGTGGCGGCCTTTGAGCGATTCGGTTGACGAGACCCGCTCCGGCTCAAGCGTGCGCTCGAACGCCTCGCCCCGTTTGCACGTGAGGCTTGTCTCGTATTTGGCGATGACTTCCTTCAGATAGGGCAGGCGCCTTTTGTCGTATTCTTTTTTCAGCGCGGCAATAATGCGGAAATATTCAATGGATAATTCCTTTATCTTCTTCTCATGTCCGACTAAAGACTCTGTGTTTTTCCGTATGATCTCGTTGGTGAGCGCAACCTGCTTTGCCATCACCATGCATGAATTGAGAATGTAGGAATAATCGAAGATGTTGTTCATAAATTTTTCAGCTTCGATTCTCTTCACCATGGCGTTTGAATCCAGAATGGCATTTTCAAGCCTGCTGGTTTCTATTCCTGCGGCGCGCGAGAGGATTACTTCTGATGCGCCAAGAAAAAGCCCGGAACCTTTGATGGCATATTTATCGGTTACGGTGACAAAAAAATATGCCGTACCTTCGTCGAGAAGGAATACATCATCTGCTTTTGAACCCGATGAGTACAATTGCTTGTAGGTCCCTTGTGTCATTGTCACCTCCAGAAATTGCGATAGTGAAATTATATGCGGTATTCTTTTCAAGAAAAATTTTGACGATCGAATTGTTTTCGTACGGAGATACGCCAGACGAAAACCCGCTCTGACTCATGGATGATTCCGCAGCAAAAGTTCTGCGGGATGTGGAGAAAGATAATATTGCCGGAGAAGATACTCTGCGTGGTATTTTCTGATGTAATGTTTAATAAGCGTAAGCGGCACAAGAATCGGCACCAGGCCATTTCTATACTCCTCGATGAGCGAACCAAGCTCTTCGCGCTCGTCTGGCGTGAGTTGTTTTTTAAAATACCCTGAGAGGTGCTGAAGAACGTTGACATTCTTTTTCACGGAGGATCTCGTTTTCAGCGCTTCCATAAAGAGATTTTCGTATGTCCGGAAAAAATCATTGGTCTTCAGTTCTTTGACCCGGGCGGTGAGTTTGCCGAGTTCGCGAAGCATCGCCGGATTGTGCGCCATCAACAGATATTTGTGCTGAGTATGAAATTCAACGATGCGCGCGGGTGTGGCTTTCGCTTTCAGAAGATCGAGCCATCGGCGGTGGGCGAAAATCCGCACAACGAAATGTTCCCTTATTGCCTCATCGTGAAGCCTTCCTTCTTCCTCAATGGGAAGCAGCGGAAAACGGGATGTAAGCGCACCTCCGAAAAGTCCGCTGCCGGAAGCGGCAACGGCTCCTTTTGTGTTATACATTTTCACGCGTTCCATCCCGCACGAAGGAGATTTGCTTTTGAGAATAAAACCGCAGAGCTGCATTTTCGATAGCTCTTCAATCTTTTTATGAACCCACGTGGTCATCTGCTCGGTTTTATCTTCACCGGTTTCTCGAATCACCAGCCGTGGGGATGCGGGGTCACCATACAGGCGCATCGCTTTTCGCGGCACGCCGAATCCCGCTTCGCATTCGGGGCATACTACAACAAACTCGACATGTTTCGCGAGTGTTGTGGTGATGTAGTCATCGCGTTTATGGCCGCCGTCGTAGCGGACGGGATTGCCAAGCAGGCAGGAACTCACGCCGATTGTGATATCGCTATTCATTGGGCACGCACATCCTTTTTTTTATCATCCTGCAGCATCTTTCGCGCTTCAGATTCCTTTTGTTTTCCATCTTTTTTATTTATTGCGCCTGGTTTACGCGCGCGAATATCGGCCTTTGCTGTTTTTTCCGGCGAAGGGATAATATTCGGCGATGTTGGTGATGCAGTATTATCCTTTGAAGAACCCGGGTTTGCAGTGTTTTCAGGTTTTTCAATACTCGGCTGCGGCGTCACTCCGGCTTTATCGATGAGTGAATTCGGTTCAATCATTTTTTGTGTATCCAGTGGTGCGATGAAGATGTTCGGCTTTTCGAAAGAATCCGAAAGCGCCATATGCCAGATGCCGAAAAAGCCTCCCGAGGAGGAATATTCCCGAAATTCAAGCGTGAGTTTGCCGTCCATTGTGAGATGGCAGGGAATTTCGAAAACTAATGGTTCCGATTTTTTCATCGCATCCGCAAATGAGAGGCGCGCAATATGCTCTCTGTCGGCTCGAATCTCAAGAAAGGCGTGGATATCTGTCTCGGTCAGCTGTGCATAGTTAACGAAATGTACCCGGAGGTAATAACGCCGCACTGGGTCGAGCTTCTTGATGATGACTTTTGAGCCGTGCTTTGAAACGAACGATGCGCGAATGCCTTCCGGAGAACCTTCCGGCCTGAGCGCTTTGAGTCCATAGGCGCGCGCCCAGTTTGTAATTTCCCGAAAGCTCATCTGCTCGCGCCAGCCTTCGCATGATATATCATCTGCCGGATGTGCAGGAGCGATGAGAATGATGTGCTCTTTGCTGCCGATGGCTGATTTTTCCTGAGCGTAAAGAGAGACGCTGACATAATGCATGCCCGATGCTGCAAAAACGATGCACAACGTAAGTATGAATGATGTCGCCACCTGCTTCATCGCGTGCCTTTCGGTGATATTGAATATTGCGTTTGTATGATTATTATTCGGTAAAATCAAGAATAATATTTATGCAAGATGAGATTTTGGCTATCAGAGACTGTGCAAACACCTCCTGCCATCTTTGGAGATGGTATGAGGTTGGTGTGGAATTGGTGGTAAGTAGTCGGTTTTTATGTGAATAATAATTCCAGATTCCTGGGTATTCCCCACCAAATCTTAAAAGTCGGGACATTTTCTATACATTTTATAGTTTTTGCATGGTTTTCGAGTGGATAAGAATACACAGGTAAGTCGCTGCCATCGTTATTTAGAATTTTCTCAACCACTTCATCAAGGTAGCGAAACACCGCAATGGCCATCACCAGTGAAATAGACCGCCTGAAAAAATACCGCATCTCCT
>CAKZSV010000073.1 GCA_937921485.1 uncultured bacterium
CATGCGAAATCGACCTCCTGAAAAACCTCCGCATATCATTGAAATAATCATACTCCCTTTGAATGAATTTTACCTTCACGCGAACTTTTGGTATTGGCATGCCCTCGCCGTCCAGGCGCTTCTGGTATTCGATTCTTCCGTGCTCCCTTTCGTACTTTGCGTGATGCCGCATTGCAGAGCGCATCACCGCGATGATTAAATCAATCATCGTGTATCCTGTGCGCTTCTCGGCGTCTTTGAGCATCATCAGCACTTCTTTCGTCATCATATAGGATGTTTTTATCATGCTTAAGCCTCCTATGGCGTTCAATAAATGAGAAGTATTAACATACTATATATATGAATAGTATTATTGCAAGTAAAAATTTGCTTATTACAAGCCAAAAAGAGGGCGAAAAATAGAGTTTGCAGAGGCGCCAGACTACGATATTTTTAACTTGACGAAGGTCCGTATTATAATTATTTTTAATTGTTCCTTCATAACAAACGATATTATTTCAGGAGGTATTCCGTGAAAAGGACAGTAGGTATGCTGACGCTTTGTATTATGACGGCTATCGCAATCGGCTGTAAAAAACAGCAGGATACGGTGGTGGCGACTCAGGGGTTTGTAAATTTCACCATTGGCGATGTGAAGCTCGTATCCCCTTCGGGAGAGCAGGTTGCCAAGGTAGGTGATGTGATTAAAGAGGGTATGACGATTGTCACCAAGGGCGACAAGTCCCAGGCTGAAATCTTCTTTGGTGATAATGCGATTAAAGTTCTGGGAAATACCAGTGTCGAAGTAAAAAAGCTTCTGACGAATATCACGCAGAACAGCAATGATTCGGAATTTTTCGTAAATAAAGGGGCGGTTTTTTCAAAGGTGAAAAAGCTTGGAAAGAACGACAGCTATTCCGTTAAATCACCCACCACGACCGCAGGCGTGCGCGGTACCGAGTTTCTGCTCGAAGAAGAAGGCGGGAAGGCTGCGGTTGCCTGCATTGACGGCAAGGTTGAATGTGTGAATAACGCCAATCCTTCCGACAAAGCCATCATTGAAAAGAACGAAGAGGCGGTGGTGGTTGCGGGCCAGAACATCGTGAAACAGCAGATCAGCGCTGACCGTCTGAAGATGCTGGACATCATCCGCAACATCAAGGAAGTCCGCGAAGATATCCGACAGCAGTACCAGAAAGCCGTGGAAGACATCAGGAAGCAGTACGAAGAAGCGAAGAAGCAGTACCGGGAAGATGTTGAAAAAGTTCGCGAACAGGCGAAAGCCGCGGTTGATGACCAGAAGGCGCGCGATAAGGCGGCAGTCGATGCGGCGAAGGGAACGTCCCAGCAGGCGGCGAAAGATGTCGTCGCGGAAGCTGGCAGCCAGATGAGTGCCGCCAAGGATTCCGCGAGCAAGGAATCGGCAACGGGAGGTGTTCAGGATCAGATAAAACAGATGAAGCAGTTGAATAAATCCGCAGTTACTCCGCAGCAATAAGACATATACACGTAATGCAATAAAGCCATCCCGGAAGGGATGGCTTTATTTTCGCTTTTTTCTTAAGGTATTTACTGAAAAAAATAATTTACATAAAATCCAATACTACCATTCAATCCACATAAGATCAGAATCAGCAGGGTGAAGTGATGTCAATACAGCTCGCATTCTTAGGAACAGGCACGTGCAATGCAACCGCACGCAATCCGATGTCGCTTGCAATATCAAATGGAAGCGAGGTGATACTTGTCGATGCCGGCGGAGGGGCCTACCATCAGCTTGCGCGGCTTTCGTCCGATGCGTTTTACTATAAAAACATCTCCACGATATTCATAACGCACTTCCACATCGACCATGTGTCGGGGCTGCCGGACCTTTTGTGGGGAGAGATGTGGGACCAGCTCGGAAGGCGGGATGCGCCTCTGGTGATTGTGGGCCCCGTGGGCCTTCATAATTTTTTTAATGACCGCCTTCTGCCTTTTTTAGGGGATTATCCTTTGCCATTTGAGGTGAAGCTTATTGAGCTTGCTGATGGGGCAGTATTTGAAGGTGATTACTTCACCGCGCGTTCATATCATCTGAATCACGGAGAATTCTCCACGGGATATCTTTTTGAATTTTCATCATGCCGGCTGGCCGTTTCCGGCGACACGGGTTACTGCGAAAATCTGATGCGCCTTCTTCGCGAATCCGACGCTGCGGTACTCGAATGGTCAATAACCGATTTCAATACCTATCCCGGGCATCTGGCATCGAGCGATATAATAAAATTAATTAAGCTCGACGCTCTGCCCCCCAGAACATACATTGTCCATATGTATCCGGTTGCCGGAAAAAATGCCGACGAACAGGTGCGCCAGTGCAGAGAAATCTTAGGCGAAAAGTCCCCTGCGGTATTTTTCCCGAAAGACCTTGAAATTATAAATCTTTAAAAGGAGATGTTCATGAATTACTTCAAAGGCACCGACGAATATGTCCTATCGCCCGCGCTGCGCGACATCGTCAATGTTTCGATTGCGCTGGGGAGGCCTCTGCTTATCAAAGGAGAGCCCGGCACGGGAAAGACGCTTCTTGCCCATTCCATCGCAAAGGGGTTGGGTAAAGAGCTCATCATCTGGAATATCAAATCAACAACCAAGGCACGTGAAGGTCTGTATGTGTACGATACCGTCCAGCGATTGAACGATTCCCGTTTCGGCGATAAGGACGTGTCGAATATAAAACAATACATTCAGCTTGGAAAACTCGGCCTGGCATTCAGTTCCAAAGAACAGGTGGTGCTTCTCATCGATGAAATCGATAAGGCCGATATAGAATTTCCAAACGACCTTCTCAATGAGCTCGACGAGATGAGCTTCTATATCCCTGAAACCGCTGAAACCATCAAAGCAATACACCGGCCCATTGTGATTATAACATCTAACAGCGAAAAGGAATTGCCCGATCCGTTCCTGCGCCGCTGTGTTTTTCACTACATCGAGTTTCCCGACGAAAACCTCATGGAAGAGATTGTGCGCGTGCACTATCCCGATCTGGACAAAAAGCTTTTGCGCGAGTGCCTGAAAAAATTCTACTGGCTGCGCGAGTTCGATCAGCTCCGCAAAAAACCTTCTACCAGCGAACTCATCGACTGGATACAGGCGCTGCTTGCAGGAGGCATTTCTCCGAAAATTGTGGAAAGCGAACTTCCTTTCTTAGGCGCGCTTTTGAAGAAAAAAGAGGACATGGATCTTGTGACAAATTCGCCGAAAAATCATTACGGCTACAACTCGAGTTCAAGAACGTCGAGAAATGTTTATTAATTTTTTTTACAACTTGAAAGCGAATGGCGTTCCGGTGTCGCTGCATGAATGGCTGACGCTGCATCAGGCGCTTGCGCTCAACCTCAACGATTGCAGCCTCACGCAGTTCTACTACATGTCGCGGGCGATTCTGGTGAAAAATGAAATTCATTTCGACCGCTTCGATATCGCATTCTTAGATACGTTCAAGGACATTGAAACGACGGATGAGATGCTCGAAAAAATTTTAGAAGGCTTAAAAAAGGTCAAAGAGCTGAAACTCACCGAAGAGGAAAAGCGGCAGATTGAAGAGCTCGATCTCGACCAGGTGCTGAAAAATTTCGAGGAACAGCTTCGCGAAGGACACTATAAAAATCATGTGGGCGGCAATAAGGCAATCGGAACCGGCGGCAGGTCCACCCAGGGAGCGTGGGGGTACAATCCCGCTGGCATACGAATTGGTCAGGGGGAGTCGCGCCATCGCAGGGCTGTGCAGATAGCGGAAAAGCGAAGCTTCCGCAATTATTCCAACAACATCACGCTCGATACGCGGCAAATGCGGGTGGCGCTTTCGCATCTTCGTTCGCTTCTTCCTATTGCACCCGAAGAAAAGCTCGACCTTGAAAATACCATCGATGCTACGTGCAAAAACGCCGGTGAGCTTGAGTTTATATGGCAGAATAAAGAAAAAAAAGCATCCAAGGTGATGCTGCTTATGGATGTGGGCGGCTCCATGACGCCGTATTCCAGCCTGGTGGAACTGCTCTTCTCCGCCGCATCATCGCAGATAAACCGGTTTAAGCATTATTATTTTCATAACTGCATCTATCAGGACCTGTGGACCGATATTGAACGCCGCGAATCCATATCCACGCAGGAAATGCTTCGCAACGAGGACGACGATTTCAAAGTCATCATCGTGGGCGACGCTGAAATGGCGCCGTCGGAACTCACCTGGCGCAATGGTGCCATCGATTACTGGTATCATAACGACACCCCCGGCATTGTCTGGCTTCAGCGCATCCGCGATAAATTCAAGGATTCGGTCTGGCTCAATCCCCTTCCGTCCCGCTCGTGGGATTTTATTCACACCGCGCGCCTCATACGGGACGTTTTTCCCATGTTTGAACTGACGCTTGAAGGGCTCGATGATGCGGTTCGGCATCTGATGAAAAGCGCGGGAAGAGTGTATTTTTGAATTCCCGTTTTTCAAAAAAATATTTGACATAATCTCTCGTAAGTATAAGAGCTTCTTTGTAGAACATGAGTGGCTTACAGCGAAAGGACCTGCTCGATATAGAATCACTGTCGGTTGATGAAATCAAGCTGATTTGTGAGTCGGCGAAGTATTTCAAAGACCTTTTTACCCGCTCAGTAAAAACCGTGCCGGTGCTTCGAGGCAAAACCGTATGCCTCCTTTTTTATGAGCCTTCAACCCGCACCCGCATCAGCTTCGAGCTTGCCGCCAAGAGGCTTTCCGCGGACCTCATCAATATTTCCGTCCAGACATCAAGCGTGGTGAAGGGGGAATCCCTCATCGATACCGTGCATACGCTCGAGGCCATGAAGGCCGATATCATTGTCATGCGTCATGCGGTGTCTCTGGCACCGCATTTTTTATCCCGCAACATACGCTCCTCGGTCATCAACGCGGGCGATGGCTTTCACGCGCATCCCACACAGGCGCTTTTAGACGCGTATTCAGTTATGGAGAAGCGGGGAAATATTGAGGGATTGCACATCGGCATCATCGGCGATATTCTCCATTCGCGCGTCGCGCGATCCGACATCAGCGTGTTTAAAATGCTCGGTGCTAAGGTGACGCTCTGCGGGCCTCCCACGCTCGTGCCCGATGAATTCAAACAGTATGGTGTTGAGATTGCCTATGATCTCGATGAGATTTTGCCTGAGCTTGACGCCATTCAAATGCTTCGAATTCAGAAAGAGCGCCAGCGCGGCAATATGTTTCCCTCCATTCGGGAATATCATAAACTTTTCGCGCTCACGTCCCAGCGCCTGCAGCGCTGCAAGAAGGACATCATCATCATGCATCCCGGGCCGATGAACCGCGGGGTTGAAATTCAGGATGCAGTAGCGGACAGCCCGAGTGCCATCATCAACGAACAGGTGACCAACGGCGTGGCGGTGCGCATGGCAATCTTCTATCTTCTTGCGGGAGGAGCTCCTCTCGAAGGAATTGCATAATGGCAATGAAATTATTAATTCAAAACGGCAGGGTGATAGACCCGGCACGCGGGTTCGATGACATCGCAGATGTACTGATTCGCGGCTCCATTATTGAAAAAATCGGGAAAAAAATTCCGCTTGATGAAGTCCACGAGCGCATCAATGCCTCAGGATGCGTGGTGCTTCCGGGCCTCATCGACATGCATGTGCATTTCCGCGAGCCGGGCCGTGAAGATGAGGAGACCATCATCGGCGGATCGCAGATTGCCGCGAAAGGAGGCTTTACGTCCGTCTGCACCATGCCCAATACCACGCCGGTGATTGACAATCAGGCGCTGGTGCGGTTCATTAAACTCGAAGCGGAAAACGGGCCTATCAATGTCTACCCAATCGCCACCGTCACCAAAGGCGCTCTGGGAGAAGAAATTTCCGAAATGGGCGAGCTGGTGAAAGCAGGTGCGGTTGGTTTTTCCGATGACGGAAATCCGGTGATGAACTCTCTGGTGATGCGAAGAGCTCTCGAGTATGCGCGCATGTTCGGCCGTCCCATCATCTCGCACGCGGAGGACCTTTCGCTTTCCGACGAAGGGATTATGAATGAAGGACGGAACTCTGTGCTGCTCGGGCTGAAAGGCATTCCCCGCGAGGCAGAGGAGGTGATGATTTCGCGCGATGTGCTGCTTGCACGCCTCACTCAGGGGAAACTGCACATCGCCCATGTCTCCTCCGGCGGTTCGGTGGAGATTATCAAGCGCGCCAAAGCCGCCGGCACCTGTGTGACCTGCGAAACAGCGCCGCACTACTTTTCGCTCACCGATGACGCGGTTGCGCAATTTCTTTCAATGGCAAAGATGAATCCGCCGCTTCGCACCGAAGATGACAGGAAAAAAATCATTGAAGGCCTGCGCGACGGCACCATCGATGTCATCGCCACCGACCACGCGCCGCATTTGAGCAACGAAAAAATGCAGGAAATCGCCTACGCGCCGTTTGGCATTGTGGGGCTGGAAACAGCCGTGCCGCTGGTGATCACCGAACTCATCAGGAAGCAAAATTTTTCCTTCATTGAAGCCTTCGCGAAGCTCACTGTGAATCCCGCGCGGATACTGGGCATTGATGCGGGAATGCTTGCCGAAGGAAAAGCCGCGGACATCGCTATCATCAATCCAGAGAAAAAAATCATCATCGACGAGGCGTTTATTGCTTCAAAATGCAAAAACACCCCCTTTCTTGGAATGGAACTTTTCGGCTCGGTCGAGTACACCATCTGCAGCGGGAAAATCGTGTACAGAAAAGCGCAGTAGCTTTGCGATGAAATTATTCATTCACAGCAATGAATAACACCAGATCATGAACTCTGATTTTTCGTGTAATAATTCTTATCGCGTAATGTTGTTATGACAATTAGCAAAAAAATCTCAAAGCCTGTAATCCTTGCGGTTGATGACAATCTCCAGAACCTGCAGGTCATTGGGAGCGTCATCAGCGGCAATATCTCCTGCGATCTTCGCATAGCCAGAAGCGGGATTGAAGCGCTTGCGCTTGTTGAGAATATCATACCGGATCTGATTCTCCTTGATATAAACATGCCGGAAATGGATGGTTACGAAGTGTGTCGCAGGATTAAGTCCGTAGAATCGCTGAAAGACGTCCCGGTTATTTTCATCACCGCGCTGGGGGAGAGCGAAAGCATCGTACGTGGATTTGAAGCGGGCGGTTCGGATTATGTGGTGAAGCCATTCGATCCTCTGGAGTTGACAGCCCGCGCCCGCACCCACCTCGAACTTCGGCTTTCACGGCTCGAACTCGAGCGTATTAACAGGGATCTTGCGGAACGCAACGAAAAGATGGAGAAGGATCTTAAAGTTGCCCAGATGGTCATGAAGGGCCTTGTCTCGATGAAAAAACCGCATCTGGAGAGAATGAATGTAGAATTTAGATATCTGCCCTTAGACAGAGTGGGTGGAGACTATTTTCGTTTTTTCCCCATGCCGGATGGCCAGCTGGGTTTGTTCTTATGCGATGTTACCGGCCATGGCGTTGCCGCGGCGCTTTTTATTTCATTGATTAAGTCGGTCACCGATCGTATTCAATCCGAAAAAGGCGATAAGCCGGCAGAATTTATGCGTATGCTCAATCTGGAACTGCTGGGAAAGATGACATCGTATTTTATTACCGGACTGTATTTGTATTTTTTCCGGGAACCATCTGGAAAAACCCTGCTCGCTTTTACAAACGGCGGTCATCCAAAGCCTGTGCTCATCCGCAAGGGTATTGCCTCGTTCCTTGGAGAAATCAGCACTCTGGTAGGCGTGCATGGAAAAGCAGTGTATCAGCAATTTACAATTCCGCTTGAAAGCGGCGATCGGATTTTCCTTTATACTGACGGGATACCAGAAACACGCAACTGCAATGACGAAATGATAGGTTTTGCGGAGGAACTGCGGAGTCTTTT
Organism: uncultured bacterium; assembly: GCA_937921485.1. Lineage (GTDB taxonomy): Bacteria > Spirochaetota > UBA4802 > UBA4802 > JAGODF01 > DYLV01. The sequence continues at coordinate 7,901 of CAKZSV010000073.1, forward strand.
TGAGCGCGCCAATGTGCACAACCTTAATGAGACCTTGAATGCGATATTTGATAATCTTGAGAAATTCCGCGGATCAAAAGAGTTCGAAGACGATATAACCATCATCGCTTTCGATATACTTTAATTATTCTTAAACGCAAAGCATATCCGTCATTTCTCGTCGGCGGCAAGAGAAGAGTACGTGACGACCCTGTTTCTTCCAAGATTTTTTCCTCGATACAGCGCTCTATCGGCTTTGCTGATCGTCGTATCGATTCCCGACTTTATATCAAAATCTGATACGCCGAACGTCATGGTAACGGCGATATCCTTACCGGAATAGCGGATCGAAGATGCTCCGAGAATGCTTCGGATTTTTTCTGCAAGAATGGCAGCGCCTGCTTCGTCAGTTTCGGGAAGCAAGAAAAGAAATTCCTCGCCGCCCCATCGCGCCAGCACATCCTGCGCCCTGATTGTATCTTTCAAAATTTTTGCTATGGAGGAAAGCACAATGTCGCCGCATTCATGTCCGTAAGTGTCGTTTATCTTCTTGAAATGATCAATATCAGAAATGATGACAGCGAAAGATTTTTTCCCGCGACCGGCACGGTGAACTTCTTCATGTAACTTTTCCATAATATGCAGTCTGGTCGCAAGCCCGGTGAGAAAATCGGTGCGGACGGATTCATTCAGTTCCTTAGTCTTATTAAGCAGTTGCTGGCTTAGCATTTCAAGAGATTCGGCATAGGTTTTCAATTCTTCGCGAGCTTTTAAAAGTTCCATGTGCGTATTGATTCTTGCGTTCAGTTCACGAGGATTGAAAGGTTTTGTCACGTAATCCACCCCGCCCGCCTCAAATCCTGCCATCACATCATCGGGATCGTTTCGCGCGGTGATGAAAATTACGGGTATGTGCGATGTTTCCTCGGATTGTTTCAGGGCACGGCAGACGCTGTAGCCATCCATACCGGGCATCATCACATCCAGAAGAATGAGATCCGGCAGCTCTTTTTTTGCAATTTCACATGCCGATGTGCCTTCAGTTGCCACAATAATATCATATTGATCTTTAAGCAGGTCGCCAAGAAAGGTGATATTTGCCGGTGTATCATCTGCAATTAATATTTTTTTCATCTCTGTTACATTCCTTCATTGTTGTTAAAAGTGCCAATCACCCGAATGAAATCGTCAAGTGCTTTTAAGGCGCCGTCGAAATCGAACTGATGGACGCGCGTCTGAAGAACGCGCAATTCCGGAATCTGTATTCCTGAAAAAACTCGTGTTAGTTCGTTCAGTGTGGCCAATGCGTCAAAACGCCTGTCTTGCATGTCATTGCGAAGTTTTTCACACAAAAGGATGATCTCCTCACGGTTCTTTTGAATACTTTTGATGACATCGTTTATGTTCGCAGGCGATGATGTGTTTTCCTTCCCCGTTGATGCTGATATATTTCTTGTCGTATCGCGAACGCCGGTCGATGTGAGCCAGTGATCCAGAACACGGAAAAATTCATCCGGTGAAATGGGCTTGGCGATGTGCGCATTCATACCTGCTTCAAGGCAGCGTTCGCTGTCGCCATTGAGCGCATGAGCGGTCATGGCAATGATGGGAATGGAGGCGTATTTTGGATTAGAACGTATGATCTTTGTCGCCTCGAAGCCGTCCATCTCGGGCATCTGTATATCCATCAGCACCAGATCGAATTCCTCATTCTGAAGCATTTCAATTGCTTCCCTTCCGTTTCCCGCACACACAACCGATGCGCCAGTAGAATTTAAAATTTCCATCGCCACCTGCTGATTGATGAGATTATCCTCTGCCAGAAGGATCCTGGCTTGAGGAAAGGAATACTTTTTCATGCCGCTACTATCGTCGATATGCTCCGCTTGCACTCTTTCCGGCTTGCTGGCAAAGACAGTCGTTGCAGGAGAATTAGGTGAAATTTCAGGCACCCCAAAGGGAAGCGTGAAGAAAAAGGTGCTTCCCTTGCCCCTGGTGCTTTCTACATGTATTTCGCCGCCCATGATGCGTACGAGGCTCTGGCTGATGGCAAGGCCCAATCCCGTGCCTCCATACTTTCTTGTCACCGAGGAATCTGCCTGCGTAAATGCGTTAAAGATGTGGCTTTGCTGATCTTCGGAAATGCCGCTGCCGGTATCGGAAATGGAAAATCGGATCATCGCTGCGGCATCATCCCGATTTTTCAGGTCAACCTGCAGCATCACCCGGCCGGCTTCAGTGAATTTAATTGCGTTCCCGACAATGTTCATTAGCACCTGCTGAAGCCGAGTTGGATCTCCGCGCAGGGTTTTCGGAATATTTGGATCGGCAACAAATCGAATTTCGAGGCCCTTCTTCTCGGCCGGTTCGATAAAGACGATCTTAAGAGAATTCAAAATGGATTCCAGGGTGAAATCCACCTGTTCAAGATGAACCCGGCCGGCGCCGATTTTCGAAAAATCTAAAATATTGTTTATTATCCTCTGAAGAATTTTTGCCGCCTCCTGGATTTTCGTTATGTAATCGGCCTGCTTCTCCGAAAGCGGCGTTTGTTTTAACAGATGCGTCAGACCCATGATAGGATTCATGGGCGTGCGGATTTCATGGCTCATATTTGCAAGAAATTCCGATTTTGCTACTGCCGCCGCCTCGGCTTCTTCTTTTGCGCGCTTGAGCTCAATTTCCCACCTTCGTCTTTCGGTAATATCGCGGAAGCTCCATACCCGTCCCACAACCACTCCGTCAAGATATTGGGGTATTGAAATACGCTCAAATATGCGGCCATCCTTGAAATGCAATTCATCACGACTTTCCCGCTCTGGTGTTTTATACAGTTCCCGGATCTTATCTATGAACTCGTGAGGATCTGCTAATGTATTCATAACATGCGACAGCAATACATCATCCGTACCGTTCTGTAGCACTGATTCTTCAAGGTTCCATAAATGCAAAAATTTTCTGTTATATGCAGATACCTTCCCTTCGTTGTTTATTACCAATATTCCATCAGCCGTGGAATTCAGCGTCGCCTCTAAAAGAGAAAAGGAATGCGCAAGTTCGGCGGTTCGTTCCTTTACTTTCTGATCAAGATTCCGTGAAAGATCCTCCGCTTTTGAAAATGCGCTCGAAAACTTTCGGGAGAGAAGAAACGATTGTACGAAAAAGAATGCATAGAGGCCGAACGGCATAAGATATGCAGTGGGAATCATTCGATAGCTGTAGAGAAGGTCGTTGAATACGGCGACGAAAAGGATCAAGCACCCGGTAAAAAAAAGCAGTGCAGCCTCTCGCTTCCGGATCACGGCAAGGACGAGGCAATACATAAAGTAGAGTATCATACCTGCAATAAATGCGTTGAAAAAAATCAGTGTTCTTGCATAGACCATAATGGGCGAGACGGCGACGATGATCATAAATACGGCGCAGACAGCCAGTATGAGGTTCATGATTCGCCGGGGGATTTCTTCAGGGTAAAGCGATCGGATATAGAGCCCGCAGGTGGCGGCGCACAGATAATAAAAAATATATTCAGCCGCTGTGCCAATCTGCCAGGTGATGAATTGCCACCGGTATGCATAGCCTTCGCCAGTCACTATCAAACGCCCAACCGTACAAAGACAAAAGAGCGCAAAGTAGAGTGTTGAAAAGTCAGAGCGCCGAAGATAGTAGACGCCGAGGTGATACATGGCCATTAAAAGAATTGCGCCTATGAGGAAAATGTCTTTGACTAAGTTTTGTTCGAAAAGTGCGGCTATCAACTCCCTTTTGCCAATGAGTATGCTGTCGCGTATTCCCGGCCTTGGATAATGAAAATTTGAAAGATGAAAAATGATATCGGCCTCTTCTCCTGAGGGAACGGCTGTCATTACGGGGGCATAGTGGAGCGGCAGGGAAGTGTCCGCTGAAGCCCCTGCCGTTCCATTTTGGTACACTTTTTTTCCGTTGATAAAAAGACAATAGGCAGTATCCACGGGAGGAAGCCGCAGTGCAAGCTCGCCGGCAAAATCAGAAGGAAGAAGTATTTTCAATCGCAGGGAAGCGAAACCTTCAGTCGGAAGAGCCTTTCCGCCTGCATCCTTTTCATTCCGATAAGATTTTTCGGCGGAGCAATTTCTCTGGAAGCGTACGCAGAGACTATCAGCTCTATCATTGCCTTGTTTATGTCAATGATCCTGTTGCCAGAGTTGAGAACCATCATGCCCAGTTCCATGCTTTCGATGACTTTTTCTCTAGCTACTGGCACAATATCCAGAAATCCATACCGGAAGATGGCGATAAAAAACAGTAGCGCGCAAAGAGCCAGACTCTGGCTGGCGGGATTGATCTTCAGTGATGGCATCAGCTTCAGCGTTGGAACGAGAGCTCCAATTAAAAGAATCATCATACCGCTGAAAATCAGAGTCCCCTGCATGCGGTATGGTTTCATGGTGCGGATTGAGAGGCGTATCATCATGAAGCCCCCGACGAGCAGGGAGAGATAGCCGTACAGCGAATGGATAACAAACCACGGCCCTGCTTTTCTTTGCGATACGTCGGCAATCATGAAGATTCCCTGGCGGATGAAGCCGACCTCGCGTTCGAGCCAGAATCCCTCAATCGGGTCCAACCACACCAAAAACTGCGTGATGGTCGGGATAACGGCCATGAGGGCAAGTACCCATCCCTCAATCTTTTTACTTTTTGTATATGAATATGCGAAAAGAAACCATGCCATGGGAAGAAATGCAAGGGTGAAATATCGCAACTTAAACCAAAAAAGTGCTATATCTCCTGATGGCGATATTGCCGAGAGAAGCTCTGAAAGGGCACCCCATGCCCCGATGAGATTTTGAAAGAAAAAAGCCTTTACACCTGCGACGTTTCTGTGCTTCCACGAGCGGATAATGAGAAAAATGAAAATAAAAAGGGATATGGTGATGGTGATGAAGTATAAGTTGTAAATCATGCGATTATCCGATTGTAATATTCATCCTTTCAAACATAGCATTTATTAAAATTTTATCATTTTATGGGCACCTCTAAAAACCGCTTTCATCCTTAAAAATAGTATCAAAAGAAAGCGGTTTTTACCTAATATATTGTGCCCACAAGGGAACATCCTTATAATGGTTTTTAGAAGTTCCCTTATTATTTATTGTCATTGGCCGGCACTCCAGATCTTTGAGATGCTGCTTGTGTAATAAAAGTACCTCAAATCGGCATTTTTGGCAAATAAGTTATTGAGATTTTCTCTAAAAAGTTTTCAATTGCGACAAATGTGCGGGACAGGCTGAACCTTCAGGATTCAATGGAATACTCGAATCTCATGAGCAACATCAGCAATATTTACTATTCCAGGGGACAATATCAGATTGCGGTTGACTACGTAACAAAGGCAAAAAGCATCAGGGAAAAGCGGGGTCTTCAGGACACAATCGGCTATGGATTCAACCTGCTGAATCTCGGAGCAATCTACGAGAAAATGGGGAATCGGGATTTAGCCGGGAAAAATTTCAGAAAGGCATATCAGGTGTTTGAAAAAGTGGGCTACGCCGGTAATGAAAAAAATCAGGCCCGGGATGCGGCAAAGCGTCTGGGGTATTAGATGACTACGCGACATGGGACAATGTATGCATAAGCAATGAGCAGCATGATGCAGACCCCACAACTTTCGACGCTTCGGTATCATAAAACGCACCGATCAGACATAGTGAAGCGCCTCAAGCGGTTTTATTCGAGCCGCCTTAATGGCGGGATAAAGTGCAGCTAAAAATGTCGTGATTAAAACTATCACGGCAGCCACAATCATGTCGAGCAATTTTACGGTTGGGTAAATCACGCTGCCGGTGCCCCAACTCCGTATCGATTCCATATAAAATGAAAAGTCAATTCCCGTATGTGAAAGCATCAGCGTGAGTAAAAGGCCGCCTGCTGTTCCAGATAACAGTCCCACTGCACCAAGGAAGCTTGCTTCCATTACAATTATGGAAAAAATCCATGCAGGTCGCGTGCCGATCGATTTCATAACTCCGATTTCGTGGAAGCGTTCCATGATTGCCATGATGAGCGTATTGGCGACTGAAAATACCACGGTGATGAAGATGATGCCAAAAAAGATATACATCATCTGATCGAAAAGCCGTATTGCGCGGACAAGGCTCGGATCCATCTCCTTCCAGGTCAGAATTTCAAGCGATGGGTCATCAATGGCACTGAGAAGCGATTTCTTTATTCTTTCAGCGTTTCTCCCATTTTTTATTTTCACGACAATCTGCGATATTCCCCGGCCGAGGAGAGAGAGTTCCTGAATTTTTTTCAGCGGCACAAATACGGAAAATTTATCGAACGCATCGATGGGCGTCTGATAGAGCCCTACGACTTTCAGCCCGGCACCATGAATCTGACGTTTTTTATCCTGCAGCATAAGCACGGCCTTATCGCCAGGCATAAGATCCAGCTTTTCCGCTATCTCTTTCGATATGATAATTGAATCGTAATCGGATGTGGTGAAAAAGCGGCTTCCCTTTTCACGTGAGGTATAATCGTGGATTGCAGATGCGTTCCGTTCAAGATATGAGTCGATGCCAATAATCATCACCTGCCGCGAGGTTACGCTTGAGCGAATAATTCCTTCTGTTTTTATTTTTGGTGAAAAACCATGAATTTCAGGATGCGACTTCAGCCGGGCTATAAGCGTAGGCGAGGGACTGAAGTGAAGCTTGAGCTTCATATCATCCTGCCATCCTTTTCTGTGTATTGAAATGTGACCGAGGGAAACGCCAATGGTATTTTCGACCATCTGGACATTGAAGCCGTTCATAATCCCCATGGAAATAATCATGGCGAAGATGCCGAATGCGATGGACGATATCACCACCAGCGAGCGGCGTTTGTTCCGCCACACATTGCGCCAGGCCAGAAGCGCGAGAGTTGTAATTTTTTCTCCGTTCATAGATGCCGTATCGCTTCAACCGGTTTAAGTTTTGCCGCCCTGCGGGCTGGAAAGAATGAAAAGAGCAGCGCAAAAAGAAACGTGAATGCTGCAGTAGCGGACATATTCAGCCATGTGACATCAGCCGGAAAGATGGTGGTTGAGATGTTCCACACGGAAAGTTCTGCGGCATAGGCGGAATAATCAATTGGATTGATAAAAAAATAATAGCTTGCGCAATAACCTAAAAATGCTCCTAATCCGACTCCGATTGCTGATATGATTATGGACTCGATGAGCACCATCGCCACCACCTGCGATGGTCTGGTGCCGATAGCGAGCATGATGCCGAATTCCCTGGTACGCTCGAAAACGGACATTTTCACGGTATTGAGTATACCGAAAGCGACCAGCATGAAAAGTATGAAATCGAAAATCCACGCGCTCACATCGTCCATTATGATGAACTGCACCAGAACCGGCATAAGCTCGTCCCATCCCATAATCTCCAGGGGGACAGCGCTGGGTACTTTATGCAGGAGAGAAATTATATCCTTCATTTTTTCAGGACTGGCAAGCTTTACCGCAATTGCGTGAAGATTATCGCCCATCGCGAACGCGGACTTTGCACGTTCAATCGGCATGAGCATGAGCATTTTATCGTATTCGGGAATTCCCGTTCGTATGAGGCCTATGACGATAAGCTTTTCCGCGGCAATGGAGCCGTCGAGTCCCTGAGAGATAAACGAGATTTCATCTCCCGGCTTCACTCCTAAATTTTTTCCCAATGTTTCGCCTATCAGCGCGTTGTTTGCATTGGCATCATCAAGGAATTTTCCGCCCTTGAGCACTTTTTCATGCAGATTCGACACCAGGCGCTCACGCACCGGATCGATTCCCTGGATGAGCGCTCCGGCAGTGGAAGACGGGGAAGAAAGAAGAGCCGCCGCCTGTACGCGGGGAGCGTAACCTGCGACGGCGGGATTGCTCACAAGGGTGTGAAGGAGAGAAGGATCTGGCATAAACGCATAATCGATGGTTTGATTTTCCCAGAACCCTTTTTCATGAATCTGGATGTGGCCGGTGCCCATTGAAACAGCGTCTTCAATCATACGGTCATGCCCGCCTTTGGCGATTGCGTTCATGAGAATAATCATGGCACATCCAACGGTTATGGTTAGAAGCGTCAGGACAGTCCGGCGTTTGTTCCGCCACACATTGCGCCAGGCGAGGCTGAAAATTGCGGAGAGGTTTTTCATGGAATTTGCCGTATATTCAATGATATCATCCCGATTTGCTTCCAAGCGGCAAGAAATATTTCAAGGATATGAAGGAAAAATGTGGAAATGCTTGATTAAAAGATCACGGTATTTTTTTATGATAGCAGTAACAAATGAAATTGGCAAGGAGGATATATGGACCAGCAGATGAAGGAAATGAAAATAGAGATAAAGGTGGACGAGAAAGATGCCGCCGGCAGTTTTGCAAACTTTGCGAACATCGCCCATTCGCCCGAGGAGTTTATTATGGATTTTCTTTTTATAAATCCTACCCCCCCTGGTTACGGTAAGCTGGTATCAAGAATCATTCTCACGCCGCAGCATGCCAAGCGGCTCCTTTTTGCACTTTCGGACAACATCAATAAATATGAGTCGGTGAACGGGGAAATAAAACTATCATCTGGTACCCCTAACGCAAAAACGGTGCAGTGAGCTACTTCGATACAATTATTTCTTGATTTTTTAGCTTTTCCGTGAAAAATGATTCGCATCTTGATGCAGGGTAATAGTGGCAATGGATCATACCTTCGAAAAAGCGCTTTCATCCGAAGATCTTGAAAAAAAGATATTCGACCTTCGAAATCTCATCGAGATAGGCATGAGCCTTTCATCCACGCTCGAATTTGAAAATCTTGTGGAATCGATCCTCTACAGCATCATTGGCCAGATGTTTGTGGATAAAGTGGCCATCATCCTTCAGGTGGACATTGACGTGAATAATTTCTATGTTCACATGTGCAAGGGCTATGATGATTATTTTGAAAAGAACGATATTATTCTTCAGGAAAATTCCCCTCTTATCCATTATTTCGAAAGCGGTGAATCTCCGCGACGCGTTGCCGAACTTGCTCAAAATCCGATTTTTATTGCAGAGCTCGATAAATTTCAACCGCTCGACCCCGAGCTTTTTGTTCCGATGCTTTCAAAGGAAAAAATCAACGGTCTTCTTGTGCTGGGTAGAAAAATTCATGGTACAGAGTTTACCGATGCGGATATTGAGTTTTTAACGGATTTAGCCCGCTTCGCCGCGATTGCGGTGGAAAATTCGCGCCTGTACCGAATGGCGACCATTGACAGAAAAACGAGGCTGTATGTGCACCACTTTTTTCTCGAAAGGCTTGAAGAGGAAATCAAGCGCAGCCAGCGCTATGGCGAACCGCTTTCGCTCATCATGTGCGATATAGATCATTTCAAGCAGTTCAACGATACCTATGGCCATCAGCAGGGCGATATGCTGCTCAAAGAGCTGGGCGCGATTCTTCGGAAAAGCATACGGAAGATGGACATCGCCGCCCGCTTCGGCGGGGAAGAATTTTCTGTTGTGTTGCCGGAAACAAAGCTTCCTGGCGCCAATGCCGTCGCGTCGCGCATCCGAAAGCAGGTTGAAGCATATCCGTTCAGCGGGCAAAAAGAGCCGCTTCATGTGACTCTCAGCCTGGGGGTTGCGGAATACGATAAGGCGCGGGACAACTGTTCGGATGACTTCATAAAGCGCGCCGACAGGGCTCTCTACGCGGCAAAAAAAAGCGGGCGGAACCGCGTGGCGGCATACCGATAAATATATATACCTGATACGCAAGGAATGTGATTATGCACTCTAAAGAGGAAAAAAAACAGCGTTTCGAGCGCTGTGTTGCCCTCGAAAAAGAAGGAAAACTCGATGAGTCAATCCGGGAATACGAAGCGCTCGTTGCCGACCTTGGAGGCGCAAAAGAAATTTTCGTGAACATGGGCGCGCTATATGCGAAAAAGGAAAAACTTGACGATGCGATGCGCTGTTTTGAAAGCGCGCGCAAATATGGAGAAGACCACATTGTCGATTTCAATATTGGATCTGTCCTGTATAAACAGGGACACTACCGGAAAGCCATCATTCATTTTCGCCGTTGCAAAAGAATGAGGGCGGATTTCACACTTGCTTCACTGGTGATGGGCTTGTGCTACAGCAGGCTGAATGAAAAACATGCGGCAAAGCGCTGTTTCGATGAGGTATTGAAAGCATGGCGGGATAATGTGGTGGCGCTCACCGCACTTGCAATAATAGCGTTCCAGGAAGGTGAACTCCAAAGAGCGCTTGAATATGCGGATAAGATTGCGGCCCTCGAAACGGAAAACAAAGATATCCTTCATCTCAAAGCAAAAATTCTCTACCGGATGGAGCGTTTTGCGGAATATGCAGACGCGGTAAAAGAAATTAAAAAATCTTCGAGCGGATTTAAAAATTTTGACCTGTTCATTCAGTCCGTTCCGGTAGAGGTATACACGGACAGATATGGACGAATCGACCAGAAAATCGAGTCGCTTAAGGAAAAAGCAACGGTGGATGGTACGGCTTCAAGCCTCATTTCATTGAGTTTATGTCACCTTTTTAAGGGCGATACCGACCAGGCGATAGATTGTTTGGTTGAGGCGCGGCGGCGCGGATTGATGCAATAAATAACCAAAATCGCTTGCCTTTTTTCTCCTGTGCATGGTATTATGATAATGACAGAAAATCTGGAGGGAATGATGTATGAAAAACTCCTGCATCTTGATGATAATCGTTCTCGGCATTTCTCTTCTGAGCATATCTCCCGGCGTGGCGCAAGATCCGGTGATTCACAATCAACGGGGTGTCGAATACGGAAACCAGAAGGAATTCGATAAAGCGCTCTCCGAATTTGATAAAGCGCTCGAACAGTACAATAAAAACTCCGCGAAGGTCTATCACAACAAAGGCTGGGTTCTCGAGCAGGACAATAAATTCAACGAAGCCATAACGCATTATGAAGAAGCCGCGCGCAGAAACCCGGGGCAGATTGTGTCGCACGAGCGGCTCGGATATCTGTACTATCGCACCGGCAAATACGACAGCGCCGTTCAAACCGGCGAACATGTCTTGAAAATCGACCCGAACAATCAGAATGTCATCACCTGGCTTCCCGATGCCTATACGAAGCGGCTCCAGCAGAAAAAAACACAGGAGGTCGCAAAGGGGGAACCGGGTGATATTGCGCCTGTGGAGGATCCATGCAAGAAAGAAGAGAAGAAAAAAGTAGAAGCGCCCAAGCGCCCCATGCTCTACGGAACTTATGAAATAATCTCCCGATTTCCGTATTATTTTACAGGAGAAAAGGACGGCTTCGAGTATGAATCCGATCCCGGCCTTGGCTTTAATTTCCCCAATGAACTGTATATAAGCTATTCGCCCATACCCATGTTCGAATTTGATCTACGAATGGGAAATCCCTATTTAGGCGCAATGATGCCGAACTTACTCGATTTTTCGGAAACCTTTCAGATGATGTATTACCTCGGATCATACTATCTCGGCGTCGGGATTATGATCAATCACTATGATGATGATTTCAACTACGGCGAAAGCAAGGAAATGTACGATTACAAGGGCGGTCTTATTTTCGGGGCGAATCATGAGAACTATTCAATGCGCTTCATTTTCTACCCGCGCGAACTGCCCCATGATGGAAAACAGTCGACGGGCCGCACTCTCGATGTGGATTTCATCGGATATGAGTTCAGATATATTTTCGACCGTAACCTGTCCTTCCATTTGAATTTGTCCATGCATGATTTTTATTTCTTCGATCACGATGCGGGATATTCGAACTACTGGGGTTTGTATAAAATCGGCTTTGGCCTCTCGCTGACGCAGTACGATGAAGCGACAGACCGCAAGTTTCTTGTCATCACCTTCGATTTTACACTGAATATTTATCTTATGAACCTGAATAATGATGAACCTTACCGGTTCTTCAATGGACAGGGCTGGTATGGCGCGGATGCCGATAGCTGGTTTGCGGGAAATCCGTTCTCAGGATTTTATGGAGCCGGCCATGTGTTTTCGCTGCGATTCGAGGAGTGGATTCACAGAAATATTTTTCTGTATCAAAAAATTATTTTCGAACTTGTTGATGCCGAAACGGATCACAATGAACTCGCCTTCCTTTTTGGTGCAGGCGTTTCCTGGTGAGACGGCAGTGCCAAAAAACCTCTTTGGTTTTTTGACGATTGAGGTATAATTATTCCAAAGAAACTTTGCCCGGAGAGATAGTATGAACGTATCTAAGTATTTTCTTTTGCCGTATCGTGAAAGTCCTTTTATTGTTCAGGAAAAAAGCAAAGCTTTATTCTATTTTATTATGACGTTCCTGATTTTAATTCCTATCGCAATTACGGCATTTACTATTATCCAGTATCATGGATTGTTCGGCACTGCAAATGTAACGTTAACAGTTTTGTTGATCACATCTGTTATTGCATTGATCTTGCTTAAAAAGGGCCGCTTCAATGCCAGCGCTAACCTTATGGCAACAGTTTCTGCAATTATTCTTGTGGTGTTTTTATTTTACAATGGTTTCCAGGCGAAAAATGCCGACCATCTATCGTTTACCTTTTATATGCCTGTTGTGATAATCCTCACTGCATTGTTTAGCCCTGTGCGGTGAGTGATTGGAATAAGTGCATTTTTTATTGCGAGCACGGTAGCGTCCACGCTTATTATGAGTACTATTTTGAGTGATACATACTTGCGGGTATTAAAAGAATTATCGGTTGATTATATTTTTTCAATTATTATAACATTTGTGTTGTGTTTACTGATTGTAAAACTCAATGATAAAAACATTGATAAATTAAAGAGTGAGTCATCAGAAAATTTGCGGCAGCGCGATGTGGTTAAAAATTTATTGCTGTCAGTCCAGGATTTAACCCGCAAGCTGGCAAGAGTAGCTGAAGAGAGCTCACACTCGTCAGAAATGTTTTCCAGCAGTGCGCAGTCGCAGGCAGCATCAGCGGAAGAAATAACATCAACCGTGGAAGAAATGACGGCTGGCGTTGAGAGCATCAGCGATTCAGTTACAAAGCAGTTTGATATGATTAATCGCCTTATTGCCCGCATCAATGATCTTTCGGGTTTTATTGAAAACATGGGGAAGCGCGTAACCGATGCATCAGCAAAGGCGGAAGATGTTTCTATGCAGGGCAGCTCGGTGGAAGGGTCACTCAACACCATGAACGCAAGCATGGGAAGTATACTGAAAAGCTCGCAGGACATGAATAATATCATTGAAATTATCAATGATATTGCAGATCAGATAAACTTGCTTTCGCTCAATGCGGCAATAGAAGCAGCCCGGGCAGGAGATGCAGGGCGCGGGTTTGCTGTTGTTGCTGATGAGATCTCAAAACTGGCAGACAGAACAGCGACAAGCATCAAGGAAATAGCTCAGCTTATTACAATAAATGTAAAAGAAATACAGAGCGGTTTTGCAAATATTGAAACAATGACCGATAGAATACGAAATATGATTTCGGCTGTTGCAATGATATCAGGCGGCATGAAGGATTTATATTCATCAATGCAGATGCAGCTTGCCAACAATGAACAGGTCCGAAACGATGCGCAAATGCTCAAGGATTTTTCCGATAATATTCTTGCTGCGATTGAGGAGCAGAAAACAGCTGCGATGGAAATAGCAAAATCGATTGGTGCAGTCAATGATACTGCACAGAGCAATGCGGCGGGTTCAATAAAATTATCCGATAATGCGCAGGAATTATTGAAGCTTGCCCGTGATCTTGAAGCTGAAACTTCACATATTTGAAATGCTTTGGACTGCAAATTGGAGAAAGGTTAATATAAAGAAGAAAAGCGACGTGATGCGAATAAAGAATGCGTCGTCATTAAAATCCGGGGGTGCCGCCATGAAGAAGGTTCTGGTTGCTGTTTCTATCATCATTCTCTGCAGTATCTGCGCTCTGGTCATAATAAGGAAAACCTCCAATAAAACCTACGGCACGAGAACCAACGGCGCAAAAAAAATCAGCGCTCCCTTCAAATACGCCGGTTATTCTGCGCCCCAATACAATGACCATGAGAAGCAAATGCTCTTCGTCACCATGTCTGATGGGGTGAAACTGGCGGTGGACGTGTTCATTCCGTGGCGGTCCCGCGAAGGAATCCTTTCCAGTTATATTCATCTACAATCCTTATGACCGTTCCAATATCAGCCCCTACATGAAATGGTGGGAAAAGGCCTACCTCTGGGTACGGTACGGCATCACTGGTCCGGTTTTTGACCAGATGATCTACGACGAGAATAGGTATCTTCTCTCCCATGGTTACGCCATCGTGGTGGCGGACATGCGCGGCACCGGGGCCTCCTTCGGCACTCAGATGCCCTTCATGCTCAAGGTTGGCCAGGACGGCAAGGAACTGGTAGATTGGATCGAGTCGCAGGAATGGTGCGACGGGAACGTGGGCATGCTAGGCCTTTCCTATCGCGGCTGAAGCCAGCTGGTTACCGCCTTTTACCGTCCCCGGGCACTTAAATGCATCATGCCCGAGGTCATTGCTTTCAGCGGGTATGCCGAGGGGTTCCGTCCTGGTGGCATCGCCGCTCTCCGATGGATCGAGGCATATTCCGATTATCTGAACGGCTTTAATATGAACATATTCACCAACAACCTCGTCTTTCCCAAGGTGCAAAGGGTGGTCACCCCCCTGTATCCCACATGCCCCGTGGTTGACGAGGACGGCGACGGCGACCTGGCCGATGAAATCCCGCTCATGGACAAGGGCGACCCCACCACCTTCGTGGACGACGGCCCCCCGCGCTATGCCGACGGGGTCGTCCGCAAGGACAACTTCTATTACAACGCTACCATGGAACACGCGAAAAACATCCTCTTCAAGGACCTGGGCGTCATGATCCCCTTTATCGACAGCGTGGTGCCGGCGCCCAATGGCAATGTTACTTCCATAGACAGCAGTCCTGGGTATTTCGCGAAAAAGATCATGGAGTCGGGGGTTGCCGTGTATAATATCGGGGGATGGTTCGACGGGTTTATCAAGGGAACGGTGAAGCTTTTTGCCACCATGAAATCGAAGAACCCCTCCAGACTTCTTATAGGTCCCAAGTTCCACTTGCCCGGGGTACCCGATGCTTACGGCAGATTCTTTTCCTATGAAGGGGATCTGAAAGAGCAGACGGCCATCGAGCGCCTGCGCTTCTTTGACCGTTATCTGAAAGGCATCCAGAACGGCATCGATAATGAGCCGCCGGTGTACATTTATATCATGAACTCGGGATGGCGCGCCGAGAAGGAATGGCCACTGAAACGCCAGGTGGTCACTACCTTCTACCTGGGACACGGAAAAACCATCTCCACGGAAAAAAGCAAGGAGGGCGCCGATACTTACGCCGTAGACTTTACACACAGCTCCAGCTACGGAACAAACGACGTAAGCCGATACCTGATGATGTTCACCCCGGCGGGACTGATGGAGAGAACAGCCCGGGACGCGAAATGCCTGGTGTACGATTCTGGTCCTCTCGCCGCAGACACTGAGGTGACCGGTCATCCCGTGGCCGACCTGTGGGTATCGTCGAACAGGAGCGACGGGGATTTTTACGTGTACCTGACTGACGTGGACGTGAAGGGGAAATCCCTGTACGTTACCGAGGGTCAGCTCCGTGCGGGATGGCAGAAGCTGTATCCGGCCGATGCGCAGGTGAAGGGCGCGGTGAAGGTGCTGCCGGAGCTCCCCTGGCATGGTTATGCCAAGGGGAACTATCAGAAGAATATTCTTGCCGGGGGAAGAATCATCAATCTCCGTTTTGACCTGATGCCCATCGCTTGGGTCTTCAGGAAAGGCCACCGGATCCGCGTATCCATCGCTGGGGCCGATTATCCCGATTTTGAGCTGAACCCCGCACTCTCACCGGAAAACGATCCGACCAAGGCACTGGCAACGACTATCACGGTGCACCGTTCGGCGAAGTACCCATCTAGAATCGAGCTGCCCATAATACCGGCGCAGTAGCATGCCCGAAGGACATCACGAAAAATCATTCCGCCGTTGCAGCTATCTGCGCAGAGACCGCTTGTAATACATAATGTCATCCTAAACTTTCACCAAAACTTGTCCCATGTACTCGAAAAAAATTTTATCAATTACAAAAAAAACACTTGACGCTAAACCGACTGGTTGGTTTATTTATATCGGATGTTCGATATAATTTAAAACTGACATACCAATTCAAGGGGGCACTGTATGGAAGATCTGCAAAACAGGCAATTTGACGCAATCATTATTGGCACCGGCCCCGGTGGGGCAACAACGGCCCGCGAACTCACCAATCGTGGGAAAAAAGTTCTTATGCTCGAATGGGGTCCCGGCGGCCCGGTGAAAGGTTCACTGTGGCAATATATTCGTCAGCAATGCTGGCCGGGGAAGGGACTTTTAATTACCAATAATTTTTTAGGTATGGTGCGCGGCATCACTACCGGAGGAAGCTCGCTTTTTTATTACGGCACCTGTTTTCCTGTTCCGCATCAAATGTTGAAAAAATACGGGATCGATGTCACAAAGGAAGAAGAGGAAGCGCGCAGGGAACTTCCCATCGGGACATTGAAAGATGAAATGATCACACCGATGGCGCGCAGGATTATGGAAAGCGCGCGTGCGCTCGGCTACGACTGGAAACCGCTTCAGAAATTCATGTATCAGAATCGCTGGAAACCGGGATTTCGTTTCGGCTATTACGGCGATCCCAATCGCGTAAAATGGAGCGCGCGCATGTTTGTTGAGGAAGCTGTTCAAAAAGGCGCGGTCCTTTTGAATCACGCGAAAGTGAAGACGGTAATCCTCGACGGCAACAAGGCGGTCGGCGTTGAATTTAAGATGAAAGGCAAATCGTACAAGGCCTTCGCTCCGAAAATCGTTGTGGCCGCGGGCGGCATTGGTTCTCCCGTTGTTCTTCGAAAGATGGGGCTTGCAAAGGTAGGGTATAATTATTTTTACGATCCGCTTATCACCGTGTGCGGGAAGGTGAAAGATGTGCGCAAGCGGCCGGACGAAATTCCCATGACGGCCGGCATTCATTTCCCGGAAGACGGCATCGTGATGACCGATATGGCCATTCCCTGGCCGCTCGATCAGATGTTCACCGCGCAGGTGGGACGCTTCTGGAGATTGTTTGAAGCGCGCAAAACCCTTCGCATCATGATAAAAATTCGCGATGATCTTGCCGGCAGAATCACCGACAGCGGAGGCGTGCGCAAAAAGCTCACCGATGCCGACAGGGCAAAGCTTATGAAGGGCTATGAAATCGCGAAAAGAATTCTGAAAAAAGCAGGTGCTACGGGGATCTATAAAACCTGGTATCTTGCCGCGCATCCCGGCGGTACGGTAAAAATAGGCGAATTTTTAGATTCAAATCTTAAAGTAAAAAACTATGAAAACCTCTACGTGTGCGATTGCTCGGTGATTCCCGAACCATGGGGCCTTCCTCCGGCGATGACGCTTGTGTGCCTTGGCAAACGCCTTGCGAAGCATCTTGCCGGTGAAAAACCCGCAGCGGCCGGGGAAGCGAAAAGCGCTACAAGAAAACATGCGAAGAAAAAAAGCGCACGGCGGAAGTAGTCAGGCGGAAATATTTCGAAAAATCACAATGCGCGATGGAGAAGAATAATGCCGAAAATTGTCGATCACGATGAATACCGCCGCGAGCTTTTGCAAAAGTGTTTTTCAATTTTTTGCCGAAAAGGCTTTGCGAACGTCACCATGCGGGAACTTGCGGCGGAAATCGGTGTTTCAACCGGAACTCTGTATCATTATTTTCCGTCAAAGGAAAATATCATGGAGCAGATGTTCGAATATGTGCAGGAAACGAATGTGTATGAGTTCGTTTCCCGTACCGCACATTTACCCACAATTGCAGAAAAGCTTGATGTGTTTGTCGAAAAGTGGAAGGAATACGGCGAGTTCTACCAGAACCTCATGCTTCTTGCAATCGATATGATGCGGCACATAAAAAATCGGGATACCGAGCAGGTTTTCATCAACTTTTCAAATTACTATACAAACGCCATGGCGCGTGAGCTGAACATCCCCGAAAAGCAAGCACGCTCGCTCTTCGTCTATTTGCTCGGCATGATTCTTCATTCCATGCTGACGCCGAACTTTTTGCCGTATGCAGAGCAGGTCGATACGCTTCGTATAATTCTGGATAAAGTCCTACCTGTTAATGATGTGCTTCCCGCAACCGGCACATCAATGACGAATACTGCGAAGATTGAAACAGAAGAAGGTTTATCGAGGTGACCATGGCGAAAGATAATAATGACCGCATCATGGCAAACGAAAATGCCCGGGAACAAATTTTTTTAGAGCATCTCGCGAAGTCAGTTGCTTCGAGCGAAGAATTCGACCGCATCGTGCGTGCGCTGGTGCCGTTTCTGGTGCAGCGGTGGGCGGGCCGGAATATCCTTAAAAAAGCCGTTGCCCGGCCGGTGGCAAAGAGCATACAAAAGAGCTTTTCGGAAAATAACAAAAGCGCAATCGCGGATGAACTATGTGCCTCACCGGATTTTACAAAAGCAGCACTCAAGGAAGTACCTGCGCTGGCGAATAAAATCCTTGGGTTCATCATGCTTATGGTGAAAAATATTTCCGAGCTTCCGGGTGAAGAGAAAGCGGATGTTGTTGCTTCATTTGTCGGAAGCCTCGAAGTTTCCCGGGCGGCCGAATTCATTAATGATCTGCTTAAAATCACCGGCGATATCCATAGGACCAATCCGCATTTTTTCGCGGATACATTAGCCCCTGCCATCGCCTCGCTCATTGAAACAGCCGATTTTGGCGAATTGAAGGAAGCAATTGAAAACTCGGCGGATGATGCGGAACTTCTGGCAAGAAAGATTAATGAAAAGCTCTGGGAATATCCTGCCAAGGTGATCTGCCTTTTGTCGCTCGTTCCGACGCTTGCAAATATCCTCATTCGTGCGGCGACGGAAACCATCGCGCCAATTAACCGACTCGCTCCCGATCTTCTCACCGACGTGGTTTTTTCACTTGCGAACGATGTGGATGGTGCGCGCATCGGCACGCTTGTCAATGAATGTGCTGAACTGGTGCGAAAGCTCCATACGGGCAATGCGCTTTTAGGTGAGCCCGGAAAACCGCAGCTTCCCCGCGTGGTACAGAAAATTGCAGAGGATATCCTATCTGCGATAGATTCAGCTTCGGTTTTGAAAGCAATGAACATGCTCGAAGAAATGCGAACGATGGTGCACATGTCATTTGCCGATGCGGCAGAGAAACATCCCGATCTCGTGAAGGGCATGTACCGTCAAAAATTCCATTCTCTGAATTCGCGATTGCGGCACCTGACGCGTCAGCTCGATTTTCTTGAAATGAATTTGGATGATGATGAATCCGCACAGTTTTTGTCGCAGGGTATCGCGGAAGTCGACCCTCAGGAAGTCGCATCAATCATCAATCATGCGTGCGCTCTTTTCAACAGGGCACGGGAGTCGAATTCGGCAGTTGTTCGTGACGCGCTTTCTCAGATTACCGCATCGCTTGATTATCAGGAGATGGGCCGGGCGCTTCGGGGATTCATCGAAGATGCGGTTGATGCGTTGCGCCCCGTTGCAGGCGAAATTATGCCGCCGCTTGTGCGTGGTTTTGCCGAGCTTTTGTCGGAAGATGACGGCTCGGATGAGATGCGCGATGCCCTCGAAGCATTCCGAAACGCAATTTTAGGGAAGGAGGTTGCGCGATGAACGATGCCTTCATGCACGCAGCAACGACTCTTGAAAACGATTTTGTGAAAAAATGGAAATCTTCGGGCGGGCGCGTGGTCGGCTATACGTGCTCGTATGTGCCGGATGAAATTTTGCATTCTGTGGGAATCCTGCCCTATCGTATCCGCGGGTACGGCGCGGGCGATACGGCCATCGGCGATACCTATTTCGGCCCGTTTATCTGCAGCCTCCCGCGCTGCATGCTGCAGCTGGCGGGTGAAGGGAAATTCGCGTTTCTTGACGGCGCCATCATCACGCCGGGATGCGATTCCATGCGAAGGCTCGATGAATGCTGGAGAAAAGCGGGTAGTGATATTCCCGGAGCAATGCCGAAATTTCATTTCCACTATGGCGTTCCCCACAAATATGCCGATTACACCATCAAATGGTTCACCGACGAGACGAAACGCTTCATTTCTGAAATGGAAAAGCATTTTAGCGTTATTGTGAAAGAAGAAAAACTTCGCGAATCAATAAAATTGTATAATGAAAGCAGAAAGATGCTCGAAGAATTTGAAGCGCTTCGGTCGGCTGATGAACCCCCTTTTACAGGAACCGATGCGCTTGCGGTTATCATCGCAAGCAGCGCCATGCCGCGCGAGGAGTATAATGCGCTTTTGAAAGCTTTTCTGGAAGAAGCGAAAAAGAAAAAAGGCATAGGGGGGCGCGTGCGTTTGATGCTGGTGGGAAGCGCGAATGACGACGTGGAATTGGTGCGCGTCATTGAAGAAAGCGGCGCACTTGTGGTAGCCGACAACCTCTGCTTTGGCGCGCGCCTGTATGATGACCTGGTCGAAGAAGCGGGAGATCCGGTGTTTAATCTGGCAAAGCGGTATCTTGCGCACAATGAGTGCCCCCGCCGCTACGGCGATTACAAACGCAGACTTGAAATTTTGCGGGAAAAAGTTCAGCGCGCGAAAATCGACGGCATCATCATGCAGAATATCCGTTTCTGCGACTTACACGGTGCCGAAAACGGCCTTTTCGAAAGGGATCTGGAAAAAGAAGGCGTACCGTGCATGCGAATCGAACGGGAGTACGGTCCGCTTGTGGAGAAAGGCCGCCTCAAGATGCGCGTGGATGCCTTTATCGAGCGCATCCGCCAGAAGAGGAGGGAAATCGCATGAGAAAAGAGTTGAGAGAATACCATTTCGACTGGATGCTGTGGAGTTGCTTTTCCGCTGCTTCGAAACTGAAAAGCGGAAGCGAAAAGGAATATCGGCACATGCTGAAATATATTCCTTATTTCCGCGGCGTGGTAGAAATGGCGCTTGCTGCGGGGAAGCCCGGGCAGAAGTTTATCGAAATATGCGCGAAGTATCTGGATAATCTGGTCAACGCGAGGGAGCGAGGATATAAAACGGCCATCACCACCTTCTGTTTTTCTCCGGTGATATTCTACGCGATGGATATTGTGCCGGTATGCCTTGAGGTCATTTCGGTGATGCTGACGTTTACCTATCGGCGGGGAAGCGCGGATTTTTTAGACTTTTGCAACGAAGTCGGATTTACCGAGACATCATGTTCTTCCCAGCGCGGAAGCCTGGGGGCGTATCTGGCGGGCATCGGCACCGACATCGATATGATTGTGACCGACACTCCCGGCGTGTGCGATACCAACGCCAACGCCTTCTCTTTTGCTGCGGCATATCTCAATAAGCCATTCTTTCAGCTCGATATGCCGCCGGATCTTGCCGGCAAACGTTCGGACGAATATCATCGCGACGACTACAAAGCGCTCATCGCTTTTCTCGAAGAGCACTCCGGCAAAAAGCTCGATCTCGATCGCCTTCGCGCAACGATGAAAGAAGCGGAGAAGCAGGATGCGCTCGTGGCCGAGCTTGAGGATCTGGCACGGCTTGTGCCGAATCCTCTTCCGGTGATATATAATTTCTTCGTGTATGCGTCGCGTTTTCTTTTCGCCGGTATGCCGGAATGCACTGGTGTCCTGGAAGCCATGCTTGAAGAGGCAAAGAAAAACGCTGCGGAAAAAAAATCCGGAATTGCCGGCGGAAAAGAGAAAGTTCGTTCCTTCTTTTGCTACATCGACCACTATGTGCAGAGCATGCGGTTCTGGCAGATGCTCGATGAGTACGGAATCTGCTATCAGGGAAACATCCTTTCCCGCTCCTGGGCTGAGAACGCTCCCCATGTGAAGGAATTCGGCACCCATGATGCGGCGTATCGGCTGCACACCGATGATGTGGACATGCTCATCGATGACATCGCGCTTTTGAATTCGCGCATGCCGATGATAAAATCCATCCGTGGTCCCTACGATGCGCCGAACATGTGGCTTCAGGACACGCTGTCGCTTGCGAAGATGTATAAGGCCGACTTCATTGTATATAACGGCACGCCCGGATGCAGGAACACCTGGGGTATGGTGAAGCTTTTAGCGCGCGATACCGAGAAAGCAGGAATTCCCACGTTCATCATGTATGCGGATGCGTTCGACGAGCGGGTGCAGTCATGGGAAACCACGCGCGACCGGTTTCTTGAATTTTTGACCGTCAGGAGGCTCATATGAAGTATGCAGCGGGATGCGATGTGGGCTCGCTCACGTCCAAAGCTGTTATCATGGCGGGCGATAAAATTGTATCGTATGCCATGCGAAAATCCAGAGCGCGGCCGTGGGAATCAGCCGACGCGGTGATGCAGGAAGCGCTTGAAAATGCAAAGCTCTCGATGAAGGACATCGCCTTCTGCGTGGGGACCGGCTACGGCCGCGATAAAATATCCTTTGTGAATGAAACATCATCGGAAATTGCCTGCCATGCGCGCGGTGCACGATGGCTCGTGCCTAATGTCCGCACCGTCATCGATATCGGCGGTCAGGACTGCAAGGCAGTGAAGTTGGATGAGAAAGGCGATATGGTGAAATTCATCACGAATGATAAGTGCGCTTCAGGAACCGGGCGCTTTTTAGAGGTCATGGCGAAAGTCATGGGAGTTGAACTGGAGGAGCTGGGAGTGCTTTCGGCGAAATCGAAAAATCCGGTAACCTTCGCTACCGCCTGCACGGTATGGGCACAGGCCGATGTAATTCAGCATATCAATGACGGCGTACCGGTTGAAGACATCGCCGCGGGCATCAACACCGCGATGGCCGCGCGCATGGCGGTACTGGCCGGCAACATAGGCGTGGAACGTGAAGTATGCATGACCGGCGGCGTGGCGAAAAATGACGGCGTGGTAAGAGCGCTTGAAAAGATACTGGGAGTCAAAATTCTGCGGGTCCGAAAAGCCGATCCGCAGATCGCGGGAGCGCTGGGCGCGGCGCTCATCGCTCGCAATAAAATGGGAGGTGCACAATGATTACTGCCGGCTGCGATGTTGGTTCGCTGACCGCAAAAGCGGTGATTTTAAATGATGATGCGATTGTCGCTTCGGAAGTGATGCGCGCGTACGCATCGCCTGAAAAAAGCGCCCGCGAGGTGATGGAGCGGGCGCTGTCAAAAGCGGGAATGCGATTCGATGATATCGAATGCTGCGTGGGTACCGGATACGGCCGGAAGCATATCAGCTTTGTAAAGAGCGTAGAATCAGAGATTGCCTGCCACGCGCGCGCGGCGTTTTATCTGGTGCCAGGCGTTCGCACGGTGGTCGATATCGGAGGACAGGACGCGAAGGCGATTAAAATCGATGGGAACGGCAATGTCGCCCGATACGTGTACAATGACAAATGCGCATCGGGTACCGGACGCTTTCTTGAAATAATTGCCGAGGCGCTTGAAGTGTCTCTTGATGATCTCGGGACGATTTCAATGCAGGCAAAAGAATTTCTCACGCTTTCAAATCAGTGCGTGGTATTCGCGGAAACCGAAATTATTTCGCTCGTCAACGAAGGAAAGGAAATCCCCGATATCGTTGCCGCACTGCATCGCGCGGTTGCAAACCGCGCAGCCTCGCTTGCACGCAGCATCGGCGTGGAGAAGGAAGTGGTGATGACCGGCGGCGTGGCGAATAATGCCGGTATGTTTTCCGCGCTGCAGGGTGCGCTCGGCGTGGAAATAAAGCAGGTGTCTGAGCCGCAGATAGCCGGAGCGCTGGGCGCGGCGCTGATTGCGCGCGATTCGCTCGTTGCGGTGTGATGCGATGGAACTTTTCGGCGACATCATTTCCGCTATTCGAAGCTTTCTCTCTTTTCAAAAGCAGTCAGGATCATTGCGATGCATGAAAACCGGAGAGGAAATATGGCCGAAAAAAGTGCAGGGAAATCTGGTGCTCGCATCAGATACCGCCGTGGAATTGGGAAATCCGCGGTGCGACTCGGTTTCATTCATGATATGGACGCAAAAGCCGCAGATAATTGAAGATGGGCGTGTGCATCTCGTGGGACCGGATATTCCGGAAGCCGAAGGCAAAAGCCTTCCTTTTGGAAAAGTGGTGATGCTCGAAGTGGAAGGAATGAATGAGGACAATTGTTACGAGCGGCATCGGAATCTGGAACTTGCGCGTTATGATCTCGAACTGGATGGCTATATGCTCAGAGCGGTTTCGCAGTATTTGCGCGAATGGAGCCGTGTGAGCGAGCACGCGATACGAAATGGGTTTTCTTTTTCTGTGCTGGCGTCAGAGCTTTCACGTCTATATCGCTCGTTTGATTTTGTGAAAAAAACAGAATTCATCTTCATCACGTCATCTTCTGACGATGTGCGGGCATTGTATCCGGCAGGCGAGAAGGTGGAAAAGCGTATCGCGGCGATGAATAAGATGGCTGTTGAAATGAACTTTGATTGCGGAAGCTGCGAATACACCGATGTGTGCACCGAGGTGGAAGGGCTTCGGATGATACGCAATCACCAGAGCGAGGTGTTGCATGAAAAACCAATTGGTTAACAAACCGCTGGTAATTGCGCTGTGCGGAAAGGGCGGTGTGGGGAAAACCACCATCGCGGCGGCGATTGTCCGCGAGCTGGTGCGAACAACTGAGTCGAAAGTTTTAGCAATCGATGCCGATCCGGCGGTAGGTCTTGCGACAGCGCTATCGGTTGACGTGAAAAAAACCGTTGATGATATCAGAAACGACGTGATCGATCTTGTGAAAAAAGGAAAAGCCGGTGAAAAAAAACGCGTTCTCGGTCTCATCGATTATGAGATGCTTGGTGCGCTCAGCGAGCACGGCAACTTCGCGTTTCTTGCCATTGGAAGGCCGGAGACAGAGGGCTGCTACTGCCAGGTGAACGATCTTTTGAAAGACATTATAGCTGGTATTGCTGATAATTTTGACTATGTGATAATCGACGCAGAAGCCGGGGTGGAGCAGGTAAACCGCCGTGTGCTCGAAACCGTGACGCACCTCGTGCTGGTGAGCGATCTGTCCGCGAAAGGATTGAATGTGGCGCGCACGATTCATGAGGTTGCACGCGATGCGGTGAAGTTCAATCGTGCGGGATTGATAATAAATAAAATGCGAGATTCTGATAGAGAACATTTATCGCTGCCAGAAGAAATCCCTCTTCTGGGAAGCATTTCTGAATGCGATGAAATCCGCGATGCCGATATGCGCGCTGAGAGCTTTTTACAGTTGCCGGATAATGCATGCTTCAAAGCGGTGCGGGATTGCCTTGCAGCGCTTGGGGTAGTAGCAAAGCAAAACATGCATGAGGTGATGGCGTAATGATTGGCGCGACGATGGATTTGCAAAAACTTCTCGATGAACCGCTGAATCAATTGGTTGAAGATGCAATTGAAAAAGGCATGCTGCCAGTGGGATACGCGTGCAGTATGGTGCCAGAGGTACTGCTTTCAATTGGAAAGCTTTTTCCGGTGAGGCTTCGCGCGCCTAACGTCGCTGGAACTGAAATGGCCGATGTGTATCTTTCAAGCGTCATTTGCTCGCTTTCAAGAAGCTTGCTCGAGTTTGCGCTTGAAGGGAAATACTCTTTTTTAAAGGGATTTGTCTTTACCGCAAGCTGCGATCATCTGCGGAGATTGAACGATAATCTGCGCTACTGCGAAAAACCGGAATTTATCGATATACTGGATATTCCGCATAAAATCACCGACGAAGCTGTGCAGTGGACAATTGATGAATTGCGGCGATTTGCACAGCAACTAAAATCGCATTTTGGGGTTGATGCGGGAAATGAAAATGTCATGGAAGCAATCCGTCGTCGCAATATACTCAATACACTATTGCGACGTATTAACGACTTGCGCAAATCCCAGAACCCGCCTTTTTCCGGCACGCAGTATCACAGGCTCATCATGGCCACACAGGTGGTACCGCCCGATGATGCCATCAATCTTGCTTCGGAATTTCTTGAATCGGTCACGAGAAACGCTGAACACCCGCGCTTCCGCGCACGCGTCATGCTGGTGGGAGGGAATCTGGATGATCCATCATACACAGAGATTATTGAATCGCAGGGTGCACTGGTTGTGGCAGACCGCTACTGCACGGGAAGTTTCCCGGCTCTTGAGCCCTATGCGCTGGAAGGCGATCCGTACGAAATTCTTGCCAGGCGGGTGCTTACCATCACCAGGTGTCCCCGCATGATGGAAGGATTTCCGGTACGCCTTGAGTATATTATGAATCTGTATCGGGAATACGCGGTCGACGGCATCATCATTGAGTCGATAAAATTTTGCGATACCTGGGGCGTGGAAACGAGCGCGCTGGTGAGCCGCCTTCGAGAACGCGGCATTCCGGTTCTGAGGCTTGAGCGGGAATATCACCAAAGCGGCGAAGGACAGCTTCGCACCCGGGTGCAGGCATTTCTTGAAAGCATGGGGAAGTGATATGGCGGAAATCACAGTGGCGGATCGCGTGGTAAGCGGAAAGTATAAAGCATTGAATTTGCTTTCAATTGCAAAGATGGGAATAAAAAACGGCCCGTACGATATGGCGCGCGATCTTATTCGCTATCCGTGGCTCTGGGAACTTTTAAAAGTGAACAGGCTTATTACGAAGCTCACAGACGGGCGCAGTGGAAATTACCGGAAAGCAATCTCAATGCTCATTCACGAAGTCACGAAAGAGGTAATAAATCTCCTCGAAGGGATTTACTTCCGGAAAGACCGGCTGGTTCTGCATGAGGATATGGTGCCGCCCGAAATATTACGGGCAATGGGGCTTTCTCCCTGGATGCCGGAGGTCCTTGGCATTCTTCTTCCGATGCTTGAGCCGCGTGCGATGGAGCCATATATTGATGTTGCGGAGAATGAAGGAGTCCCGCCGGACGTGTGCAGCCTTCCAAAAGCGGTCATCGGAATGACGCAAAAAAATTTCCTGCCACCTGCAATTGCGGTGGTGACCTCAAATCTTCCCTGCGATGGCGGGATGACATCGTATCTCTATGTTGAAAAGAAAACAAATGCACCAGTATTTCGTCTCGATATTCCGCACAATTTCAAAGAAGCGCGCGCGGAAAAGTACTTTGCGCAGGAACTGCGCCGCATGATCCAGTGGCTTGAAGCGCACACCCCCGGCAGAATGGATTGGGATAGATTGAAATCCATCTGCGAGGAACGAAATAAAATGCAGGAGTATGAGCTTGAACTGTGGGACATGGTTTCGCAAAGGCCGGCCCCTTTGAGCGCGGAAGCGGTCTATCTGGCTCACCTCTGGTTTTTTAATGTGTGTTCGGGATTGAAATCGGCCACCAAAGTTTTTAAAAAGCTTGTAGAACTTGCGAAAGAAAACAGAGATAAAGGAGTATCCGCGCTTCCCGATGAAAAATATCGAGCGCTTCTCTGGAATCCGCCGACGCTTCATGCAATGGATCTTTTTGTGTGGGCAGAGAAAAATTTCGGCGTTACCTGCGTGATGGACAGCATGACGTTCAATCGCCTGCCTTTTATCAATACCTCAAGCGAGGAGTCGATGCTTATCGGCATCGGCCGCAATATCATGAATGGGCCGATGGCGCGGCATACCCGTGGACCGATAGAAAATTATTTCGATGATATGTTCTATATAATAAAACATTTTAATGTCGATATGCTCTGGATGGCAGGGCATATTGGATGCAAAAACACTCAGGCGCTCAATACCATCATGCGGGAAAAATGCAGGGAGGCGGGTGTGCCGCTTCTCATCATCGATTACGATCTTTCGGATACGAGAATTGTTCCGCGGGAGGGGATTTTTTCTCAGGTGGAGCATTTCATGGAAAATGTGATGGGTGTTCACAGCCAGATGACAGCATAGGAAAGAGGAGGGCAGTATGGTACGGTACTTTGCTGGATGCGACATCGGTTCAACAACGGGCAAAGCGGTGATTATCGGAGAAAACGGCATTGCGGGTCAATCGATAGTTCCCCGAGAAATCGACCCCGAAGAAACGGCGCGTGTGGCGCTTTCGGAGGCAATGAAAACCATCGATGAGCTGAAGTCGTATAAGGATATCGCCTATTTAGTTGGAACCGGTTATGGGCGCAGCGAAATACCCTTTGCACATGAAAATATTTCCGAAATAAGCTGTCACGCGATGGGTGCGTATTATTGCGATACTTCCATCAAAACGATTGTCGATATTGGCGGTCAGGACGTGAA
Source organism: uncultured bacterium (assembly GCA_937921485.1). Taxonomy (GTDB): domain Bacteria; phylum Spirochaetota; class UBA4802; order UBA4802; family JAGODF01; genus DYLV01. The sequence goes on from CAKZSV010000073.1 coordinate 36,165, forward strand.
AGGAATTGCACTCGGAGACGATGGTTCCGTGAAGGAATTCGTGATGAACGATAAATGCGCCGCGGGAACGGGGCGCTTTTTCGAGGCGATGAGCAGAATTTTCCGCATGGAGCTTCAGGAGTTTTCGGAGCTTTCGCTGAAAGCAAAGCGCGCGATTCCGGTGACCGCACAATGCAGTGTCTTTGCAGAAAGCGAGGTGATAAGCCTTCTTGCTCGAAAGAATCCCCCCGAAGATATTGCCGCCGGAGTGCAGGGCGCGGTGGCAAAGCGGTGCTTCGTACTTCTCAAAAGGGTCGGCATCACTCCGAAAGTGACCATCACCGGCGGTTGCGCAAAAAACCGGGGGCTTGTGAAGGAACTGGAAAAAGTACTCAGAGTGGAGATTGCGCCTCTTTCGGTGGATCCGCAAATAATCGGTGCGCTCGGCGCGGCGGTGTATGCAAGGAAGAGGTCGAGTGTGGCGGTGTGATAACCGGCAACGGGTGATGGGATTGGATTTATCTGCGCGAATAAGAAACTGGTATGCGATCCTTCCATGCTCCCTTTCGTACTTTGCGTGATGCCGCATCGCGTAACGCATCACCGCGATGACCAAATCAATCATTGTCCAGCCGGTGCGCTTCTCGGCCTCTTTGAGCAACATCAGCACTTCCTTTGTCATCATGTACGTGGTTTTAATCATGCTTTTACCTCCATGCGGGATATTCATTGAATGTGTCGGACATGTAAACTATATATGTGTATAGTATTTTTTCAAGAAAAATTTTACTTTCTCTGGCACGCAGTTTATTTGCAAAAAGACGGCGTTTTTATTGGCATCCGTATGTTTCTTTATTATATTTTTGTGGTATTTGTTTTAAATGAACAATTTGAAACATCATCAATGACTTTTACGAGGTAGGCCATGCAAAGATTATCGCTTGTCGCAATCTTCATTATCGTGCTTTCGACACTGTGCATAATGCTGAGTCTGCAGACGGCAAACGTGGTACTTACTGAGGAAATTGTTATTAGGTATGAGGCAACCCAGCCCGAGGTTATAGATATTACGAAGAAGCTAACTGAACTTAAAAATGCCTGAGTCTGATGATACGACGGCGAAGATTACCGAAATAATCGCAAAAAGGACGGAGATAGTATCATCGAAGGGCTGGTCCGATTTCTGGGAATACATGTGAGTTTCGGTCTGAATGTCGTAAATTCGGTCTCGTGATTGTCCGTGACGATCGTTATCCGGGATTGCATTATCCACTGCCGCCCGAACATGGGCGTGCCGTTCTCGACAGCGATGCGTCTTTCAGTGCGACTGTGAATATGTAAGCTTCCTCGATAAAAAATCCTTGACAAAATCACACGAAAAAGCAGAGTGATTCTATTAATAGAAACACTCTTCTCGAATTATTACAATGGACTCAATCAGGGAAATTGCATCGGTTCTTGCGTCGACGGAGGATGAAAAGCTTGTGGAGCGTTTTTTAAAAAGCATCCTCACGAAAAGCGAATTGAAGGAAATTGAGCTTCGCTGGGAACTGGTGAAACTTCTGCACGGCGGCATGAGCCAGCGAAGAATTTCCGAAAAGCTGGGGGTTAGCCTCTGTAAAATCACCCGCGGCTCAAGGGAACTGAAGAAAAAACCCTCTGCATTCAAGGAAATGATCGAAATGCTGCGGTCAAAGAACTAAAATGCAGATTGCCGTTTTATGATATTTCAAAGGAGAATAAAAAATGATGACACGAGTCGTGCTTGCTGAAGATGAAATGCCGCGCCAGTGGTACAATCTGGCGGCAGATTTGCCCACTCCGCTTTTACCGCCGCTTGGCCCTGATGGGAAACCGGTATCGCCGGACATGCTTGCGCCGGTATTTCCCATGAACCTCATTGAACAGGAAGTGAGTACTGAAAGATGGATCGACATACCAGCAGGTGTTCTTGAAATTCTGCATCGATGGCGCCCGTCTCCTTTGCACAGGGCGTATGCGCTTGAAAAATATCTGGGAACGCCCGCGAGAATTTACTATAAAAATGAAAGCGTATCACCCGCAGGAAGCCACAAGCCGAACACCGCGGTTCCCCAGGCGTGGTACAACAAGCAATTCGGCATAAAAAAGCTCACCACCGAAACAGGCGCGGGACAGTGGGGAAGCGCGCTTTCGTTTGCCTGCGCCCTTCTTGGACTTGAATGCAAGGTCTTTATGGTGCGCATCAGCTTCGAACAAAAGCCGTATAGAAAACTTATGATGCAGGCATGGGGAGGAACCTGCATCCCCAGCCCCAGCACCGAAACGCAGGCGGGACGCGATGTGCTGGCAAAACATCCGGATACTCCGGGAAGCCTGGGAATTGCCATCAGCGAAGCGGTGGAAGCCGCGGTGACCGACACAACCGGGCAAACGCGGTATTCGCTTGGAAGCGTGCTCAATCACGTGATGCTGCATCAGACCATCATAGGCCTTGAGGCGAAAAAGCAGCTTGCAAAAATCGGCGAAAAGAACGTCGATGTGGTAATCGGATGCGCCGGTGGAGGAAGCAATTTTGCGGGACTATCATTCCCCTTTACTGCGGATAAGATTAATGGCGCGAATATTGAAATTATTCCCGTTGAGCCGGCATCCTGTCCCACGCTGACAAAAGCGCCCTTTATTTACGATCACGGCGATGTGGCGAAGATGACGCCGCTTCTCCCCATGCACTCGCTGGGACACAGTTTCGTGCCCGAAGCGATTCATGCGGGAGGGCTTCGATATCACGGCATGGCGCCGCTGGTATCGCAGGCGGTGGTGGAAGGGCTTCACACGCCGATGGCGATTCCGCAACTCGAGTGCTTCAAGGCGGCGGTGACGTTCGCACGAACCGAGGGTATCATCGTGGCGCCGGAAACGAGCCATGCGGTGGCGGCGACCATACGCAAAGCGATGGAAGCCAAAGAAGAAGGAAAGGAAAAGGTCATAATTTTTAATCTCAGCGGCCATGGACTGCTCGACTTAAACGGGTACGATATGTACTTCCAGGGGAAACTTGAAGACCACGAGCTTCATCAGGATGAAGTGGATGAAGCGCTTGCGGAACTGAAAGGCCTTCCCAAACCGGAAGTCAGAAGAACAGGGAAATGGAAACTTGCGCGGCTATAAGAACACATGAATAATGATGCCGGTGGCAGTTGTGAAGCTGCCGGCATTTGTGCTTTCTATGGATGAACAGCAAATCGACATCTACGACACCGAAGAAGGATATTGCCGGATGCTCGGGCATTATGTTCCTTTCAAGTACTGCCGCACCGTGAAGGATGGGCTGCCCTGCCATCGCGTACTCGATTGCTGGTTTGAGCGGCTGCCCGTGGAAGCATTTATTGCTGCGAATTATAGCGAAGATGAACAGAAGAAAATTTTCGAACAGCCGCAACCGAAGATCGCATCGCTTCTTGAGATTATTAAACGGGCGAAGAAGAATGCAAACATCCCATAGCTTAACATTGTAGCGGCGAGTACAATCTTACACAAGACGTTCGAAGTGTGCGATTACCGTATCCAGAATCGAAGACATTTTTTTCAGGTTATCGTATATTCCTGCGCTTATGCAAATATATTTTATAATCCCAGAAGCGCTTTTTTGCGTATAATTCAAAATCGTTCAGCATGTCGGCATCGCGATAAAAAATTACCCTGCCGAATTTTATCACATCAAATACAATATCCGGTGATGCCTTATCGAGCCACAGCAAATCGAATCGGTCTGAGTGAAACGCTTTTGAAAAATCTCCCATTAACAGGTAATAATCTTCCCAGCGAAAATCTTTCGTCGAATGGAATGCGATATCGATATCGGCGTGCGGCTTTGCATTTTCCTGCAAACGCGAACCGAATAGGTAGCCAATTTCGATTTTTGGGTGTGAGGAAAACAAATCTTTTGCGATATCAATCATATCGCTTGTAGGCAATGTAAGAGGTTTTGTATATTTCCATCGTTCTGAAATTGCCATGCCGTCTTCCATGCAACCCACGCGATTGTGAGCGATACGCTGTGTTGTCGTCAACAATATTTGCTTATGAATTATCCTATAAATTTAAACAATTTCTGCAAAAGCTTTACGCGATTACCATAGGGTGGATAGCGCAATTTCATGTCCACGAGGTTGGAGCGCTTGAGAATGCTTCGCTGATGCGAAAAGGTATCAAAGCCCGCCTTGCCATGGTAGCGCCCCATGCCGCTATCGCCGATGCCGCCGAAAGGAAGCGTGGTGCTGCCCACATGCGACACGGTATCATTGATGCACCCGCCGCCAAAATGCGCACGTTCAAGAACGTGCTTTTCAATTTTGCGTGATTTCGTGAAAAGATACAGTGCCAGCGGTCTCGGCATCGAATTGATGATGGAGAGCGGCTGCGCAATATCGTCATAGGCGAGCACAGGCATCAACGGCCCGAAAATCTCTTCCTTCATGATTGCGTCTTCCAATGAAACATTGTCAATCACCGTAGGTGCAATGTAGCGCTCGACAGGATCTGTGCCTCCTCCGTGAATGATGTTGCCGCCTTTCATGAGCGCGCAAACTCGTGCAAAATGCCTGTCATTTATGATGCGTGCGTAATCACGGCTTTTCGACGGATCCTCGCCATAAAAAGTTGTGATAGTTTTCTTGAATATTTCAATGAATTTATTTTTTACTTCTTGATGTACGAGAAGATAATCGGGTGCCAGGCAGGTCTGTCCTGCGTTAAAAAATTTTCCCCAGGCGATGCGTTTCGCAGCGTATTCGAGATGAGCATCGCGATGAACGATGGTGGGGCTTTTTCCGCCAAGTTCCAGGGTGACCGGCGTGAGATTTTGAGCGGCTGCATTCATGATGATTTTACCCACGGCCGTGCCGCCGGTGAAGAAAATGTAGTCGAATTTTTCTTGCAGAAGAGTTTTGGTTTCCTCAACGCCGCCTTCAAAAACCGCAATATATGAGGGATCGAAATTTTCTGAAATAATTCGTGCGATGACATGCGAAGTAGCGGGCGATAGTTCAGAGGGTTTCAGTACGGCACAGTTACCTGCGGCCATAGCGGCGATCAGCGGCGCAATGGTAAGCTGAAAAGGGTAATTCCATGGCCCAATGATGAGCGCGACGCCATACGGCTCCTGATAGACATAACTTGAAGAAAGGAAATGCAGCACGGGGGTTGAAACTTTCCTTGTTCTCGCCCATGAGAAAATGTTTTTTACAGCCGTGCGGATTTCCGGATAGAGAATGCCGATTTCTGCGGCGTATGATTCGAACTCCGGCTTGCGAAGATCTTCATGCAGAGCGTCCATGATAGCGCGCTCGTTTTTGAGGATTGCTTTTTCGAGCAGAATGAGTTGTTTTTTTCTGAATGAGATATCGCGTGTGGCGCCGCCTGCGAAAAATTCCCTTTGCTTCTGGATTATCCGGGTGATGTAGTGAAAAGTCATTGTACAGCCTCCTTTTTTCTGATGGCGGATTTTCGGTGTTTTGCCGATTTCTGGTGCGATAGCAGAACATTGTAGGCCGAGAGGCGTATGTCCTGATTCTGATGGGTGAGATAGTAAATTACTTTCTCTCTGGTTACATCGTCGAGTTCATAGCCTTTAAGTGCTTTCAGCGTTTCTTCAATGAGAGCCTGCTGGTGATCTTTCGAATCAAGCAGGATTTTCGAAAGCTTCTGGTAAATGCGGGGATCCTTGATGCGGAGATATTTAAGTGCGGCGCGCTGTACGTTCGCAGAAGGGTCTTCGAGAGCTTGCAAAATATACGGTATGGAAATAAACCTGATGGAGTAATCATCGATTTTCAAAAGTCCTTTAATCGACTCTTCTCGAATGAGCCAATCTTCATCGTTCATTCCCTTGGCGAAAATGACCGCAGATGTGGGGTCTTTGTAAAACCCTAAGGTTCTGATGGCATGCCAGCGTATATTCGGATGGGATGACTTTTCGGCAAGTTCAGATATTCTATCAAAGGCTTTCGCGGGTTTATGTCTGCGGAGTGCCCGGAGCGCTTCAATCACCACGGCGGAATGGCTGTCTTCGGTCGCGGCAATCAATGTATCAATGCTTTCCGGGTCGTTGAACTTCGATAATTTTTGTACCGCGGTTCTCCTAACGGTCCAATCGTCGGTTTTATACATCGCCAGATATTCGGTGCTCTTTTTCGCCTCCGGCTGCGTAATGACGGTACGGGTGCAGGAAACAGAAATTGCGAGTGGGATGATGACCACTAACACAAAAGAAGCATGTGCCTGGCGATGCATCAGTGCGTGCGCTTGCGTAAAATTGAATCGAGCAGTCCTTCGCTGGCTTTTGTTTTATCTTTAATTCTATTCTGCTCGTCAATGTCATAGCGGTCGAACCAGGTGTTCGCAACCTCTTCGGGAACGGAACGAGGAGGAGTGGGCGGTGTGTCCTTTTTGATGTCGCTTTCCTCCCGGCTGCGCAATTGAAATGATTTGATGATTTTCTGATTTGAACTGGCGACATCGAGTTTGCCGTCGAACACAATTATTTTCGTCTCGTAGATGGTAGCAATGACGCCGAAATCCGTCCCTCTGATGCCGGCAATAGCGGTTGGAGTTTTCAAAAGGAGCGTGTGCCCCTTGCTGAATACCTTTTTGACCGAGACGCGAAGTTTTCCGGTGAGAAGGCGAAGCCTTGTGGGCTCTTCTGTTTTATTGTCTTTTAGAGACGATACGTTCAGCACGGAAATGTCGCGCATCTGAATACGTGTGCCGTTATTAAGAAGGATTTCCGCGAACGAGCGCTTTCCTGTCCTGATTTTATGATCGGTGTTGATGACAAATCCCGCCTGCGGAGTGATTTTTTCGCCGGTGGTAAGCGAAGTGATGTCCACATCGTTGACAAGCTGAATTATTTTCCCTACCGGTTCAACCGCATACGCGTTTGCGATGAAAAAAATGAGTGCGATGAATATCATGCTTTTGCGAATCATCGGAATACCTCCAGGTGCCACAAAATAAATGTATTGCACTGAATCATTCAGCACTCCTTACACATGAAGATGTGGATATGATTCAATATATAATACTTTTTGATGAGGGTAAAGTACAAAAATTATTTTTTTCCATAGATAATTTTGCCCTGGAGGTAATTTTTTTTGGTGCGCAGCATATAATACCGGGTTTCATCAAACGGAACCTGCTCAATGAAGAAATGAAGATCGTCAGATTGATGCGTGTCCATCCATTTCGCCACATTTCCCGGCCCCGCATTGTAGGCGGCAATCATGAGCTCGATTTTGCCATTATACATTTTACCAAGCCTTTTGAAATAATGCGCACCAAAATCTATTGAAGTACATGGGTCTTTCAGATCGTAAGATTCTACTGAAAGCTCTCTGGCTATGCTGCGCGCGGTGGCGGGCATAATCTGCATAAGCCCGACTGCACCAGCAGGAGAGAGCGCTTCGTGATTGTAGAGTGATTCCGCCCTGATGATGGCATACAGGGTGGGAAGATCGAAGCCGTGTTTTTGCGCGGCGGCTTTCACGCATTCAAAAAATGCGGTTGGGAAGAGCCGCCGTATGGCGGCGGGTTCCATGAGAAAAAAATTAACAGGAATTTTTGCAGCTTTAAAAAGTTGAATCGTTGAAAATGCGGAGCGATGATAATTGCCGAATTTTTCGGAAAAATGCGCAAGAGCAATGTGCATATCGCTTTTGGCGTCTTCATCATCCGGAAGGAGTGAAAGTTCCCTGCTTATCGAATCCGCATCGCCCACTGCAAAGTATTTTTTCAGGGCTTTCAGAGTGCTTTCATAATCGGAACGGAGCGAAAGCGATGAAATGGAAGATTCAATTTGCCTGTATGGCTGACGGTCGCCGAGGGAGTATTTTTTCCAGCGCGCGGCTGTTTTTTCGATATCGTTTTCTTTCACGGTCAAAAGAGCATGGTAGAGAAGACGGCACGTATCGGCCGAACAGTTTTCGAACGCCGATGAGAGCTCCTCATGCGATGTCGCGGAAGAGATGATGTCGAGCAATGACCAGGTGTAGGAAGAATCCGGATTTTTCTCCACCATGTCGGCGAGAACGGCCATTGCATCGTCTTTTTTTCCTTCGTTCATCATCATCCGGTGCAGCCAGAAGCGAAGGTGATCTGAATATTTTCCGTAAGGGGAGTCTGCCAGACTTTTTTCGATGCAAGGACGCGCAGAATTGAAATCGGATTTGCGGATGTAGCTTCGCGCAAGGAGCCATGAAAAAAAACTTGCCTGCTCATCATCCGGGTATTTTGCGATAAAATCACGCAGAAGGTTTTCAAAGCCGGCTTGCTTTCTCTTTTCAGAAAACGTGCAGAGGCGTGCGAGGGAGTGGCGCGAGATTTCATCGGCGCCGTTTGCGAGGCGACGGTACAGCTCGGCTGCAGAAGCTTGCTGACCGGCGTTCCACATCTCATCGGCGGCAATGCGGGCATATTCGCGGTCTTTTTTCTTTGATTTCGCGGCGGTTATTATTTTTTCAACGGCATCAAGCCGCTTTATGCGCACCAGCGTTTTAATATGGTAATCGGCCGCATCTGCGGGAATAGCTGAAGCCATTTCGGCGAAGAGCGAGGCAGCATCATCGTATTTTCCGGCGTGATAGAGCGCTTTTGCAAGAAGTAGTTTTTTTTCGGCGGAAAGCGGCATCGTGTTTTTTTTCGAAATAGAAAGTATCTGCTCCGCTGCAATTGCTGCATGCCAGTTTTCCGGTGCGATGGTCATAGCTGAAAAATATTCATCTGCCGCCTTGGCTTCCTCATTTGTGCGCAGGTACGCAGATGCGATTCGAATATGAAATAGCGCTTTTGAACTTTTTTCCTTAAAAAACGAAAGTCCTCCCTGCAATATATCAATTGCATCCGTAGTGCGGCCGAGCTCTGAGAGCGCCTTTGCTTTCAAAACGAGAGTATCCCGATACAGCGCCGATGGCTTTTTGTCTATGAGATCTGCAATCTTAACGACATGCTCGAATTCCCTGAAGGAATGGAAAATTTTTGCAATCGCATGTATTGCATCGTCGTAGTATTCCGATTTGATGTGAAATTCATTTAAAAATTTATACACCGGACCCGCGAACAGCTTGAGCTTTTTTGCGCGCTGATACACGAATGCGGAATTCGCGAAATGATACATTGCCTTCTTGTGGTCTTTCTTTTCAAGATAGGCGCGGCCGAGCATGTAGTGCTCCGCATAGTTCGCATTTGTGCTTTCAAGCGCATCTATAATTTTTTGAGGCTGTGAGTACCATCCTAAGGTCGCAAGGTTTTTACCCGGCGACTGGCTTCCCGCACAGCAAAGAAAAATTAGCGTAATGAAGCAATATACCATTGTTTTATTACTCATTGTCAGACCTCGGAGCTATGGTGTGCAATTGTCTAATTGCATAAAAGAAGAATTGCAGAAAAGGTTCAATCGAGGGTGCTTTTGTAGTGCCGGTAATCTTCAATTGTATCGACCTCGGCTTTTTCCCATATTTCATCATACAGGGACTTTTTAGCGGTAGTTCTGAAATAGCTGTCGAAATGAATTGTCAGATATTTTTCTCTTTCCGACGCGCCGACATGCAGATAAATCTTATCCGTGATGGTGTTGAAGGAAAGATTGGGACGTTCATATTCGTACAGCGCGTCGCGAAGCGCTTTGATGACTTCGCCGAAGGGATAATATACACCCGTCTCGGGCGCTTTGCCTTTTTTGTTTTCTGCGACGGCAATCATCCCGAGAATGGCGTAGCGGGAGCCGTGTTTAGCCGTTTTCATCGCTTCCACGTATTTGTACAGGCGCATGGAGTAGAGATTTTCGGTGATGTTGTCGCCCATCCCTAGATAGATGTTCGCGACATTTACGTCCCGATAGCCGAGGCGCAGGTAGAGGAGCGAGTCTTTATCGTTCGATTCAAATACCGACGGCACGATGCCGTTGAGAAGAATGCGGGCGTTTTCGATGTCGCGCTGAAGCGTGCTTCGGTACACGTCAATAAGGAGCTTCTGCGCTTTTCGAATTTCCTCGTACGATTCATGAAAGAGAAACTTCATGTAGAGCATCTGGGAAATCATGTCGCGGAGGATTGCTTCGCGGAACATCTTTTTATCATCGTCAGTGCCGAAATTGGTGACGGATGGATTGATAAAATAAAAGAAGTATCTGTTGTCTTTCAGTCCTTTTTCAGCCTTCACCTGTTCTCCCGCGCGGCTGCTCGTTTTGGTGCGCTGGGCAAACGCATACGCGTCGAAAAAAACAAGCATTATGACGATGCCTGCAATCAGGAAGGATATGCGTTGAGCGGTTTTCATAAAGAATTGTTATTCTCGTATGCTTCGCGTATTGATTCACGTGCTGAAAACTTCTTAGTAAAGAAAAAAGAAATTGCGAAATAATTTCAACACTTTTTTATGAAATCTATGAGTAAGCTTTCATCTATATGAATGAAAGATATGAGCGCGCTCTGGAAATGCACATCTCTTGAAGATGCGCAATGGAACGCAGTTTCGACCTGTATACTGTGCCCACAAGGGAACAGTATTATAAAGGATTTTTAGGGGTTCCCTTATTTTTCCGGTTTTTTGGTATTCCGGAGTTTAAAGCTTCCAATAGTCTTAGATATTCTTTCTGTGTCTCATACACCATTGCAGAGATGAAGTTTATAAAATCCCTGGGTTTTCCTTTGTTATATTTTTCGAGGCAGTAAATATACTCTCGCCGCAAAATAGGCGGTATTATGGTTATCACATAATCTTCCTGTAGCAAGGCCACGTTCATTACAAGCCGCGCGGTCCTTCCGTTGCCATCGACGAAAGGATGAATTGTAACAAGTTCCCCGTGCAATATGGCTGAATACTCTACCGGATGATATTTTTCCCTCATTGATGGAATGCTGTCGGATAGTTTTTTCATACGATAAGGAACTTCTTCCGGCTTTGGCGGTATATAATCAGTCCCCGATATGAATACGACTGTTTTCCGATATTTTCCCGCGTTTTTCTCGTCTATCCTGTAGTAAAATATTCTATGCAGTTCCTTTATGATCTTTTCTGTTATTATCCTGGATTTTGAAAGTGAAGATACGTAGTCGTACGCTTCACTATGACCAATAGCTTCCTGGTGTTCTCTGATGCTCTTTCCGCCTATGGTTATACCTTCTTCTAAAATAATTTTCGTTTCTATTTCCGTGAGTGAGTTCCCTTCGATCGCGTTGCTGGAATACGTGAAGCCTATTCGGAAGTATTCTTTGAGCTGTGTAACCGCGTGAAAGCTTAATGGCCGATATGCATTTATTTCTTTTTGCAACCTGTCAACGTCTTTAATTTTATTCTGAAAGTTCATATTATGCCTCGCTCATTAAGCATTGTGATGGCGATACTCATCCATATCAGGCAGCATCGTATAAAAAAGTCAAATTTTTTCAAGTTTCAATGATTATATCGTTACAAAGCTAATTGAAAAATATGCATGCGTCCAGGAAGAATTGTTGACATGCGGTGATTTACTGGTACAAATGCTGTTAAACGGCTTTCGCTGTATTTTTTGAATATCTTACAGGAGGACCTCATGAAGCGGTATGCGATGATTATATTTCTTTTCAGTGCTGTGATGATGTGCACATTGAGTGAAGCGGTAGCATTGAATTTTTCATTGCCCAAGGGAATCACGCTTCCGGAGGTCCGCATCAAGGATTTCGATATCAAGGCAATCAGCCTTCGCGATATCGACTTTTTATTCGATATTGAAATTGTAAATCCGTATCCAATCGGGATACGGCTGGAAAAAGTCGAATTCAAAGTGGATATCGATAAAAACCAGCTTTTTAAAACGACCACGCCCTCGGGATTTAAAATCAAGGCGAACGGAAGTGCCGTGACGTCGCTGGTGCTTAATCTTGAATATGCCAAAATAATCAATATTGTAAAAGATTACAATAAAAAAGAATATCTGTTGTGCGATATCTCCGGGAAGCTCAGCATTCCGCTTCCGAATATTCCGGGATTGCCGAAGACATTCTCCTTTCCGTTCAATGTCAGCAAAAAAATCCCTGCCATCCGGCCGTCCGTGGCCGTGCATAATTTCAAGGTGAGCGCTCCGAGCAAGGCGGAAATTGAGGAAGCAATACGCAAGGCCGGGCAGAATCTGAACGCCGATAAGGTGTTCGGACTTCTGGGCGATCTCATCAACGGAAAGAAGGTCAATGTGAAGGAAATCGGCCTTGCTGATTTAGATTTAAAACTGAAAGTTAATTTTGATTTGAAGCTCAAAAACGAGGCGAAGGCGAAGCTCTTCTTCAATAATCTGAACTACGATTTTTCCATCAATAATGAAAGAGTCTTCAAGGGCGATACCAGCAAAACCCGGATGGTGGGCGATACGCTCATCGTGACTGTAGCAAATGAGCTCAGCTCGAAGTCGCTCGGCAAGGGGGTGCTTCGCATCTTCGAAGAACGCAAAGGGCTGTTTAAAATCAAAGGCGAAACCTTCATCAACCTGCCGACAGAAATAAAGGAAACGCCGCTTCGGCTCTCATTCGATGAGGGGGGCGATTTCGGCCTGTGATGCTTCCCGTGTAGGATGACGGACATTGGGCAGGCGAATTCCTTGAAAAGGATTCTGATGGCGGCTTCGGGCGGTCTTATCGTGCTCGTCCTGTGGGCATGTGCCATACGGTCTCCTGCAACAGTGCACGAAGTGAAAATAATTGCGGGAATAGAATTCGTGCGCATTCCCGGCGGCACATTTTACATGGGGATGCTCGATTGCGGATTGAGCGTCATCGAAGAGTGTCCGCGGCATCGCGTGGAAGTCTCATCCTTCTGGCTCTCTAAATATGAAATCACGCAAAAGCAATATCGCGACATCATGAAGCGCAACCCTTCAACTGGAAACATCGGCGGTGACTATCCGGTCAATAATGTGAGCTGGGAAGACGCGCGGTCATTTTGCGATGAAGTGTCGAAACGCTCTGGTGTTTTGGCGCGCCTTCCCACGGAAGCGGAATGGGAATACGCCTGCCGTGCGGGGAGTGAAGCGGAATACTATTGGGGAAATGACATCGATGGGGACTTTTGCTGGTATTATCATAATTCAGGGGCCAAAGAAGGGAAGGCGGGGCCAAAGCCGGTGGGCATGAAGCGTCCCAACGCGTTTGGACTTTACGATATGAGCGGCAATCTCTGGGAATGGTGCGGGGATTGGTATGACGCGCATTATTATTCACAATCCTCGATTAAAAATCCTCAGGGGCCAGAGAAAGGCGAGCTTAAAGTGCTTCGGGGTGGATCTTGGAAAGATGGCGGATACTATCAGCGCTGCGGGGTGCGCAACGCAGGCGGGCCGCACATCGGCGATGAGTACCGGGGATTTCGCGTGGCGCTGAATGAACGCTGATACATCAAAAAGAACTTGACACCGTAAACGAAAATTTTCATACTTGCAAAAGAGCGTATTGTCCAATGAATGCGACCGGCACCGTAGCGACGCTGAACTCGGAAGTGCTGGTACTCAATTCAGCCTTCCTCCCCTTGCGGATCTCCACCGTAAAAGAGGCTATTTGTCTTTTAGCATCCGAACGCGCCAAACCCGTCGTAGAAGAAGACGCATATATTCGTTCGCCTTCGATGGTGTTTAGAATTCCTTCGGTCGTGTCGGTAATCGGCTACAACAAATTTCCAAAGCGCAAAGTCGCTTTTTCTAAGCTCAATGTGATTTATCGCGACGATATGGTCTGCCAGTACTGCGGAAGCCGCTTTTCCATGCGCGATCTGACGGTTGACCACATCATTCCGCGCAGCAAATGGGAAGCGGTGACCGGCAAAGACCTGCGCAACGGGTTTTCAAGCTGGCACAATCTTGTGTGTGCGTGCCGGTGGTGCAATAGCCGTAAGGGGAATAAACTCCTGCACGAACTCGGCTGGACGCTTCTTCATCAGCCGTATGAGCCGGAATACCTTCCGCATTTGATTATATCATTTGAAAAAGCCCGCAGAAAGGGATGGCTGCCATACTGCACGTTCAATGTGCGGCTGATACACGCGCGGGCATGACAGATGCCGCTGGCTGCAAATGCATCAGACAGATTGCAGACATCGAAGTATATAATAAAGAATTTTCAAAAGGCAGGTTGATGATGCCCTCGATGTTTTTTGTGTTCAATCATACGATTTTGCCGGTACAGGAACGCGACGCAAGAGACAATCTCGGCGTTGAACATTTGTATGAGCTACCACAGGAACTGAAGATCGTATGGGAAAAAATTCCACCAGAGAACGATGATATTCTTTCGGTTGTCTCGCCGATTATTGCATGGCTTGACTCTCATTCCCTGCCGGGCGATTATGTGCTCGTGCAGGGGGATTTTGGCGCAACGTTTCTTGTGGTTGGCTGGGCGCTGAAGCATGACCGCATTCCTGTGTATGCAACCACCAGGCGCATTTTTGAAAGCAGGCGCGATGAAAGCGGTGCCGTGGTGAACGTGCACCGCTTCGAGCATGTGCGATATAGAAAATACAATTTATTTCTGTAGCTGAATTTGCGTTACGCAAATCCGATTGAATTGTTTTCGCTGTTTTTTGTTTTTTTAAATTTGAAATTTTCAATCACTTTGTCGATAATTTCACCGGTCAATTTTTTTATATTTTTATTATATGTCAGATAATACTTCATCCGGTCGGCCAGCTCAACAAGATGTGCTCCTGTAAAACCCTGTAAATCTTTTATTCTGCTGTAGAGATGTTCTTTAAGGGAATCATCCAGATATTCGCGTAATTTATCGTAAAGAATTTCAAATCGCTCATCGAAAGCGGGTAGTGGAAATTGAAGAATGTAGTCAAAGCGCTTTGGCCTATTGGCAACAGCTTCGTCGAGCAATGATGGATCGTTGGCGGTGACAATTGTTATAATGCCATCATGCTGATCAAGGCCGTCGATTTTATTCAAAAATTGACTTAAAATATTCGAATTGAAATTCGTTCCCCTTTTGCCGAGGAACATATCGCCGTCTTCAAACATGACAACTACCGGAGAAATGTACTGTGCTAACTCGTACACGTTATCGAGCATTTCGGGGTTCAATTGACTACCGGAAGGCAAAATATCTCTTGACCTGACAACGAAGCATGGTATTTTTAAATGTGAAATGAGAATACGCATAAACAGCGTTTTTCCGGTTCCCGGGTAGCCGCAGATGATTATTCCCCTGCTTGTCTTCAAGCCCAGCTTTTTTATGTTTTGAATATTGTTAATGTAATCGATAATGTGAAAATTAATATCATCCCGTAATTGCTTGTTTATTTTCAATTCGTTCCAGTCAGTTTTAGCAACTTCAATTCTTTCTCCGTATGCGTCATACGCACCTTCGGATATTATTTTTTTATCTCGAATATACGATTTTAATTTCGCCATAATATTTTGAACTTTATCATCGGTTTGATCATTAGATACATAGTGTATATTGATCGTAATTCCCTCCGGTTTTTTATTAGAACTCATAAAAATATAGTCTGTTCGCATCTCAAATACAAATTTAAATCCATCGGTATCTTCACAGAATGCAAGGTACGAATTGTTAACTTTATACAATTTTCCGCAAATTTGTTTAAATCTAAAAGTATCATTTTCTGAAAGCATAATAGGGATGTCCGAGGGTATGTATTCGAGACTGGAACGATTTATTATTTTCTTGCGTTTCTCATCTATGATTTTTTCAATTTCATTATTGCGGGTAGTAAAATTCGATTCAAAAAAGTTTTTAACGCAAAGCTTGTACAGCAATGCTGACGGCATAGGTATACAAATATATAGTTTCGAAATTCTTTCTTCTCTGATGTTCAAAAAAATCGCAATAGCTCCTTCGAGTGAATTAAATTTTTTTATATCATAAGCGGTAGCTTCATGTTTTTCAATAGTTAAATATAACTGAACCCCTGTTTCGTACAGTGTTTTACGCACTTTTTCTAAAAACACATCCTCGGAATTTCCGACAGCTTTTTTAATCGCCTTTTTGCTTTTAAATGCTTCGTACATGGAAAGCCTCCTTTTGTTAATGGTATATCACTTCTTCAATTTCTCAAAAAGCATTCAGCTGCATATAATAGAGCCGAATCATAAAATTTTTTTCTCGTTTTTTGAAGCGTTTGCGTAAAAGACAGCGCCAGGTAATAACACGGTTATAAAACATGGAGGTGTTGCATGCTGCGCCTCTCTCGAGAGGGGTTGCGTTTTTGCGGTTAACCGGAAAGGATTTTATCTCAAATACGAGATTGATTCTATCATACATTATTAGATGATGTCAAGGGGTTTTGAATAAAAAATGTGAAATTTAAAAAAAAGTATATGTGCGATTGCTTCGTACGATGTGCTTATTTTTCAATCTTTGTGGCAAACACCAGTGGAATTTCCATCGAGCTTCCTTCGTACAGAATTTTCTTTCTTCCCAGGTATTGCCCTTTCACAAACATTGATTTTCCTTTTATTAAAATCCCCGGAGGAATTGGAGTCTGATATATTTCGCAATACCAGAAATAGTCATCCGATTTCATAAGTACGCCCTGCGGGAACATTGCCGATAAAATGTGTACGATGGTGCTGCGGCATTCGATGGATGTGCCAATGGTGCCGATGGGGTTGGAATAAATGAGTGTCCATGGACAGTTCTCCGCTGAGATTATCTTCATCAGGGGAATTACGCAGATATTGGCGATGAGAATTATGAACAGATATTGTTTCTTCATGTTGCCTTTGATGGTCGCGTTAAAGAGTTTCTTTAATTTTGATATTGCTCATATGTCAAAAATAACGGAAAACGTTAGATATAAAGAATTATCTTTTGTAATGTAAAAAATATTATTGACATTATAATAAAAACAAATTTTATTTAAAAAATGCAGAATATTGACACAAACATCAAACTCTATTCAGTGAAAATATCCTGTAAAGCACTTTCTCGCATTTCATTTCCAAATTTTCCCGGCATACCCTTCCGCGGTGGCTTCGGGCATATGCTCAAACGCTCTGTGTGCATTATGAAAAAAACAGCATCGTGTAGCCCCTGTGCGCTGGCGAGCAGCTGCCCCTATGCCATAATATTCGAAACGCCAAATGTTGCCACCACAGAAAAAATGAGAAGCGCAACTCATTTTCCGCATCCTTTTTCGTTTACGCCTCTTTTTGCATACCCCTCGATTTTTTTAAAAGACGACACGTTCCATTTAAAGCTTTCACTTTTTGGCACGGCAATTAAATTTTTTCCCCACATCATCCACGCCCTCATGCAGCTCGGAAAACGAGGTATAGGTTATAAAAGGGGAAAGTACACCATTTCGCAGATTATCGACTATGCGTCCGGTAAAACAATTTTTAATGGAGAAAAAATTCTTTCACAGGATATTCAATCCTTTGTTTTTTCAGATGAATTCAAGGGGAATCGCCTCACGCTTTCATTTTTTACCCCTTGTAAAATTAAATTGCACGGCGAATACCTTCGGCAGTTCAATATGAAAATAATTATTGAGAATATTAAGCGGAGAATTGAAAATATTTCCTATTTTTTTGGTGAAAATCCAGTAGAAATTAATGTCAATCACATCAACTACAATGATATTGCCTGCGTGAAGAGCGATTTACGATGGGCAATAAACAAAAGATTTTCAAAAAGAAAACATCAGCACATGTATCTTGGAGGATTTTTGGGAGAAGTGCAGATTGAAGGTGCGCTCAACGCTGTATATCCGCTGCTTGAAGTTGGTGAAGTGATAAATATTGGCAGCAATACCTCATTTGGATTCGGGGCAATACACATTATTCCATGCTAGAGGCTTGCGATATGAAAGAATACTACGAAATACTCATCGCATCGCTTTTGCACGATATTGGAAAGTTCAAAGAACGGGCATTTGGGGGTGAAGACCATTCCGCATTTCCAAAATCCATGGAAGGCATCATTCTGCCGCACAAGGAAGACGGCAGATACACCCACAGACATGCGCTCTGGACGTATGACTTTTTCGAAAACGATATCACACGTTGGAATCTTCCAGGGGAAATCGACTGGAAAAAAGTAAAGGACCTCGCCTCGATGCATCACAATGCAGATAAGGATAAGCCTGATGAAGCGATCATCCAGCGAGCTGATATCATTTCAGCAGCGAGCGACCGCAGCGGAGAGGCAAGCTATGAAAGAGGCGCACATCTTAAAAGGCCGCTCAAACCTGTTTTTTCAGCGATCGAGTTGGACCACAAATTGTCAGCGGAGTACGGATACGGCCTTGCTCGCATTTCGCCGGATGGTATATTCCCTTTCAAAGTCCAGGGTGATAAAACTTCGCTTCAAAGCCAGTATAAAAAGCTGTGGGATGATTTTTTGCAGTCTGGAAAAAGTGCGTTCGAGGAGTATCGTCCCTCCCGGGGCATGGATCAGTTTGTGATGTTGCTCGTTTCGCTTTTGCAAAAATACTGCTGGTGCATTCCCTCCGCGACGAATGACCTCTTTTGCGATATTTCCCTCTATGACCATGCGGTGAGCACTGCCGCCATCGCACTTGTATTGAAGGCATTGCAGCTGAGCGGGAAGGAGCCTGAAAAGCCGTTTTTATTTTTTGCAGGAGATCTTTCCGGCATTCAGAATTTCATTTTTCAGCATCATCAAAAAGCATTTAAGGGAAGTTCCAAAATTATTCGCGGCCGCTCGATGTTCATCACGGCGATTTCGCACCTGTACACCTGTTTTCTTTGCAAAAAAATTGGCATTCCGCCATTTGTACAGCTATTAAATGCCGGAGGGAAATTTACGCTCATTTTGCCGAATACTGATGAAATAAAACAAACGCTCGAAGCTTCGACGCGTAAGATCGATGAATGGTTTTTCAATAGCTTCCATGGCGATTTTACTGTGGTGTATGATTACAGCGTCGAAGGATCGGAAAGCGATTTGAGTCTTACCTCATTCAAAAACATCATTGCAACAATAAATTATAATCTCGCGCAGCGGAAAAGGCAAAAATTTCATAGCTTGCTTAAAGAGGGGAAATGCGTCATCGACATCGACTACGGCGAGGATGAATTGTGCAAAGCCTGCGGGCGCTACGCACCTTTGCCGGATACCGAAGAAGATCGCTGTAAAAAGTGCGAGGAAATGTTTCAGCTCGGTTCAAAAATCACTAAAAAGAGCATCATTGCCTTTCATGAAGGAAAGGGAGATTTGGCATTTGGCGAAGGCGGTATGGCCTTAAGCATCGTTGATTCTTCTGATACAATTGCGAAGCCGATTTTTCTTTTCTCTCTGGATGAAGATATTGAAACGTTACCTTACTTTTTTAGCAATACCTACGTTCCCCTTGATCAATTGAATACGACGATGGATTTTGAGCAAATTGCTGCCTGTGCTATTCACGACGTTTCAAACATGGGAGATGAAAATGAAAAAGCAAAAACGCGGGGATCGAAGTTTCTCGCCTACATAAAAGTCGATGTGGACAACATGGGAGCGGTGTTCAGCCAGGGCTTGAAAAATATGTCCATTTCGCGCTATGTGACGCTTTCGCGAATGCTCAATACCTTTTTCACGCTGTATGTGAAGCATCTGCTGGAGAAGAAATATTCGAACTTCTACACGGTTTTTTCAGGAGGCGATGATCTTTTCCTCATTGCGCCATGGGACGAGGTGCTGCATTTTATTCATGATCTTCAGCAAAATTTTACGCGCTTTGTATGCGCACACGGTGATCTGCACTTTTCAAGCGGTATCATCATTCAGAAGCCGAACTATCCCATGAGCAAGGCGGCGGTGCTTGCGGAAGATAAGCTCGAAGAGGCAAAGGATGCGGGGCGCAATCGCATTTCGTACTTTATCACGACTGGCTACGATGAAATGCAAAAAATCCATGAGTATGCGCACTGGTTTGTGCGCCAGTTTGAAGATAAAAATTCGAATATCAATCACGCATTTTTCTACCGGCTTTTGCAGTATGTGCGGATGGCAAAAAGTGTTAGATCTGGAAAATGCGCAATTAGCGATCTCTTCTACATTCCTTCGTTCAAATACGATATTGTTCGAAATATTCGAAAAAGCGATGCATTCGGAAACATCGTTAATGTTGAAGAATTAAAAAAACTTGAAGAGCTTTTTTTTACGTACACCACCGAACATCCGGAGGTGCTCGAAACTATTGTAAAAATTGCGCTCTATACGACGCGCGAATATACCATCCACAAGGAGGGGGGAAATGATTGAACTTACGCAGGAATATGTGACGAAGAAAGCAGAAGAAATTGTCCAGCGGATATCAGGAAAAATCGATGCAAGCCAGCTTCGAAAATTTTACGACGATTTTAAAGTGCTGGAAAGAAAAATGAATGAACAGCAAAACCTTAGCAATGAGTGGTTTAAGAAATCGATGATTCCGCACATTAAGTTTGTGGGCACTAAAATCGTCTATAGCGCCGGCAGAAAAAAATCGGAAGGCGGCTCTGCTAAAAGAACGCTGGTGCCAGAGGAATTTAAAAGCCATATCCTGGCAGAACTTGATAAAATTGAAAAAATTGATGATTTTAAGCATTTCCTGATGCACTATCAGGCGATTATCGCCTATTTTACGTACAAAAGCAAGATGGCAGAAGAGCTTCATGAAAAAACGCGTGCTGAAGCAAATAAGCCGGCAGGCACTAACATAAAAAATCATAAGAAATACTAACTCGCAGAAAGGAGTACAAGCATGGAAAATCTCACAATCAAGAAAATCGAAGGAAAGATTCGGCTTCTCACCGGTCTGCACATCGGGGGCGGCACAGAGGCGCTCGAAATAGGCGGCATCGACAATCCCGTCATCAAAGATCCAAAAAGCGGATATCCCTACATTCCCGGATCATCGTTGAAAGGAAAGATGCGCTCGCTGCTTGAAATTGCAAAAGGGAAAGTTGTAGCAAAAGGACCGTGCCAGTGCGGCAAAGAGGAGTGCGATGTGTGCAAAATCTTTGGCAATACGAATAAGGACTCAAAAACCGGTATCACGCGCGCAGTCTTTCGCGACAGTTTTCTGGATCCAGAGTCGATCAAAATGCTCAATGAACGCAATCTCACCGCCACCGAAGCAAAAATGGAAAATAGCATCGACCGCATAAAGGGTGCTGCCATCTCGCCGCGCACCACCGAGCGGGTTATTGCGGGCCTTTCGTTTAATTTTGAAATTGCTCTTCGCGTCCTCAAGGAAGACGGCGATGGACAGAAGATGGTGGATTTTCTCAAAGACGGGATGCTGCTTCTTGAAAAGGATGCGCTTGGAGGAAGCGGAAGCCGCGGATACGGGAAAATAAAGTTTGAGAACGTCACCTGCGATGGGGAAGAACTTCAACTGCATGGATAATACCCATGAAACACTATAAATTCATCTTTACACCGCGCTCGTACTTTTCGGAGATTTTTTCGTCCGATACGCTTTTTGGAACTCTCTGCTGGTACGTGCGGTATCTGGAAGGCGAGAAGGCGCTGGAAGAGATGCTGAGAGCTTTTGAAAAAGAGCCGCCATTTCTCATCTCATCCCTTCTGCCAGAGGGATTCATTCCGCGTCCCATCCTGCCGTTTCGTATGAAACATCGTATCAGTGATATTAACATTACCAAAAAGCTAAAAAAATTGAAATGGTTACCGCTTTCAAGCTTTGCCAGATACCAGAACCGCTTTAGCATGGATGATGTTGCCTCTGATGATGTATTTGAGCAGGAGCGAAGGCTTTTGGAAAAACTAAAGCCACTTGAAATTACCCGCAACAGAATAAACCGGCAGACGGGAACGGTGGTTGAAGGAATGCTTTTCACGGATACCTATGTATGTGCCGATGAGGTGAAGTTTGTGCTGTATGTTACGGAATATGCGGAAACGTATCATGATATTGTGAGGCGCGCTTGTGAATGTGCCTGCGAGCTTGGATTGGGGCGCGAGGCTTCCACCGGCAAGGGAATCTTTTCCGTACGTGAATCGGCGCTTGATGAGATGGAGAAGCGCGTTTTTGCGCAAAAGGGGAGCCATTTTATAAGCCTCAGCCTCTGTGCGGGGGATAACCTTGTGCCGATTAGCTACGATACGTTCACCCGCTACGGCAAGCTTGGCGCAGAATTCAGCCAGCATGGCATTGGCGGCCGCCTTTTGTTTCACAAAAAGCCTGTGGTCTTTTACAAGGAAGGTTCTACTTTTAAAGCCGATGGCTCAATGCATGGAACTCTTCTGCGCAACATACACGTGGATGGGCGCATCTGCCAGTATGCGTATGCATATCCTCTGTATTTTACTCCGCAAGGAATATCACAATGATGAAGGTGAGAGCGTCATGAAGCACTATGAAGTTGTTCTGCATATCATCACACCGGTAATCATTCATACGGGCGAGCTCTATGATTCGCTTGAGCTTATGATCCTTGGCAATCAGCCGGATTTGCTTTCAATCATTGATGTGGGCAAAGTCTTTGAGTTGATGAGCGATGAGGATAAAGAAAAATTTTATAGGTACGTGAAATTGCTTCGCGGTGATGAAGCGGGCGATACAAACACTCTCAGCGCGCTTCGCGGCATGGTGCAATCGACAGTGCTGAAGAACCCGGATGTTATACGCACAAAAGCAAAGGCTTCAAAGGAATGCGTGAGCGATATTCAAAATAATTTTCACGCGATGGTGAATAAAATATTTAAAGATGCGGTGACGGGCAGGCCATATATTCCCGGTTCGAGCATCAAAGGCGCGCTTCGCACAGCAATACTGGAAGCGGAGCGGGCGAAGGAACAACGCGAAAAGCCGAATGCCAAACTGGTTGATAAACGAGGACATAAACACATTTTTAAAGCGAACGATTTTGAAATGCAGATCATTAAAGATACAGATAGTGCAATTTTTTCAGTGCTGCAGGATCCTTTCCGTATTCTGAAAGTTGCAGATTTTATATGCGAACGAAATGACGTATCCTTCGATACCGTTCGTGTGATTGGCAAAGAAAAAAAAATGAAAGGAATTCCAGTGTATACTGAAATGACAGCGTCCCTTGTGAATTTAAAAACCGAATGCGTTGCGCGCGGCAGTATCACTATTGATGAAAATAGCTTGAAATATTTTGGTGAAGAAGAAAGAAAGCGGTTTAACAGTATGTTTTCAAAAGATAATATTATAAAAAGCCTCAGGCATTTTGCAAGGTATCTTCTGGAAAATCAGAAACACCTGATGGATGCTGAAGTGAAGAAAACAATTGAACAGCAATGCCCATCCGGATCCATCAATCGCGCACCGCTCAGGCTTGGGCGTTTTGCGCAGATTGAGTCGAAGACGTTTAAGATAAAACGGGAGGAGAAGGGGAAGGAGAATATCAATATTGAAGGAGGCGTGAGCCGCTCGCTAATTGGCGGCAAAATCCCTGCAGGGTGGTGTGTGATGGAAATATTGTGAATAGCACAAGTAAGGAGGTGTCGTATGGCAAAGATGTTTTTAAGCTTTTTAGGGACGAATAAATATGTCAAATGTCACTATGAGTATGGGGACATGCGCAGCGGTGCGGTGAACTTTGTGCAGGAAGCGCTTGCGGAGATGTTCTGCAGCGATTGGAAAGAAAACGATTCGATTGTCATTTTTATCACTGATGAAGCAGAAGATAAAAACTGGAAGCGCGCGGAAGATGCTGAAACGGGGAATGAAATCCCGGGCCTTGAAGCAAAACTTGGTGATTTTGCACGAAGCAGAAATATGTCGCTAAAACCTGTGAAGATTCCTTCCGGTAAAGATAAAAAAGAAATTGCGGAAATTTTCAACGCAATAGTGGCATGCGTGCCAGGGAATACGGAAATCATCATGGATGTGACGCATGCGTTTCGCGCCATACCGATGCTTGCGGTGGTTGCGATTAATTTTTTAAAGCAGATAAAAAATGTAGAATTTAAAGGACTTTACTATGGAGCATTTGAAACGCTGGGCAGGCTTGAGGAAATAAAAAAGAAGGATATTGCCAGCAGAATTGCGCCCATTTTCGATTTGAGCGATTTTGTGAATATCATCGATTTTTCAAATGCGGTGTACTCATTCGTCGAAACCGGAAATGCCGAAATGCTTACGAAGCAGGCGTACGAAAATATTTTGAAGCCGATTGTGAAAGAAAACAAAACCGCTCAGAAATTGAGGCAAGTAATGAGTGATGTAAATTCAATTACGAAGGATTTTTCCTATTGCCGTGGGATAGAAATCATCAAACGCGATTATAAAAAATTGCACGATGAGATTGAAACACTTTCAAAAGAAGTGCAAACGAGCGGAAGCCCTGAAATTGCATATTTAGGGGCATTGCTTGAAAAGGTGAATGAAAAGCTCAATATTTTTAAGGATTTCGATGCTGCAGAAAACGCGCTGAAGGGAATTGTGGCAGCAGGGTGGTGCCTGCAGCATGGGCTGATACAGCAGAGCATCACCATTGCGCAGGAGGCAATGCTGACGTATGTGTGTATGAAGTATATCACAAAAGAAGATGTGCAGAAGGAAGAGGAGAAGGAGAAAGAGAATCAGGAAAATAATAAGAAAATTAATAAGAAAAATAATAAGAAAAAGAATGATAAGACGCAGCCGTATCAGGATAGAGATGTGCGTGAGAAAGTTAAGGACGTTATTATAGAAATCGGGAACAGTTATAATGAACAGAACCAGGAAAATAAAACAAATTATGAGGGAATAAAGCAGAAACTATATCAAGGTCTTATATCGGATGATTTAATTGAGTTCTGCAAAATATATAATGAAGCAACCAATTATCGAAATGATATCAATCATGCGGGTTTCAGAAAATATCCATTGGATTCTGATAAATTAAAAGAAAAAATTAAAGCTTTTATAAGCAAATTAAAAGATTGCGTAATGGGCATTAAAAGTCGCATGTAGAGATGATGGATGAGTCTGGTGAATTGAAGAAGCCATGGTAAATTTCGCTTGACATGCGCATAGTGCGGGGCATGATGATCACCCTGTCAGCGTTGCGATATGTTCTTTGAAAACTTTATCGAACGTCGCAAAAAACGTTTGCGGTATTTTTAAACAACGAAATCTTATTTTTGATGATTTT
>CAKZSV010000074.1 GCA_937921485.1 uncultured bacterium
AACAAATGCCAAATCTTATCCTTTCTACATGTGGTACAAGCTTTTTTACCAACGGGCTAAATGCGGAAGAACGCATATTGGTAAATAAATACTCAAATGAAAAAGATAAAAAAACTATTCCTAAAGAGGATCTTATAAAACTTGAGAGTATTATCAGGGCAACACATAATCAAGCACAACAAGCTGATTTTAATGATATTACAAGAATGTCTGCCGA
Source organism: uncultured bacterium (assembly GCA_937921485.1). Classification (GTDB taxonomy): domain Bacteria; phylum Spirochaetota; class UBA4802; order UBA4802; family JAGODF01; genus DYLV01. The sequence goes on from CAKZSV010000074.1 coordinate 218, forward strand.
GCTGAATGCGTTAGTACGTTTTTATAAATTTAATACCTTTTCAAAGCAGGACACACATATTTTGCTATGTACAGATACCTGGCTTTGTGAAGAAGCAACCAAAATAGTAGAGGAGTACATCAGACGTAAAGGCTGTAATCAAGTAATTATTTATAGACAAAACGATCTAAGGACTGATAATCTACAAAATTTTCATTTAGCATTGACAGAAATTGTAAAATGGGTTGATGAAAATATTTTATCGTATAGGGAAAAAAAATACTATATTGTATTTAATTTAACTGGAGGATTTAAAAGTGTTCATGGCTTTTTTCAAACACTTGCCTTGTTTTATGCTGATGAGATTATATATATCTTTGAATCTCAAAAAGAATTGCTAAGGATTCCTCGTCTTCCTGTTAAAATGATTACCACCGAAGTTGTAGAGAAACATTTTACTGTATTTCGTGCGTTCAGCCTTGGTCTTGATGTAGATAAAAAAGATTTGGAAAGCATTCCCAATTCATTACTATTTGAAATTGATAATAAATATAGCTTATCTCCTTTTGGGGAGTTGATATGGTTACAGGCGAAACGCCAATTATATGAAAAAGAGCTACATCCTTCGCCACATAAGCTGATTGAATTTAGTGAGGATTTTAAAAAGACTGTAAATAATCTTCCATCAGATCAAAAGGGAATTATCAATGAGCGCATTGATGATCTTGTACTATTTATTACCACACAAAAAAATATAAACTCTCTTGGCTTTAAACAATTAAAAGGCAATCCACGGCCTCCTTCAACACACGAGTGTAATGCCTGGAGCGATAAGGATGCCCGGAGGATTTTTCTTCATTATGAGGGAGAAAAGCTTGTGCTCGATTCGCTAGATAAAGGGTTGCACTGAGCAATAATTGCCAGGAAAATTGACTCTTTGTTTAAAAAAGAATGGTGAATAATCATGCTGTTTAATGGAAATGCCACGCACCTTCGTTGTCTGCAGTGACGTGGGTGTGTTTCCTTTCACTGAGGCTGCCGAAATAATCGGGAGAACAAGAACCAGAGCACGAATCCTTCACCCTTCCGGGAAAAAATGCACATTCGGCTTTCCATTATAGACGTTCTTCGAAACGAACGCCTCGGCGCCGAAATATTGCTTAATAATCTCCGGTTCGATAATTTCCGGACCGCCCAGCGCTTTGATAGTGCCCTCATGCATAATGGCAATTTTATCCGCGGTCTGGGCGATGAAGTTGATGTCATTGCCTGCCAGTACCGCGGTCCTATTGCCGTCCACCACATAGCGGAAAAGCATTTTTTGGAGAAGAACCAGTCCGCGAAGATCAAGCCCGTCGGTGGCATCGTCGAGTACAAGCACGTCTGCGTTGCGTGCAAAGCAGAATGCCAGAAGCGCGGCTTTGAGATGGCTGCGGGAAAGCTCTCCAAGCAGTGTGTTCCTGTACGGCGAAAGTTCAAATCCAGCCATCGATTCTTCGGTTATTTGCACATCGAAATCGGAGAAGGGATTAAGCGCTTTTTTGAACGGCGTTCGGGTGAGCAATATGAACTCGAACACGGAAATATCCATGTTCTCGGGAAGCATCGGTATGGAGCAGATTTTTTTTGCCCTTTCACGCCGTGAATAGCTTCGTATGGGACGATTATCGACCAGCGTTTCTCCTTTGAAATTTCTTACCTTTCCCGAAAGTATTTTCAAAAGTGAAGATTTTCCGCATCCGGCAGGACCAATTATCCCGAAAATTTCCCCGCCATGCACGGAAAGGGATGTTGATTTGAGCACCTCTTTCTCTCGATGAGATAGAGCAACGTCTTTTAATTGCAGCATTACGAAAACCTCCTGGTAATATACCGCCCCAGAATAGCTGCGCAGATGGCTGCGATCGAAGCAGTAGCCCCGCCCGAAACGGCCTGCAGCGTGGCAAGAATCTGTACGGCAAGTGCGATGCGGGCAAACGCAGTTGCGTAGTACGCAATATTTTCTTGCCTATTTAAAGAAATAAAAACCATGCCGGCTGCGGCAAATACACCGCTTCCAAGGACAGCTGCAGCGGTCACCATGCATCTCATCAATTCGAGGACAAGGAGTGCCGGCCGATATCGGTAACCGGTCTCTTCGAAAAAATCCCTGCCCAGCGTAAAAAGAGCAATTTCATGACGAAGTTGAATTGCCGGCACATACAGGACGGCTATCAGGAGGAAAGCAGCTGCAGCAGGCCATTGAGAGGAAATCATTGGGCGGAAAGCTCCTGTCGCGATCATCTGGAGTGATGAGCTGGAAAGATCAAAATGGTGGATGAAATACGCAAATGCCGTGAGTGCGGAGAAATTAGTAAAGAGTCCTGAGAAGGATGCAAGATCGGTGAGTAGAAGAAACGCCCGAAACAGAATAAGCGATACCAAACAAAAAATGCCGGCGATAATCGCTCCGCCGGCTGGAAACAGCACCATCGATGCGATAATGCCAAGAGCGGCCGCCATGCCATCCCCGTTTTGAAGATAATTGAAATTGCCGGCATTTCCTCTCCGCCCTTTTGCAAGAAGCCCGGCGGCGAGCGATGCACTGAAAAGCCAGGTGAGTTCATTAAGCCGAATGTTGAATATAAATGCGTTTATGGATGTGACGGCGAAAAGAAGCGCCAGAGTGACGGCTAATTCGAAATTCGATAATAACAGTTTTTTAATTCTTTCCTGGTTCAAGGGGTGCCGATGTGCCTTTGTTTTCGAAAGATTTATTCGGCGCGGTATTTTGCGCCGCGCGCTCTTTTTCGATTTCTTCGATAATGAATTTCAGACCTCGATGATTTCTGGCAAGGGATAAGAACCTGTCGTCGTGAAAATGCCGGCGAACCATCTCCCGCGCGCGCTCGTTTCTTCCGGTTTTCGAATATGCCGCGGCTAAAAAGGCGGAGTCCTCGCTTCCAAGCGACAGCTTTTCATATTCCTCGATTGCTTTCTCGTAGTCCTTGAGGCCGTAAGCCGTCCGCGCAGCGATGAGGCGCATGGTAGCGTCCCAGTTTTCGCTGGAGATGAAGTCCATCACCTCCTTTGCGTGCGCAAAATTCGATTTTTCGTAGTGATGGCGCGCCAGAATTTCCATTGCCCGTCGATAGCCTTCCGGGGATTTCGATTCAGTCGCAGAGATGACTGAAAACAGCCGATCGAAATAGGCGATATGGCGCGCGTCGTTTTTCCGGTAGAAAATGCTGCCTGTTTGGAGAAGCACGGACGGGTCGTTCGGCTTCTTTTTTTCAATCGATGAGAGAACCTTAAGAGCTTCATTGTAGTTTTCTTGCTTGATGGTAATTGCGGAAAGAATGAGCAGGGGCTCCATTTCAGCGGGCTTCATTTTTGAAGCCGAAAGCATGTCCTTTTTCGCTCTGTCGAGATCGCCGAGTTTGAAATATGAAGTGCCGCGTTTGAGGTAGAGCTCATATTCCGTGTCGCCGCCGACCAGGCTGTAATCGATTGCGCCGGTGAGATGCTCCGCGGCACGGCCATACTTCCCCTCATTATAGTAAATATTGCCGAGAAGAAGATGCACGTCGCCGTAGAACGGCACGCGCGAAACAATCTCGCTGAACTGCGAGGTGGCATCATACATCCTGCCCTCACGGTAGTGCCAGAGGCCCAGTTCGAATTTCGGCGCAAGAAACCGGGAATCTGCGCTGATGGCATTGCGGAAATATTTCACCGCCTCTTCCATGCTAATATTTTTCAACTTCATCCCGCTGTTGTATTTTTCTACTGCGTCGGCATTGTCGGACCACATGGATTTATTGATGAGAGTTTCCGCTTTTGATTTCATTCCTCTATCGCCCGCGCGCCGCCAGAAGGTCTTGCACATCTTCACGAGTTCATTGTAATTTCCCATCTGTTCGGTGATGATGGTGAGGTTCCAGTAGGACATCTTGTAGTATTTTTTCGACGCGTTGTTCTCCACTGCCAGTCGGTAGTATTCGATAGCTTTATCAAAATTTCCTGAGGTGCGTTCAATTTCTCCAAGGTAGAAATACGCATTGCCGTTTTTCGGCGCAACTTCAATGGCTTTTTCAAAATTCGATTTCGCATCATCATATTGCTTTTTGTTATAAAAACGGATGCCGTCTTCGTAATAGCCGGCCATAAGGGGTCCACATACGGCAATGGCGATGAATAGTGTAATTGTCATTTTCATTGGAATTTTCATGATGCCTCAACGCATATAATGACACTGTTCATCCTGGGGATTTGTCAAGAAAGAAAAAAAGCGGGGTATTCCCCGCTTTTTGCTCGACGTTTATTGTGCGCGATTAAAATTTCATGCCTTTTCCGCCTTTTTTAATCTTTTTCAGATTAAGGGGAGTGCCCTCCCAGGCATTTTCAAGCACCATCATGCAGTCATTAAAATCCAGATCTTCGGGATTGTAGAACTGTGATGCGTCGCGCATCGCGGTACGCGCAATATCGGGAAGCTTTTCTTTGGGAACCATCTGTGTCCCATCGCGTCCGATGATTTCTTTCAAAAAACGCGCATGGCGTCCGCCAGTAGCCTGATGCAGTTCTTCGTTGAGCTTGCGTATGTGTTCAATCGCTTTGAGCGCGCGCACGTTTTTCGGCGTTGCCGCATATACTTCGGGTCCGGCAAGCGGAAGCAGAAGTTCTGCGGTGAGCTCGCCCGAGCGGTGGAGATTGTACTCAAGACCATACGGCAGAAAGATGCTCATGCACACGCCATGCGGTACACCGCATACCCCGCCGGTGGCGTGTCCGAGCATGTGCACCATCCCGACCATGGAATTGGAAAACGCCATTCCGGCAAGCGCCGAGCCGTTTGCCAGTGCGAGCCGTCCTTCCATGTCGTTTGGATTTTTTACCACATTAAGCACATTCGACGCGATGAGGCGAATTGCCTCAAGAGCCGTGGCGTCGCTCACGGGGTTTTTTGCCATGCAGGTGTACGCTTCACAAGCATGCGTCAGGGCGTCCATCGCAGTTGAAGAGGTCAGAGCGGGAGGAAGCGTCTTGGTCATCCGAGAATCAAGAATTGCCACATCGGGAAGCAGGAAATAGGATACGAACGGCAGTTTCACGCTCCGGGAATGGTCGGCGATGACCGCCACGAGCGTCATTTCGGATCCCGTTCCCGAAGTAGTGGGGACGGCAATCATGGGTTTGAGCTTCTGCTTGACCGCACCGGCTCCTGCATAGTGCATCAGTTCATCGCCCCCGAGAGAAACCAATATATTCACGCCTTTCGCGGTATCGAGTACGGAGCCTCCGCCCACGGCAATGATGGCATCACACCCCTTGGTGCGATAGATTTTTGCCGCTTCACGAACAATTGTGAGCTCGGAATCGGGCGGCACATTATCGTACACGGCGGCGACGGAAGTCTTGAAGCCCTTTGTCGATTTGATGGCCGACTGCACGATCTTGATGAGGCCCGCACCGGCAACGCCTTTATCGGTGATGATCATCGGCTTCTGCGCCTTCATCCGCGCGAGCTCTGAAGGAATTTTTTCCAGCGCCTTATGTCCCGCAATCGTTTTGACCCTGCAGCAGTATTCATAATATCCAGGTATAATCATGGTAGTACCTCCGTTTCGATTTTCAGGCGATGAGCCGGACATACGTGAGAAGCCGGCTTGTCCATTTCCGCAGGGGCGAAAGCTGAGACCATTTCGGATATCGTTTCACTCCGAGTTTTGCCGCGAATTTTGGAAGAAGAAGCACTTCGAGCAGATCCATAATGTGAAGCACATTGCAGGCCGTGGGAAGGTCGCCGTCGACAATGAGGCGGTCGCGCGATGTTGCCACGCAGGATGATTCCAAAAACATAAACATGCGCATGGCGGCTTCGATGTTTTTAATCCTCATCGCAAGGGTAATTTTCTTTCCCGCGGGATTCCATCCGAGATATGTAATTCTTCCTTTCCCGTCTTTTCCAACGATCATATGCGGGCCGTTGGGCACGACGCAGAAATCCAGAACAAAATCGTCCGGCATCTGCGCGAATTCTTCCTTGGCGCTGCGGTCGACCCGTGAAACTGCCTGGAAAGCTCTGCCAAATACGAACAGCATGGTCGCCACATATATGCGCTTGAGCAATTTTTTCCCCGGCTTTATTTCAGGATAATTATTATAGTTGATCATATATCATTCTCCTTGTCGTAATTAATAACTTGCGCATTGCTACAAGGCCATGGAGATTATTTCTTCAAGGTCTTGTTTTTTCAGCGCAGGCTCCTTTTTCGCAGCGAGGGCGATAGCTTCCTCAGCCGTATGCCGCGGCACTTTCAAGCTTGAAAGGCCCTGCGGTATGCCGGGAATTGATGAAATGAGATTCATCAGCGCGGCCTCGCCCTTATTTGCGCGATCGTTTTCCGCGGATTCCGCATACCGGTCGGCTCCTCCGACTGCCAGAAGGAGATCGCTTCGGAAGGGCTCTTTTTTCTTGCTCCGAAGCTTCAGTGCCGCGGGAAGAAGCGCGCCCATGCACAGGCCAGGCAAATGACCGGTAAGCTTCGAAAGCGCCATGCCGAGCGAATGGACGGGGCCAGGAAGTTGGTTGTGAAATGCGGCAGCAGAAACCGTTGCGGCGTTTGCCATTGCCAGGCATGTCTTTTTGTTGCGCGGCCGTTTCACCGCTTTCACAATGTGTTCCGCGATTATCCGCAATGCCATTGAGGCATACGCGTCGGTGAGGTGATTTGACTGCGGCGAGAGAAATGCTTCCAATGCCTGAGTCAGCGAAACAAGCGCGGTTGCACGCATGCTGTCGCTGCAGCATCCGCGTATCATTCGGGTGTCGATTGCGATGATGTCGGGGAAGAGATAATCGGAAATGATTTCCTTTCCCTCAATTGCGGCGCAGCCGGTGAGATCGTAGGGCGCGATTGTTGCGGTTGGGACAACCACAAACGGTTTTAGATGTCCCAAAACAGCGTTATTCCCTTCGAACTCCAAAACATCTTTGCCGGTAGAAACGATGATGTTTATGCCCTTAGCCGCATCAACAACGGAGCCTGTGCCGATTGCGATGATGGAATCGCAACCTCGGTCACGCAAGAACTGTGCGAGTTCCCTGATGAGCCCGATACCTGCATAGGCGGGCACATCGTCGTACAGCGCGCCGATGATGGTATTTGAGTCGTACAGCGCTTTGACGAATTTTTTCGCAAGGCCAGAAGAGGAAATTTCCTTGCTGGTGATGACAAAAGGATGGCGGGCGTTGAAGCCGTCGAGTTCGACGGGTATGTTTTCCATCGCAGCAACGCCCGACATAATTTTCGGTTGGTAGAAGAATCCATATTCACTCTGAGATCGCATTGCCAGTACCTCACGTGTTAAATTCAGTATGATGCTTCATAATTGTTACTTCTTCTCGATTCCCAGACGCTTCAAAAGCCTATCGGTCGGAATCCCGTTTTTGTCGAATTTGCGGACTTTATAGTATCGTTTCAGCATCCATTCGAGGGGCACCACTTTGCCGGTGTGGTCGCATTTCCGCGGTTCGGAAAGAAGGCGAACGGGAAGCGTATCGTCCTTTTTAGATATTCCTTCGCGCGTATTCATATAGCGCTCGAGCACGTGAATGCGTTCGCCGATTTTCTTAAAACCGAGCATCCCCAGTCTCTTGCCCGTCACGCCCGACCAGAGCTCCGGCCACAGGCTGATGTCCATCACGGCCAGCGCCACAGGCGTGAGATTCTGTACCATGAGTTTAAGCATGGGAACGGGAGTAAGTTTCACTAAGGGCGGCTCTAAAAACACCGCGAAGGCGGTGAAATGGCAGATGTGCAGTGAATTCATTGCCGCATAGACGTTTTCGAAAAATTTTACCATCGTGGCTTTGCCGCGTTTGGCGTTGGGGCTTGCCATGCCGAAATACGACTCGAGTGTGAAAAGCGATGTGGAGAGATGACAGGCGCCGCGGTTGGCAACTGCATACGAAAGGCCATGTCCGATGCAGCCGCGGGGATCGTACGCCGCAAGCTCAAGGCCTTTCACATGCATGGCAAAATCTTCGCCGCCGTATTTCTTTGAAAGCCAGCGGGAGCCCATTGCCAGTTCTTTGCCGATGCCGCGCATGTACGCGATGTCTTTCAATGTTTGCGCAACATTTTCTGTGGAACCGAACTTGAGATTTGACTTGAAAAGACCTTTTTCCGTTGCTTCCATCGCCCAGGCAAGCGTACCGCCGGTGGAGATGGTGTCCATTCCCATGCGCGTGCAGATTTCGTTCAATTCAGCGAGCGCAACAGGATCGAAAATTTCGAGGTTTGAACCCATAAGACCTGTCGTTTCGTATTCGGGGACGGAGCGCTCCTTGCCGGCAAACTGGCCCTTATGTCCGCAAAGAATTGAACAGGGTTTACAGGTGTGATATTTGGTGTTAAATTTTTCTGCAATAGTTTCGCCGGAAATTTTATGCGCTTCGCCGTGAGATCCGCCGGTGAAATTTCGCACCGGAAGTATCCATGCCGCATTTGAAAGATTGACATTTGCATTGGTACCAAAGTTGCGGTACGCACCGGAGGTGATGCTGTTTCGATTGATGTAGGCGTTGAGATTTTTACGCGCTTTTTCGAATTTCTTTTTGTTCACAGGGACGATTTTATACTCGCCGCCTTTTGCTACGACTGCTTTCAGGTTTTTTGATCCAAATACTGCACCCATGCCGCCGCGGCCTAAAAAACGATGGCCCGAGCAGAGATTTGCAAAGCGCACCAGATTCTCGCCGGCGGGCCCTATGGCAACAGCACCCGAACCTTCTTTTTCAAGCAAAGTTTGAGTTTCCTGCGTATCCTTGCCCCAGAGTTTATTCGCGTCGCGAAGTTGTGCGCCTTTGGAATCGATGTACAGGTAACTTGGCTTTTTCGCCTTCCCCTTGATAATGAGCGCATCCCATCCGGAAGTTTTCAGCGCCATACCGAAAGGCCCGCCGCATGAAGCGGTGACCATGATGCCGGTGAGAGGGGACTTCGTGATAGCTTCGAAGCGGCCGGAGCACGGAGCGCCCGTGCCCATGAGCACGCCCGGCATGAAGGCAATCATGTTTTCTTCTGAAAGGGGATCAATTCCGACTTTCAGCCTGTCGTACAGAAGTTTTAATCCCAGGCCTTTGCCGCCTAAGTAATCGCGGCGGTCTTTTTCAGAAATCTCTCCGACGGTGAACGATCCGGTGGCGAGATCCACTTCTAAAATTTTGTTACTGGTGCCTGCTATTTCCTGCATAGGCATACTCCTTCACATTGAATATTCGGCAGGTGGTATCGGAACGGCACGCTACCACAAACGAAACTGCATTGCTGCAATGAATTTATGGCGCGAGCTTTTGTATATGTGCCCGATTTCGGTTAATGATAAGGAAATAACAATTTCCTGTCGACTAAATATTTATTTTTGCAAGAAAATTTTTATTATGAATGTGTATGGTTGTTTATTATCTTTGGATCGATGATATTGGAAGGATAAAGCGGTATTGAAGCTCAATGATATCGATTGAATGAATGGTGCAATAAATCGAAAAAGATTTTAATACAAAGATCATTTAACTTTCGTATTCATGTGAATGCTTGCGTGCTTCAAAAATGTATGAAGTTCTGTGTGATATTGCAAGGACAGTATCTTCCCGTCCGCAAGGAGCAGTGGAAAAAATTGTGTGACGTTTTTGTAAGTTTGTTTATGTTATTTTGTGAGTAGTAGCTTCAATTTCTCCGGCACTCCCCACCAGATACGCCAGGTGGGGATGTTTTCTATACATTTTCCCATAATTGCATAGTTCTGGAATGGATAAGTATCCGCCATAACCGACTCAATTTCCTTATTCAAAATCTTTTCTACGATTTCGGCAAGATAGGTAAACACTGCAATAGCT
>CAKZSV010000075.1 GCA_937921485.1 uncultured bacterium
ACACACGACGGTTGGTGCCCAAAGGGGCACTCACTCCACTATCCGTAAGCTACTCAATCTGCAGCACACACGACAGTGATTATCACCCCATCGTCGGCAGGCTACTGCGGCTGCAGCACCAATGCCGGTTCGTGCGCCCAAAGGGGCACTCACTCCACCATCTGTAAGCTACTCAATCTGCAGCACACACGGCAGTGATTATCACTCCATCGTCGGCAAGCTACTTCGGCTGCAGCACCAACGCCGGTTCGTGCGCCCAAAGGGGCACTCACTCCATCATCGGCAGGCTATTTCGGCTGCAGCATCAACGGCAGTTCGTGCCCAAAGGGGCTCTGACCCCATCGTCGGCAGGCTACCACGGCTGCAGCACACACGACGGTTGGTGCGCCCAAAGGGGCACTCACTCCATCATCTGTAAGCTACTCAATCTGCAGCACACACGGCAGTGATTATCACTCCATCGTCGGTAAGCTACTGCGGCTGCAGCTCACACGAAAGGTCGCTGCGCTAAGATGCACTCACCCCATAGATGGTAAGCAATTGAATCTGCAGCACAACGTCATTTCACCATTATCTTCATCTTTACCACGGAAGGTGCACCAACTGTTCGTGTTCCCGCGGAACCGACGGCAAGCGCATTGCGGTCCGCATGATACCCTGATATTTCAATAGGAGAGCGCGGCAGTGCCCTGCGTATATGCCCAATTCGTTCTGCAGGAGCCTCCACCATAAGGTATGTATCGGATACTTCAACGACTGTGCCGCCGGCATTCCGAACTTTGTTCATCGCTTCAATTACCGCGCTGACTTCCGACGCGTTTTTATGTCCAGCACGTTGCGCTTCCATGCGTTGCGACACATTATGCAAGGTTTCAGTCGTAAAGACAGAAAATCCAATTACCGCCATCACAATTGCAGCCACAGCCGAAGCGGGAAGATAATGCTTTTTGAAAAAGCGGTTTTCCCGTATGCCAACAAGCTTTCTGGCAGCAATTACAGTCATCGCGCGCTCCTGAAAATGCACCGATGAAGATACTCCGTATGATGACAGGGCCGACATAAGGCGTACCATTTTTTCGATTTTTTCAAGCTCTGCTCTGCAGATTGGACAACTTTTGAGGTGTCTTTCGATGCGGGATTTTTCCGATGCTGGAAAAAAATCGCCGTCCTGATATCGGGATAAAAGTTCGAAGGAGATGTGTTCGGTATTCATAATAGCCCTTTCTCCTGCAATCGTTCTTTTAACTGCTCCCTGCCCCTGTGAATGCGCACTTTCACATTGGACAGGCTTATGCCTAAAATACCCGCGATTTCATTGTACGGCATTCCTTCTATATCGCGCAGTATCAGAATCTCGCGATAATCTTCCGGCAAAGCGTAGAGTTCATCCTTCACAATGCGAAGCGATTCTTTATCAATGACCGCTTTCTCGGTGTTTTCTCTTTCATCGGGTATTTGAAATTCTCCGCTTTCTTCCTCGCTTTTTTCAATCGATACTGTTCGCATCCTGTTCATTTTCTTGCGGTAATTTTTACAATAATTCGCCGTAATGCTAAAAAGCCAGGTTGAAAATTTCGCATCGCCCCTGAAGCTTCCGAGCGATTCAAACGCCGTCATAAAAATATCCTGCGTGATATCCATCACCTCGTCGCTATTATCAAACTTCGCCCGCACATAACGAAACACCCTATCCTGATATCGTGCTATTATAGCTGAAAACGCTTCCGTATCGCCATTAATAACACGATCTATTATTTTCATGTCATCATGTATGTCTGACATCGGCTCATCCAATCTGTTACAATGTTTTGAAAATTTTTCGAAATGCCGTTATCCATGAATTTTGACGAAACGCCTTTTGCCGACTTTTATAATCGCCTCAAGGGGAAGTATAATTTCATAATCTTCGCTGGTGATTTTTTCGCCGTCAAGATACACGCCCCCGCCTTTTATGAGCCGCCGGGCTTCCCCATTAGAGGCGGCAAGCCCCGAAAGCGTTAAAAGCTTCACCAGCCAGATCTTGCCATCTTTTTTTTCTTCGTCAGGAATGCGGTATTCCTGCATGTCATCGGGAAGGTCTTTCTGCACGAATATTTTGTTGAACTCGGCTTCCGCGTTTTTCGCAGCATCGGCGCCGTGAAATTGCGCACAGATTTCCCGCGCGAGCCGCACCTTGACATCTTTTGGATGTACCGACCCGTCCTGCATTCCTTTACGGAAGGTTTCCACTTCGGCGCGGGGCACATCCGTGGCGAGTTCATAATACAAAAACATCAGTTCATCGGAAATGGACATGATTTTTCCGAATATTTCCCGCGGCGGCTCATTGATGCCCACGTAATTATTGAGCGATTTGCTCATCTTCTGAACGCCATCCAGGCCAACTAAAAGCGGCACGGTCATGATGACCTGCGGCTCCTGCCCGTATTCCCGCTGCAGATCCCTCCCCACGAGCAGATTGAACTTCTGATCCGTGCCGCCGAGTTCTATGTCCGCTTTAAGCGCCACGGAATCGTACCCCTGCACCAGCGGGTAGAGAAACTCAAGGATGGTAATCGGCACGCCGCTTTTGTATCGCTTGTCGAAGTCATCGCGCTCCAGCATCCGCGCCACATTGTATTTCGCTGTAAGTGAGAGCACATCGGAAAATGTCATGGGTGCGCACCACTCGGAATTGAACACCACTTTAGTTTTCTTTTCATCAAGAATTTTAAACACCTGGCGCTTGTACGTCTCCGCGTTTTCGAGAACCTGCTCGCGCGTGAGCGGCTTGCGGGTGACCGATCTTCCGGAAGGATCGCCGATCATGCCGGTGAAATCGCCGATGAGGAACACCACCGTGTGTCCCATATCCTGAAAGTGCTTCATTTTGCGCAGCAGCACGGCATGGCCGAGGTGAATATCGGGCGCGGTGGGGTCGAATCCGGCCTTCACAATTAGAGGTTTCTGTTCCTTCTGGGAATGCTCAATCTTTTGTTTGAATTCATCGAAAGGGATGATTTCTTCAACGCCCCGGGTAAGCAGTTCAATATCATTATGAATCATTGCGCGCTCCTTGTGCTCGTATTGAAGCGGGAAAGATTTCCAGCAGTTCGGATGAAATCCAGAGAGCGCACTCTGTGTCAAGAATAATCGCCCATGACATACACAAGGGAAACTGCCTGCGCGGCAATGCCTTCCTTCCTTCCGGTAAAGCCGAGCTTCTCCGTAGTGGTCCCTTTTATGCCGATTCGTTCGATTTCAAGATTTCCGAGCGCCCGGGAAATATTTTTTTTCATTTCATGAATTGCTGGCAGTATTTTCGGTTCTTCGCACACCACCACGGAGTCAATGTTAATGATAGAAATCGTTTGATTTTGAAGAAGCTCGAAAACTTTTTCGAGCAGAAGCAGACTTTTGATATCTTTATACGCGGGATCACCAGGCGGAAAAAGCTTCCCCACGTCGCCAAGATTCGCAGCACCTAAAAGCGAATCGATGATGGCATGCACCAGCACATCCGCATCCGAATGCCCCATAAGCCCTCTGTGATAGTGCATATCGACGCCTCCGATAATACAGGGACGCCCGTCGCAAAACGGATGCACATCAAAGCCAATGCCAGTGCGTAGCTTCATTAGCGAATCCACGATGCCTTCCTTTGCAAAATGATTTTTACATGACGTTTTTAATTTTTTTCGATGTGGCCGATCTTTATCCTGATGCCCGCTAATGCTTTCTTATGGGCACGTCATTGCCCTTTGATGCTTTTTATCGTGTCGCGATGCGTCTTGACAATGGCGTCGTATGCTTTTCTGTATGCTTCCTTCACCGCCTGAAGGGCTTCGTAAGTTCTTCGCTGCTGTTCAGCAACCTTGTTGCATTCTTCTTTCACCTGAAGAAATTTGCTCTTCAACGAAGCCTTTTCTTCCCCGATACCTTCGACGATGCCATCAAGCGCCAGGCGTGCGTTCTGGCCTAAAAACATGTCATCCTGTAAGTTTTCATCGAGATTATCGAGTTCTTTGTTGCTCTTTTCGAGAGCGCTTTTTCCTTTCATTGAATTGCGCGCGAGATTTTTATTGAGTTCATGTATTTTTTTGGAGGAAGATTTCGAGTTGCCGTCGAGCCTGCTCACATAGGAATCGTATTTCTCCGCCGCTTCATCGGGTGCACTTTCGAAGGAGGATTTTTTGCGTTCGCTCCATGCGGCGAGATCTTCTTCGCTTCGGTCTGCTATAGGTTTTTCCGCAATGCCAACTTCGGAATTTTCGCCTTCTGCGATATTCACTTTCCCGAAAGGATTGCGAATTTCAAGTTTGCCTTCCTCAAGCTGAATTTTCGAATCGCCGGCTCCGCTGGAAGCAATACTGAATTCTGTTCCGCGGATCGCGCACACCGCGGTGGGCGTATAGACTTTGTTGCCGCTCCCGCCCTTCTGCATTTTCACAAATTTCCCATGCACGGCTCCGGATATTAAAGAAACATAATCAGATCCCTTCACGCTTTCATTCCCGACGGCAATTTTGCTTTCAGAACGTATTTCAACGATGCTCCCGTCGGCATATTTAAGAGTGCACAGTGACTTTTTGCCGGTTGAAATGATATCTCCCGCGGCAAGTTTCGTATCCATTGCAAGCGGCATGACCTTCGCGCTTCGATGAAGCTTCACATCGCCCACAATGTAGCTCACTTCAAGGGAATTACCCGCTGAGGCAATCCACAGGTTGAACGATATCGCAAGCGCCGCGGACAGGGCGAATCGGAAAAAAACGTGTACTTTTTTCATCACCGCTAACCTCTTAATAAAAAAATATCCAACAAAACCTCTTTTAAATTCAATAAAAAATACAATAAAAGAAGCAGAACGTCAATGTTTTTTTACTTTTTTTCGAAAATTGCTTTGCCGAAAGCGAGAGTAAAAATATGAATATCACTTACAATTCGACCACAATCCTGAACCCATAGTACGCGCTGCGCGCGGTCGGGCAACGCCTGAAACGGTATTCCCGCGCACGCTGTACAGGGAGGCTATGAAGCGATCCGCCGCGAAGCACTTTATACACCTTCCCGAATTCACGGTTTGATGGTCCCCCGGGATAGGCCTCGTACCAGTCATCACACCATTCCCAGAGCACGCCCGGATAAAGATTCCCTGCATCATCGGTGCGGGAACGTATCGCTGCAAGGTAGTCCATATCATATAAATATGCGCTCTGCACGAATGTGCCGTTATTCCGAAAAATATCACTGAGAGACGGCACACCGATTTGAAGCGCATACGATTCCCACTGGACTTCTGTGGGAAGATACACGTTATTTCCGCACGCACCCGAAAGCCAGCGGCAATACGCCGCGGCATCATTCCAGCTTACTTGAAGGGCGGGAACGAAACTCGCCTGGTCATGATACAATTCATCGGCATCATTGCCGAAAGGTTTTTGCCAACAAAGCCCTTCGACCTTTCGCCATTGCCCATCCCGCAAAATCCAGCCCCATCCTTCCTTTTCGGCATCGGTAATAAAACCGGTCGCGCGCACAAAGCGGGCGAATTCCGCTGCACTCACAAAAAATTTGCCAACAGCACAGGGGCGAAGCGTGCATCTTTGCCGCGGGGATGAGGCTTCGAAGTACGCTCGTTTGAGTCCGACATCGGTAATACTATCGGGAATGTCCTTTTCGTCGATGCCAATTGAATATTCACCGCCCTCAATAAACAAAAAGGAATTTTCATCGAGTGATTTCCCGGCAATATTCATCGACACCGCCCATTGTTACACTTCTGGCACTCATACTCGCGTGCATTATGCGAGCCCCGCGCGCGTAAAAATATAATCGATATTCCGCAGATATTTTGAGAGATTAAAAATATCCTCCGCTTCTGCTTCTGTCATGTAGCGGGCAATAACCGGATCGGCAAGCGCGAGTTCCTTGAGATTGCCTTCGCCGCCCCAGACGCGCATCGCGATGTCCTGCACAACGCGGTATGCCTCCTCGCGCGTCATTCCCTTCTCCACCAATGTAAGCAGCAGGCTTTGCGAATAGAACAAACCTCCCGTCCGCTCGATGTTTTTCATCATGTTTTCAGGATAGATATGAAGGTTCTTTATGATGAAAATCATGCGGTGAATGAGGTAATCGAGTGCAATGGTCGAATCGGGAAGGATCACGCGCTCGGCGGATGAATGAGAAATATCGCGTTCGTGCCAGAGCGTCATATTCTCAAGCGCCACCTGCAGATTTGCCTTGATGACCCTTGAAAGCCCGGTGACCCTTTCCGAGAGAATGGGATTTCGTTTATGGGGCATTGCAGAAGAACCCTTCTGCCCTTTCTGAAAGGGCTCTTCCGCCTCGCGCACCTCGGTTCTCTGGAGATGCCTGATTTCCGTAGCAAGTTTGTCAAGAGTGCCGGCGGTAATCGCCAGCGCCGACATATATTCCGCATGGCGATCGCGCTGAATCACCTGCGTTACAATCGGATCGGGATGAAGACCAAGCCGCGAAAGCACTTTTTCCTCAAGATGAGGGCTGATATTGCTAAACGTCCCCACGGCACCTGAAAGCTTGCCGTACGAAATATTTTCGATTGCGTGCATAAGCCTTTCTTTATCGCGTTTGAATTCTGCCCAGAAAAGCGCCATTTTCAGTCCAAACGTAGTGGGTTCCGCATGTACACCGTGGGAGCGGCCCATGCAGGGCGTGTGGCGATATTGAAGAGCCTTATCGCGAAGCACGGAAATGAGTTCCTCAAGACCTTCGAGCAAAATCACCCCGGCCTGGCGCATCTGTATGGACAGCGCGGTATCGCCGATGTCGCTTGAGGTGAGACCATAGTGAATATGACGGCTGGCAGGTCCAACTTTTTCAGCCACGGCAGTGAGGAAGGCGATGACATCGTGATGAACCTGATTTTCAATTTCAAGAATTCTTTCCACCTCAAAGCCGGCCTTTTCCTTTATGGCGCGCAAATCTTCCGGCGGAATGTGGCCGTCTTCGGCCATCGCCTCGCATACGGCAATTTCAATATCAAGCCAGATTCTGAACTTGTTTTCAAGCTCCCAAATCTGCGCGATTTCCGGGCGGGAGTAGCGGTCAATCATATATATACCTCCTTCGGACGTGATGATTTTTCAGGATGCATGCGCCAGCACACTGATGCAGGGAAATCTTTGCAAGCACTAATACCATCCACACATGATATCCGTATTAAAATTAGCATCGCTGCTCACAGGTTTTTGGATAACACCATGGACTTCGTTTTCAAATCGACGTTGAAATAGCGCTCCACGAACATACATATCGAAAACAGCATATCGAGCATATCTTCGCGGGAAACGCTATCCAGATGCATGGCTGAAAACTTTGAAACCGCGGAATATTTAATAAAATTCAACACGCTTCCTGTCAAAGAGGGATTCATGGAAAAACGGCGGGCACATGTTTCGCATAGTGGCAAAAAATCCTGGAAATCCAACGCGAATTTCGGCATGTCAGTGCGCCCGCACTGTTTGCAGGCGCGCACATCCGTAATGACGCCCTCCGTCCGCAGAACATGCAGAGCGAAAAAAGCCGCGAGATGCGCCGGTTTGTCCGTATCCCGAAGCACCTCCAGCGCCGCGGCAAGCATATCGAAAAGGCGCGGCACCGGGTTCGCCGGTGCGGTAGTTTTATCGACCAGCTCGAGCATGAAAAACATGAACATCATTTTATCGAGGCTGCCGCGCAGATCGGTATATTGCTTTTTAATCGCACATTCATTGACGATATGGAAATCTTTGCCCTCATGAAAGTAGTAAACTAATTCGAGGACGGTTCCAGGCTCGGAGGCGGCCATCGGGCGCTTCTTGCTCTTTCGAAGCCCTTTAAATATAAAAGACTTTTTTCCGTGTTCCCTGGTGAAGGCGCGGATTGACCTGTCGGCCTCGCCTGTTGGTCGCGACGAGAGCACTATGCCCTGTGATTTTCTGATTTCCATTTTATTCGGAGGGCGAAGTCTTTTTTGAAACAACAACTGAAATCCGGTTAATGCGCGTACCTTCGATTTCCAGTATTTTAAATGTGAGATTTTCAAAGCTGACCGACTGGTCCTTCTGCGGTATTCCGCCGAACAGGTCCATCACAAATCCGCCAAGCGTATCGAATTCATCCGTGGGAAGCTTCACGCCGAGCTCATCGCAGAAATCTTCAAGAGGCATTCGCGGATCCACCTCGTACACATCCTTTCCCTTCTTCTGAAATTCCGGCTTTTCATCCTCATCGAATTCATCACCAATCTCACCGACGATTTCTTCCAAGATATCCTCCAGTGTCACAATGCCGCCGAACCCGCCGTACTCATCGACTGCAATCGCCATGTGGCGCCTTCGCTTTTTGAACTCGCGAAGAAGATCATCGAGGGGCATAGTTTCAGGAACGAAAAACGGCTTTTTCATCAATTTCCTGACATTAAACTTGCCCTGTTTGCCCATCACAAAGCGAAGCAAATCTTTCGCATGCAGCACGCCGACAATCTGGTCGATGGAATCCTTGTATACGGGAACTCTCGAATATCCGGCATCGCAGAACTTTTTTGCCAGCTCTTTAAGCTGAATATCAACGTTGACCGCCACAATGTCCACACGCGGAATCATTATTTCACGAACAATGCGCCGCGAAAGGTTAATGACGCCGCGAATCATCTCACGCCGTGCCGGCTCAAGATTTTCAAGCAATGCATTATCACCGCTTTCCGCCATGCGTACGCCCGCGCTCTCATCTGACCATTTTCTAAGCTTCAGAAGATTCAATAATGTTTTCCATCCTGGAGGTTTGCCTGAATCAGCACCCATCATTTTCATGATTTTGCGGTTATCCTTCACCATGTATCCTGCGTTCGTAAAATGTAATCATATGCTACGCGCTAAAAAAAAGATTGCCCCGAGAAATCATGTTTGCTTCAATCGTTCCACGGTGCGATCGGATGCGCATCTCTGGTTCTACCGCAGCACTGTGAATGATTGCAATGATAAAGTCGAATGATAAACCCTTAAAATCAACAAAAAATCTTACGGCAGGATAAAAAATGGAAAAGCCATTTTTCTCACCAGAACCCCGAATTTTCGGCCACAGAGGAAATTCTAAAGAATATCCGGAAAACACCATCCCTTCTTTTCAAAGCGCCGTTGACATCGGCGTTGATGTCATCGAAACCGATGTCCATCTTACGAAAGACGGCCATTTCGTGATTCTTCATGATGATACTGTTAACCGGATATCCAACGGCAAAGGAAAAGTTGCCAATTTCACACTCAATGAAATTAAACAATTGGATGCGGGTTATCATTTTAGCACTGATGGAACGAATTACCCGTTTCGCGGCGCGGGAATCACCATTCCCACTCTCCAGGAAGCGCTTCGCGCGTTTCCCAATCAGCGTTTCAATATCGATTTGAAGGATAAAAATCCCGCACAGGCCGACCAATATTGCGCACTTCTCAGAAAAGAAAACGCCGTTGAGCGCGTGTTAACCGCATCGGAATATACGGCAAACTTACGGGCGGTGAGAAAAATTCTTCCGGAGATTGCAACATCTGCCTCCATGCGGGAAGTGCTCGGAGTGTTTTTCCTGTATCGTGCGTCGCTTTTATTCTTGAAAAAAGGCATCGCAGCCGATGCACTGCAGGTCCCTGAGTTTTACGGCACCACGCATGTCGTTACGAAAAACTTTGTTCGCGCGATGCACGGCATCGGCGTTCGGGTACATGTGTGGACAATCAACCGGGAAATCGACATGAAGCGAATTTTGGAGCTTAAGGCCGATGCAATCATGAGCGATGATCCAGCTCTGCTCAAGCGCGTGATGGAAAGTTGTAATCCAGCTCAATAAATCACTATTTTTCCCCAACGCGGGACAGAATCGCGTTGTAGATTTCATTCATGTCGCGCACCGGCTTTTGAAGAATATCGCCATCCCGCATGCCGATTTCCCTGAGCCTGTGAGAGAGGCGGAAATCCATCGATCCGGTATGAATAAAATAGTGCACGTCGGGAGAAAAAGCAACCGCTTGCATGATGAGTTCGTCCCCCGTCGTGTCGGGAAGGCGCATATCGACGATTGCGGCGTGGAATTTTTCTTTTTTGAGCATTTCAAGCGCTTCATCGCCCCTGAAGGCCAGTTGAGCATACGCGCCCCGCAGCTCAAAAAAAGACTTCAGCATCTTTCCCACCATCTCTTCGTCGTCAACAATGAGTACCTTAAGGTTTTCCGCGTCCATTTCATCCACCTCCAACCGGCAGCCGAATAATAAATCGAGTCCCCTGCCCAATCTCCGATTCAACCGAAATGGAACCTCCGTGATTTTTTATCACAATAAAAAACGCAACCGCCAGGCCAAGCCCCGTGCCCTCTCCCGGCAGTTTGGTGGTATAGAAAGGCTCGAAGAGGTGCTTCTTCGAGTATTCATCGATGCCGGGACCGTTATCGCTGACAGTGATAACCGCATCATTATTATCTTTTTTTGTGCAAATGCAAATTTCAGGTCTGAATCCCTCGCCCTTCTTTTCGTACAATGCCTGTGCGGCGTTTTTCAAAAGATTGAGCATTACCTGTTCAATTTCATTGGAAATGCAATGCACTTCCTCCATGTCGGGATCAAAGCTTTTTACAATATCGACATTTCTAAAATCGTATTTCTTATTCAGGTCGTAATCCTTGGAAGCAAGCTCGATACTCTTTTCAATAATCTTGTGTATGGCGACGGGCTTTTTCTGTCCGCTGCTTCTTCTGCTAAACTGCAGCATCCCCGAAACGATATCCGCCGCGCGAATGCCCGCTTCCCGAATGCCTGCAAGATACTGAGTCACTTCACTCCGGTCAAGATATTCCTTCAGCTTGCCAAGATCTATCCCGATTTCATCCGCCAGATTTTGATTGATCTCGAAATCCGAAGAAAGTTTCATCCTGGTTGTCTGCACGCCCTGCAGAATAATTCCGAGCGGATTGTTGATCTCGTGCGCCATGCCCGCCGCAAGGCTTCCTACCGTCATCATCTTTTCGTTTTGCAACATTATCTCTTCAATGCGGCGCCGTTCCGTAATGTCGGTCAGCGCTCCGACAATCATCACAGTTTTGCCGTCCTGCACAACCGGAGCCTCATGCACTTCGACATACACTTTTCGGCCGGTTTTATGGAGAAGTTCAAGTTCATAAGCTCTTTGCCTTTTCCCGGTCCGGATTGCTTCCTCGGTAAGACGGATTCCTTCATGATTGAGCGGATTGTCGGTGAGGAACTCTTTCCAATTTTTCAATGCTTCTTCCGGGGAATAACCGGTAATATCTTCGAACTGCGGACTCATATAGGTGATCACATGATTAACTCCATGCATGTAGAAGGCATTGGTGCTGTGCTCAATAATGTTCCGGTGCTTTTCCTCGCTCTCACGCAGGCGGCGCTCTGATTCGAGCCGGTCGGAAATATCGCGCATGATGGTGGAAAAATACGTCAGCCTGCCGTCAAACGTCCGGTGGGACATGATAACCTGCGAAACGGGGATTTCCCTGCCGTCAAAACTTCTCAATGCGGTTTCGCCGCGCCACACTCCTTCCCGCATCGCCGCCGGCAGCCCCACGTTCGATATGATGTCATACGCCCACGCGGGATGCAGATCTGCGATACAAAGCTTTTGCACATCGGCATCATACGGTATTTTTAGAAGCTCATAGCCTGCCCGGTTGATATAGCTGATATGCCTGTCAGGAGTTGAAGTGGAAACAAGATCGCTCGTATGTTCGATGATCGCCGTGAGGCGCAGATGCAAATCCTCCTGCTTTTTTCTTTCTGTGATGTCAATCGACGAATGAACTATTTTTTCGATTTTACCGGATTCGCTTTTAATGGGCGTGCAGGTCACCAGAAGTATTCTGCCGAGCGCCTGTATTTCCATTTCAGTGGGTTCAACCCGATTCTGCGTGATTAACGAGGCAAAAGGGCAGCACGGCTGTTCGGGATCTCCATTGTGAAATACATCATAACACTTTTTTCCTAAAAGGGACTCCTTCGACATTCCGGTAAGCCTGAGAATTTCCTGATTTACATCAAGGATCGCTTGAGAAGAATCGAGTATCATCACCGGCTGGCCAAGCGTCCGGAATACTTCTTCCCACTCACAAAACCCCTTTGATGGTACAGGCATATAACTCCTCAATCGGTAAAACGAACACTGCTTCGGACATTCACCTCATTTGTATCGTAATGATACAAAAGCAGTATGATACGAAAAATACGTCTATTGTACTATAATGAATATACGCAAACATAGAAATTCCCGCAATCAATATTTGTTATTTAAAAGAAAAAATGCCGGCATTTTCATATTTTTCGTTAGAAAAGCCGGCATCACGCATTACGTTATATCAGTTAGAAAGCGAGATAACGCTGATTAACTACTTCTTTTCATGAGATAGGCGCCAGGACAGCCTCTTCTTTTTCCTCAATTTCAGGGAAGTGTAAAAATTGAACACTTTTGCCCACCACCTTAATCTGGCTTCGCATTCTCCCATCAGAACCTTCCCAGCGCTCCTGACGTAGTTTGCCTTTCACGTGAATGGGCTTGCCCTTTTTGACAGTTTTTGCGCAAAATTCTGCCAATTTGCTCCACGTCTCAATTTTAAAATATTGAGGATAGGGTGTGGAATCCGTTTTTGAGCGATTGCTCACTACCAGCACAAACGTACAGAGCGTTTTACCGCTTTTGGTGATGCTCACCTCCGGATCTTTTACCACAAATCCGGCTAATGATGTTTCAGTACTTCCAAACATAGCAACCTCCTTCAAAAAAAATTTAATTCCCTCTCATTATGGAATACGATGAAAATTGCGAATTCATAAATTTTTTTTGCAAAAAATGCGGATTTTTTTAAAAAAATTGAATTTTCTTGACGTGAATTCGAGGAAAATTGCAGAATTGAATGATGAACGCAAAACAAACATATCTCGAAGCGACATATTATATCGATTGCGACACCGAAGCGATAACATTCTTCGCGCGCGGGGCAACAGAAGGCGCGGAATCACCAAAAGAAAAGGCGGTGCGCCTTTACTATGCTGTGCGCGACGGCATACAATACAATCCCTATGCATTGACCTTTTCGAAAGAAGATTATAGGGCAAGCGGCGTTCTTCGAAAAAAAGAAGGTTTTTGCGTGCAAAAGGCGGTGGTGCTGGCAGCTGCCGCACGCGCATGCGATATCCCTTCGCGACTTGGTTTTGCAGATGTGCGCAATCACCTCTCGTCGCCGCGCCTTCGCGAGATTTTGCAAACGGACGTTTTCTTTTTTCATGGATATGTACAATTAGACATCGAAGGCCAATGGGTCAAAGCGACTCCGGCGTTCGATGCGGCGCTCTGCGAAAAGGCCGGCATCCTACCCCTGGAGTTTGATGGCGTACACGACTCCGTTTTTCATCCCTTCGACCGGCAGGGCAAAAAACACATGGAATATCTCCGCGACCACGGCATCTTCGCAGACCTTCCTTTTGAAATGATGAAGAACGTCATTTGCGCCGGATATCCGCACCTCGCCGGATATATCGAACAGGTACACGGGGAAGGTGATTTTCATTCGGAAGTCTCGAGCGATTTATCGTGATACTTGTACGGAACACGCGTTTATTGAAAATAATAACTTTCAACTCGAAATGGATTATTGCCATCGCGCTTTTCCCCTTTGTTATTATGCGAAAAGAGTTGCCGGAATGTATCGACGCAGAATCAATCATCCAGCACGAAGCAATTCACATACGTCAGCAGATTGAACTTGCGATAGTGTTTTTCTATCTCTGGTACGTTCTGGATTATTTAAAAAACCGAATTCGCGGCATGA
The DNA here is from genome assembly GCA_937921485.1 of uncultured bacterium. Taxonomy (GTDB): domain Bacteria; phylum Spirochaetota; class UBA4802; order UBA4802; family JAGODF01; genus DYLV01. The sequence continues at coordinate 13,841 of CAKZSV010000075.1, forward strand.
GCCATTTCGACGCGTATGCACACATCATTTTCGAAAAGGAAGCGCGCAGCAACATGCAGCGGAAGGATTATCTTTCCTCACGCAAAGCGTTCGCATTTTTGCGCTATCGCTAAAAAGGCAGGTTTTATCATGGAAAAAATCAGCGAGACCATCAGGAAGTTTATTGCAATAACAAAAGAAATCGGACCTCACGCATATACAATGTTCATGGTTGCAGTTCTCTGTCTCATTCTAAACAATTACATGCCCGCACGCTGGCTCAACCGCATCGTTGAATACCGCACCGAGCTTTCCCCGCTCCAGAGTGCAGTGCTCCAGAGCGCGGGATTTTCGCTAATGCATTTCATAACGCTCTTCCTGATTCCCTGCATCGCACTGCTGTGCATAATACATTTTTTTTCCAGGCATACAAGTACGACTTCTTTTCCAGCAGCATTACGGCACTGCGGGCTTGGCTGGAATCACCAGAGCGCATTCATACATATATTCGCTCTCGCCTATATCATCCTGCTGCCGCTTCTCATCTGGGCGGCACAGCGTGAGGAATTTCAGGAAATGTATCCCTTTTTCTTTTATGCGCGGTACGGCATGGGGCATCTTCTGACCTGGTGGTTTTTTTACGGCCTTTACTATCTTGGAGTGGAATTTTTTTTCAGGGGATTTCTTCTTTTCGGTTTTTTCCCGCGCATCGGCAACATGGCAATTCTTGTTTCCACCATTCCCTATGTGATGGTGCATTTCGCGAAGCCTCCAGGCGAAGCCGCCGGTTCAATCATCGCCGGCATACTGCTTTCGTACATGGCGCTACGAAGCGGAAGCATCTGGGGAGGATTTTTGCTCCACTGGGCGGTGGGCATGACGATGGATGCGCTCTCGGTGTATTATTCCGGCGGGTTCATTGTGCGATGAATGGCGTATCCTGCAGGGAGTGAGACAGGGTGTGCTTTACTGTCTGACATTATGTTCATTTAATGCTGTTTCTAAAAGTTGTTTCACTCCGTCCAAGTCAATGTCTTCTTTCTTTTTAAACTTAATGTGCCTTAAAGATTTTCCTGTTCCTTGCAATAGGTTTTTAGGGTCGTTCAATTTTGCTCCGTGAAAAAAACCAAGGTTAACAGAGTCTTTCAGCGGTTTGATGTAGCAGATTTCACCCTTCATATTTTTCTCAGTCCCGAAGGTTATCATTTTATCTGCGTGGTCTATCCACATTTTCTTTTTGGGAAGCATTATTTTCTCGGTTACTTCAAAAATTGTTTTACCGATGTCCGCAACAACGGGTGTAAACTGTTCAAAAAAGTCTTTTAATTCTTTGTTCATTGTGCTGCCGATTTAATTAAAAATTTGCTGGAAATAAATCCTGCAATCAGCCAACCTGCTATAAGATTAAACCCTGCTCCCAAAGCGTAAAGGGATGGCATACTCCACCAATTCATCATTTGTACATAAATGCCTGTAACGGCTAAAAGTCCAACTATGGCGATGAGCATCAGCCGTTGTTTATTAGGTAGGTTGATGGTTAATGTCAACAGAATGGCTAATAAAATGGAAACGATGAGTTGCGTAATGATTTCTTTGATGAAATATCCTGTTACGTTGTAATTATCAATGGGTGCGGAGATTATCCAAGAAAATGTTTTGTCCGTTGTCAGTGTGCTGATTTTGTTTACGAATTGTTCGTCAAATTTTTTTGTAGTCAAACTATTTGCAGGCAATTCGATAAGGTCAGGCGTTTGAAAACTCGCAGTTTGTTTGTCAGACTGTGAGATTATAGTTTGTGTTGTCGGCACACCCCAAGGAAACATTTGGGTCAAGCCGCTCCATAGGAAAAGTATCACCGTTGATATTATTGTCGCAAGGATTATTTTTTTTGTCATTGTTATCTTTTTTTATGTTCTGTTCACTTAATTCGGGGTCTTCTTACACTGACCGCTAACTCCCTTTTATACACCATATTGCGTATATCCTGCATAAATAAAATGTTCGTATAACATTCCAGATATGGAAATATTGCGAACATGTTATTCGTATAACATTCCATAATCAGGTGGTATTGTCCAATACGTTTCAATTTCTGATAAGCTTCCGTCAAGAATTTTTTTCTTTATAAAACGCCTCCGAGTCTTTTCCCGCATCTGCGCTTAACTTCGAGATCGCCCCTCTTTTAGTTGAAATTCTTTAGCAGTGTTGAGTGTTGATATGTTCATATCCTCAAACTGCCCTCCTGTCAAAAATTTTTTTATTTTCGGGCACCTCTAAAAACCGCTTTCATCCTTAAAATCAGTATCAAAAGAAAGCGGTTTTTTATATATTGTGCCCACAAGGGAACATCCTTATACATGGTTTTTAGAAGTTCCCTTATTTTCCGACTCACGATGCATTCATAGGCTGAAGAAGCGTAACCAAAATTGGAGTATCTTGCAATGAAATGAAGTTTTTACGGCAGAGCTATCCCCTGCGCACGAATGTGCGGTATGAAATATATTGACGTTTTTGCGTTTATGTGTGGGTTATTTTATAAACAATAAGTCCAGGTTTTTCGGCAATCCCCACCATATCCGAAACGTTGGCGCATAACATATACGATTTATGAAAATTGCATAGTTTTCGAACTGGTAAGTATCCGCAAGTACCGTTTTGGCGGTCTTATTCACAATCGCCTCGACAATTGTCGCAAGATAGGTGCGCACCGCAATCGCCAT
>CAKZSV010000076.1 GCA_937921485.1 uncultured bacterium
TTCCGCTTGTGCATAACTCCCTTTTATACGCCATATTGCGTATATCCTGTATATATAAAATGTTCGTATAACATTCCAGATATGGAAATATTGCGAACATGTTATTCGTATAACATTCCGTAATCAGGTGGTATTGTCTAATTCAGAGTCAATTTCTAAATCATCAAACGGACTTCGTACTTTGCGTATGATTTTATTTGATACATGCGTATATATTTCTGTTGTCTTGGAATGGCTATGACCTAAAAGTTCCTGGATTATTCTCAAATCTGTTCCCTTTTCAAGGAGGTGTGTTGCGTAACTATTGTCTCAATGTATGAACGGTCGCCGGTTTTTTTATTCCCGCTTTTTCACATGCTCTTTTAAATATATTTTGAATGCTTTTTGCAGAATATTTACCACCCTGTTGCCCTTCAAATAAATAAATTTGTGGTTTATAAATACTCAGGTACAATGAGGATACCCTTTTTCCCTTATCGTATTTTCTTCCGGGAAGCTTTTTTATTGCATCGACATTATCTTTGTCGTATTGAAATGAAACAACGTAAAATTCGCCTTCTCTCACTATATGTATTTTATTTTTATGCATACATGTAGCGTATTTTGGGTTAATCAAATATCATGCTCTTTTGTCTTTTGCATTTCATAAACACACCCGCAGGCTTGTGTCAATACATTTTTCCGTGCGATTCCTTTCGATTACAACAAAAGCTCTTTCGTAAATGTCTACGTCCTAAAAGGCATGTGTCATGCGCTTTTCCACGCCCCTCGGTAAATGGCAGTCTGCGAAAATATTTTTCTTGAAAAATACCTGTTCTGTTTCATACATGGTGAACTTAGGTGTCACTTTTACGGCTTCATAACGTCATGCAAATATTGATCAATTTACGGGGGAGGAAAGCGTATGGAAAAAGAATTTAATTCGGTGGGTGCGCTTTTTCAGGATCAGGTGAAAAAGCTCGGCGATAAGGCCTGTGTCGCCGCAAAAATTAACCGCACGTATACCGACATTTCCTGGAAGGAAATGGATGTGATGATACGTAAGCTCGCGGGATACCTGATGTCCGAAGGAATTAAAAAGGGCGACCGCGTGGCGCTGTTTTCGCCGAACCGCTACGAGTGGTGGATCGCGGACCAGGCGATTCTCTCGATCGGGGCGGTGAATGTTCCAATTTACGCCACAAATTCTCCCGAAGAGGCGCGCTATGTGATAGACCATTCGGGTTCAAAGATGTGCATCGTTGCTACCGAGGATCATCTTTCAAGGGTTCTTGCGGTGCGCAAAAAACTCAAAACGCTTAAAAAACTTGTCATCTTCGATGATATCGCGAAAAAGCCGGCGGGTGTGATTACCCTCAAAGAAGCGTACGCGAAAGGCGAAGCGTATAATGCCAAACACAAAGGCGAGTTCGATAAGCGCCTGAAAGCCGTCAAGCTTAAAGATATGGCGACGATTATCTACACTTCGGGCACGACCGGCAACCCCAAGGGGGTGATGCTCTCGCATGATAATTTCCTTTCGAATTTATATCAGATAAAAGCTGACTTCGATGGCATGTTCGAGGACGATTTTACATTTCTTTCGTTTTTGCCGCTCTCCCATTCGCTGGAGCGCACTGCGGGCTATTACATGCCGGTTGCCGGAGGGCTCAAGGTTGCATTTGCGGAGGACTTTTCCACCATCCAGCAAAATCTTCAGGAAATCCGGCCGCATGTTCTCATCAGCGTTCCCAGGCTGTATGAAAAAATCCATGCGGGCATTTTAAGCCGCGTGGCTGATATCAAAGGAGTAAAAAAGCTCATCTTTAACTGGGGCATGAGCGTCGCGAAACGAAATCTGCCCTATGTGTGCCAGAACAAAAAACCGGGCGGTTTTCTTGCGCTTGAATATAACATCATCGATAAGCTCTTCTTTTCAAAGCTGAAAGACGCGCTCGGCCTCAACCGGCTTCGTTTCGCGGTATCCGGCGGCGGGCCGCTTTCCGTCAGCGACGCGGAATTCTTCCTTGGTATGGGTATTATGGTGCTTGAAGGATTCGGCCTCACCGAAACCACGCCCGTGACGAATGTAAATCGTCCTGGAGAAATCAAGCCCGGTTCAGTGGGACGGCCTCTCGTTGAAACAACGATTAAAATTTCCGATGAGGGTGAAATCCTCATCAAGGGGCCGCAGGTGATGATGGGATACTATAAGAATCCTCAGGCGACAAAAGAAGTCTTTACAAAAGACGGCTTTTTCCGCACAGGCGATATCGGCATGATTGACGAGCAGGGCCGATTGCATATCACCGGCCGCATCAAGGATATCATCGTGACTGCGGGCGGAAAAAACATATCGCCGCAGAACATCGAAAACAGCATCAAGGGTTCGAAATACATCGAGCAGGTCGCGGTAATCGGCGACCGAAGGAAATATCTCTCGGCGCTGGTTATTCCGGCCTTCCCCGAAGTTGAAAAATGGGCGAAGTCGCAGGGAATCGGGTTCTCATCCAGAAAAGATCTCATAAACGATAGCCGTGTCGTCGATCTCATAGGAAAAGAAATTGAAAAGCACACAAAGCAGTTCGCACGTGTTGAGCAGATTCGAAAATTCAAACTGCTCGACGCGGAGTGGACACAGGCGACCGATGAACTCACCCCAACTTTGAAGGTGAAGCGGCGCGTTATTGAGAAAAAATACGCCGCCGAGATCGAAAGCATGTATCCGCCGGAAAAAGGCGATTAATCGCCATCTTCCGTTATGGGTTATGGGCGTCTCAAAAACCGCTTTCTTTATTAAAAATGCGATAAAAAAGAAAGCGGTTTTTAGCTATATATAGTATACATCATCCAGCAATACCGAAGATTGAAAAGTGTGAATGTGCAGGCACCTCTACAAACTCGAAAACATTCAGCAAAAGACTGTCTTTTTTTTGTGGGCATTCTTTTTATATTTTCTTGACAAATGAGTCGATACTATAAATATAGTAATGTTTATTGCGGACTTGATAGCTTTTTATGCGAATTGGAATTTATCCGGGGTCCTTTGATCCATTGACCAACGGCCATCTCGATATAATCGAGCGAGCAAGAAGAATTTGCGATCATCTCCTTGTCGCCGTTGCTAAAAACAGCGCGAAGAAGTCGCTTTTTAGCATAGACGAGCGGCTTGAAATGCTTGAGCGGTGCTGTTCGTGCGAGCGGAATGGAATAGAAATCGTTACTTTCGATGGTTTGCTCGCGGAATATTGCAAAAAGCGCAGCGTCAATTTTATCGTCAGGGGCCTTCGGGCAATCGTCGATTTCGAATATGAATACGCGATTGCGCTCATGAACAAGAAACTGGCACCGGACATTGAGACGGTGTTTATGATGTCGAAAGGCGAGTTCTCCTTCATATCGTCCAACATAGTAAAAGAAGTGGCCAGCTATGGCGGCGATGTGTCCTCTCTTGTTCCCCAATTCGTTCAGCAAAAGCTTCGGAATAGGTTTTCAGCGGCAGTGGTCTGATTGCCTGCCGGTGAAGATGCTCCGCACGGTCGTTTTCTTGAAGATATTGGATGCGTGCCGGTTAATGGTTTTCGGCCGTACAATTGCCCGGATAGCCGATTCCACTGCCGGGGAGGGAAACATTTTAACGGTATTTAAGGAAAAGGTACGAAAAAATCCGAAACGGATCGTTTTTCCGGAAGGTGAAGATGTGCGCGTGGTACGCGCTGTAAAGAAGCTTTCAGAGGAGGGGCTTATCGGGGAAGCCATATTGCTTGGCGGAAGGGAATCGATTGGCGCGAATGCACGGGCGGTCGGGCTTTCATCGGGCAGTTATCGCGTGATTGAGATGTCTTCCATGGTAAAAGATTCCCGTTTCAGAAGCGAATACCGGAAGGCCAGAAGCCTCAGCGTGCTCGAAGGTGATTTGATGGATGACGCTCTTGCTGACCCGATTGTGGGAGGCGCTCTTCTGCTTCGTTTCAATGAAGCCGATTGTCTCATTGCCGGTCTTACGCATTCCACCGCGCATGTGCTGAGCACCGGGATTCATATCATCAAGGCAAACCGGCAGTTCGGCGTGGTTACCTCGTTTTTGCTCATTTTCACCGATAATCCCGAACTCGGAGAAAACGGGCTGGTGCTCATTGCCGATCCGGTAGTAAATCCTGACCCCTCTGTCGGCGTGCTGTGCAAAATTGCAGATGCTGCCGCGTATTTCATGGAAAATTTCCTGGGGATCAAAGGCCGCATCGCCTTTCTGTCGTATTCAACAAAGGGGAGCGGGAAGGGCAAGTCGGTGGATAAAATGCGCATCGCGGCCGAAAGGACCGCTGAAAAGCTTAAAAATTGCGTGGTGGACGGCGAACTGCAACTCGACGCGGCGGTAGTCGGGTCCATCGCACATCTGAAAGCGCCGCAGAGTCCTCTTAAGGGGAAGGCGAATATTTTGATTTTTCCGAATCTGGATTCGGCAAATATCGGCTCAAAGCTGGTTCAATTTTTTGGCAGGTCCAAACTCATCGGGCCGATCATTTTCGGACTGAACAGGCCTTTTAATGATATTTCAAGAGGCGCCGACGAGACGGATGTAGTGAATTTGGCGATTATTTCACAGCTGCAGAGTCCCTGACATGCCAAAGGCGCCGGCATTCATTATGCCGGGGACTGCGGCGGCTGTAAACAAAGGGATGCCTTCATGGTGAGGAGGCCCCGTATTACAAACGTGGAGGCTTGCGATGACAATAACGACAATCCTCCTGATTATTGCTCTGCCGCTGGCGGCGATTATCGGATATGCCCTTCGCGCGTATCTGGGCAAAATAAAGCTGACCTCTGCGGAATCGCAATCGCAAAGAATCATCCAGGACGCGATTCGCGATGCCGAAGCCAGGCGAAAAGAGCTGTTGCTTGAGACGAAAGACCAGCTCCTGAAGGAGAAGAATCAGTTTGAGAAGGAAACGAGAGAGCGCAGACAGGAACTGCAGACGATTGAAAGAAGGCTTCTGCAGAAGGAAGAATCTCTCGATAAAAAACTCGAACATCTCGAGAAACAGGAAAAAATCGTTCAGCTGAAAGAGCAGGAAAATCAGGAAAAAGAAGAAGAGCTGAAGAGAGAATTTGAAAAGCACAAAAAGGAACTCGAACGCATTGCCGGGATGACAACCGAGGAGGCAAAAAATCTCCTGATGAAAAATCTGGAAAATCAGGTGCGTTTCGATTCCATCAAAGTCATAAACAAAATTGAAGAAGAAGCCCGCCGAACGGCTGATAAAAAAGCCAAAGAGATAATTCTGGCGGCCATTCAGAGGAGTGCGTCGGATTACACTTCCGAGGCAACCATCACTACCGTTTCTCTTCCATCGGACGATATGAAGGGGCGCATCATCGGGCGTGAGGGAAGGAATATCCGAACGCTTGAAAGCCTGGTCGGCGTTGACATGATTATCGACGATACACCGGAGGTGGTGGTTATCTCCTGCTTCGATCCGGTGCGAAGGGAAATCGCGCGCCTTTCCCTTGAACGCCTCATTCAGAACGGGCGCATCCATCCCGCCCGCATCGAAGAGGTGGTTGAAAAGGTAACCGCCGAGCTCGATGACAACATGCTCGATGACGGCGAAAAGGCCGCTTTTGAACTCGGCATTCCGGGCTTAAGCAAGGACGCGCTGCATCATATCGGCAAACTCAAGTACCGCTCCAGCTACGGGCAGAATGTGCTGTCGCATTCCAAGGAAGTGGCCAATCTCGCCGGCATTATGGCGGGGGAGTTGGGCCTTGACGTGATGCTCGCCAAACGCGCGGGCCTTTTGCACGATATCGGCAAGGGCAGCATGGCAGAGGGCGAGGGGGCTCATGCGGTGGTAGGCGCCGAGATGGCGAAAAAATTCGGTGAAACTCCCAAAGTGGCCAGCATCATTGCCGCGCACCACAACGATAAGGAGCATGAATGCTTCGAATCGGTGCTCGTGCAGGCCGCGGATGCGATTTCGGCATCGAGGCCGGGTGCGCGGAGAGAATCGCTCGATACCTATCTCAAGCGGCTCGATAACCTCGAAAAAATTGCGTTAAGTTATAAGGGCGTTGAGAAGTGCTATGCCATCCAGGCCGGCCGCGAAATCAGGGTGATCGTTTCAAATGAACTGGTGAACGATGAGAAAGCCGCGGTGCTGGCGCGGGAAATCGCGGAGAAGATCGAATCGGAACTGAAATATCCGGGTATTGTGCGCGTCATCGTGATTAGAGAAACCAGGATTATCGATTATGCAAAATGATGCGCGCTTAGACGAAGGAAGCACGGTATGAGCGAAATACGCGTGCTCGCCCTCGGGGATATTGTGGGGCGGCCGGGCAGGAGAATTGTCCGCGACCGCCTTCAAAATTTAGTATCCGCGCATTCGGCCGATCTGGTGATAGCGAACGGTGAAAACGCGGCCCACGGTCGGGGAATATCGCAGGAAGTCGCAAGGGAACTTTTTTCCTATGGAATACATGTCATCACGACTGGCAACCATATCTGGAACAATAAGGGCATCGCGAGCATGCTTTCCTCCGAAGAGCGGCTGCTTCGGCCGGCTAACTTTCCTCCGGGCGTCGAGGGATATGGCCATTGTTTTATCCGCGTAAAAGAAAGCCGCGTGTGCGTGATAAATCTTCAGGGACGCGTGTACATGAGCGCGATCGATTGCCCGTTCAGGAAGTTCGATGAGATATACGAGCGCGTGCGCAATGATGCCGCTGTCATCATCGTTGATTTTCACGCGGAAGCTACATCGGAAAAGAGGGCGATGGGCTGGTATGTTGACGGAAGGGCTTCCGCGCTTTTCGGGACGCATACGCATGTGCAGACCGCCGACGAAATCATTCAGCCGGGGGGAACTGCCTACATCACCGATATTGGCATGACGGGCTCGATCGATTCGGTAATCGGCATGGACAAGCATATCTCAATCAAAAATTTTCTCATGCAGACGCGCGCGTCCCACGAAGTTGCCCGCGGCGAAGCCACGATATGCGGAATTTTACTGACGATACATTCCGGCGGCAGGGCCATGAAGATTGAAAGAATAAATACGGCGTAAAGGCAAAAAGAAGTTGAAAGGTGTGTGAGGTGCTTCTCGAATCTATACGAACAGTAGCGGATCTTAGAAAGCTCGATCCGAGGGAACTACCCCTTCTGGCGCAGGAAATACGCGATTATATCGTGGATGTTGTTTCCGCAAGCGGGGGGCATCTTTCTTCATCGCTGGGGGTGGTGGAGCTGACCATTGCTCTTCACCGCGTCTTCAAGACTCCGCAGGATAAAATAATCTGGGATGTAGGCCATCAGTCCTATGCGCACAAAATTCTCACCGGACGGCGGGAAGAATTTGCCACTCTGAGAAAATTCGGCGGTTTAAGCGGTTTCCCAAAACGCGCCGAATCGCCCTTCGATGCGTACAATACCGGACACAGCAGCACCAGCCTTTCTCTCGCGCTCGGCGAGGCGGTGGGAAGGGATTTAAAACATGAAAAATATAAAGTGGTGGCGGTGATCGGCGATGGTTCTCTCACCGGCGGCATGGCCTTCGAAGCACTCAACCAGATTGGACATTTAAAGAACGATCTCATCATCGTGCTCAACGACAACGAACATTCGATATCCAAAAACGTCGGTGCCCTTCCCGCATATCTCATGCGGATGATTACCGGCAGCATTTACAACAGGCTCCGCAAACGGTCCTACGAGATCATCAGAAAAATTCCCCGGATAGGAAACCGGATCTATGATTTTCTGTATAAAATGGAAGCAGGTTTCAAGGGAATCCTTTTGCCGGGGCATCTTTTCGAGGATATGGGAATCCGCTATTTCGGGCCGGTTGACGGACACGACATCAATCTTCTCATCGATATTTTCACGCGGCTGAAGAGCATCAACGACGGCCCGAAACTCCTGCATGTCATCACCAAAAAAGGCAAGGGTTATCGTCCCGCGGAAGCTGACCCCGCCGTTTTTCACGGTATCGGGCCGTTCAACCGCGATACCGGCCAGTTGCTCGAAGGGTATCGTATGTCCTATTCTGAACTGGTGGGGAAAACGCTTGCGCGGCTTGCGCGCAAAGACAAAAAAATTGTTGCCATCACCGCAGCAATGAAGCTCGGTACGGGCCTCTACGAATTCGAGCGGAAAGTTCCCGACCGATTTTTCGATGTGGGCATCGCCGAACAGCATGCGGTCACCTTTGCCGCTGCGCTCGCCTCGAAAGGTTTAAAACCGTTCGTTTCGATCTATTCCACCTTTCTTCAGAGGGCGGTTGATCAGATCATTCACGATGTGGCGATTATGAATCTGCCGGTGCGCATTCTCGTGGACAGGGCGGGCGTGGTGGGAAGCGACGGCGAAACACATCATGGTCTTTTCGATATTTCAATATTAAAAAGCGTGCCCAATCTCATGCTGCTTGCTCCTTCAAACGGCAGGGAACTTCAGGCGATAGTGGAGTATGCAGCGCATTATGATCGTGGGCCGCTGGTGATACGCTATCCGAGAGGCCATGTTGCCGATGTGTCGGGGCTTGTAGCCCATGATTTTGATTTCAAACCCGGAAAAATCAATATAATAAAAAAAGGAAAAGATGTAGTCCTTTTTGCTCTCGGCGATATGGTGCGCATCGCAATGGCGTGCGCGGATATTCTTGAAAAGCGAGGCATCAGTGCGGCGGTGGTCAATCTTATTTCTGTTAAGCCGCTCGATATTGAAGGAATTGAGCGTGAAATTTCCCGCGCTTCGTATTTCGTTACGATGGAAAACGCCTATCACATCGGCGGAGCAGGTGAATACATCCTCAGCTCTATCTCGCCGCGTTTGAGAAATAAATGCCTCTTCAATGCGGGATTTCCCGACAAATTCATCACCCATGGCACCACCTCGGAGCTTTTCAGACAGCACGGTCTGGATGCCGAAACCATTGCCGAAAATATCTACCAGCGCGTTGCAAAAACAATTCTCCATGGCAAGAAAAAAAAGGCTCGACGCACATTTAGCCGAAAGTAACCGCTCTGAGTCGCGCGAAAAAGCGCGCAGAGAAATTTTGGCCGGATGGGTGAAGGTAAACGGCGAAACAATACGAAAGCCTTCGTATATGGTGAGCGGCGAGGAGCAGATTGTAATCGAACGCCCCGGAGGCGTGTATGTAAGCCGCGGCGGTGAAAAGCTTGAATACGCGCTTGACCATTTCCAGATTGATCTTACGGGGCGGGTGGTGGCCGACCTTGGCGCATCCACAGGAGGATTTACCCACTGCATGCTTTCGCGCGGCGCGGCGTTTGTGTATGCGGTCGATGTGGGATATGGTCAGCTCGATTACCGGTTGCGCGACAATCCCTGTGTTTGCGTGATGGAGCGCACCCATGTGAAAGATCTGACGCCGCCGCATTTCGATCGTAAGGTGGACTTTGTTGCCGCGGATCTTTCGTTTATCTCGATAGTGAAGGTTTTTGATGTCATTTCATCAGTTTTTCCGGATGCGGACTACCTTTTTCTCATTAAACCGCAGTTTGAAGCGCTGCCCGGTGAACATAAAAAAGGAGTGGTGAAGGATCCGAAAATTCACCTTGCGATTCTTTCGCGGGTGCTGACTGCTCTCTCTGATAAAGGGATGCGGATGCGCGGTGTATGCCATTCCCCCCTCAAAGGCCCTGCGGGCAATATAGAGTTTTTTGTGTATGGCAATTATGCAGATGAGCTTTCTGCCGTCCGGACGATTTCGGAAGAAGAAGCTGCAGCCGTGGTAGCGGAAGCTTACGCAAAATTCGGGAAAATTTCATGAATCCGCAATAACGCACGTGTTTATTGCACATTATTGAATTGCGGAATTGTTTCAAAAGCACGCTTTTTATCGACATCATAAAAAAATGATTTGACCCGATTGCCATTTCGGAAATATTAATAAATGTGAAACATTCGCAGTTTATTGCTTCTATGGGAATCCGGAGGTTTTGTCGATGAAAAAAAGCGTTGCTGCGGCGGTCGGGATGCTTATTCTGCTCATTTCAGGCCAGCTTTTTTCCCTGAACGCGGAGCGCATTGTCGCATGGCCGGTTCCATTCAATCCAACGCGGCAGATGCTTACCGTGGATTACGCGCCGGGAGCTGTGAAGGATACGCCCGCGCCAGACAGGATTCGGATGACCGTGTTCGATATAAACGGCGACAGGGTTTTCGAAGGCACCTACTCTGCACTTCCCATTTACTGGAATGGAAGAAACACTGGCGGCAACACCGTTCATCCCGGGATGTACATCATCCGGCTGGTAGTTGAACAGGTTTCACCCGGCACGCTTGAAAGGCGGGTGATACGGATTGTGGTGGTGCGATGAACATTCGATTTCTGGCATTATGGGCGCTGCTCGTGATTCCCGGTCTCCTCGCCGCGCAGGACGCGGGCAGCCGCGCCGCATTTACCCGCGGCGGTTATGCCGGCGCAAAATATATTGCGATGGGGCGGGCATCTGAAGTTGTGGTTGATGATGTATTCGCGATATACTGGAACCCGGCAGGCCTTGTTGGACTGAAGGCGAAGGAACGTCTGAGTTCCGAAGAGATTAGAGACCGGGCAAAGAAAGGCGACGTTTCTGCCATCACCGAAGAGGATCTCATTCGCTTTTCCGACGACGAGGGCCCCCGTACCGTCATCCAGTTCGGTGTCTCTGCCGCGCTTTTAGATATTGAAAGGGAAGCCGGTTTTTCCGGGATTGCTTTCACGGCGTTTAAAGGGGTGGTTGGCGTGGGAGCCTACACCATTCAGTCTAAGAAAATCGAGTCGCGGGATGAATATGGAAACTATGTGAAAGATATCAACTATTCAGGTTCTGTGGGCTATCTTTCATACGCATGGGTTTCCGGTGTCACTTCAATTGGGTTTTCACTCAAAGGTCTGTACGAAAGAATCGGCGAGTATTCTTACTATGGCGGAGGACTTGACGCGGGAGTGCAGACCGAAGTGGTTCCATTTCTTAGGGTGGGATGTATGGTGAGCGATATCGCGGCGGGACTGAAGCCGGTTAACAATTACGAGTACATCGAAAACCAGTATGATTTCGCGTCGCCCTCAATTAAGGTCAGCGCCGCGTTCACGAGCCGGGAATCCGATTTTGTGCTCGCTGTGACGGGAGTGCGGAAGCTTGAGTCGAATACGTACGAACTTAATCTCGGAGTGAGTTATGCGCTCACCGAGGCGATTTCCATATATGGGGGTTTAAGCAATTCGTATTTTACCACAGGGCTTACGGTGACTTTATTGAACCTTGAGTTCGGCTATGCCTTTTGTTATGATAATATCAACTCGGGATATAATAATATCGTATCACTCATGATGGAGTTTTAAGATGGCTGGTCTGGGTAATGGCGGAAAAGCGTTGGTGATGGGCATCCTCAATGTGACGCCTGACTCTTTTTATGATGGCGGACGATACGCAGATATGCAAAGCGCCGTTCGGCGCGCGTTTGAAATGATGGATGAAGGAGCCGATATCATCGATGTGGGGGGCGAATCAACGCGACCCGGGGCAATCGCAGTCTCGCCAGAGGAAGAGATTGCGCGTGTATGTCCCGTGATTGAAGAAATCGCAAAGAAAACGCGCGCAATTATTTCAATCGACACCACAAAGCCGGCAGTTGCGCGGGAAGCGCTTCGCTGCGGTGCCTCAATGGTAAACGATATTAGCGGCTTGACGTTCGATGAAGGCATTGCCTCGGCTGCGGCGGAAGCTGATGCCTTTCTGGTGATGTCCCATATTCGGGGGACTCCCGCCACGATGCAAGACGACACCCGGTATGATGATCTTTTGGGAGAGATTCGGGCGTTTCTTGAAAAAGCTATTGAAAAGGCGATTGCCGCAGGAGTGAAAAAAGAGAAAATTATTATTGACCCGGGGATCGGTTTCGGCAAATCTCTTGAGGGGAATTATGTTATTTTGCGCAATATTTCTTTTTTCAAGGAAATGGGCTATCCGCTTCTTGTGGGCCTCTCGCGGAAATCGCTCATCGGGAAATTGTACGGCAGCGATGAAGACCGCCTTCCGGCGACCATCGCACTCAACGCGCTTGCAGTATATGCGGGAGCGGATATCATTCGCGTGCACGACGTGAAACCACACGTGCTTTCATTGAAGGCGGTGGAAAAGCTCAAAAAGGTCTCTTTAGATGGAAGCGCTGCTTGATAAAATATTTTTCTATGTCTCGACGTTCTGGGGGTATTTCCGGAATATTCTGGATATTCTTATCGTCGCGCTCATATTCTACTGGATATATTCATTTCTTGCCAACACAAGAGCCATTCAGCTTCTCCGCGGTTTTTTTGTTATACTCATCATTGGCATCCTATCCTGGCTTTTGATGCTCGATACGGTCAACTGGCTTATCACGAACCTGGCCACATCGCTGGTGATTACGGTAGTGGTGCTTTTCCAGCCGGAACTTCGCCGCCTCATCACCCAGTTCGGACAGCGTAACTGGTTTGCCGGGGCGCTTGGCGGCGAAGAGGCCTTCCAGCTCGATGAGCTGGTCAACGCGGTTTTCAGCATGTCCGAGGAGAAGATCGGCTCGCTCATCGTCATCGAGCGAAATACCGGCCTTAAAAGCTACATTGAATCGGGTGTGGTGATAAATGCCTTCGTGTCCGAAGAACTCATCCGTACCATCTTTTTTCCAAAAACCGCGCTGCACGACGGTGCCATCATCATTCAGGGCGGGCGCATAGCCGCCGCGGCGTGCTATCTTCCCTTGAGCGATTCAAAACAGCTTAAAAAACATCACGGCGCGCGGCACAGAGCGGCCTTAGGCATCGCGGAAGAAACCGATGCGCTGGTGATCGTCACCTCGGAGGAAACCGGCTCGATTTCGGTGATGGTAAACGGCAGACTTTTTTCTAAAATACGGAATACGGATCTGAAAAACATGGTTCTTTATTTTATGAATCCCAAAACGGCGTATGAGGAGAAGTATCCGATCAAATGAACAGATTTTTGACGGAAATAACCAAGTCGATAGCGCGTTTAAGGGATATTATTTCCAGCAGGGATTTAATACCGAAGCTGGTTTCGCTTCTTCTGGCGGTCCTTTTGTGGGCGTATATCGGAAGCACCCGACTTGCGGAATATGAATACAGAATTCCGGTTGAATTGAAAAATCTCCCGGCGACGCTGGTCGTTTCAAAAATGAACCTCTCAGGAGTTACGGTGCAGTTCAACGGGAAAAAAGAAGATTTCGCAAATTTCAATCTCAAGAATGTCAAAGCGGTGGTTAATCTTGAAAACGCGAAGGAGGGGAAGGACCAGCGCTTCCCTGTGGCAATACTGCGGAGCGAACTTCCCGAGAGCATCAGGATCACCAGCTCGCGGAAATATTTAGTGCTCGACATCGAACGGCGCTTATATAAGAAGGTTCCGGTAGAGGTAGCCTTCGGCGATAATTTGAAAGAGGGCGTGGTTGCGAATGTAATTTCGATCGTTCCGCAGATGGTGACTGTCAGCGGGAGGGAATCAGCGGTGAGGAATATCAGCCTGGTTACCACCGAGCTTATCAACGGCATCCGCGATGCGGGCAGATTCGAGAAGGAATTACCAATTGACCGTTCGCTGAATAAAGATATTGAAGTGTTTCCTGCCGCGGTACGGGTCCAATATGCCGCGTTTGCGGTGGAAGGCCTTCACAAACTGGAAGTGCCTCTCACAGTGAAAAATCTCAGGGATGGTTTTGCTGCGGAACTTTCAAAGAGGAAAGCGCTGCTCTTTGTGAAAACCCTGCCGGGTCAAAACATTTCCGCCGATGAATGCGAAGTGTACGTGGATGCAGGAAAACTTGAGTATGCAGGCGGCGACGAAAATAAAGTGATTGAGTCCGTCCTGAAAGTGAACGCGGCGCTGAAAGTCATGAGGGAAGGCGCTATGGTGATGATGATTGTGCCGGCGCAGGTGAAAGTGCGAATCAGAAATCAGTGAGGTGAGAAGCGCATGCAGAGAAGAGATGTGCTCCTTTGTGTGAATATTGACCATATAGCTACGGTGCGGCAGGCGCGCGGCGGTACGGAGCCCGATCCTGTTCATGGTGCGGTTCTTTGCGAGCAGCATGGCGCGGATGGTATTACTGTGCATCTGCGGGAAGATAGGCGCCATATCCAGGACCGGGATGTGAGGCTTTTAAAAGAAGTTGTGCGGGGAAAATTCAATTTAGAAATGGCATTGTCCGAAGAAATCATGCGGATTGCGCTTGAGACAGTTCCGCATCAGGTGACGATTGTGCCGGAAAAACGCCAGGAGCTTACTACGGAAGGCGGACTTGATGTCAAGGCACATGCCGATGCAATTTCGAAGGCGGTGATCCGATTTCATGAAAAGAACGTGTTAGTCTCGCTTTTCATCGAACCGGATCTGGAAGCGGTTGAAATATCGAAGCATACGGGAGCAGATTTTATCGAATTCCATACGGGGACATACTGTAATGCGTTTGGCTCACCCCTTGAAAAAAGCGAACTTGCAAGGCTATATAACGCTGCCGAGAAAGCCGTGGCGATTGGCCTTCGCGTGAATGCGGGCCACGGGCTCAATACCGAAAATGTCATTCCAATTCTTGGAATGAAGGGACTTGAGGAACTCAACATCGGTCATTCCATCGTCTCGAGGGCGATATTCAAAGGCCTGCCTGCGGTTGTACGCGAAATGAAGGATGTTATCAGACATTTTACGCATGCAGGTGCCGTATAGAGGAGGCACTGTGGGATTTCTTTTCAGACTCTTTTTCATTTTCATCATCGCATACAGCATCTATTCCATCATCATGTTTGTGCTGAAACTTTTGGCGCGCGCTGCTCAGCGCAATGTTCCTCCCCGGCACGATGATGAACGTTTGAGAAGCGGTAGGTATCACCATCAAACTGAAAGAGAGAACGGTTCGGTGATTGAGCTTAAAAAAGACGAGTACAAGGTGGAGTGAATATGCCGCGGCTTGCATCATTGGCAGTGATTTTGCTTTGCGTCGCTACGCTGCAGTGTACGAAACTCGAAGGCGAATTTGGTTTTAAGTCTCCTTTCGACGATCACTATAAAAAAATATTGAAAACGCCTGAATTCAAAGCCGACGAGAAACGTGACTGGGTTTTTGTTTTTAAGAATGTTTCCGAGAGCTTCGACGCCGGCGTATTTATCATGAAAAAAGAGATCGTCTGGGCCGAAGTGACACACTACACGCAGAAGGTTTCCAGGGAAGGCAATGTGGTGTACGGAACCCTGGAGAATCTCCCGGAAGGGCGCTATAAAATTGTGATTACTGCAGGGAAGGATTTCATATCGGAAAAAGAATTTATCATTTACAGCGATGACGATACCTAATCAAATACACTATTAAGCCATAAAGAGATCCAGTATAGCGCGATAAAAATGATGAAATTTACATCTGCAAGCAGTTCATATTTCAGGGCTGCGAGGTATTCCTGTTTGGAGATACGGTCGATTAAATAATTGTAATAGACGTATGTGAGTGCGGGCAGAAGCATCCAGATATTTTGTTCAAAAAACACTGTTATGATGACAAAAGCAAACGCTGCTGTGATGCTTATACTTTTTGCGATGCGCACCGCGGACTTTTCGCCGATGAGTATGGGGAGCGTTTCCCTGCCTAAAATGAGATCGCTTTGAAGACCAATGAGGTCCAGAATAATGTTCCGCAAGAATATAAAGCCGAATACAAAACAGAGCATTGCTGCAAACTCATGCAACGCAGCGTGTGCCGCAAGTAAAGGCACAAAGGCACAGACAATTACCCATCCGAAAGAAGTGACTAATGTTTTAGAGTTGTAGATCTTATGTATAAAAACACTGCCTATTTTTTTTATTATGTTCTGAAAGAATTGCATCGAGTACACAATGCCGAGCACTATCGACGCTACATACGTTCCCCAAATTATAATGCCGAATGGAATGACCAGCAAAAAGGCGCCGAGAGTGCATGCGGCGGAAACAATCAAGAATGGCAATCTGAATGTATGGTACAAATTGAATTTGTAGGGATTGCTTTCACGAAGCTGCGGTGCGGTGAGGCAATTGTTGAAGCTGTACATCGCGAAGAGATACAGCGTGGCGGCAAGTTGAAGCTCGTGCGAAAATCCTCTGGCGGCGAACGCAGTGATAAAATATGCCGCAAGTGAAGAAAGTATATTCGTCCTGATGGTGAATTCAAAGAGTTTTTTTAAGCCCGCGATGAAGATGCCCTGCTGGCTGTATTGAATTGAAAACAGCTTTTCTAAAACATTGTTGATGATCCATCCCGGCGTCGATGCTCCCGCTGTAATAAATACATAATCGTTTTTATTGAAGCCATTGGCAGCAAGTTCATCCGCAGTTTCGATATGGAATGTTCGGATTCCTCTTTCTCTGCCTGAATCGGCAAGCCTGCGGGTATTCGCGGAATTGCGGCCTCCGACCACCACAAGTACATCGATGCCCCGTGCGATTGCAGCGGCGACATCAAGCTGCCGGTCTCTCGTTGAGTCGCAGATGGTGTCGAACACCAGAAGGCGGTCTTTGAGTTTTTCATCGAGGCGCCGTATGATGGCATCAAAAAGTTCGCGGTCGAATGTCGTCTGCGATACCACAAGATAGCGTTCGGCAGGGGGAATCGAGGGGATGCTGTCGGCCTTCGATATTACCATCACGCCGGATCGTGCATAGCTTTTAAGGCCGATCACTTCGGCATGGTCCTCATCCCCGGTGATGATAGTGAACGCTCCGTTTCGGGAATGCCTGTTAATGATTGCCTGGACTTTCGCCACGCGTGGACAGGTGAGATTAATAACTCTTTTTGCTTCACCCCTGATTTTAGAAAGTTTATCGCGCGGAATCCCGTGCGTCCGAATGGCTGCGGTTTTGTCTACGACCGGCTCTTCGTCGCGCACTGTGCGCAGTCCTCTTTTCTCCAGAATCGAAGTTGTCTGCGGATTGTGGATGATAGGGCCGTGAACATAAATCGCGTCGGGCGAAGTGTTGAGCTCTTTGACGATTTTGAGCACCGCGCTGCGGACACCCATGCAAAAACCGGAATGAGAAGAAATCTCAATTTTCATGGTGCGGCCTTTTATGCTGAGGGATGATTGCGCAAAGTTTTTCTGTTAAAGCTTTGGCTCACCGTCATCGTCCTGGCGTCCGTCCTTTTTTGAATCCCTGTCGCTTTCTTCCCGCCCGTTAGCCTTCCCCTCATCTCCGCTTTTAAGCGGGAGCTTGACGTTAGGGTTGATGAAATTGCCGGTAATTTCAATTTTTACTTTGCCTCCGGCATCAACCAGGCTGTCGAGCAGCATTTTGTATTCCTGAAGTATCCGCGAATCAGAATTCAGAATGATGAAAAGATTGAGCTTTGAAGCGTTTGCCATTGGTTCAATTTGTATTGAACCTTTAATTTCGCCGTTGACGTCGCTACCTGCAAAAGTGAATGACTCGATCCTGAGCCTCCGGCTTTTTAGCGTTCCATCGCCTTTGATTGATGAAAATTTTAATGCGGGAATGTCGAATCCTTTAATTGTGATGCCTTTGAGAGAGGCGTTGGTAAGTTCCAGGCCGAGCTCGCCGTTGGTGGGAATTCCGGTTTTACCATCAAATTGAATATTGAAAGATGTTTTAAGGTTGTTGGTGATCGAAAGTTCGCTTTTGGCGTATTTAAACGACCCGATCTGCACTTCGCCTTTGATTTTTTTGCTGATGAGCAGCCGGTAAGGATTGATGGAAATGTTAAAGGTGATATCTTTGAGGTTCAGTTCCGCGCCGTTTGAAAATGAAATATTTAAATAGTCGATGTAGCTGTCGCCGATTACGCTGAAATCAATCAGGCCAATCTGGATGTTACGGCCCATGGTCGATTCGAGCTTCTGGAGCTGGTTGCGTATCAGAATCTCATAGGGAAAGGTGAAGAACACGAAGAAAGGAACCATCACGAGCGAAAGAGCCAGATACAGTTTCGCGTAGGGAAGGGCCCACGTTTCCCTGAGAAATGTTTTCGCAGAAGAAAGAAAACTCAAGATTGCCTGTAGTACCTGCTTCAAATTCATTCCGCCTTCCTTGTCGCTACTGCATGGAATAGGTGTTGATTTTCAGCTCAACGTCATAGGTGTCCGCTCCTTTTATTGCTTCCCGCATGCGGAGGTAGCTGATCTTTAAAAGCATCGAGGAGTTTTCAACCTCATAGAGAAATTTCAAAAGCGGCTCAATCGCCACTCCGT
Source organism: uncultured bacterium (assembly GCA_937921485.1). Taxonomy (GTDB): domain Bacteria; phylum Spirochaetota; class UBA4802; order UBA4802; family JAGODF01; genus DYLV01. The sequence continues at coordinate 18,213 of CAKZSV010000076.1, forward strand.
CGAATTTCATGATGGTGGTAACCATGGTGTATTTGTTCTGAATGGTTGTCTGGGTGCTTCGGGTATAGGCGATGGACCCCGAAACTCCCGCATTTGAGGCCCACTGCTCAATCATGGAATTGATGTTTGTGTCCTTGTTCCCAAGCTGAGACATGTACTGGGTTTTTTTCTGCTTCACCTCGCGGTATTCTTCATATATGCGATCTATTTTCGCAATGCCTTCGATTTTTTCCCGAACGCCTCCTTCGCTTCTTCTCCTCATGCTGGTAATTGGAGTGATGATGACAAAATAGACGAACGCAACACCGGCCACCACCGCCAGAATCTGTAAAAGCCTTTTTTCACGGGGCGAAAGATCGATCATTCCGCGCCACCTTCCTTTTCCTGAGTTTTCTTGCCGTCGGCTCCTTTGAGTTTAATTGTCATTGAGAAGCCGACCTGATTTCCGCGCTTGATGTTGGTATTCAGGACGGCCGATTCAAATCTTTTCGACTCGACGAGCTTGTTTTTGTATTCATCCAGCGATTTGCCGGATGAAGCCGTCCCGTCGAAGCGCACGATGTTTTCATTGATTACAATATTTTTAAGTACGAAAGATTCATCCCTCGGAAAAAGGTCGGTGATGTCTTTCAGGACATCTATTACCTTCGCGGAACTCTGTACGATATTTTCAAGGTTTGCAAGGTCCTTTTTCTCTGCTGAAAGAATTTTTTGCGCTTCCCTCACCGGGTTTTCAACGTTGCCCCGCCCATGAAAATAGCGTTTGAAGCGCTCCTGGAGCAGTTCTTCGTATTTGCCTTCCGTGCGCGACTCAAGCGCGCTTGTGATCCCCACATTAAGAAGAAATATCAGCATGCCGAGTGCAGCTAAAGATCCCGACAGATAGTAAATCTTTTTGGTTGCATGTACGACATCCGGAGTGAACTCTCCTTTGAGGAAATTTATGGCAGAAGATTTTCTATTGAGCACCGACAGCACCGTGCCAAAAACGATGGGAAACTGAGTGTGAATCCGCACGTCTTCGTAGCCTTCAAGAAACGGAAGCGATACCACCGGAAGCTCAAACTCGCGGGAAACCGCGTGCCCGATCCCGATGATATTTGCCCCGCCGCCTGAAATGATGATGCGGTTGAATTCCGTTTGGCTGAATTCCGTCTGGAATGATTTCACAGTCAGAGCGACCTGTTCAATCAGTTCATTTACGGTTTCAGTGACGCCGGAAAAAATCTTCTGGAATTTCGGTTTTTGAATGCCGATGGTCCTGAATGCATCGCGCTGCAGGTTGTTTTCAAGGGAAGTGAGATCCAAACGCGCCTTCTCGTACATCGAGACTGCTTCTGCTTTTGAAACCGACATGGTTTCCCGGAACACATCGATGATGGCTTCTGTGCCTATTGCGATGCTTCTTGTGTAGAGTAGGGTGTTATCGCCGATCAGATTCACGATTGTTTTGGAATGTCCAATGTCGAGCTGAATTACCGTTTCGCCCTCGATCCGGTTGAAATATCTGTAGCACTCAAAGAGGGCGTTCGATTCAAGCCCCATGCGCACGGGAGTGAGATTAAAGTCTTTTAAGATTGCAAGATAATTAATGATGGTGTCCCTGTGAACCGCCGCAAGAAGGATTCTTCCTTCGTCCTGCCGCGCGCTCTTAAGGGGTTGAAAATCCATTGAGAGATCTTCCAGTTTGAAAGGAATGTTTTCTTCGGCCTCGAAGGGAATGGCATTGGCGATTTTTTCCACGTCGCTGAAAGGAAATGTTATATTTCGGATGATCGCCCGTTCCATGGGTAGATTGGTATAGAGGGTATAACCTTTGAGGTCTTTTCCCTGCAGCAATTTCGACAGGGCATCGCGTTGTGCTTCTTCCAAATCCTCTATTGAGTTATCTATGTCTTCATAGACAAAAGAAGTCACCTGAAAGTCGCGGAAGCCTGTCTTGAGGGTCATCAGCTTGACGCACGATGTCCCGATATCGATGGCGGCGATCTTCTCGAACAAAACAATCCTCCCGTCTTTACTCCTCGCTCAGATAGAAGAAGCGTTTATCGTCACGATGATAATACCCGGTGATGGTCACCGTGGTGTTGCCCGATTTTCCGGTAGATTCGAGCTTGAAAATATACGATTTCACCGAAAGCACGTTTTTCTGCACTGTGTCATCGCGTATTAGGTCCTTCACCTCCTCAACGGAGCTGAAGGGCTGTTGATTCCTCCGGCGGATCAGTTCCGTGACCACGTCATCGGTCATAAAATCGGTCAGAGCGGAAAGCACTCTGTACGGCGCCGTGTTTATGTTAATACGGTTAACATCATTCAACACGTCGCTTCTGTCACCATATGCCCGGAAATAATCCGAAAAAGCGCGGCTCTTTTCCTTTCCGATTTTGACCGCCAGGTTTTGCAAATCTCTGTCGCGCTCTTCAATGAGCTCTCTGGCTTTTTCCGGCGACATTTCGGAAAGCAAAAGCGGATTAAGCTTCCTTTTTCCCATGTTGTCGTCAACAAGATTTTCCTCCTTGCCGAAATTCCCGCCGCCAAGGCCGTAAAAATACAGCGGTGTGATGCCCCTTATGAGAAAAAGATCGTACAGGCTGTCAAGCTCCTTGTTGCGGGCGCGGTAGGGGCGTTCGAGGGTGAGATAATAATCCGGTGATTCTGCTCCATACGGAGAGCGCTGGTCATCAATATCGACCCAGTCCAGAATGCCGTCTGCCAGGTCCATGGGAAGGCCTAAATTCATGAAAAAGCGCTGGGCAATTGAATAATACTGCGAGCGGTCGACAAATTCATTTGCAAGTACGCTTAAGTTTATCTTGGCATTTTCATCGAATATGCGAATTTTCACCGAACCATCTTCGATGGGAAGTTCAGGAAATTCAAGCGCCCAGAGGTCCTGATAGCAGTCGATATTTTTATCAGCTTTCTGTAGAAAAGTTCCCGACGCAATGCCGCGTTTGTCGGCCTCTAAGATGAACTTGCAGAGTTCTATTCCCGTGCGTGCAATCGATTGCGCTCTGGCCCGGTCGCGTACCCCCTGGATGTAGTTGATATTTGTTTGAGACGTGATGAGAAATTCCGTCGCGATCGATACGAGCATGGATGTTACCAGAAGAACGATGACCAGCACATATCCCTTCGACTGGAAAAGATACGAAAAAACGCCGTGCTCGTAGAGCAATTGCTCTCTGCGGCGATAGCTGGCCACAAACGGCTGTGTGGCCGCACTGATCGATACGCGGATTTTTCTCATGACATCTATCATGTCCTGTTTATTTCGCCATATTCAATAATGATATAAACACGAATTCTTCCTCTTCCCCTCGATAGTTCTTTACTTTTAGTGTGGTTTTTACGGCAGCCGGGAATTTCAAATATTTCCTTGAGTCCCACGAATCAACCCAGGTGTTTCTCAGACGGAATTCAAATTTGATGTCAGTCACATTGTCGAGAACGACGCTTTCCATGCCTCCCGATTCGGGTTCCTTATCGTAGGTGTTTTCTTCTCTTTTGACCAGCATAAACACTTCGGGTTTGTCGCGGTATGATTTGAGATAATATCCCACTTCGTGGACATCGCTCTGGCGGACTTCCCTGGCGGGGTCGATTGCGATAAAGAATTTTTTTGGATTGATGGTCACGAAATTGAGTTTGCCACGATAGGGTGCTGACGTGTGATTTTCTGCAATAAAGCATACCTCTTTATTGTTTCGGTTCACATACGCGCAGGAAATGTCGTGATCGATATGATGAATGGCAAGGTTTACGCGCTCGTAAAACGATGCGACTTTCGTCAATTCACCCGTGGCGGAAATGACCGTCCGGTACGATGAATAGAGCATGAGGAGAATAACTGATGATACCGCAATTGCCACGAGCATTTCGATGAGCGAGAAGCCCTCACTGTTTTGGATCTCCCGCGCTGTTTTCCGCAGGCGGGCAATATATCGGTAGCGAACTTTCATCTGAGGTCTCACTGGGATGGGTAGATGTAGGTGAGGGAATATCGTTTTTCCGTCTCCCCTTCCTTCCACCGGACGGTGATTTCCACACGATTCGCCTGGAGGGGCCCGAACATTTCATGTTCGTAGCGCTGAATTCTTCGTGAATACGTGAAATTCTGATATTCTTCAACAGGTTCATTTTCAAGGTCTGGTCCGCGCATGTTGAGTAGTTTGAATTCGTTGAGCTTGCTTTTCGCGATGAGTACTGCCCGCGTGAGGTTCTTGTTTCCGGTTATTACGTTGATGCCTGTTGAAACCCCCGAAATGACGCTGAGAAGCACCACCGAGAGTATCGCCGCGGCGATGAGGACTTCTATGAGCGCAAACCCTCTGCGTTGTATCACTGCTCCGCCTCCGCTTCCTCGTAATCGAACGCGATGAAGTCATTCGCGATGAGCGGTTTTTTCTGGTATTTTTGGATACGAAGCGAATAGCGTTCATCGCCAGCAAGGATATGCACAATGACATCGTCGGAATATCCATTCGGATAGAAGGGAACCAGCACATTCCCCGTGTTGACCTTTTCGCCGGAGGAAAGAATGACTTCTTCCAGTTTGAAAGATGAAGGAAATTCCCTGTACGAGAGAAGAGGATTCGGGCTGTCTTTGAATGTGCCGTTGGCGAAATTGACGACCGAAACGCCGTTTTTTCGTGAGAATATATTTTCGGCTATATCGCTCAATTCCGTAGGTCCTTCGCCTAAATGGAGTACCAGAAAATTCGTACGCTTTTTCAGATATGCGTCGTCAAAAGTCTTGGCGACAATTGATTCGAGCACAGTAAAGTTGGTTCGGCTGCCGCTTAAAAACACCGTCAGGCGCGGCGCAACCAGAAGCGTCATCACAGAAATGATGACGAGGACGATAATGAGTTCGAGCAGCGTGAAACCGCTTTTGTCGGCGATTGCCGTGCGTACACGGTCTGCGAAATTATTCCTCCGCGACATTTTTCGAACCGGCTCCGCTTCCCTTTTTGTGAAGTTCCCAGCTGCGGATATCGTCCTCCGTCCCTTCCTGCTTGTCGGGGCCGAGGCTGATGATGTCGTATTCGCGCTCATTTTCGCCGGGAACCCGGAGAATATAGTCCTTTCCCCACGGGTCGAGCGGAACTTCCCTTGAATCGAGATAATTTTTGATCGCATCAAGTCCCTGCTCGCCGGAAGGATAGGAATCGTGGTCCAGCCGGTAGCGGTCCATCGCCATTTTGAAGATGAGGATTTGCTGTTTGGCCGCCTGTACCTTCGCTCGTTCGGGCAAGTCCATGAAGCGGGTGTACACGATTGTGCCGAGTATCCCGATGATGACGATGACGATGAGAAGCTCAAGGAGCGAAAAGCCCCTGTTTGAGGCAAGCGCGCGGCGCACTTGTGCGAAGTGGTTCTTAAAAAAGAGAATGATTCGTTTTATCATACATTCCTCCATAGCGTAATCATAAAAATCAACCAAAAGTGTGATGATAGTATATGTAGCAAAGAAGGGAACAATTGCAACAATTTTTTCAATAATATTGCAGAGGAATTGGTGCAGTATGACAGAGAAACTGCACCAATGCGTGATGATGAAGCCATGGCGTGGGGGATGGGAAGATCACAAATGGTTGTTTTTGTAGTTCGCCAGCTCATGCAACGATGTGAGAAGCTTTCGCTTTGTGTTATTGCACCAGAAGGTTCATCTCGAAAATCGGCAGAAGCACCGATACCACTATCGTGCCGATTGTGATGCCCATGATGACAATGATGATTGGTTCAATCATGCTCGTGAGTCCGGAAATGGTCAGATCAAGTTCGGTTTCATAGACATTGCCGATATTGAGAAGCATATCGTCAAGACGGTCGCTCGATTCACCGGCGGCGATCATTCCAAGTACCATCTTGGGAAGAAAGTCCGCTTTGCTCAGCGCCGTGGCGACATTGCTGCCTTCTTTGATGCGCTTCGCGGCTTCCTCGATTTTGCGCTCTATGATGACATTGTTGACGATTTTTTTTACAATTTCAAAGGATTTGAGAATGTCCACGCGGTTGTTGAGCAGAATGCCAAGGTTTTGAGTGAACCTGAGTACGATGAGCTTTTTATATAAGCCGCTGAAGAGCGGCACTCTCAATTTAAACGAGTCGAATTTCTCCTTGCCTTCGGGTGTTTTTACATATTCCTTTATATAATACAGCACCGCCGCGCCTCCGATGATGAGAAAATACCAGAAGCTGGAGAGAAAGGAACTTATGCCCATCACGATTTGCGTGGGAATGGGAAGGTCCCTGCCCATGTCGGCGAACATGCGGGACAGCGAAGGCACTATTTTTATCATGAGAAAGGCGACCACGGCGAGCGCGAAAAAAATCATAAACGAAGGATACCATAGCGCGGCCTGGACTTTGCCCTTGAGAATATTTCTCTTCTCCTCCATCGCGGCAAGCCGTTCAATGACCTGATCGAGCGATCCTAAGTTTTCACCCACGCGGACCATGCTGATGTACATATCGGAAAAGATATTGCGATGCAAAAGAAGTGCGTTGGAGAACGAGGAGCCTTCCTCTAATTTTTCCTTCACGTCCACAATGACGCGTTTGAAAGTCTGATTATCAATCTGCTCAATGATATCCGAAAGCGCGGTCAGAAGCGGCATGCCCGCGCCGAGGAGCGTCGCAAGCTGCCGGGAGAAAATTCCCACCAGCTTCGCGCTGAATTTCATGCTGATGTAGTTTGCCGCATCGGCATAGGCTTTCGCCAGAAAACCCTTTTTCGCGGCGGTTTCCGCTTTAATCTCGTGGCGGGTGAGGCGCACCACATACAGGCCCTGGGAACGGAGCTTCTGCTTCGCGGCGATTTCAGAGGCGGCGTCGATGATGTCGCTGACGGTATCGCCTTTGCTGTTGAGCGCCTGATACTGGAAAACCATGTTAGGCCACCCTCATCACTTCTTCAACGGTGGTGATGCCAGCGGCGGCTTTCTGGAGCCCGTCCTGGAGGAGGGTGATCATGCCGTTGTTGATGGCGTAGTCCTTGATTTCGTTTGAATCGGCGTGCGCCAGGATCATCTTGCGGATATCGGAGTTGACTTCAAGGAGTTCATAAATACCGATGCGCCCCATGTAGCCGGTATTCAGGCACTTCTCGCACCCTTTCCCCCGGAAAAGCTTTCCCCCTTTGAGTTCTTTCATGGTAAGACC
>CAKZSV010000077.1 GCA_937921485.1 uncultured bacterium
GGCTACCCAATGGGTAGCCAATCTTCGGATACGACAAATTTTTCCCCAATGGGAAGAGAAATGGCGAGTTACCAGATTTCCTGCCCACCGGGTACAGAATTGGTTGCGACAACAAAAGGCTCCCCCGTGGGTAGCCAAACGTTTCAAGGTTTTTCTCCGCAGCTTTCCTGGTCGCACTACCGCGCCTTGATGCACCTGGAGAATCGGGAAGCGCGGGATTTCTACGAGCGGGAAGCCATCTCGGGCGGTTGGGATAAGCGGACGCTCGAACGACAGATTCAGTCTTACTACTACGAGCGCCTGCTCAAGAGCCGCAAGCCGGAAAAGATACTGGCGGAGGGGCGTCGTTTACCGGTTCCCGCGGTCCCGGCCGCCAATGAATTAAAGAATCCCTATGTGCTGGAATTCCTTGGTTTGCCGGATGTGGCGGCATTTCATGAATCAGATCTTGAGCAGGTAATCATTTCCCATCTTCAGCGCTTTCTGCTGGAGCTGGGCAACGGTTTTGCCTTTGTTGCCCGGCAAAAACATGTCCGGATGGAAGAACAGGATCGGTACATCGACCTCGTCTTCTATCACTGCAAGCTCAAATTCTATTTATTGATAGATTTGAAAGTTGGCGAGTTGACGCATGCCGATGTAGGGCAGATGGATGGCTATGTTCGGATGTATGACGATCTCTTTTTGGCTCCTGATGACAACCCGACCATTGGCTTAATTCTTTGCACTGAAAAGAACGAAACGGTGGCACGCTATTCAGTATTGAATGATCGAAAACAAATCTTTGCATCAAAATATATGCTCTATCTTCCAACAGAAGAGCAACTGCGTCTTGAAATTGAAAAAGAACGCTCGTTGATCGAGCAAAGTAGAGAGGAATGATACATGTCTGACTTTTTCCCGCGCCGTCCCAAAAGTGGCGCCTTAAATCTACGCACCTGCGAAGACACATCCGCAATACGCCAGGCTGCCGAAGGTGAAGACGATTGAAACGGAAATCCATTCGAGTTTGAGCCTGATCACATTCCGGGTCTTTTCGGCATAACCCGTCTGGAGCGCGAATTATCCGCATTGCTTGCTGGTCGCAAAGTGGATTTGCGCACGCCGGAGGACTTGAGCCGCTATTTCCGCCATTAGGTTTTGAAGGAGGCAGAGGTACAATATGCGCAAAGATGATGTCGTTTGCTTGCGTTACATGCTGTATGCGGCAGAAGAGGCCATTAAGTTTACCCGCGGCCTTTAACGGAAGAAGCAGGATAATCCTTGCCACCACGTTTGACAGCAATACAATATCATCCCTCGCATAGCGCCCCATCCTCAAAGAGATGATATATCGACTCAATGCGGGTGCGGCTGCCCATAACAATGAGCATTTCGCCCGCATAGAGGCGCTCATCGCCATCGGGATTGGCAATTGTGCTTCCGCCGCGTTCAATGGCCAGCACCGTGATGCCGTATTTCGAGCGAAGATTAAGCTCTTTGAGCGTTTTGCCGTCAAGCGGCGAGCCGGCGCAGATGCCGATGCGGGCAATTTCAAGATCGGGAATGTTCACCAGCGCCTGTTTCGCATCAGAAGGAAGAGAAAGGCTTCGAAGCATCTGATAGCCTTCCGCACGTACTGTCGCAATTAAAGATTCTATTTCCTGTCGGGGCACTAAGTATTTCGAAAGCACCCGCGAAAAAATTTCAATCGAGGTTTCGTACTCTTCCGGAATTACGTCGTTTGCGCCCAGCGCATAGATGTTCGGGACATCCTGGAAGAAGCGCGTGCGGATGATGATGTATATGTCCGGATTCATGCTGCGGGCGGTTTTTGTGATGCGAAGCGTGGCAGCATGATCCGCGATTGCAACCACCATGACTTTTGCGCCATGAATGCCGGCATGTTCGAGCACCGCTATGTGGCTTGCATCGCCGAAGAAGATATGTTCACCCGCTTCTTTTTCTTTGCGCACCGTGTCGGGATTCATTTCAATAATGATATATGAAATGCCGGCAAACTTTGCGGCTTTCGCCAGATTTCTGCCGTTTACGCCGTACCCCACGATAATGAGATGCCCTTTTAGTTCTTCGGTAGCAGCTCCGTTTTCAGCAGGCTTTGTGCGAAATTTCAAAAAAGGAAGTTTCTGAAGTGCGTTTGCCGCCGGAGTTGCAATGTTCATGAAAAAAGGTGTCAGCCCCATTGCAAGGACCACCACGATGATGAAGAGCTGATATTCGTTCTGGGAAATGATGTATCGTTCATGCCCTATTTTCGCCAGAAGGAACGAAAACTCGCCAATCTGTGCCAGATATAGTCCCGTGAGAAATGCTGTCCTGAAGGGGTATCCAAGAAGAATAACTCCACCTGATGCAAGCGTTCCTTTCGTGACAATGATTCCGGCAACGATGGCGGGAATGAGCAGCGGGTAGCTGGCGATGATGCGAAGATCAGCAAGCATCCCCACTGAAACAAAAAATAGACCGGTGAATGCGTCTTTGAACGGCACGATATTCCCGATTGCTTCATGGCTGTATTCCGATTCGGAAATAATGAGCCCTGCCATAAAGGCACCCAGAGCGGGTGAAAGTCCTGCCGCGTGTGTCAGCCAGGCTGTTGCAAGACAAATCACTGCAATTACGAGAAGAAATAGTTCCCTGCTTCGCGTTTTGACCGTGATGTATAAAATTTTTGGAATCACTAATCTTGAGGCGATTAAAAGGATTCCCACAATCGCAACTGCTTTGCCGATAACCAGGAAAAAAGAGACTTCTCCTGCTCTGCCTCCCTCCGATAGATATGGTACGATGAGTATCAGCGGTACCACCATAATGTCCTGAAAAATCAGTATTGCCGCGGAATTCATCCCGTGGGGGCTTCCGAGTTCCGCGCGCTCCTGTAAAAGCTTGAAGACGATGGCGGTGCTGCTCATCACAACCAGAAATCCGATGAAAAGCGCCTTTTTCGCAGGAATGCCGAAAGCCGCCGCAACCGCATACCCCGCGGCAATGGTGGAGACCATCTGAAAAGAACCCGCAATGAAAACAGAACGCTTGATTTTCTGCAAATTTGAAAGAGAAAATTCAATTCCGATGGTAAAGAGCAGCAGAACCACGCCGATTTCCGCGAGCACTTCAACTTCAGAAACCGAGCGTATGATGCCGAAACCGTATGGTCCCAGCGCCAGGCCAGTGAACAGGAATCCGAGCAGTGAAGGAAGTTTCAAACGCAGGAATAGATACAGCACCGGTATCGATACCGCAAAGATAATCGTGATATTCAGCAAAGTGGTATTACCCATGTATGCCCGCCTTATCGCGAATTGAAAATCAGTTTCAAATGATTGAATTTTCTTGCTTGCCAATGCGCACGCATCAAAAAAACAAATAAAAATGATTGATTTTCTTTCAAACACAATTTTTAATGTTATCTGCTCAACAATGAATATGCGAAGAGGATGCGATGGCACGGGCGCTGATAGTCGATGATTCGAAATTCATGCGAAAAATTATTTCCGAGACGCTGGCCGGCGGGGGCCATGAAATAGTGGGCGAGGCGGATAATGGCTATGAAGCCCTTGAATTGTATAAAAAAATTCATCCCGATTTCGTCACCATGGATATCACCATGCACGGCAAAGACGGCATGATGGCGGTATCTGAAATAAAAAATATCGACCCGAAAGCGAAAATCGTCGTGGTGTCGGCCTTAAGCGAAAAGACTCTCAGGCTCAACGATTCCGCCATCCAGGCTGATGCATACGTTGTAAAACCCTTTGAAAAAGAAGATCTCCTGAAAAAAATAGAAAGCATACTCTGAAAATTTGTATTGACATCGATGGGCGCATTCCATCACAGTCTCCTTCGATTTTAAACCCTTGATATCTTATCGAGAGTGGCTGAGGGACAGGCCCGATGAAGCCACGGCAACCGTCCGCTCACGCGGGAAATGGTGCCAATTCCTGCGGAGGAATTGCCTCCGGGAGATGAGATGGCTGCACGAAAACCGCTATCTCCCCATTTTTCGATATTTTTGGGGATGCACATGAACGACATTGCCGTACCACCCGCCAACTCAGTGGGAATTGTGAGCACGAAATATTTCACGTTTGCCCAGCCGCCCAATTCGCTCACCCTTGTGTCGGGTAAAACGCTTTCTCCCGTCACGCTTGCCTACGAAACGTACGGAAATCTAAACGAAAAAAAGACGAACGCCATTCTCATTCTGCATGCGCTTTCGGGAACCGCCCACGCGGCGGGATATCATTCTCCGCACGACCGCGACGCGGGCTGGTGGGATGACTACATCGGTCCCGGCAAAGCGTTCGATACCGAAAAATATTTTGTCATCTGCTCAAACGTCATCGGGGGCTGCAACGGCTCCACCGGTCCTTCTTCGATCAATCCTGCAACCGGGAAAGAGTACGCGCTTGATTTTCCCATTGTAACCATTGCTGACATGGTGAATGCACAAAAACATCTCATTGATAACCTGGGCATCGAGCGGCTTCTTGCCGTCAGCGGCGGATCGATGGGCGGCATGCAGGCGCTTCAGTGGGCGGTATCGTACCCGGATAGGGTGAAATCGGTCATTCCAATCGCCACCGCTGCGTCGCTTTCGGCACAGGGAATTGCATTTCATGAAGTGGGCCGGCAGGCGATCTTCCGCGATCCGAATTTCAACGGCGGCAACTACTACCGTGAAAGTCCACCCGCGTCGGGGCTTTCGCTTGCGCGGATGATTGCGCACATTACCTACTTGAGCGAAAAGAGCATGCACGAAAAATTCGGCCGCCGGCTTCAAAACAGCGAGCTTTTCAGATTTCGTTTCGATACCGAGTTTCAGGTTGAGTCCTACCTCCACCATAAGGGATTGAAATTCGTCGAGCGCTTCGACGCGAATTCGTATCTGTACATCACCAAGGCGATCGATTATTTTGACCTGAAAGCCGAATACAATGGGAAGCTCACCTCTGCCTTTGAACATGTATCAGCTGATTTCCTCGTCATCGGTTTTACCACCGACTGGCTCTATCCCACTGTGCAATCCCGCGAAATCGTCAATGCCCTGCGCGTGGCGGGAAAAAACGTGGCGTACACGGAAATCGAAACCGATTATGGACATGATGCGTTCCTGCTTCCGAATGACCGCATGGAGAGGGATATCGCGAACTTTCTGAAGCGTGAACTGGAAAAAGCGAATAAAGAATCTATATAAGCCTTGCAGGAGAAACGACCAGATTGGAAACATCGATACTCAACACAATTGCCTACGATCTCATTATCGATGAGATACCGGAAGGCGCGCGCGTGCTTGACCTCGGCTGCGGCGATGGAAGTTTGCTTGTTCAGCTTCAAAAATTAAAAAAGATTGACGGCTACGGCGTGGAGATTTCACCCGAGGGAGTGAGCGCCTGTGTTGAGAAAGGCCTGTATGTCTATCAGGGCGATATTGACGACGGTTTATCGGATTACCGCGGGAACTCCTTTGATTATGTGATCCTCAACCAGACGCTCCATTTTACCAAAAGGCCCAGGTTTGTACTGGCCGAGACCATGCGGATTTGCCGCAACGCCATCGTGAGCTTCCCAAATCTCGGGTACTGGAAAAACCGCCTTCACATCCTTCTGAAAGGATCAATGCCCCGCAATACTTCCGGTGAGCGGGAATGGTTCAATTCTTCGAATATGCATCACCTGTCAATTGAAGATTTCAGGCTGTATTGCGGTTTGAACGATTATCCGATAAAGCGGGAACGTCATTTTTCCCTCAAAGGCTCTTCGGCGCATTCGAAGCCAGTGGGTTTTTTCCCAAATTTTTTTGCGCACTTCGCCTTTTTTGTTCTTGATGGCGAAAAGTTCACCGAATAACATATTTGCAATTGCTCAATCAAGGAACAGCGCCATGAATATTGTTGAATTTACCAGACCCGCTTTCGTGAAAAAAATTAAATCTAAAGACAAATATAAAGCAATCGAAGAGCTTGCCCGCACTTTCGAAGGAAGCGGCATGGTTTCCGATATCGACGCGGTTATCGATGCCCTCAAGGAGCGGGAATCCATCATGAGCACCGGCATCGGCTACGGCATTGCCATCCCTCACGCGCGCCTGGCATCGATAAAAAACATGATGTTTGCCGTTGGAATATCGAAAAAAGGTATTGAATACGATTCCATCGACAACAATCCCGTGCATCTGGTGATTCTGGTGCTTGCCGGGGAAAAGCAGCATAAAGATTATTTAAAACTCCTCTCGAGCATTATGACCGTTCTGAAAAAGGAAAAGGTGAAAGAGCGCATCATCGCATCGGAAAGCGCCGAAGAGGTAATTGACATTCTCGGCGGACAATAATGCCTCTTTTCCCGCTGTTCCTTTTTATATACGGGACGTGTTCGCGCCGATTCTTCCCCACATGCGTTCTTTGAACATATTGGAAAAAATATTAATTCCTAAAATCCTTGACGTGCGGATGCCTGTATATGAGCAATACTTGTGTTGAAAAGAATCATCCAACTGTGGAGCTTTATTATGGCGGAACTTGAATATAACTTTAAAGAAATCGAGAAAAAATGGCAGGGCAGGTGGGCTGAAAAAGACATTTTCAAAACGAAACACGATGATACAAGAAAGAAATACTATCTTCTTGAAATGTTCCCCTATCCTTCGGGCCGCCTTCATATGGGCCATGTCCGCAATTACACCATAGGCGATTTGATGGCCCGTTTCATGACCATGAAGGGGTTTAATGTGCTGCATCCCATGGGATGGGATTCGTTCGGACTTCCCGCCGAAAACGCGGCAATCCAGCATAACATTCCCCCGTATAAATGGACAACTGACAATATCAATCACATGAAAAGCCAGTTCGCCAAACTCGGTTTTTCCTACGACTGGTCGCGCGAGGTGGCCACGTATAAGCCTGAATATTATAAATGGAATCAGTGGGTTTTCGTGAAAATGTTCGAGAAAGGTCTGGCGTACCGGAAAAACGCTCCCGTGAACTGGTGCCCCCAATGCGCCACGGTGCTGGCAAATGAACAGGTTGAAGACGGCAAGTGCTGGCGCTGCAAATCGGAAGTGACCCAGAAAGAGCTCAATCAGTGGTTTTTTAAAATCACCGCGTATGCGGAAGACCTTCTTCAGGGGCACGAAGAGCTGAAAGACGGATGGCCCGAGCGGGTGCTTACCATGCAGCGAAACTGGATAGGTAAATCGCACGGGCTTACCATTAACTTTAAACTTGAAAGCGGAGAAGATTTCCCCATCTATACCACCCGGCCGGATACCGTGTACGGCGTCACCTACATGGTCATCGCGCCGGAGCATCCTTTCCTTGAAAGAATCAAAGATACGAACGTGCAGGATTTTATCGCACGGATGAAAAAACAATCCCTCATCGACCGCCTTGCCGAAGACAAAGAGAAAGAAGGCATCGATACCGGCATAAAAGTCATAAATCCCTTCAACGGCGATAAAGTGCCGCTGTACGTGGGAAATTTTGTGCTGATGGAATACGGCACCGGCATGATTATGAGCGTACCCGCGCACGACAGCCGCGACTTCGCCTTCGCAAAAAAATACGGCATTCCCATCAAGCTCGTCATCGACAATCCCGCTTCCCCCATCGACGTGAATGCCATGACCGACGCGTATGTGGAAGATGGGATAAACGTAAACTCAGGACCGTTTACCGGACTTTCCAATCGCGAAGCCATTGAGAAGATTTCCGATTATGCCGAGAAAAACGGCATCGGCAAAAGGACGGTCAACTTTCGCATCAAAGACTGGCTCATTTCCCGTCAGCGCTACTGGGGCTGTCCCATCCCCGCGGTTTACTGCGACACATGCGGCATTCAGATGGTTCCCGAAAAAGACCTGCCGGTGATATTGCCGATTGATGTGGATTTTCACGGAAGTTCTCAGTCGCCGCTTGCTTCCATGGAAAGCTTCATCAACACCGCCTGCCCTGCATGCGGGGGAAAGGCGCGCAGGGAAACAGATACCATGGACACCTTCGTCGATTCATCGTGGTATTTTGCGAAATTCGCGTCTCCTCATTCAAAAGACATGTTCGACGATGAAGTTAACTACTGGATGCCGGTGGATCAGTACATCGGCGGCATTGAACACGCAGTACTGCACCTGCTCTATGCCCGTTTCTTCAACATGGTGCTTTACGATCTGGGGCTTATCAAAGTGAAAGAGCCTTTCACCCGCCTTCTCACCCAGGGCATGGTCATCAAGGACGGCGCGAAGATGAGTAAATCCCTCGGCAATGTGGTCGATCCCGATGAGATTATCGATGCGTTCGGTGCCGATACCGTCCGAATGTTTATGCTCTTCGCCTCCCCGCCCGATAAAGATCTGGACTGGTCGGAGAAGGGAGTGGAAGGATGCTACCGATTCATAGGCCGCGTCTGGAGGATGGTGGTGAAATATCGAAACTTCATCACAACCGAAACAATCGAGCACGAAAAGCTCACTACGGCGCTCAAATCGCTGCGCGGAGAATTGCACCGCACGGTCAAATCAGTCACGAAAGATATTTCGGAACGGCTGCAATACAATACCGCCATCGCGCGCATGATGGAATTGGTCAATGCCGTCTACCAGTGCGATGAAAAGGAAATTGCATCGGCGCAGGGACGCGCGGTCATAAGCGAAGTGCTCTTCAAGCTCATTCCCATGCTCAACGTCTTCACGCCGCATGTGGCTGAGGAGCTCTGGGAGATGATTGGCGGAGGTGGTTTCCTCTATAATCAGCCGTGGCCGGATTTCGATGATGCTCTCACCGCAAAAGAAGAAATTGAAATTGTATTTCAGGTCAACGGGAAAATCCGTTCAAAGGCGCAGGTTTCCTCTTCCATTACGAAAGATGAAATGGAAGAGATGGCGATTGCGGATCCGAAAATCAGCAGCATTATTGCTGGAAAAGAGATTGTGAAAAAAATCGTCATACCGGGGAAACTCGTGAATATCGTCATCAAGGGGTAGTGTGATGGATGAACAATTCAAAAACATCGAGACGCGCAGAGAATTCCTGAAAAAAACCGCTCTTCTGGCTGGAGCGATTGCGCTGCCGGAGTTTTCCGCCGGCTGTGCGAGCCTTTCGCAGATTGACCGCCTTTCGATTGATTACGAAAAAGACATCGTCCTCAACAACTGCAATCTGATCGATCCAAAAACCGGCACAATCCGCCCGAATTCGTCGCTTAGAATTTCTCATGGTAAGATTATTGGGAGTGGCAACAGAATCGAAGCGGCCTCGCAGAACTTCGATGTCTTCGAACTCGACGGGCGATATGTCATTCCGGGGCTCATCAATGCACACTGCCACGCCACGATGACCGGTACGGCATCGTTCAATCCCTTCAATATGATGGCCTATCTTCGCCAGATGAAGAGAAATTTTGTGTCAGCCATTCAGTCCGGCGAAACTACCATCCGCGATATGGGCGCCCTTCCGAATGTGCTGCACGATCACATTGACGAAATACAGAGCGGATCTCTGGTAGGACCACGCGTATTCTATTGCAATTCCATCATGAACATCGACGGGGGGCATCCCGATATCCGTCCCTCGGATGTTTCCTTTTTCGGGAATACCACCACGTTTTTTACCGGCGACATCACTGCAAATTTCAGGAATACGCGGGAACTTCGGGAGAAACTTCGGGAAAATGCCGATCGGGGTGCGTCGTTTATCAAACTCACTGTGGATAATCGATCGCTTATCTGCGGCAGAGGAGAAATCCCCATGTATTCGCGGGAACATCTTCGTGAAATATTCAATTTCGCCGAAAGCCGCAATCTGCCGGTGAGCTGTCACAATCACATGAAGTACGGCTTTGACCGCATCGTCGAGTATCCCATCCATTCGCTTGAGCACATTATTTTCGATGCATTTATGGCGGATGATGACATCGAAAAAATGTCCAGGAAAAATGTATCGATTGTGCCGACGTTCATTGTCGCACAGTGCCTTGCGTTCAATGAAGTGTTCGACGAAATTCCCGAAGAATACAACACGGAATTCATCCGCAACGAAATGCGGATTAAGTACGAATACCTCCGCACCATGGCGGCGCAATACTGCGAAGAAGCGATTCACGCGGACAATATGCGGCATATAAGTCTGTATCGCTCTATGCAGTGCAGGGATCTGGTGAGCAGAAAAATCTTCCTGCCCAATCCCGTCCTGTATTTCGGAATGATGAAATACGGCCTTGCAAATCTTCTGAAGATGCGGCAGGCCGGCATAAATATCGGATGCGGAACGGATGCGGGCGTTCCGTATGATTATTTCGGAACTCTCTGGAGCGAAATGGAAATGCTGCATCGTGCCGGTTTTACAAAACAGGAAGTGCTTCGCTGTGCGACGGTCAACAATGCGAAAATTATCGGCATGGAAGGGCGACTCGGCATTCTTGAGGCTGGCGCGTATGCTGATGCGGTGGTGCTTCGCGACAATCCCTTCGAGAAAATCGAAGCGTACCGGGAGCCGTCGCTCGTCTTCAAAGGAGGAAAGCTTCTCCACGCAAGGGCGAACCTGACGCGGGAAAGAAATGTACTTCGATTCGCGTGATTGAATTGAGGGTGCGAAAGCGGCCGCTCTCGACCTGATCTCCTTATGGATTGCTGAGAAACAAGAAAACAATGAACCAGTGCCGGTTGAGGCGGATGAATTTATCAAACTGTAATCGCGCAATATCATATGATCATCAAATCATACCCGCCCTTTCTAACCTCTTTTATAAAGCGCTTTTTCCAGTCTTTTCCTAAATGTTTTTCCGCGATGAACTCGACAAGCGATTTTACCTTAATCGGCACGCGACCTTCAAGCCGGGAAAGTCCCTGCACACAGCTCGGGCAGGTGGTGAGTAGCGTCGTTTTATCTTTAATGCGAAGATCTTTAATATTGATTTCCTTTCTTTTCCTCAGGGAGTTGGAAAGGTCGGGGGTTGAGAGTGCCATAGTGCCGCCTTCGCCGCAGCAATAGGGAAGCTGCGTGATCTTCGCTCCGGCAAGGGTTTGTATCACCGAATCCGGTTTCATTGTTTTGATTGGGCTGTGGCAGGGATCGTGATAGAGCACGCTCGCTATTTTTCCGGTTGCTTCGTATGCTTTGGTTCTGGCGAGATATTCGCTTACATCGAGAAGTTTTGATTCTGGAAAAACATCTTCAAGATCGTATTTTTCAAGCATTTCCCTGCATGTGCCGCAGGTGACCACGACAGCTTCGATTTCCATGTATTTGACGATATTTGCCATCTTATGGAATTTCACCCTGTTGTCGTAGCTCTTTAAATTAGCTTCCTCCATGCGGCCGTTAGCAAGAAGCGGAAAGCCGCAGCACAGATATTCCGGCGGTATCACCACGCGGATTCCTGCATAGTATAAAAGCGCCACGGCTGCCATGCTGATATCGCTGAACATCCGCTCCGAGCCGCAGCCAGGGAAATACAGCACGCTCGATTTAACCGGCATGCCCTTGTTTTCGAAAGCGATGAAGGTGTTGCTTCCGCGCACGCCGAGTATTTCACGCAGCGTTTTTTTACCGGCCCTCGGGAGCTTCGATGCAAAGTACCTGCTGATCAGCGGGAATAGCTTTCTGGCGATGATCGAAAACGGCCTCTGCACAGTGTAGCCCGCCCTCTGGACGGTGTAGCCGAGCCGCAACAGCAGAATCCGGAAAACTTTATTGAAGTAGTACCCCTTCTGCTTCAAATAAAACAGCGTGAACGCAGTGAGGAATTTCGTCTTTGCTTTCTTTCTGGCCACCAGAAGTTCGCGCATCATGAGCGTGACAACGCCGAAATCTATTTTTACCGGACACGGTACCTGGCATTTGTGGCAGATGGTGCACTGGTCGGATATTTCTTTTAGTTTATTGAAATGGCGGAAGCTCAGGCTTGCGGATGTCTGCGCATCGTACAATACCGCTTCGATGATCAGCCCGACCCCTAAAATTTTGTTTCGAGGATTGTAGAAAATATTTTCAGCGGGGTAATGAGTATTGCATACCGATTTGCACTTGCCGCACCGAACGCATGGAGCTATTGAGAGCGAGAGCTGTTCCAGATCTGCGGCCATCAGGATAAAGGCTTCCATCTCAAGCAAATTAAAGGAAGGAGTATAGACCCTGCTCAATTGAAAATCGGGCATGAGTTTCCCCGGATTGAAAACATGAGCGGGGTCGGCCTCCTCCTTGTAGCGCATATATTCTTGCAAAGTTTCCTTGTCGATAAAGCGGAGTTTGGTCAGCCCGATGCCATGTTCGCCGGAAATCACCCCGCAGAGCCTCACTGTTTCCTGCATCACCACGCCCGCGGTTTCGTCGGCTTCCTTCATCATCAGATAATCGTTGGAGTGCACGGGTATGTTAACGTGGATGTTCCCGTCGCCGGCATGCATGTGCGTTGCCACGACGATGCGGCGCTTCAATTCCTGCGATACGAGCGAATTGAGTTTATCAACAAGCGACTCGTACCCTTTCAGCGATTGCTGGTAGTGCTCGATGACGTCGCAGGAGAAGGAAATAGATATGTTCCTGTTTTGAATCAGTTCGAATACGGTAGCCGTATCGGGACAGGCGCCCGAAATTGTTTTCAGAACGTTTCGCGCCGGTATGTCAATGTGTTCCATGTACGTTCTGTAATCGTCGCGCACTTCCCGCAGGCGGGTGATTATCGACTGGATTTTCGGTTCGATAAATTCATCGCCGTTTTCGGTTGAATAATCACCGAGATACCTTTCGAGCGCATCGATGGCACTGATGTAAATTTTAAGCTCCTTTGTAATGTTTAATTTTTCAATGAAATCGGCGAATTCCGGCAAGCGTTCTATTGGAATGACGATATCTTCATTCAGTTTGAAAGCATTGGTGTGTTTTGCGATTGCACCTAAGTTTTTTCGATCGGCCCAGAACGCTTCCCTCGAAGATTCTGTGCGCGCGATAAAGCCCTCTGTATTGTACACCTTCACGTCTTCTACGATCGACTCGGTGGAGGAATCAAGCGCCGCTTCGTCATTGCTTTCAAGGTCAATCACAAGTATGGCTTTCGGTACTTCGTTTCTGTTCGATTTATTTCGGTAATTGATCGCAAGGACGTATTTCTCATCGAAATGCTCAAGAGCCGTTAAAAATACAGTTTTATTTTTTTCGAAGGTTTTGAGTATCTGAACGATTGCGCGGGACGCATTGACCATGTTGTTGCCGAAAAATTCCAGGCATATTGCTCTGCAGAAAAGAAAAGGTTTGTACAGAACGAATGTCGCGTCGATAATGATGCCGTCGCCGCCTTCCTTTTGAAGGCCGGGAAGGCCGCCGAGCGCTTTGTTGGTGATATCTTTCCCAAGACCCTTTTTACGGATTTCATCGCCTTTTAAATGCACCGATTTAACGATGTTGCCGCTTTTTACATCCTTTATCTCAAAGACTACTTCATCCGTGGGAAGTATCTTCCTGTGGGGATGATTGAGCCTTTTGACTTCAAGCACTCTGCCGCGGGCGTTTACGATGCGGAAAGAAAGAAGATTGTCGATTGCCGTGCCCCACATCACGCATTTTTTTCCGCCAGCATTTTCGGCGATGTTTCCGCCGATCGTCGAAGCCCATGCGGAAGTTGGATCTGTGGCAAAAATGAATCCGCGATGACTGCAATATTCAATCACATCTTCCGTGACCGCGCCGCACTGAACGTCAATAACCGGTATTTCGCTGCCGTTGATTTTTTCGTGGCGGATTTTCCCTATTGCATTCAGTTTTTCCGTGTTGATGACGATGGTCTCTTTATGTACTGGGACCGCGCCGCCGGTAAGCCCCGTACCGCCGCCTCGTGGAATTATCTTGAGACCCGATGCGGCAGCCGCTTTGACGATCTTCGAAACTTCCTTAACGGAATCGGGATAGACCACAGCGGCGGGATATTCGGAACGCCAGTCGGAAGCATCGGTAGCGTGCGCCACTTTATGAAACGCAGAGAAATGAATATTTTCGGAATGAGTTGCCCTGCCGAGCGCATCTGCGATCTTTCTGCGGAGTTTTTTTTCTTTTTCGAATCCTTCGAAAAACTTCTTTTCCAGCTCTTCGCATTTTGAAAGAATTTTCAAAACAAGCGGGTTGTTGTTCGCATTTTCCCGGATTTTGTTAATCCGGGCTGCGTGCTTTTTCCTGAGGCTTCTGATTTTACCGGGCTTTTCGAGATAGTCATTATAAATATACGGGTTTCTTTCTATGACAAAAAAGTCGCCAATAATTTCAAAAAGAAGCCTGGCGCTTCTTCCCGTGACCCTCTCCTCCCTGAGAATATTGAGCGTTGCCCAGATTTCTTCGCCGAAGTATTTCAGAATAATTTCCCGGTCGGAAAAAGAGGTATAGTTATAAGGAATTTCCCTGAATTTCATGTCTTTCATCATGGCATTACCATACCGAATTGCATTTTTTACAAATATATCACAACATTTTTGATTATAATATTTTTCAAGTATATATTCATTCCTGTCTTAAAGGAACGACCATGCTTTTTCGATAAAAACGCTCAGAAAATGATAATTAAATGTTTGCTATATAATGACCAATAAATATCTATTAATGTTATCAAACAAATAAAATGTGAATATTTGGTTAATTTTTTAAATTTTCTTGACAAATGAAGGGCTTCTTCACTTTCATCCGTCAACACGTCTATCACCTTAGAAGAGGCTAAATTTCTCTTTACAATAGCCGTTTAATCCAGTATCTTGGTGATATATTATAGGAGCATCGTATGTATTTCGATTTTATTTTTCTTTTCTCTTCGTTTGTGGTGATCTTCTGTTCGTCGGTCTATCTCCTCGCATATCAGGAACGCAAAGAAACAGAGAAACTCGCCGCGGGCAATTATCCCGGCGTTTCAATTGTTGTGCCCATGTGGAATGAAGGCAAAACGATTGCGGCGACACTGGATTCCCTCATACAAATGCACGATGAGTATAAGGGTTTGATGGAAATCATCGTCATCGACGACTTTTCCACCGACAATAGCTTTGCGATTGTTGAAGAATATACCAGAAAGTATAATTTCATCCGCCTCTTCATGAAAGACGGCGAGCGAGGCAAAAGCGAGAGCCTCAACCAGGGCTTCAGGGTGGCGAACTACGAACTCGTCGGCTGTGTTGACGCTGATTCGTATCCGGAAGCATCGGCGCTCAATCACGTGGTGAAGGAATTTCAGGATCCCAGGGTGGGTGCGGTTACCACCAAGCTTGTCGTAAATAACCCGAAAAACTGGGTTGAGTGGTTTCAACACATCGAATACATCTATTCGAATTTCATTCTCATGGCGATAGATTCACTGGACGCGGTGTTCATCACGCGCGGGCCGCTCAGCATCTACAGAAAGGATGTGATGATGCAGATCGGGGGCTTTTTGCCAGCGCACAAGACTCCGACTGAAGACATGGAAATCACCTTCCGCATCCGCAAAGCGGGATACAAAATCAGGGGTTCCAGGGACGCAAAGGTCTATACTTCGGTAATGACGTCCTGGAAAAACCTCTTCTGGCAGCGCATGCGCTGGAATAGGGGGACGCTCATCAATTTCTGGATGCATCGCGACATGATGCTCGATTCCCGCTATGGTATGTTCAGCATCTTCGTGTTTCCCACCTCAACTCTGATGATCGCCATGATAGGTGTGATCGTGCTCTACATGCTTTCCAGAACGCTAAGCGCGTTGTGGAACCATGTGATGGCGCTTTTCTGGACGCTTTCGTATGGGCAGATTCCGGATATCGGCAGAGCGTTCGATTCGTTCATGAACGGCTCGTATTTCACCACGCCGTATCATTTGCTTCTCATGCTGGCGGTCTTCCTGATTTTCTTCCTTGTGAACGGGTTTGGTTTTTTCGAGAGCAAAGAGCGCTTCAAATGGAAATATTTTATAACGCTTCTTGCAACGCCGTTTGTGTATAATCCTGTACTTCTCTTTTTCTGGGTGTCGGCGTTTGTGCTCCAGACCACGAAGTACAGTCTCAGGTGGCGTTAAATGTCGTCCTCTTCCAAGAAAAATCTCATCTATAAGGGACTTGCGATCACCTTCAGCATCATGTTTTTCTCGCTTCTCTTTGCGCAGATGATATATAATAAGCGGGTCAATATGCTGGATGAAGGTATTGTCCATCTTCGCAACGAAATCAACGAAGAAAAACTCTTTATCGCGTTTTCCGATGAATTTTCAAGCGATGTGAGCATCTGCAAAACCTTCGAAACCTATATGCGGGGGCTTTCCAACAATGTGTACCACACCGGGAAGAATATCGAGCGCGTGTATGAGGAAGAGCACAATCTTGAAAAATTCAAACTCATTCAGAAAGAGTGGGTGTATCTCAATATCGAACTCTGGCTTCGGCTTTTGAAATACAATAAGCTGTGCGCAAATAAAAGAAACTATGTTCTGTATTTTTATCCCTACGACTGCACCGAATGCGCGCCCTATTCGAATACCCTGAACAAGCTCAACAGGCAGTATGGCGACGAACTGTGGCTTTTTTCCATACCGGCGGAAATTGACCTGAAAATCGTTTCGATTATTAAAAATCATTTTAATATAAAAGATCTTCCCGCGGTGGTGCTGAACGGCAGGCTGATGAAGGGAGATAATGTCCCTGAACTCGTCGAGAAGGCGATCAATAAAGATTTAAAGCGCAAGTAGATTTATTCTTCCTGGTCGAAAAGCCCCCGCAGATTTTCGCTTTCAAGCCCTGTGTTGTATTCAATTCCAAGATGATCGTAGGCAAGCCGGGTTGCGACCCGCCCTCTCGGCGTTCTTTTGAGAAGCCCCGCCTGGACCAAAAAGGGCTCGTAGAAGTCTTCAAGTGTGTCGATTTCCTCGCCCACCGATATCGCAATCGTCTTTACTCCGACGGGGCCCCCGTTATATTTTGTAATAATAGCAGAAAGAATTGTTCTGTCCATTTCATCGAGCCCCAGCCGGTCGATGTCGAGCTTCTCAAGCGCGAAGCGCGCGGTATCGAGATCGATTTTTCCTTTTCCTTTCACCACTGCGAAATCGGTTACCCGTTTAATCAGGCGATTTATGATGCGCGGAGTCCTTCTCGACCGCTGCGCGATTTCCTCCGCGGCTTCCGGGCTGATCTCGGTTTTTAAAATTCCCGCGGTTCTGAGGGCGATTTCTTTCAGGTCGTCGGTTTCATAATAATTGAGCCTCAGTGGAATGCCGAATCTGTCGCGCAGCGCGGCGGTCAGAAGGCCTGTGCGGGTGGTAGCGCCGATGAGGGTAAAGGGGGCGAGGTTTATTCGTATCGATTTTGCAGCCATTCCCTGCCCGATGATGATGTCGATTGCGCGGTCTTCCATTGCCGGATACAGAATTTCTTCAATAGCGGGCGAAAGCCGGTGTATCTCATCAATGAAGAGGACATCGTTTTCTTCCAGCGCAGTAAGAATCGAGGCTAAATCGCCGGTTTTATCGATTACCGGAGCCGATGTCGTTTTGATGTTGACGCCAAGCTCATTTGCGATGATGTACGCGAGCGTGGTTTTGCCAAGGCCTGGAGGGCCTGCCAGAAGGACATGATCGAGGGGCTTTTTCCGCATCTTTGATGATTCGATAAAGACGGCTAAATTTTCAACAATTTTGCGCTGGCCGATGAATTCGGAAAGTTTTCTTGGGCGCAGAGTTTTCTCGTATTCATCCTCGCCTGTCTTTCTTGCATCGACTATCCGGGAAAGGTTTTCCATCATGCCTTCACTTTTTTGTGGTTTCTTCAGCATTTCGAATGAGTTCGATGACGGTGTCGGCGCTTTTCGTTTTCACGAGTTTTTCCCTCAATGTCTCATCGTTCATGATTTTCGCGATATTTGCCAGGGTTTTTATGTGCTGGGAAATTTTCTTTTGAGGAACTATCAGCAGAATTGCGATGTGTACAGGCAGGCCGTCTATGGAATCAAAGTCGATGCCGGCTTTGCATATTGCAAGAGCGATGGCGATTTCGCCAATTTTGTCAGATGCGCAGTGCGGAATGGCGATGCCTTTCCCGATGCCGGTACTCATCGATTTTTCCCGTTCGAATAAAGCCTTTTTTACCGTCTCTTCGTCTTTATCGTTCAAAAAACCGCTTTTTACGATAGACTCGAGCATTTCGGCGATGAGATCCCATCTCGTTTTTGCTCTGGGATTCAAGAGTATCGTATTTTTATTGAGATTTTCAGAGAAAATCATGGTAGTTACATTTCATACTCCGTTTTTAATTTACACGTACTGTTTTTGTAGTCGGCGGCACTTTTAATGTGAAATCCCTTTCTTTTATCAGCGGCGGATTCGTTGATACAGAGGTGAATTTAACCGATATTCTCTCACCCCTCTGTGCTGAAATATAACGTATCGTGTTAAAGTATAGCACGTTATTTTTTCTTTCCGGGTTCTCGAAATAAAATTCCGCTTTTTCCTTGCTGCTCTTGTTTATGATCATAATTTTATTTGGAAGATCGTTTTTTACTGAAATTGTTTCATAATACAGGTCGTTTTCAAGAACGATGTAGTTTTCTTCTTCTTTCCCTGAAGACGATGTTTTTTGCAGTACCGACTGCTTGATCTTGTAATCCTGCAGGATGGGGATCTGCCATGTGGCAACCGCGGATATAAAGCCGAATTCAATATTCACATCGATATAATTTTTCAGATTGATGAACTGAACATCATCCTCGTAGATAGTTTTTTCCACAGGCATGTACACTTTGATTTTATTGCCGTCGCGGCCGACAACGGCCATCGGGCTTTTGAAGATGCTGTCGACGAAAGTAACTTTGAAAAGTTCGGCTCCTCTGTCGCATGCGATCTCACCGAGCGTTTTGAATTTTTTGTTTTTCGGCGATGCTCCTTCGATCACGAATTTCGCGGAAAAAATTTTTGGAGTTTCGCTGTTTGCGTGTTCGATTTTCCGGATCAGCTCTACTGCCTTATCGCGTTCTTCGCTGAGCTGTACCACGCCGCCGTCAGTGCTTCTGGCGGCGCATCCAGCGCATAGCAGCGTAATAATTGCGATACTGAAGATTGATGTACATGCGAAATATTTCATAGCGCGTGTTCCTCGTCGTAATATCGTATAATTCAATCGAATGGCCGTATATCAATTTGCTTTGTGAGCGCGATGGTTCGTTCACTTTGGGACAAGCCTGTCTATTTTGCGTTTTATTTCAACTGCTTTATTAATTTTATACGCTTTCTCCCAGTACAAGATGGCTTCCCGTGTTCTTCCCAGCTTTTGATACACGTCTCCGATATGATCGTACACCACAGGGTCGGGAGAACCTTCCCTGTCGAGATTCGATTCCGCGCGAAGCAAAAGCTCAAGCGCATCGGTAAATTTTTTTTGCCGAAAATATGCCCAGCCTAATGAGTCGAGATACGCGCCGTTTTCCGGCTCAAACTCCAGAGCCTTTCTCACAAGCCTCACGGATTCATCGAGCTTCATGTTGCGCTCGGCATACAGATAGCCTAAATAATTATACGCCCTTGAATTTTCGGGATTCAGTTCAATCGCGCGCTGCAATGCTTTGATCGTTTCATGAATTTTATTCTGCTTTTCCTGAACTCCTGCGAGATAATAAAAGTAGAGATCGTCTTCTTTGATTTTTATCGCTTTCCAGAATGAGGCTTCCGCCTTTGAGAACTTTCCCTGGTGAGAATAGGTTACGCCTTTTAAAAAATGCGACTGCGAGTCCTCGGGTTCCATCACAATTGCGGAATCGAAATAGCGCAGGGCGTTCTTGAAGTCGTTTTTGGAGAAATATAGATACCCGATATGCGAAAGCAGTTTGGCGCTTGATTTTAGCTCGTGCGATTTCTTATAATTGAGAATGGCAAGATCGATTTGATTTCGCTCTTCGTAAATTTTGCCGATGTACGTGTATACTCCCGTAATGCCTTCTTTCAGCGAAAGCACCTTTGAGAACATTCTGAGCGCTTCATCGTGAAGCCCCGCATCGTACATCATGGTTCCCGCGGCAATGTATTCCGCGAGTGCTTTCGGAATGTCTTTCTTCTCTTCATAAATTTTCCCAAGCGCAACGTGAGGACAGATGTAGTTTTCATTTTTTTTCGAAATAATCTTTAAGAAACCTTCCGCGTTATGGCCCTGACCGGAGAGCTCCATCAGGAGCGCTTTCGAGAGAAGGCCCTCGTAATTCATTTGCTCGGATGCTTTTCGCAGATGCGGAAAGGCGCGGATGTCGTTTCTCAAATAATAGATCCGGCCGAGGTATGAATTCATCTTCGGGTTTTCAGTAAACATCGAGAAATACAATTCAATCTGCTTTTTCGCCTCATCCAGCATGAAGTTCGCCATTAATATATCTATCAAGAGAGAGCGTGCCGATTTATTCTGCTGGTTTATTTCAACCGTTTCTTTGAGGTGCTCAAGCGCCTTCTCGGGTTTGCCTTTGCGGTAGTTGATAAAGCCTAAATAAAAATGCGCATACTCGCTGTAGAACTGGTCAACGCCGTGTTCTTTTGAAAGCTCCAGTATGCGTTCGAAATGCGAGGCAGCTTTTTCGGAATCACCGAGGCGGTTTTGATAAAGCTGTCCGGCAAGAAAATGCGCTTTTGCATTTTTTGGGTCGATGCGGAGGATGGTTTCGAGTACTTCGCCCGCCGCGGGATAATTCTTCGCTTTCATTTTAGCATTATACAGCAGCATGTGGGGAGGGAGATAATCGTTTTTTTCCCCGATCGAAAGCGAAGCGTAGTGTTCTATTTTATTGATATCATTCAACTTGTAATAACAATCTGCAAGATGATAATAGATGAGGTGCAATTCCTTTTTTGATGTGAGTGCCGTTTCAAAATGCGAAA
The DNA here is from genome assembly GCA_937921485.1 of uncultured bacterium. GTDB lineage: Bacteria > Spirochaetota > UBA4802 > UBA4802 > JAGODF01 > DYLV01. The sequence goes on from CAKZSV010000077.1 coordinate 20,836, forward strand.
TCGCAGACCGGTAATCCTTCCTGGCCTTATACAGCAGTCCCTTGCTGTAATTATGCAGTCCCTCAAGCTCCTGGATATCATGAGGAATGTGCTCGGGAGCGGTCTGTGCGGGTAAAACTGCACACAGAACAGCGCTCCACAGCACAAAAAAAAGCATTTGTTTCAAGTTTCGCATTACAGTGCATACCTTTTTCCAGAAGATGATGAATACAGTATACTTCGGTATTGCTGAAGTGTCAAGATTGCAAGCAAGAATATGAGAATTCTGGCGATATATTTTTTTGCTTTGCCTTGTAACATTTGGGTTTACAATGCGTCAAAGTGAAATACCATGGCGTGAAAGTACGATTGGGTCACTTTTCTATCAATATTTTTTATTGCGATAAGGAGGAAATATTATGTTCATGATAGATCCGCTCTATATCATGATGATCGCTCCGGTGTTTCTCTTTTCGCTCTGGGCGACGCTCAGGGTAAAAACGACGTTCAATAAATATTCACAGGTTGGTTCCCGTTCCGGCCTCACCGGAGGCGAAGTCGCCCGTTTGATACTTCGCCAGAACGGCCTGGGCAATGTCGATGTTGTTGAAACATCTGGATTTCTTTCCGACCACTACGATCCGCGCCAGAAGGTGGTGCGGCTTTCGCCCGAAGTGTACAGGAGCAACTCGATTGCAGCGATTGGCGTCGCGGCGCACGAGACCGGCCACGCGCTTCAGCATGCGAAAAACTACGGCCCGCTTACCCTTCGCAACACAATGGTGCCCGTGGCATCCATAGGGTCGAACCTTTCATGGATTATCATTTTCGCGGGGCTTCTTCTTCAAATGGCCAATCTCATGGTGCTCGGAATAATTCTTTTTACGGTGGTGGTTGCCTTTCAGGTCATCACTCTGCCAGTTGAATTCAACGCCTCGACCAGGGCAAAACAGGTCCTGGCGACCTACGGCATTCTGAATTCGGGAGAACTGGCCGGGGTCAATAAAGTTCTTTCCGCTGCCGCGATGACGTATGTCGCAGCCGCAGCTTCGGCGCTTGCAACGCTGCTGTACTACGTCCTGAGGCTTTTTCTTCTGCGCGATGAATGAAATGAAGTATCATGCCGGGTGGGAGCAATTCACCCGGCATGATATTATTACATAGAAGATTCACCGTCTCTTTATTGCATAAAAACATCTTGCTTTTTTCTTCCAGTAAATAACATCTTTGCAGTATGGAATTATTGAAAAAAATAATAGTGAAATTTGCGGCGGCGGTATTTTTTTTTAAAAATATTACGGCGAAGTTTTTTTTTCGTGCCAAAGATTTCATTGTTGATGACTTTCGGCGCGCGCTTCGAAACTTTGAACAGCACAACGGCGAGCTTTCCACCTGCGCGATGGCTTTCTTTCTCCTTATATCATTTATACCCGTTTCTCTTGTGATTATATCCGCACTGAGTTTCTGGTATCTCTCCGAGGATATCGCGGCGAAGATTTATCTTTCGCAGATAAAAAACCTTCTTCCGTCAATCCAGATGGACAAGCTCATTTCAAGCATTGACCGCATCGTGTATCAGAAGCGCTATCTGGCGTTTGTGTGGATTCCTTTTCTTTTCTGGTGGGGAAGTCTGGTGTTCGATATCGTGGAACGGGCGCTCGAGTTTGCTTTTCGAATTGGTCAGGGGCGGAAATACTGGAAGGCGAAAATCCGACATTTCGTGATCATCATTGGCATCAGTCTTTCTGTAGTCTTTCTCACGCTTTTTTCAAACCTCATTGCGATTGTGAAAAACGAATTTATTTTCGATTTTATCGAACGCAATTTCAAAGACGCTTCGTTTTTCGGTGCAAGAATCGAAAGTATTATTGAAACACCGTTTTTCGTTTCTTCGATGTTCACTCTTGCGGTGAATACGCTTTTGATATTTCTTCTCTACAAGTTCGTGCCGCCCAAAAAACTCGATAATAATTCCATATTCAAAGGGGCGCTTTTCGCGGCGCTGAGCTATGAGATAATTAAATTGCTCTTTTCATATTACATCACAGAAATAAACGACTATACCTCCATCTTCGGATCGCTCAGTGCGATTGTGATTCTCATGATCTGGATCTGGTACACGTGCTTTTTGTTTGTGTTTGGCGCTGAAATGGCATGGGTGTTCTACGAAAATAAAACCAGGGATAAGAGCATCACCGCTGCCTGAATGCCCCGAGGCGGAAATCGGCAATGATGTTTTCCGCCATGTCCTTCACTTTTAAAAAAGCGCCGTAGGGTGTGTGACCGGAATACCGGGCTATGATGTTTTTTTTCCGCTCTTTTTCGAGAAATAATTTATCGAATGAAATCGGGGCTTCCCATTCTCTTTTGCGCATCTGCGTAAGCTGATCGATAAACGCGGCAATTGCGTGCAGCACAAACGCGCCCTCTTTTAAATATTCGTTTTTGTCTTTTTCAATTTCATTTTCACTTACGTCCTTTCTGTTCAGGAGGAGCACGTGATCTTCTATGCGCCTCGGATGCCGTTTCCCTGCCTGGATGAACAAATATTCAAGGCGTGTTTCAAATTCAAAGGATTGCGACTTGTACGGCTCTTCCCGTATAAGATACGTCACTATTGGGTAATCATATAGAGAGAATTGATTTCCCGCGCCGTAGAAATGTATGGTTTCGATTACCGCGCGAGGGTGAAATTTTATCGAAGGATATTTTTTTATTCTTGAAAGCTGTTCCTCAATGATTTGATCTACTTTTTCGCTGAAGGTTTTTGCAGCTTTTTTGCTTTCATATTTTTCCTTGATTTTTTCAAAATTGGTGATTTCCGCTAAGATGAAGCCTTCGAGATTCATGCCCTTTTTGAGAGCAAAAGAGAGGCGTTCTTCGAAAGCATCGATATCGAACCAGCGGGGGCTGTATTTTTTCGCGTATTCCCGGTACTTATCCCTCAGCTTGCTTATTAACACTTTTATTTCTCTTTCGTTTAGCGGCATGGAACTTCTTTTCCGGCGAATAAATGAAAAAATCAAGCAGGAAATATTGCATTAATCAAAAATTGCTTGTGAATATTGCCACCCTTTGCGGTGATATTCACATATTTTAACGATCCGCAATTATTTATTCGAAGAGGCATGTATGGGATTAACCTACCGCGATTCAGGAGTTGATATCGATAAAGGGAACAGCTTTGTTAAAAAAATCATTCCGGCCGTAAGTGCCACCTTTTCAAAGCGTGTGCTGACGGGTATCGGCGGTTTCGGCGCTTTGTATTCCGCGTCATTTCCCGAGATGCAGGAACCGGTCCTCGTATCCGGAACCGACGGTGTCGGCACAAAGCTGAAAATCGCTCAGATGATGGGTGTGCACAACACTATCGGCATCGACGCGGTTGCCATGTGCGTGAACGATATCCTCACCGCGGGCGCGCAACCGCTTTTTTTTCTGGACTATCTTGCCTGCGGTAAGCTGAATGAAGAGGTGCATGTGGAAGTGGTGAGGGGCATCGCGGAAGGATGCCGTATCGCGGGATGCAGCCTCATCGGCGGTGAAACGGCGGAGCATCCGGGAATTATGCAGGACGACGATTATGACATAGCCGGTTTCGCGGTTGGGGTCGTTGACCGCAAAGATATTATCACTGGGGAGAGCATCGAACCGGGAGACGTCATCATCGGGCTACCCTCATCGGGAATTCATTCCAACGGATATTCGCTCGTGAGAAAACTTTTCTTCGACATAAAAAAATACAGCGTCGAAACGCACATTCACGAACTGGGAAGTTCTCTCGGTGCTGCGCTGCTTACGCCCACGCGGATTTATTGCAAAAGCGTGCTTGCCTGCCTTGAAAGCGGCATCAAGATTAAAGGCCTTGTCCATATCACCGGCGGCGGATTTTATGAAAACATCCCCCGGATTCTTCCGGATAATACTGCCGTCCGCATTAATACAAAATCGTACGAAATGCCGCCAGTCTTCCGCGTCATTCAGCGCGAGGGTTCCATCGACGATCGGGAAATGTACACCACCTTCAACATGGGAATCGGCATGATGGCTTTTATCGGCAAAGCCGATGTTGCGCGCGCCATTGAAAAACTTTCAGCAAGCGGAGAAAAGCCTGTTGCAATCGGTGAAGTGATAGCATTTCATAAGGAAAAGGTTATTATTGAATGAGCTCTTATTGCTTTAGCCTCTTCGCACCTTCCGATACCGTCACGATGTCAACAAAGCCTTTGCGCTGCATTTCCGCTGCATGGCGAATTATTATTGAAAAATCTTCGTGTGAAATGATAAATCGCCCGCCATGTCCATCTATGCGGTGAAAACACGCAATCAGCCACATTTTTTTTCTTATTGCGATATTCAGGTATGCGATAAACTCATCAGCGCTTTTCGGTGCCGATGACATCAGCGCGTATTTTCCCTGCGAGTTTCCATTGAGACGGAAACGGCGAACCCATGGATAGTCAATTGCATTATCGTAATATTTTCGGATAATATTTTCCCTTCCAAATATAGAAAGCCCATAAGGCCAGGCGAATGAAGTGCTGGTGATGTTTTTCTCAAGAAGCATTTGTTTGCTTATGCGAAGCTCTTCCTCTATGCGCGAGGGAAGAAGTATCGCAAGGGGATTGTGAGTTGCCGTATGTGATCCGATTTCATGTGCCATTTTCGCGAGTGCTTGAATTTCGTCCCAGCTCATATAGCCCGGCGTACCTACGAAATCGGTGATGCAGTAGATTGTCGCTTTCAATCCATGTTCATCTAAGAGTGCAAGCGCTTCACGCTGACAGGCATAGGCATCATCAAATCTGAAAGAAAGCATTGCCCGCTCGAAAGGTTCCTCCGGCTTGAGCAGTGACATGAAAAGCCACATTGAAAGCGCGATAAAAAAGACCGTTCCAGCAATGATGATGTTTTTTGTATTCATGGCAAAAAGAAAGGCGCGCTCACCGAATTACGGCATTATTGCATTGAGCGCGCCGTTTGTGGGAATAAAATGTTTTCTCACTTTTTGATTTGATTGATAATCCACAGTAAAACCAGCGCTCCTATCACCGCGGTGACGATTGAAGCAATCATCCCCTGAGGCATAAAGCCTAAAAATCGGACCATAAATCCTCCGATAAACGCTCCAATTATGCCGACCACAAGGTTTCCAATCAGTCCAAATCCTTTTCCTTTCCAGATCACTCCTGCGAGCCATCCGGCAATAAGTCCAATTATTAGAAGAATAATTATGCTCATCGCAGCCACCTCCATGTGCGTCATTTCTTAAAAATATTTTTTACCGATTCAATGAGATCGGCGGGAAGGACCACAATTTTGCCGTTCGCGGAGTCACCGAGCTTCACCATTCCCTTTACGTACTCCTGGCCTAAAAGATATACGACGGGATCGCCGCCGGTGTTTTTCAGAGCTTCAGTGACAAATGTGAGCGCGTTGGCCTCCGCTTTTGCAAGCCTCTCCCGTGCTTCAGCGTCCCGCTCGGCCGATTCCTTGCGCGCTTCAGCTTTGAGAATAAGCGCTCTCTTTTCACCTTCCGCTTCCTTCTCTGCCGCTTCCCGCTTTGCTTCCGCTTCAAGGATTCGCGCCCGCTTTTCGCGTTCAGCTTTCATCTGGAGCGTCATCGCGGTGATGATATCATGCGGCGGAGTGATGTCCTTGATTTCCACGCGCGTTATTTTGGTTCCCCACGCGTCGGTTGCTTCATCAAGAATCGTTAAAAGTTCGGCATTGATTTTATCGCGCGAAGAGAGCGATTCGTCGAGCGTCATCTTCCCCATGATGGAACGAAGGGTGGTCTGTGCGAGGTTCTGTATTGCATAGCGCAAGTTTGTAATTCCGTAAAACGATTTATACGGATCCATTATTTTATAGTACACGATGCCGTCCACTTCGATCGAAGCGTTGTCGCTGGTGATTGTGCCCTGTTTCGGAAGATCGAGCACCGTTTCGCGAATGTCGATTTTCTGAGCAACTGTGGAAAAAATGGGATTGATGAGATTGAGCCCGGGACTTAACGTCGTGGTATATTTTCCAAAACGCTCCACAATCCAGTTTTCGGCCTGCGGTACTATTCGTACACCCTTATACACTAAAAGCAAAACTAAAATCGCGATTGCTGCTACTAAATACCCCATACGTCCTCCTTTGATTTTTGATTGTATAGTATGGCCGCTTGAAAAAACAGCCCTTGTGCGCACTGCTTTTAGTTTTTTTTCGCCACCAGAAGCCTGATTCCCTTTGCTTCAATAACGAAGATTTCACTTCCTTCTTCGATGATTTCCGCTGCTTCAGCCTGCCAGCGCTTGATGCCATGATAGGGAGTAAAAAGCTCGACCTCGCCGGGTACATCAGGCATAACGGCTTTCACAACTCTTCCTCTGAGCTCATTGAGAGTGGGATCCCGTTCCTCCGCATCGCCCGAGCCTTTGAAGTATTTTTTGAAATAAAAATGCCAGGCAAGGAGGCATACGAGGGACGAAATAAAGAAAAAGAGCCACTGTGCGGTAGCGTTATCGCTGCCGATGAGGCCGATGAAAATGACCGCGGAGGTGAGCAGCGCGCCGATGCCGAACCAGAAAATGACAAATCCCGGAGCGATGATTTCAAATCCAAGACATGCAACACCGACGGCAATCCATACGAGCGGTGAAAGAGCCATCTGAAAACCTCCCTTATGATATAACATCAGTCGAATGTGTGCTTTATTTCCAGCTTCCGGCTGAATGAATGACGCTATTGAGACTTTTCACTGCTGCCGGCGATGTCTGAAAGAGTTCTTACGAATTCATCGGCAAACGACAACACGGAGCGTTTGCCTTCGAATTTCATGTCGAATATTTTTTTCTTCGATTCAAAATCAATCAGCCGTGCGTCGAAGCGATCAACCACCGTCCTTCCGATTAAAAATGTTTTTCGGGAATGGTAGCTGTATTCCAGCATGAAGTCAGCGGTTTTGTCCTTGCCTTTTTTCGCTTTTGTTAGATGCTCATCCTGATTTTTAATAAAAATTTCCGGTTTAAGTTGAAAACCGGCCTGCAGAAGTTTGTGTTCGAGCACATCGTGCAGGCTTGCCGTATCAGATGATTGTATAGCAAGATACAGGCGGTCGTCTTTTTGTAAGATTGGCTTTGCGTCCGGTGTTACTATTATGCTTCCATAACTGACGCAGCTCACAAGACAGATGGCCGCGCCTAAAGACAGCATTGCCGTTATTAGTTTTTTCATTATAATGATCCTCCAGAAGCTTCAACGAACGCCTTCATCATGTGCATCACGCTTTCCTCTAATGCGGTAAGATTATATCCTCCTTCGAGAAATGCAAGCATTTTCCCGCCGCAGTGTTTACCGGCGAGTTCGGCCATCTCGCATGCAAGGGTGTAAAAAGTTCGGCTCTCGAGTTTCAGGGAGGCAAGAGGATCGTTTTTGTGCGCATCGAATCCTGACGAGATAAGTATGAAATCCGGCTTATAGGAATCGATTGCGGGAACAATTTTTTTCCGGAACTCTTTTAAATACTGCTCTTCACCGGTCCCCGGATCCATCGGCACATTGAGTGTAAAGCCTTTGCCTTTTCCGCGGCCGATTTCCCTTTCGGAACCTGTTCCCGGGAAAAGCGGCATCTGATGCGTGCTCAGATAGAACACCGAATCGTCTTCTTCAAAAGAATGTTGAGTGCCGTTGCCGTGATGAACGTCCCAGTCGAATATTGCGATTCGCTCGCACCCATATTTTGAAATTAAATGCCGCGCCGCGATCGCGATATTGTTAAAAAGGCAGAACCCCGATGCATAATCGTATTCAGCATGATGCCCGGGAGGGCGTACCGCGCAAAATCCGTTCTGTGCCTTTCCTTGCATAATGGCATCGCATGCGCTGATTCCCGCGCCAGCCGCAAAGAGTGCGGCCTCAAATGATTTCGCCGACAGACCGGTATCCATGTCCATATATCCTCCGCCGCTTTCTGCGGTGAGCCGGACTTCTTCGATATATTTTTTGCTGTGGTTAGTTTCGATTGCGGAAATATCAGCCTTTTTTGGTTTTATCACCACCAGATCTTTCCATATATTGCTTTCCGAAAGGGCTGTATGAATCGCCATCAACCGTTCGGGTCTTTCCGGATGGCCGAATCCTGGCTCGTGCTGAAGAAAAATCTGGTCGAAAAGATATGCAGTTTTCCCCATTTTTTACCGGCCCTCCTTTTATATTGGTTACAAAACTATGAGTAAGCAGTGATTGATGAAGGGTACAATATCCCACGCTAAGATTCTCTGCAAGCTATTTTTGTGCAATTGCTTAAAGCCCTGATTGTGTTGAAATTTCCATGGCGTGTAAGCATATGCATAGGTATCCCTTCTGGTGAGAAACAAGTCCTTGGTATATCGATGCTTTAAGGAGTTTTAACGGGCGAATTCAGCGGCTAATAGTCCGGGATCGCCGGGTAATCCCCACCAGATGTGAAACACCGTTGCTTCTTCTATACATTTATCGTAACATGCACAGTTTTTGTAGGGATAAGAATCCACGTCCTCATCATATGCACCGCTTTCAATGCGCTCCACCAGCTCGGGAAGATACGCCAGCACCGCAATCGCAATCACATGCGAAATCGACCTCCTGAAAAACCTCCGCATATCATTGAAATAATCATACTCCCTTTGAATGAATTTTACCTTCACGCGAACTTTTGGTATTGGCATGCCCTCGCCGTCCAGGCGCTTCTGGTATTCGATTCTTCCGT
>CAKZSV010000078.1 GCA_937921485.1 uncultured bacterium
GAAAAGATTACAAAGCATCGGGTGAAGATGCGCCTGACACACCGGGAGTATGATTATTATCAGGATATGCGGAAGATTTTCAGACGGTCGATTTCGCTGGTGATGGCGATTGCGGTGCGCAACTATCTTGCAATAATTGTCGAGGCGATTGTGAATAAGACCGCCAAAACGGTTCTTGCGGATACTTACCAGTTCGAAAACTATGCAATTTCCATAAATCGTATATGTTATGCGCCATCGTTTCGCATCTGGTGGGGATTGCCGAAAAATCTGGAGCTTTTGTTTATAAAATAAACTATACATTAAAATAAAAAAGTCAATTTATTCCCTACCGCACATCCGTGCGGGAGGGAAAGCTTTGCCTTACAAAAGATAATAAGTTTCTTGATTTTTATCACGTCGATATTTACAGCATCCCAAATTTCTTTATATGCAAGGAATCGGTATGAAAAACGCACTCATTGTCGGCGCAACAGGTTTTGGCGGGCTGGGGCTGATTGAAATTCTCCTCCGCCATCCCGGTATCACCATACAACAACTCATCGCGCGCCGTGATGTCGGCATGCGCATCAATGAAGTCTTTCCGCACCTGACCGGTTTTTGCGAACTTCCGGTGCAGGGGACCGACGAAATCAATTTTTCAGATATCGATATTGCATTTTTTTCCACTCCCGACCGCGCCGGCATGACGCTCATTGAAAAATTCATTGCAAAATCAATCCCCGTGATTGATTTCAGCGGCGATTTTCGGTTCAACAGCACCGACGATTATGCGGTGTACGCACACAACAAAGGAATGGAAACAACGCATCACGCACCTTCCACTTTGCCCGCTTCCGTATATGGATTGCCCGAACTGTATTCTGAGAAAATCCGCCATGCCAGAATAGTCGGCAATCCAGGCTGTTTTGCCATCTGTATGATTCTGGGACTTCTTCCCGCCGTCAAAGAAAAGCTCATCGATGCCGACACAATTGTCTGCGACGGCAAAACCGGCGTTTCGGGTGCGGGGAAAAACCCCGGGGAAGCGAACTTCTATCCTCAGCGATATGAAGACGTCAATACCTACCGCGAAGGGAAACATCAGCACCTGGTAGAGGTTGAAAATGTGCTTCAAAGCGTGGGGGGGAATCACAAAATCTTTTTCGTTCCGCACATCGTGCCCTTAAACCGCGGCATTCTCGTTACCGCATACGGAAAGGCCCGGAAAGGAATCCGCACGAAAGACGTCGAGGAAATCTACCGGCAGTTCTACAAAGATGCGCCTTTCATTCTCATTGTCAATCGCTCACCACATACCACCGATGTGCGCGGGTCAAACCGCTGCGAAATCCGCGCGATGGTCGATGAGCGTACCGGGATGCTTTTCATTACTTCCACCATTGACAATCTCGTAAAGGGGCAATCGGGCAATGCGGTGCAGTGCGCCAACCTCATGCTCGGGTTCGACGAAACCGCGGGACTTTTGGTACCGCCGTTTTATCCGTGAGAGGGAAGAGACCAGCATCAGTTTTTTTCGTTCTTTCCAGGCACCATGGGAACAAAGCGTACATGCGTGATGGTCTCTCTATAAACGCGGCCATTGATTTTTCTGATGCGTACCAATTCCTGCAAAAAATCGCCAACCGGTGCCACCATAATGCCGCCATCATCTTTAAGCTGATCCACCAATGCCTTGGGAATGCTGGGAGGGGCGGCGGTGAGTATGATGACATCGAACGGCGCTTTTTCCGGCCATCCGGCATATCCATCGCCGCATTTGACCGTGATATTGCGATAGCCCATATCAGCGAGCCGTTTTGCAGCCTGCTTTGCAAGCGGTTCTATGAGTTCAATCGAATACACTTCTTTCGCCAGTTCGGCCAGCACCGCCGCCTGATAACCGGAGCCGGTGCCAACTTCAAGGACTTTTTCCGAACCATTCAGTTCGCATAATTCCGTCATCAATGCCACAATATACGGCTGGGAAATAGTCTGTCCATGCCCTATGGGAAGCGGATGATCCTCGTATGCCGATGAAATCTGATGTTGGGGAACGAATTTATGCCGCTCTATTGTCCGCATGGCCTTAAGAACCCTTGCGTCGCGCACTCCCCTCGCTTCAATCTGCTGTTTGACCATCATTTCTCTCAGTTTATCCAATTCTCCACCTCCTGCGCACAGAACCTCCATTGCAACTATTGCAAAAACCGTCAGAATTATTGTTATCACGATTTTCTTCATAATTAAAACTCATTAACAGCGCCGTTTTATTATATTATTATATTCCTAATATACTAAAATCCAGCTTTTTTTTCAAGCAATCGGTTCACCTGCTGCATGGTATTTTTTTACCAGATACATTCTACCAGTTTATCGCTTTTTATGGCATGAAATAATTTGCTCTTGACAGCAACCTGGACATTCATTAGATACTCTTTCACCATGACCTTTAAGGTCAATTATTAACACCGGAACACCGTATGTCGGAAAAAATCAGCGGAATTGTCGCCTCGCCGGGAATACGAATCGGCAAGGCCTATGTGTATAAAACATCGGAAGCCATCATACCGAAGTATTCCATCCGCGAAGAGGATATCGAAGCCGAAATTGACCGCTACATAAAATCTCTCGATACGACGAAAAATGAAATAAAGGCCATTCAGGAACAGATTGCGCGAAGCCTTTCTAAAGACATGGCTGATATTTTCACAAGCCATCTGATGGTGCTTGAAGACCCCATCGTCACCGAGAAAGCCATCGGCCGCATTCGTTCCGAGCGCAGAAATGCCGAATGGATCATCAACGATATCACACTTGATCTGATTAAAAACCTCGGAAACATCGAAGATGATTACCTCCGCGAGCGCATCATCGACATATCCGACATCAACAAACGCCTCATTAACAATCTCCAGAAGCGCCAGGGCGAAACACTGAAAGACATCCGGGAAGAGGTCATTGTCATCTCGAAGGATCTCACCCCTTCCGATACCGCCACCATGGACCGAAGCAGAATACTTGCCTTCGTCACCGATAAAGGCGGTCGCACATCGCACACTGCCATTATGGCGCGCGCCCTTGAAATACCGGCAATTGTGGGCACGCACAGCATCACCTCGGCGGTACGGGATGGCGACACGGTTATCGTCGATGCCATACATGGCAACGTGATAATAAATCCGACTGAAAGCGAACTCAAGGAATACCAGCAATACATCAAAGATCTCCGCAAGCTCGATAAGGAGCTTGCGAAGATCACGCATCTGCCTTCGACAACATCGGACGATGTTGAAATCCGCATTTTAGGCAACATCGAAATCCCCGAAGAAATGTCCATCATCAAAGACCACGGCGCGCAGGGCATCGGGCTTTTCCGCTCGGAATTTTTATTTTTAGATCGTTCCCTCCCCGACGAAGAAAAACAATATCAGGAATACCGCAAGGTCGTTGAATTTTTCAATCCGCTTCCCGTGACCATCCGCACTCTTGATGTGGGAGGAGATAAAATTTATTCCTACAACAAAGAACACCGCGAAAGGAATCCATTCCTCGGCTGCAGGGCTATCCGCTTCAGCCTCGAGCACGAAGACCTTTTTCGCACTCAGATCCGCTCAATCCTCCGGGCAAGCGCGCACGGCAATGTCAAGATGATGATACCCATGATTTCGACTATTGATGAAATCATACGAAGCCGCAATATCGCACTGGAATGCATGGATGATCTGAGACGGAAAAGCATCCCGTTTAATGAGAATATTCCCATCGGGATTATGGTTGAAGTTCCTTCCGCGGTCCTCAACGCAGACCGGTTCGCGAAATACGCGGATTTTTTCTCGGTGGGAACCAATGATCTTGTGCAATACACCCTTGCAGTGGACCGCATCAGCGAAAAGATCGCATATCTCTACAACCCGCTCGATCTGTCCGTGCTTCGCTTTCTCAAACAAATTGTAGAAACTTCGCAAAATTGCAGTGTCCCGCTTTCTATTTGCGGAGAAATCGCGGGCGAGCCGAAATACACCATGGTCCTCATCGGGCTGGGATTCCGGGAATTTTCCATGAGCACGGCATACATGTACCAGGTAAAACGCATCGTCCGCTCGGTCACTGTCGGCGAATGCGAAGAGCTGGCAAAAACGCTCATGGAGATGGAGAAAACCTCCGAAATAGAAAATAAACTATTTGAGGTCTTGCGGGCCAAATTCCCCTGGCTCAGCATATAACATGAAACTGTACCACGAACTTGCCGAACACTATTTTGCCATTGAAAGCCACCATCGGAATATACACGACGATGTGGCGCTTATTATCCACGCATCCAGGGATTCTTCAGGAAAAAACCTGATTGATGCAGGCTGCGGAAGCGGTGAGCATTGCCAGGAACTTTCCCGAAGGGGTTTTTCCTGTACCGGCATTGACCTCAGCGAATCAATGCTGCAGGTGGCACGCAGACGATTTCCCAATGCCGGGACATTTCTTCGTGCTGATATACTTGAACTTAGCTTTTTTGAGGAGTTCGATATCGCCATTTCTCTTTTCGGAACGCTGAATTATCTTCTTGAAAACGACGATATTACCACTGCATTTCGCAACATATCTGATTCCTTGAAAAATGGCGGCACGGCTATTTTTGAAATATGGAATTCCTTCCCGGTGAGCCGCATCCGCCAGAAAAAGCTCAGCCACATCTCGACCACTCACAGTGATGCGGCAACAATCGAGCGGTTCCGGGGTTTTACGCTGCTGGAAGAATCGCCCCGCACCATTGTCGAGGTCAAATACCGATACATCATCTCCGACGCAATGGGCACCAGAGAATTGACCGACCAGCACATCATGCGGGCTTTTTCGCGTAAGGAAATTGAAACGAGCATCAGCGAAATAGGAATGCGCATCATGCACATCTTTTCCAGCCCTCGCAGAGAGCCGTATCAACAGACGTCTAACCGGATGATCGTGATCGTCAATAAAGCATGATCCCTGGTTTTCGGGCAGCATTGTACCATCCAAACTCATCACTGCGGTCTGAATTGTTCCGATAATTCCCTCGATCCGACCCTGATAATTCATTGACAAAGCGCACGTCTATGGCAAGTATATCCCCCCGGAGGCGAGAGGAAGAGACAATGGCGGATTATCAACACGAAACGGGAAGCATCATAGGTAAAGGCGGACTTGAAATTTTTTTTCAGCGATGGATCTCTCCGAATCCTGCCGCATCCTTAGTCATTGCGCACGGGCTTGGCGAGCACTCCGGCCGCTACGGCAACCTCATCAACTGGCTTTCGGGTAAAAAAATTTCCATTTACGCACTCGACCACAGAGGACACGGCCGCTCTGCCGGCAAACGCGGCCATGTGGCGAACTTCACTGACTATGTTGATGATCTTTCATTTTTTATCGACGGTGTCATTGATGAAAATCCCGAGCTTCCGGTATTCCTTCTTGGCCACAGCATGGGAGGAGTAATATCGATGCTCTACGCGCTGCGAAGCCAGGAAAAACTTGCCGGGCTTATCCTTTCTTCACCCGGTCTTGTCCCAACGGTTGACGCGCCGAAATACAAGGTTGCGCTTGCTTCACTTCTATCGAAATATTTTCCTTCCCTTCTGGTTTCAAACGAACTCGATGCCAATAATATATCACATGACAGAGAGATGGTTGCCGAATATCTGAACGACCCCCTTGTGCACGACCGGATATCAGCCCGATGGTACACCGAATTTATTACCAGCGCCGAGGAATGCTTGAATCGGGCGGGCGAAATCACCATTCCTCTTTTCGTGTTCCACGGCACCGATGATCGCCTGGTGGATTTTTCCGGCAGCATTCAGGTATTCGATGCGGCATCATCGCGCGATAAAACAAAACTTCTGCTCGAAGGGCTCTATCATGAAACCATGAACGAAGTGGAATACGAGCGCGAGAAGGTTCTTGCAGCTATCGCAAAATGGATTCTTGCGCGCGCAGGCAAAAGAAAGAAATCAAGCACAAAAAGAAAAAAGAAAAAAACTCATAAGGCAAAAAACTAACAGTGCTTTCCATTCATATTGTAAATTCAGTATAAAAAAAATCGCCGGGTGGGAGTGCCCGGCGTTTTTCTCAAATGGTACTGCGATGCTGGTCCAGCTACTTTAACAGTTGCAATACTGTCTGCGACTTCATGTTGGCCTGCGCTAACATTGCCGTTGCCGCCTGCGTGAGGATCTGATATCTCACAAAGGATGACATCTGCTCTGCCATGTCGGTATCGCGGATACGGCTTTCTGATGCCTGCACGTTTTCGTACGCATTCATGAGGCCTTTCGCCGCATGCTCGAGCCTGTTGTAGTACGCGCCCAGATCCGCGCGCTGTTTGGAGATGATGCGCAGAGCCTCATCTGCAAGCCCGATGACCGCGTTCGCTTTTCCGGGAGTAGAAAGCGAAATGAACGTGAGCACGGTGGGATTGCGAAGCCCGAGCGCCGCCGATGTCATCGTTTCGATGAAGACCCTTTCGCGCTGGTGCATGTTCGGCCCCATGTGGAACCACATCGACGCGGTCGGGTTGAGGCGCGCGAACGAACCGGTGAGAAGCTTCATCTTGTTGAATTCGGCCTGCGAAGAAATGCGGTCGATTTCATCGACGAGTTCAGAAATTTCCACCTGGATTTGCTGACGGTCTTCCGGCGTGTAGATGCCGTTTGCCGACTGAACTGCCAGCACCCGGATTCTCTGTAAGATGTCGTGAGTTTCCTGCAGATAGCCTTCAGCAGTCTGGATGAGCGACATGCCGTCTTCGGTGTTCCGTTCGGCCTGCCGTAAACCCTGGATCTGGGAACGCATCTTCTCGGACACGGCAAGGCCGGATGCATCATCACCCGCCCTGTTGATTCGGAGTCCCGAGGAGAGTTTCTCGATATCCCTGGTTATGCTCCAGTCGTGAAACTTTAATGTCCTGTGCGCAAAAATCGCGCTGACATTGTGATTGATAATCATAGTTTCCTCCTTGAATAAGTGCTTACTATCATCCGTGATAGTGATCTGATTATTCGATCGTCGTTTCAAGTTTCGACATATTTCGAAAATGCGCTAAATTGTTTTATATAAGATTATAATGAATTATTGGCATTTATAACCAAATATGATTATTTTTCATTGTTTTTATATTAAATAAAAAAAATCTCTACGTATTTTTTTTATGGTGGTTAAAAAAGTGCTTCAGTTTATTTTGCCGGCCCGATTAAAAAATATAGTGAAAAAAGCTTGAAAGAATGGGCCTATGCCACTTTTAGCGTATGTACGCACTATGACCGGCCGGTCAAATGCCTGCAGGGAAACTAATACAATATGGTTCGATACAAAGGAATACGCAACCGCCTCGCCAGGCCATCATACAAAAAAAGCTCATCTTTTTCGTATGATGGACCCTCAATCGACATTGAAGGATTTCTCAGGGGCATCTTCGAATGGGTTCGTGATGTTTATGGCCGAAAAAAACCGCTTATTCTGGGAATCTGCGCCGGTCTTTTTCTTGCATTTCTTGTCATCATCATCACCGATTTTTTTAAAGTAAAAAATCTGGCGGTCTATACTCCCAGCGTCACCACAAAAATTTACGATAAAAACGGCGAGCTTGCCGCAGAGCTTTTCCGCCAGAAGCGCGAAGTCGTTGAATATAAAAGAATTCCGAGGGAACTCGTGCAGGCGTTCATCGCCATCGAAGACAACGAGTTCTACGAGCACAATGGCATCAACATCAAAGGGATTGTCCGGGCGCTTTTCATAAATATCTTTTCCGGAAGAATACGCCAGGGCGGAAGCACCATCACCCAGCAGCTCGCAAAAGTTCTGCTGACATCAGGCGCACGAAGCTTTTACAGAAAACTCAAGGAAGCCATCATCGCCCTCATGATGGAATGTTACTACTCCAAAGATGAAATCATGTCGCTATATCTCAATCAGATATTCATGGGCCACGGTGCGTATGGCGCGGAATCGGCGGCGCGGTTTTATTTTCAGAAGCACGTATGGGAACTCAATCTGGCGGAATGCTCGCTTTTAGCGTCAATTGTCTCCGCGCCAAACAGGTATTCCCCCATCCGCCATCCGAATCGAGCGATGGAGCGGCACAAAATAGTGCTTGCAAAAATGGTTGAAATGGGCTTCATCAGCATTGAACAGGCCGAAAATGCCTACATCGCTTTCTGGCCCGACTACTACAGCTTTCTCAGCAATCTCCCCCCGACCTACAATGTGTGGTCGGCGCGATTGGACCGCTCGCCCTGGTTTACCGAACATGTCCGCCGCGAGCTCATAAAAAAATACGGCGAGGAAGCCGTGTACGAGCAGGGCCTTTCCGTCTATACCACAATGGACCTGAAAAAACAGATCGCAGCGCAGGAAGTGATGGCGGAAGCGGTCAAGCATCAGACATCGGTATCGAGCAATCTGGCCATACAGAGCGATGATTATTTCGTCGAAGAATTCACCGACCCGGTGGAAATGTACTCCCTCATTTTCAATGCCAACCCATTCCAGAAAACTGGCTCTCTGGAAAACCGCAGCATGAGCCGGTATGTCCGGCAATTCATTTTAGAAGAATCCGATCTTATCAATTACCTGGTTGGTTTTAGCAATATCGGCGAGCTCTTCGATGATTTCCGGAAAAAAATCTTCGACGAGCGTGAATATCAGAATGTTGAGGGCTGCCTCATATCAATCGACCACCGGACAGGATACATCGAAGCGATTGTCGGCGGAGGCGAGTTCACGTCTCAAAATCAGATAAACCGTGCCGTGCAATCCAGGCGCCAGCCAGGATCAGCCATTAAACCGCTCCTCTTTGCTGCCGCAATGGAGACCGGCGAATATTCTCCGGCCACCCTCATGCTCGACTCACCGGTGATTTATACTGCAGGCGACGGAGCGGACTGGGAACCCGAAAACTACACCAGCGAATTCAAAGGCTTCATGACACTGCGTACCGCTCTTGAGCTCTCAGTGAACGTGGTGGCAGTGCGGCTTGCTGAATCAATCGGGATCGACGCGGTGCTCAACGGCTACTACAAGCTTCTTAATTTCACCAGCAAAGAAGATAAAGCCCGCATTCCGCGAAACTTTTCCATTGCCATCGGTTCGTTCGACGTGACGCCCATGGAACTTGCGCGCGCATATGCCATTATCGCCAACGGCGGCAACAACGTCATACCCTTTGCAATACGGCAGGTCAAGGACCGCAACGGCAAAGTGCTCGAAGACCAGGAAGCCGAGGTCCGCAAGACGCTTCAGGAAATGGAAGCAAAGGGCACGCTGCGCATCATTAAAGCCGAATCGGCTCAGATTATCATCAGCATGATGCGCTCGGTCATTCAGAAAGGCACAGCGCGCGCCGCAGGCATCGGAAGGCCTGCGGCAGGAAAAACCGGCTCTACCAATAACTGGCGCGACGCATGGTTTGTGGGATTCACTCCGCAGCTTACCACCTGCGTCTGGTTCGGCTACGACACGCAGGGGCTATCGCTCGGCATCGGACAGGCCGCGGCAAGCGTGGCCGCACCGGTATGGTCGCGCTACATGAAGCGCGCGCTTGCAAACGAGCCGGTGATGGACTTCCCGGTGTACGCCGGATTACAGGAAGTTGAAGTATGCGCGAAATCGGGACTTCTGCCCACAGAAAGCTGCAGCCTCACCATCAAGGAAGTATTTCCGGAAACAGCAATCCCCGTCAAACAGTGCGGCATCTGCAGCGCCAGCGCCAATAAAATTCAGATGACTGAAAGCAGTCCGGATTCAAACATCAGCGAAATTCAGCGCTCATCAATATTGAAAAACATTCAGAAGAAAAAGAAATCGGGGCAATCGGTGCTTGAAAGCATTGGGAATGATCTTTTGAAATGAAAGAATTTTCAGCTGTCCGTACTGTATATAACCGGATGACATTGTTTCGAAAAAAAATTTTAAAGTGCATAGTTTTCCCTTCTGTATTGAAATACAGCAGAATTTATATGTATAAATATTGATTAATGTTTATTTTATTTTGTTAGCAATAGCTTTAGTTTCGATGGTACCCCCCACCAGATACGCCAGGTGGGGATATTTTCTATACATTTTCCCATAATTGCATAGTTTTGGAACGGATAAGTATCCGCAAGTAGCGCCTCGATTTCCTTATTCAAAATTTTTTCAACGATTTCAGCAAGATAGGTATACACCGCAATCGCCATCACTAAAGAAATCGACCTCCTGAAAATCCTCCGCATATCCTGATAATAATTGTAATCACACAAGTTCACCTTCAGCTTCACCCGTTGCTTTTTAATATGCTCACCGGTGTCTTCATCGAAGCGCTTCTGGTACTCTATCCTGCCATCAGTACGCTCATAGGTTTCATAGTCTTTCATCATCTTGCGCATCGCCTGCACTAAAAGCTCTTCTTTAGGCAGCTTTGTCTTTTCTTCCGCTTCTTCTAAAAGCGCAATGACTTCATCACGCATCACGTAGGTAGTATAGATATTCATGGTAACCTCCGGAAAAAATATATCCTTCCACCCATTAATACGATGAGATAGTGCGAAACAGAAATTTTTTTTAAAAATTATCTGAAAAAAATTCATTATAGGTGCTTATATCAAAAAAACTGGAAAAGCTGCCTGTGTGATGGCGAATGCAGAATAAACGTGCTTTAGAATGAGTTCATCGCATTTTCCTGAGGCATAATCGAAATTTCCTTGACAGAGTAAAGGCTATATTCCAAAATTGACCACGCCAAGAAGGAAATATACACTGTGCACATTCCTTCGATAATTACTTTACTCCATTACGTACATTCTTTTTACTTTTTATTCGGGAGGACTCGTATGGCTACGTGCAAAAAAAGCGTGAAGAAACCTGCAAAAGCAGCAACGAATTCCAGGTCTGCAGCAAAAAAAACATCAAAGCTTGCTGCCGCAAAGGAGAAAACCGCGAAGCCGTCGCAAAAGAAAGCTAAAAAGAACACATCGGCAAAAAAAGAAATAAAACCTGTTGCGAAGAAAAAACCTGCAGTTGCAAAAAAGTCAGTTCAACCAAAACCTACGCAGAAAACCACCCACCCGCAGCCGATTGCTGACACAATTGAAGAACCCAAAGCGCAGGAAAAACCGAAAAAGGGCATGGATAAATATTCCATTGATGTGCTTGAAGGCCCTGACAATCGATACTTCGTGCTGACGGTAAACAACTATCGAAACTTTTTCGCGCTGGAAGAAATGCGCAGCATTGTAAAAGCATGCCACCAAGCTGCGGGAGAACAGGAAGGCATGCAGAGGCTGTATCACTGGTTTAAGAATTTCCGGCAGGATGTGATAAACAACACGAAAATAGAAGGACCATCCGATCCGGCTCTCAAGACAATCTATGCCTATATCGTGTCAACATATACTGTAAAAAATTCGTAACTATTCAGCAAAAAATTTTTTTCAAGAATAATAAAAAAAGGCTATTAATTTTAACAGCATATGTTACATTATGTCACATGAACCGTGACGAATTACGAAAACTGCTGGAACAAGACCCTGAAGCGATACTTGATTTAATAGAAAAACTATTTGCA
>CAKZSV010000079.1 GCA_937921485.1 uncultured bacterium
GACGTATGCGGGGCAACCACCAGCACATATTTTTTCACATCCGGCAGATCGCCGTCCGTTTTCCATCCGGTGATTTTCATCAAAAGCAATGCCACCAGGCGGAGAAACGGGCTAATAATCGGGGTATTAAATATGGTATAGTGAAGACGCGATTTTTTCATGATGCATTCCTAAATGAACAATTTCATGTTATTTCATAACATACTACTCCGAAGATAAGACAGACCTTTGTGCATAGCGGTTGCATTTATTTTTACAAGATAGAACAAATATAATCAAGCGAATAATTCAATTTTTCATTGCAATTTTTATAATCTCCAGGGCGGTCGGAGGTTACAGATACAGCCAATTGAATATCCGCGAAGCCCTTCTCTGCTTGACATGCCGCTTGCGTTCAATAACACTGGTTCATCATCACACTGAAGAGGTAGCATGATGGAATACACCCGCATAACCGTTGAAAGGCGCGGCCACGTGTTGCTCATGGGGCTCAATCGTCCCCAGAAGCGCAATGCGTTCGACCTCGAAATGTACGAAGAGCTGGCGCGCGCCTACACCGAACTGCACAACAATCCCGAACTCCGCTGCGGCGTACTCTTTGCTCACGGAGAACATTTCACTTCCGGCCTTGAACTGGATAAATGGGCGGCAGTGTTCGCCTCAGGCAAATGGGAGCTTCCCGAGGGGCTCATCCACCCCCTTGGGCTGGACGAAGACAATCGCTGCAAAAAACCCGTGGTGATGGCAATACGCGGGCGATGCTATACCATCGGCTTCGAACTGCTTTTGGCACAGGATATCCGCGTCGCCGCAACCGACGCAAAGATCGCGCTTCTTGAAGTCAAGCGCGGCATCTATCCGGTAGGCGGCGGCACCGTGCGCATCTTTGAAGAAATCGGCTGGGGCAATGCCATGCGCTATCTACTGACCGGCGATGAAATCACCGGAGAGGAAGCCTACCGGCTCGGCCTTGTGCAGGAACTCACCGAACCAGGCAAAGAACTTGAGAAAGCGATTGAGATTGCCGAAAGCATCGCCAAAAAAGCGCCGCTTGGCGTGATGGCAGCATTGCGCTCGGCGCGAATCTCACGGGTTGACGGCGCGCGCGCCGCGTTCGCACGGCTTCTGCCGGATCTTCTCCCGATTATGAAAAGCGAAGACGCAATGGAAGGCGTGATGTCATTTTTAGAGCGGCGCGAGGCGAATTTTAAAGGGAAATGAGATGTTTTTTTCGCCTTGACACCATTATACCGAAAAAAATAAAAGTCAGCATGATATTTTTTACGCGTATGCTATCACACCTTGCGAAATTTTGCAGAAGGATAGCTGCGCCACAACATCTGCCGCCGGAAATGCGCAAAACAGTCGCGTTGTTGATGAGTCTTTATCCCAAAGAGGTAGTGCGTGAAAGCAATTGTCGCCCTTGAGGACGGAAAAATATTCAAAGGAATTTCATTCGGTGCGCCGGGCGAATCGGTTGGCGAGGTTGTTTTCAACACGAGCATGACGGGATACCAGGAAATTCTCACCGATCCCTCGTATGCATCGCAAATCGTCACATTGACCTACCCGCTCATCGGCAATTACGGCATCAACGATGCCGACGTCGAATCATCCCGCATCCAGGTGCGGGGCTTGCTTGTGCGGGAAGCGTGTCAATATCCTTCAAATTTTAAATCGCAAAAATCTATCGCGGACTATCTCAAAGAAAGCAATATCATCGGCATTGAAGGCGTCGACACGCGTGCGCTTACCCGTCACATACGCTTTCAGGGAGCCATGAAAGCGGCGCTGTGGGCAGGTGAAGGAACTATGAATCCCGACGACCTTGTCGACAGAGCGCGCGCGTGGCATGGCCTTGTGGGCATTGATTGCGTCAAAGATGTCACCTGCAGTCAGCCATATCGCTGGAATCCTCAAAAAAAGACCTGTGATTTCCATATTGTCGCATTTGATTACGGAATCAAATACAACATCCTGCGAATCCTGGATACCCTTGGATGTGACATAACCGTAGTACCTGCCTCAACGTCTGCTGAAGAAGTTATGCGACGTAATCCCGACGGAATCTTCCTTGCCAACGGTCCGGGCGATCCCGCGGCCGTCACCTACGCGATTGAGGCGATAAAAAAACTCATCGGCAAAAAGCCGATATTCGGCATCTGCCTTGGCCATCAGCTTATCGCGCTTGCAATCGGCGCAATAACATACAAACTGAAATTCGGCCACCGCGGCGCAAATCATCCGGTGCGCAACATCAAGACCGGCACCATTGAAATCACATCGCAAAATCACGGCTTTTGCGTGGATAATGAAAGCATTCCCCAAAAAAGTTCGGCCGTCATGACGCATGTCAATCTCAACGATCATACCTGCGAGGGACTTGAAGATAGGGAAAGAAAATTTTTCTGCGTGCAATATCATCCTGAAGCTGCTCCCGGGCCGCACGATTCGGCCTATCTTTTCGAACAGTTTATCTCGATGATGAAAGAGGAAAAGAAGCGAGCCTGATATAAAAAATTTATTTATAATTGTAAGAACAATATGCCAAAGCGAACAGATATACACAGCATCCTCATCATAGGAAGCGGCCCAATTGTCATCGGGCAGGCATGCGAGTTCGATTATTCCGGTACGCAGGCATGCAAGGCACTGCGCGAAGAAGGCTACCGGGTGATTTTAGTCAATTCCAATCCGGCGACGATTATGACCGATCCGGAACTTGCCGATAAAACCTACATCGAGCCCATCACCCCCGAAATCGTTGAAAAAATCATCGAAGCCGAACGCCCCGATGCTTTGCTTCCCACGATGGGCGGACAGACAGCGCTCAACACCGCCATGGAATTGGCTGAAAGCGGCGTCCTTCAGCGATACCACGTCAGGCTCATCGGTGCTGACGAAAAAGCCATCAGGCGCGCGGAAAACCGAAATGAATTTAAAAGCGCCATGGAACGCATCGGGCTGGATCTTCCGCACAGCCATTTTGCCTACAACATAGACGAGGCATGGGAAATCGCGAAAAAAATCGGCTTTCCGCTCATCATCCGCCCTTCCTTCACGCTTGGCGGAACCGGAGGAAGCATCGTATTTTCCGAAAACGATTTCGACCGTTCGGCACGGCTCGGCCTTCAGAGCAGCCGCGTGAACGAAATTCTCATCGAGGAGTCGGTGCTCGGCTGGAAGGAATACGAACTTGAAATTATGCGCGACAAAGCTGATAACGTCGTCATCATCTGTTCGATTGAGAATCTTGATCCGATGGGTGTGCACACGGGAGACAGCATCACCGTGGCCCCTGCCCAGACGCTCACCGACCGGCAGTATCAGAAAATGCGCGACGCGGCGATTGCGATCATTCGCGAAATCGGCGTCGAGACCGGCGGATCGAATATCCAGTTTGCGGTGCATCCGACAACCGGCCGCATGGTGGTCATTGAAATGAATCCCCGCGTGAGCCGAAGCAGCGCCCTTGCCAGCAAAGCCACGGGATTTCCCATTGCGAAATTTGCCGCGAAGCTTGCGGTGGGCTACACGCTCGATGAGATTCAAAACGACATCACGCGCGAAACGCCCGCGTCGTTCGAGCCCGCCATCGACTACTGCGTGGCGAAAATCCCGCGCTTCACCTTCGAAAAATTTCCGGATTCCGACGAACGGCTCGGCGTGCAGATGAAGTCCGTGGGCGAAACGATGGCAATAGGGCGCACCTTTAAAGAAGCGCTTCAAAAGGGATTGCGCGGCCTTGAAATTGGGAAAAAGGGCCTGGAAACTGCAATCGCCAATGGTTATTCAAA
This sequence comes from uncultured bacterium, assembly GCA_937921485.1. GTDB lineage: Bacteria > Spirochaetota > UBA4802 > UBA4802 > JAGODF01 > DYLV01. Next base: position 3,798 of record CAKZSV010000079.1, read on the forward strand.
CGATGAGCTTTTGCAAACAATCGCCGTTCCCCGCGCTGAAAGAATTTTTTTAATCAGAGAGGCTCTTGAGCGCGGCGTATCCGTTGAAGATATTGCAAGCGCTAGCGGCATCGATCCCTGGTTTCTTAACAACATGCGCGATATTGTGCTTTTTGAAAAAGAGCTAACTCATGAATTGCTTTCAAAAACCAACGACGAAATTCGCGAGAAACTTTTTATTGCCAAGCGCCTCGGATTTTCCGATGCACAGCTCGCATCCCTGCTTAAAACCGATGAGATTTCAATTCGAAATCTTAGAAAAAAATTGAATATTCTTCCTACTTACAAGCTCGTCGACACCTGTGCTGCTGAATTTGAAGCCTACACTCCGTACTATTACTCCACATACGAAGAAGAAGACGAAAGCAAACCGAGCGATAAGCAAAAGATAATAATTTTAGGCGGTGGCCCCAACCGCATCGGCCAGGGCATCGAATTCGACTATTGCTGCTGCCAGGCGTCCTTTGCCATGCGCGAGCTCGGCGTTGAATCGATTATGGTCAACTCCAACCCCGAGACCGTAAGCACTGACTACGATACCTCCGACAAGCTCTACTTCGAGCCGCTCACCTTCGAGGATGTGATGAATATCATCGAAAAGGAAAAACCGAATGGGGTGATTGTGCAGTTCGGCGGGCAGACGCCGCTCAATTTGGCCAGGCGGCTGAAAGATGCCGGCGCGCCCATCATCGGCACGAGCGTTGAATCGATTCAGCGGGCCGAAGACCGCGATGAATTCGCCGCAATGATAAAAAAATTAGGGTTGAACCAGCCGCCCAACGGTATTGCAAAAAACATTGACGAGGCAGTAAGAATCGCTTCATCTCTGGGCTATCCCGTGCTCATCAGGCCTTCCTTTGTGCTCGGCGGGCGCGCCATGAAAATTGTGTACGATGAAGAGGAACTGCGCACCTTCATCAACGAGGCGATTGCCGCTTCGGAAAACCGCCCCGTGCTCATCGATAAATTCATCAATGATGCCATCGAAGTCGATGTCGATGCCGTGAGCGATGGAGACGCGGTGATGATCTGCGGCATCATGGAGCATATCGAAGAAGCCGGCATCCACAGCGGAGACAGCGCCTGCGTGCTTCCTCCGCATACCCTTTCCGATACCATCGTTGCGGAAATACGCCGCATCACCATTGCCATTGCCAAGGAGCTGCACGTGGTGGGGCTTCTCAATATTCAGTATGCCATTAAAGAATCGGACGTGTATGTGCTGGAAGTAAATCCGCGCGCATCGAGGACAGTGCCGTTTGTGTCCAAAGCCACCGGCGTTCCCTGGGCGAAAATCGCGGCGAAGGTGATGGCGGGCAAAAAGCTTGCCGAACTGGAAGAGGCGCGCGAGAGGGAAATCGATTATTTCGCGGTGAAGGAATCGGTGCTGCCCTTCAACAAGTTTCCCGGCACCGACATCATACTCGGCCCGGAGATGAAATCGACCGGAGAGGTGATGGGCCTGGACAAAGACTTTGGCCTGGCGTTTGCCAAATCGCAGGAAGCAGCCGGGAATCGGCTTCCCCGCAGCGGCTCGGTTTTCATCAGCGTGAAAAACAGCATGCGGCGCAACATCATCTTTATGGTGAAAACGATTGCATCCCTCGGATTTAAAATCTATGCCTCAGAGGGAACATCGCGCGTGTTGAAATCCAACGGCATCAACGCAAAGATGGTGCCGAAAATCGGCGAGGGAAAGCCCGATATCATCGACCTCATAAAAAACGGCGACATCGACCTGGTGATAAACATCCCCGCCGACCGCCGCTCGCTTCTTGATTCAAAGCCCATCCGCAGTGCGGCGATCACACACAATGTGCCCTACATCACCACGCTTGAAGGAGCGCAGGCGGCAATCAGCGGACTTGATTCGCTTGAAAAATCCGGCTTCTCGGTTATGGCGATACAGGAGTATCTGGACTTTTCGGCAAGCCGCACCAAGCACTATCTGCACGATCTGCAGGTGAGGACAAAGCTGTGGGAGTGAATATTTGTTAGTATCGCCTTATACATAAGCGATATTCAATAGATTTAGCAAAAATTGGTATGAGTTTCAAAAATATTTCATCTCTCTTCGCGTAATTTTCATGGTGTGCAGAAATCAGTTCTTTTTTTGATTTTACATCATACAGATATAATACCACATTCCGAAAATAAGGCACGCTTGCTTTTTCGTCCCAATGTGCAAATCCGTTGACCATATAGCGTGCCACCACAAGTTTTGATGTCGTTATATTAAGTTCGTGGACATCCAGACTGCTTCGAATCTGTTCTTTAAATGCCTCAATATCTTCATCAGTTATCTCTCTATCTTCATTTTTTTTCATATCTTCGATTTTTGCTTCAGTTTCATTTTCAACAACTTCTGGGAACTTCTAAAAAATCGAAAAAAGCTTGAAAAAAATATGTGATATAATATTACTGTTAAATAATTATTAAATAGTGAGGTAAATTAGATGACAGCAATAAGAAAAAAACACTATCGTTAAAAACCGTTCCCTCCAGCGTATAGACCTGGAACTGAGCATCGCTCAATGGAACCATGGTGTGATCACCAAGGAGGCTCAAAACCCACCACCTCACCATATTGCTGAACCGGGATGGTATTATGGAGGCATCGTTGTCGAGTCGAAAATTCCGATACCTGTTCTTCAATTATCAGGGATAAAAAGCTGATTGTCGTTATCATACTATAATACCTTACAGGGTTGCTCGGCAAATAAATATTGTTTCTTGGAATCATCCCTCTTGGCAATTTAATACTGCCCTCGAAAAGCTAACCATTTTTTCTGATCCATTACCTTACTTCCGCTTTCGCCCTCTTCACGTCAGCGAAAAATTTTCTCATCGTATCGACATATCTATCACGTTCCTCATTAAAAAGCCTCGCGTGATTTCCCTTTTCAAACACTACAAGTCGCATTCCGCTCCCCTTTAGTTTTTCATATTCTTTCTCGAGAAATTCGATTGGTGTTTTCGTGTCGTCCTTAGCAGACATAATCAGCACGGGGAGGGATGTGCCCGCAGAGATGTTCCCCGGAGCCATATTGTCCAGAAAGCCACCCAGCTTCATATTCAGAGCCGCAACTCCGATATATGCCACCAACGAGGGTAGCCCCCTGCCTTTAGTTATGTCTGCGTATACATTTCTGCGGACATTTGCCACGGGGCTGTCCGGGATGATACTCTCGATAGCACCGTGCCAATACGTCAATACCGTGCCTGGATACATAGATGTCCCTCCCGGGAAAATGCCGGTTGCTGGAATATGGATATCGTGATGCGTGTTAACGTGCGAATTCAGCGGCGAGTAGCGCCGGGTCGCAGGGTAATCCCCACCAGATGTGAAAAACCGTCGCTTCTTCTATACGTTTATCGTAAATTGCACAGTTTTTGTAGGGATAAGAATCCACGTCCTCATCATAATCACCATTTACAATGCGCTCCACC
>CAKZSV010000080.1 GCA_937921485.1 uncultured bacterium
TGCGTACCATCCGTATGGGTTAGAGATGTGTTGGAAATGCTTAGGGCAAGGGGGTTTTTCCATGGGGAATGCGTGCAATTTGCCGATTAGCGAAGTGAACGATTTTAAAAAACTTCTTCTAAATGACTCCGAAACAATAGATCGCATAACCGATGTTACCAATTCAGATAACTGTCCTCTCTGGATATACAGCGCGGTAATCAATTTCCTCACCGGGCTTGATGTTTCGGAAGAGGAAGCGAAAGGGCATTATTTCAATATCCTCGAACACAAATTCGATATATCGGAAAAACTTCAGAGAGATGTGGGCTTTCGCGTGGCCGCCCTCGATTATTTTTATAATAATACGCATCTTCTGAAAAATCCAAGATTTGTGGAGATTGATTTTTTCGAAAAGATTCTTTCTATGAGCAAAGAAGATACCAAACTTGGATGTTATAATATCAGTTATTTCAGCTCCATCGCCCGCAATGAGCTCAAGAGGGCCGAGCGGTACAACCAGAGCTTTTCCATCATCATCATGGATCTTGATGATTTCAAGTCCATCAACGATACGTACGGCCATCTTTTTGGCGATAAAATTTTAGAGCGTTTTGTCTCGGTAATAAAGGCGAATCTTCGAGGCGAAGATGTGCTGGCGCGGTACGGCGGTGATGAATTCATCATACTTCTTCCCCAGACGGGAAGAATTGGTGCGCGTGCAATGGCAGAGCGCATCAAATACCGCCTCATGGAATATTTCGCAACAAAAGAATATCAGAAAAAAAAGATTGAAATCCATTTTTCAGCGGGGATTGCGACCTATCCGTATGATGCCGAAGACTATGAATCCATGCTCGAATGCGCGGATAAGGCGCTCTATAAATCCAAGTTTTTGGGCAAAAACATGATTTACGATTATCTGGAAAGCGAGCGCATGAATGGTGCCGTGGCGGCTGAAAAAAGGCGGTATGTTCGCTATCACGTGCTTTCGGAAAATTTAGTGGATCTTCATATGGGAAATTCGTTTGTCGGCATTGACGGAAGAATTGTCAACATAAGCCCCAATGGCGCGTTCATTGAGTGTAATTGCAATCTTTCCGCAAATCTTCTTCAACAGCCTTTGAGTATTGTGGTAAAAAAGCTCGGCAATAACGGGTTTAAAAATTTAAAAATACGGGGAAGCATTGTCCGGGTGAACAATGAAACGCAGGCTTTGAAGTTCTATCTGGCGCTGAAGTTCGACAGTATGATAAATGCTTCTCAATGGAATCAGTTTGAACAATCGGTGCGGCTTGTGCCGGTGTAGATTTCTCCTTCGGCATGTGCCGCAGATTTAATTGCTTACTGACGGCGGGGTGAGTGCACCTTTGCGCAGCGACCTTTGGTGGGTGCTGCAGACCGAGTAGCTTGCTGTCGATGGGGTGGGTGCTCCTTTGGGGCACCCACTTTTGTTTGTGCAGCAGACGTAGTAGCGTTCCAGCAGCGGGGTCAGAGCCCCTTTGGGCGCACGAACAGGCGCTTGTGCCGCAGATGGAGTAGCTTGCCAGTGGCGGGGTCAGAGCCCCTTTGGGCGCACGAACTGCTGCTTGTGCCGCAGATTGAGTAGCTTGCTGTCGATGGGGTGGGTGCTCCTTTGGGGCACTCACTTTTGTTTGTGCAGCAGACGTAGTAGCGTTCCAGCAGTGGGGTCAGAGCCCCTTTGGGCGCACGAACTGCTGCTTGTGCCGCAGATGGAATAGCTTGCCAGCAGCGGGGTCAGAGCCCCTTGGGGCGCACGAACTGCTGCTTGTGCCGCAGATGGAATAGCTTGCTGTCGATGGGGTGACCAGTTATTCCGTTTTTGAAGTCTCCCGCAAAAGATCGATTTGGCGATATAGCTTTTCAAGCGATTCCACCATTGCAGTTGTGCTCAAAGTCACAGCGCTGGTGATGCCCAAAATATGGTCGATTGCTTTCTGTACACTGAATATTGCACGCTTTTCTTCTTCTGTGCTGTCTGCAATGTCTTTCGAACCGTTTAGCATGAGTTCCATGTTTTGCTCTGCATCGCGCGTGAGATGTTCTTGCGAGATGCACATATCCAAGATGGTATCAATACCTGCGTTTACGTCGTTCACCGCGCGCTCCACGTCAACAATTGAATTTGAAGAATTGATGATAAGATTGGTTTCCTTTTCTATCTGATCGACGCTTTCCTTGATCATTTCCTGAATCGACTTTGCCTGCTGGATTGAAACATCCGCGAGTTTCCCTATCTCATCGGCTACCACCGCAAAACCCCGTCCATAGTTGCCGGCTCGCGCTGCCTCGATCGAGGCATTGAGCGAGAGGAGATTGGTTTTTTCTGCGATGTCGTTGATGACTTCGGTTATTTCCCTGATGGCTCCGGAGGACTCTTTTATCTTCATCATTACTTCGCGGACCTCTTCCAGATTTTTTCGGGTCTGAGATGTCTGGCCCTGACTCTGGAAACTGAGCTGAACAGCTCTTTTTGCTGCATCGGTTATCCGGTTTATTGATGAGATATACTGCACAAGTACTTCCTTATTCTTATTGATTGTCTCCTGCTGCCTCTTTGCATTCGATGTGATTGATTCGATTGATGCGGAAACCTGCTCAATCGCTGTGCTTATTTCTTCGAGATTCGCTCCCTGCTCGTCCATATCCTCGCGCAGATTTCGTGCCATCGATTGTACGCTCAATGAAAATTCTGTAAGCTCCGTTATTGAATTCTTGATGTTCGATAGCACTTCAAGAAGGCTCTTGTTTTTCTGTTCGATTTCAGCAGTGGTCAATTCCAGGCGCCTTGACATGTCAATTACGCGCAATGAAAGAATTGCGCCGAAACCTAAAATGAGCGCAGGATAGCCGAGGTTATTCCAGAAAATGTTTGTAAAAATGAAATTGGAAATTGAAAGCGCATCGTGTATTATGCAAATCATGAAAATTATATACGCGAAGAGCATTATCCCGGCTTCCTTATTCTTTTTACGGAGCGATTGAACAATGAGATAGCCCATTATGAGCTGGATGATGATCCCGAAACCGCCGATCGCGTCGAAGCGCCAGCCTGTTATGGGATCGTCCTCGGTAGCGCTAAGGGTCAGAATAAGCACAAGGGGCAAAACAATTAAAAGAATGCGCCGAATGAAAGGGATATGTAGATGAAGCAATTTTTCAAGAAAGACGTATATCCAGATTATTTCTATGCTCAGAAGAGTGTAGTAGAGCTTATCCTGTGTGTTGAAACTCATGATGAAAAAGTCCGGGAGGTAGTAGTGGAAAGAAAGGACAAACCACAGAAAGGAAACGCCGGAAAAGTGAAGCGCCAGTGTGTTGCTTCTGTCGATGAAAAATTGCATAAGCGAAGAGAGCGCGATGAGCAAGGTAAGGAGGCCAAATGCGAGCGGCAGGTATTCGGCTCCGAGGCGATGAAAGAACGTGCTGATTTTAACTTCCTCGAGTGGTGCAATAAATGGTCTGCCGTTCCAGAGGGCGAACTGATTGGTAAAAACACGCACTGCAATGATGTTCTTGTCATTTTGCTTTATCAATTCCGGAGGGATATGGTAGTATCGAAAAAAATTCCATTCTGAGAAAAACTCTGGATATTCTTTGCCGGAAGCGCCGATTTTCACGCCGTTAAAATATGTCTGTTCGACATCCCAGATTTTACCGACGAAAAAGGCTATGTCTTTTCCAGCAAATTTTTCAGGCAGTATAATTTCCCTGCGAAGCCAGAATATCTGGCGCTTCTTTTGCGCATCTAAAAGGCCCGGCAGATTGATTGTGCGCCATTCGGAATGGTCGAATTCGAAAAGTCTGTAGTCGGGACTATCCCCCTGAATGATTTTCCAGTCGCCAGAAATGTCAATCCGTTGGTCGTTTGTACAGGCATGAAGGAAAAACGATGCGAAAAGTGATATAAAAACGGCAATCTGTAGTCGTTGTGTAATGATGTATCGTAGCTTCATGTGCTCAATTTTCCTTAATAAGTGCGAAAATAATCGAAAGTGCGGTTTGGTAAAGCAAAATTTTTCCGTAATGGTTCGAATGTGCCGCAGATGAAATAGCTTGCAGGCAGCGGGGTCAGAGCCCTTTTGGCCCTTTGGGCGCACGAACTGCTGCTTGTGCCGCAGATGGAATAGCTTGCCAGCAGCGGGGTCAGAGCCCCTTTGGGGCACTCACTTTTGTTTGTGCAGCAGACTGAGTAGCGTGCCAGTGGTGGGGTCAGAGCCCCTTTGGGCGCACGAACAGGCGTTTGTGCCGCAGATGGAATAGCTTGCTGTCGATGGGGTGGTTGCTCCTTTGGGGCACCCACTTTTGTTTGTGCAGCAGACGTAGTAGCGTTCCAGCAGTGGGGTCAGAGCCCTTTTGGGCGCACGAACTGCTGCTTGTGCTTGCAGATTGAGTAGCTTGCTGGCGATGGGGTGATATTCACTTCGGTGTGTGCTGCAACTTGGGTAGCCTGATAGCGAGGGTGTGGTGCGTTACATGCAGTATTTATCCAGTGCCGCTTTTGCTCGGGGATGGTGTAAATCATATGCTTTGTGCAGATCAGCGCAAGCTTCATCCTTCTTGCGTAGTTCTCCCCAGGCTTTTGCTCTGTCGTAATAGGCGTCGGCAAACAACGGATTGATTTGAATCGCCTTTGTGTAATCGGTGATTGCACCCGCGTAGTTTTTCATTCGATACTTCGCACGCCCTCGGTTTTTATAAATATTCGACAGGTGTTTTTCGTATCCGGGCTGCGCGAGTTGAATTGCAGTGGTCAGATCGGATATTGCACCCTGAAAATTTTTCACACGGTTTTTTGTCCAGGCTCTGGCAGAATACGCAGGGATGAAGTTTCGCTTCAGGGCAATGGCCCGGTTGAGGCTTGCCACGCTTTCATTTAACAAGCCCAGATTGCCCAGCGCGACTCCTGTGCCATAGTGACCGTAATAAAAATTCGGGTCATTCTCGACCGATTTTCGGAAATATGCCAGTGCGGTTAAATAATCTTTTGCGTCCATTGCGTGAAGAGCAAGGGCGTACGATTCAAATTTCGTACCTGGGGCTTGCTCGATAAGGGAATTAATAAGGTTTTTTTTGAGGAGTTTGTCTTCGGGTACAATATTGTCAAGACGCCGAAGTATATCCCAGAGAACGGCATTATCGGCATGTAGTGTATATGCGGCAGCAAAAAAGAAAAGAACATAAGTGATTATTGCAATAAAAGCCGAAGCTTTTCTTTTATTTGATCGGTTCATTTATAATAATAATAACAATTTCCTGTCGCAAACAATCCGTGTAATTAGATTTGGGCCAATACATCTGCAAAATTATTTCGCCGCGCTGTTGCCCGCTTCTCTTCGGTCAAGAAGCACCATGCCTATTGCGCCGGTTATGATAAGGAAAAAACCAATCACCTGCGCCTGCGTCAGGCCGGCTATCATTTCGGGATTTGTGCGGATGAACTCAACCAGAAAACGGGGAAGTCCGTTTAATATAAGATAGAGGAAAAATAATTTTCCCGCCGGCCATTCTTTGCGCCGCAATTGCATCAGAACGCCAAAAACCACAAAGGAGAAAAACACCTCGAAAAGAGGCGTTGGATAGACCGGCTGAGACGTAGGAACGATGCCGTTGGGGTAGGAAGTGCCGAAAAATTGCATAATATGGTATGGCTTGATTGCAATGCCGTAACAGCCGTCGCCGGCTACATGACAGCCGAAGCGACCAAAGCAATAGCCAAGCGCCATTGCCGGAGAAGCAGCGTCGCAGATGCCAAGTACGCTTTCGCCGCTTTTGCGGATGACAAAATAGCTCACGATGAATGCGAGAAGAAATCCGCCGTATGCCGAAAGTCCGGCGCCGGAAAAAATCATCTCCATGGGATATTGCAAAAACTCGTCCCAGTGTTCCATAATATGGAAAATTTTTGAACCGACGATGCCGCAGGGAATTGCAACCAGAAGTATTTTATACGCAAGCTCCGGGTCGATGTTGCGGAGTTTGAGTTCTCGTTCAAAGAGCAAGAATGCCAGATAAAATCCCAGCCCGAGCATCACGCCGTATCCGCCGATTGAAATCATTTTATACTGAAAGAGAATTGGATACATGAATACCTCACATGCAATATGATGATATAGTTTTTTAGTGAAAGAAACCAAAGGAGCATACATCACCCACGCGCCTGCTTGTCAAGGAAAAAAGGGTTATTCGAATTGTGCTATTCGCCTGTGAAATTCGGTTTTCGTTTTTCCAGAAACGCGCGTACCGCCTCGGCATGATCTTTCGTGCGGGTGGCGGCGAACTGATAATTCACGCCTGCATCTGCGGAAAGCTCCAAAGGGAGATTGGCCAGCTGATTCATTGCTTTTTTTATAATGCCGACTGCCGCAGGTCCCCGCGCAAGCCTCCGTGCGAGCTTCTCCGATTCTGGGAGAAGCTCATCAGGCTTAACAACCTTTTCCACAAGGCCAATGCGAAGCGCCTCCTGTGCATTGATGAGTTCACCGGTATAGCACATATAGCGCGCCATGCCGGGACCGACGATTTTTGGAAGCAGACACATTCCAATTTCCGGCACAAGCCCCATGCGCACAAAAAATTCGCCGAGTTGTGCAGTTTCTGATGCGATGCGAAAATCGCACAGAAGGGTCATCTCGAAACCTGCTCCAAGCGCGAAGCCGTTAATTGCAGCGATTGTGACTTTGTCGAGATTGTACAGATCCATGTAGAGTTCAACGAGCGGGTCAAAGTAATCGCGGAATTCATTCAGCGACATGTGTTTTAAAGGATCGATATCGAGCGATACGTCGCCGCCAGCAGAAAAGTGGTCGCCCGCACCGGTGAAAATGATTGCCCGAATGCTTTTTTCTTTTTTTAGGTCAGCATACGACTGTGTGATGCTTTCGAAAAGATCGGGACTGAACGCATTGAGCTTGTCGGGACGATTGAACGTCATAATTGCATAATGTTCTTTTATGTCGACATAACAGCTCTCATAATTTCTCCGCTCCTCTGCCATGGCATACCTCCCTGGTAATATTGGCGTTGAGTCTATGCGCGTTCAAAAATTGTCGCAGGTGCCATACCGCCGCCGGTGCAAAGCGTCACCAGCGCAAAGCGCCCTTTGCGGCGACGCAGTTCATGAATGGCGGTGACGGAAAGCCTGCAGCCGGAATTCCCCACCGGATGGCCGAGCGCCATTGCGCCACCGTTGACATTGAGCTTGTCCATATCGGCGTTGAGCTCTTTCGCCCAGGCAAGCGGGATGGGCGCAAACGCTTCATTGACCTCAAAGATATCGATGTCCTTCATTGAAAGACCAGCCTTTTGTAAGACTTTCGGCGTAACTTCAATCGGCCCGGTGAGCATGAGTACGGGGTCAGAGCCCACTACTGCATGCGCTACGACCCGGGCTAATGGTGTGAGATTGAGCTCTTTTACCTTTTTTTCGCTTGCCAGCACCATTGCCGAGGCGCCATCAGTAATGGTGCTAGAAAGCCCGGCAGTCATCCATTCGGTACCGGGTATGATTTTCAGTGCTTCGAGCGATTCTCTGGTGGTTTCGGGCCTGATGGGCTCATCGGCAGTGCATTGAATTGTATTGCCTTCTTTATCAAGCCCCTGAATGGGAATAATTTCTTCCTTGAAGCGTCCCTCAAGCGTTGCGGCATGTGCCTTTTTGTGGCTGGCAATGGCAAAATCCTGACATTCTTCTTTGGTGATGTTCCATTTTTTCGCAATGGCCTGTGCTGAGGTGATTTGATTTGGAATGCCGTATTTTTCGACATAAAAGGCGCCGAGCGGATGTCCTGCATTCTGTCCGTTTGAGAGTGTGCAGTTTAAATCGGACGCGATACCATATTTCGACATAAGTTCGCAACCGGATGCGATGATGATGTCGTGAGTTCCCGATGCAATCATCCCACTGGCCAGCTGAATTGCCGAAAGGCTGCTGCCGCACTGTCGATTTATGGTGATACCCGGAACAGAAGTGGGAAGTTTTGATGCAAGCACCGCCATGCGCGCAAGGTCGAAGCCCTGTTCCCCGATTTGATACACACAGCCGGTTATGACATCTTTAACCAGGGCGGGATCGAGGTTGATTTTTTCTACGGATGCATTGAGTGCTATTGCCAGAAGTTCTGGCGCAAGATATTCGCGAAAATAACCCCGCTGTTTGCCCACAGGGGTACGAACGGCGCTTATAACATACACTTCTTGCATGATAACCTCCAAATTATTATTTATGTAATACAATAATACAATAAGATGAATTTTTGTCAATTAATTTCTTGTTCTTGAGGCTCTGACCCTATATGTGTATAATACTAAAGGTTCTGATGGTTAACCCGTAAAAAGCCATTAGGCTCTGACCCTATTTACGCTCTGACGTTCGAAAAATGGTTCAAATTGCGAGGAAATGGTTTCGAATTTCCATGAAGCACTATGCGTGTCACATTTCTATGTGGTTCTTTCAGTGAATCAGTAAGACAAGGAGGGCTATTGAGAGAATGAGGGACTAAGCTTTAACAATAATGGAAACAATAAAGCACTCATTTGATTATCACAAATAAAAAAATTATGGATTGAAAGGTGGAATCTGTTAATGTATTCCGATGATTGGGCGATATTATGCCCAGTCGAAGATAGCATACCGCTTACGGTACATTTCCTCGTACCCTAAAAAGCGTTTCACTCTTTCCGCAAAAGTGTTCCCCAGCCGCAGAAAAAAATCGTGATGGTCGATGGGAACATCGCTCTCCGCATTATCTTCCAAATATGCTCGTATACTGCTGTATCGATAGTTTAAAGGGTTTGTGCACATCCTTTTTCTCACCGGGTTAAATGCAAGATACCACAAAAGCCATAGTAAATAGTGACACGCATCTTTTGCAAATTGCACGATGCTGTCTTTGTACCTCCCGTTCCAGAATGGACCAGTTCGTTTCACGATTTTGTTATAAAGCTCCGCGAATCGAGATTTGATATACTGCACAATTCGTGAGATGGATGTTCCACCTGGCAGAGTGTGGATAATAAGGTGCATGTGGTTGGGCATGATGCAGTATGCAATAAGCTTAAAGTGATATTTTTGTTTGCTTCTGCGCAAAATTTCAAGAAAACACTCTTTGAAGTACTCTTCTTCCATCATATCGCGCCATTCGAGACACTGCGAAACGATATGGTAGGTTAAGTCTGGTTGCTGAATA
>CAKZSV010000081.1 GCA_937921485.1 uncultured bacterium
GGCACTATCTATAGAGACTGGAGCGGAAATCCCGCCACGGCCGAAGATATCGACAATGGCAATATCACCTATTTCGGAAAATCGGGCTTCCGTTCCATGTTCGATACGTTTGTGCTGAGTTCTGTGGCTCTCAACCAGACACAGCAGGATTTTCATATTGAAAATCGTCATATAAGTAGAGTTTTTTGCAAAAATGTTAACCCTGATAGCTGCGATTGCCCCGATCCGGAAGATCAGATAGTCGTGGAATATGATACGGAAGTTAGGATCTCCAATCCGCTTAAACCTCTCTACAACAAAAACGCGCTGGTGAACATCCTCATCGATCACGATCCAGCGACTGATACCGTCATCCCCGGCTCCCGCAAAGGTTTGCTTCCGACCCTTCTGCGCAGCAAATATGCCAACATCAACTATCTGACGCCATTGAAAAAAGGAATGGAATCGGCGGTGAAAAGTACAGTGCGCTCATATTTGAATTCATTCGCCATGACGCTGGGACCAAAGGATGAAAACGGCAAGTACACGGATCTTGTGCGCTACTGGGTAAATGACACGCGCAACCCAAAGATCGATTGGGACGTTCCCATCTACCGGTTGATGTACTTTGCGGACAATGAATCTCTAAGCCAGCTTGAGCGCAGCCTTACGCTTGTGCGCGACTTTTCGCGCGATCAGCGTTTTGTCAATTTTCTCAAAAAAGCTATTCCCGTGCTCGATGACTATCTCTACGTGAAGTGGCTCGAGGAAAACTGGAATGCCGACTCCCTCACCGCACGGCCTACGCGGGAAGAGGCAAATGCTGCAGGACTTTTTCAAACAGGACTTTCGGAATCGGATATTGACAATATCGTTGAGTTTGTCCGCGATTTCGATTTCGAAGGCATCATTCAGTTTGTGAAAGACGCGCGGCTGAACGATTTTGAAGGCATTTATAATTTCAACCTCGACACATGGGGCGATGAAATAACCCCCGGTGTGCTCAAAGAGAAAATTGGAAGCATCAACGACAGCCTGGTGAAAAATTTCGGCATCAACATCTTCGAATCTGCAGTGCTTGGCCTCTATGAAGCGCAGGTCGATGTGAAACTTTCCGATCTTCGAAGCGGAGTAGCGCCTGAAAGAGATTTTGTGGTATTCAAGGCAAAAGATCCGATATACGGGTACGGCAGATATATGGAATTCGACGAGGCGAAGGATGGGAATAACAATGGTCTCATCGAACTTACATTCGAAAAAATTGCCGATGGGAATTACCTCGTCACAGGCGGCGATGACTGGGATGGAACTACTCCCATCATTTTCACGGGTGAGAGCTATTACAAATACATCGACGCAAAAGATTGGATTGAAAAAAATAAAGATAATGCAGATCTGTGCAAGAGTATATTTACCGGCTTGAATGAATATATCGATTTTCGATATGACACCTCCAATGATAATTTTAAAGATTATTGCCTCAGTTTCAGAACTGCCTGGTATCGCGGAGGCGAGACGCATGCACCCAATATGTACAATCCGCACAATTATGATCTGCGCATGAACAAAGTGATGCAGGAGTACAACAAGCAGCTTATCGTCTATCAATCAAAGGATTTTGAATACAACAAACCCCTGGTAACATACGATCAACCCATCGGGAAAGATAATACGATCGTATATCGGCCGGCAACCATTATCGACTGGCTCTTCGGATGGGATGGTTCAACCAACAAAGGGCTTGACATTCAAAAAGAACTGAATTTCCTCAAAAATGCAGCGATCGATTCTGTGTACGATTCCACCAACATCGAGGTGCCGGATCCGGCCACAAACTTCCGGGAAAAATATACGGCGTCACTTCGCCAGGTAATTCAGGATTACCGCAGCTACCTGTTCGACAGGATATTTGAATACAAATACAGCGATAGCATGCGCGAAACATATCATCCCGTTTCATCCGGCAAGGACCTCGAAGACGGCCATCGCCATGCGATCAATAACATCACGGAAATTATTGCCGAACTCGCAAGTCCCGTGAAGCGCGACAATCCGGCTGAAGCGAACCCCAATTATGTCATCGGACGGCTTTTTGAAGCATGGGAGCATTTCGTGCAGATCGCCGATATTTCCCCCGACGATCTTCCTCTGGTACAAACGCTTGCGGCACATCTTCTCTGGGATGAAAACATACCGCGCACAAAGGAAACGGATCCGCGAAATCTCGATCATCTTGCCCCCGGCTACTACACGCATATCGCAAGCAATATCCTTGAAAAGCTGCCTCCGCTGTTAAAGAAATTTCAGGGTATGTACGATGACTTGCTCCAGATGGGCATCATCACCTTTTCGGATGACGGAATCGGATACTACCTGCTCGATGTTTTGAGGCCGGACGCTCGATACAGCTCGTGGGATCTCGTCGAAGAATTCCACTATTTAATCAATACGGACATTTTCCAGACCTCCGACGGCGAGGATTCCTTCTGGTGGCATGTGGGACATCTCGTGGAAGATACGGCGATTATGCTACTGCGGCGCGAAGAGGGACGCGAGCCGTATTTATCATTTGACCTCTACGGATCGTTCCACAACCTGTTTAAATAGGATTTCTTCTTATCGCTCCACCATTGCGAGAAAAAAAGCGCGCCTTTCGGCGCGCTTTTGTCGAAATTTGCGAGGGAATATTGTTACCAGGTGTTTACGCCCGACTTCCGAGAGAAATAGTCATCCGAACTCGTCCATGTTTTGGTGCAATTGCCGCTGGTGTACCAGAAGCGAGGATCGGTTCGCGGCGCGCTGGCGGAGAAATTCCAGTTCATCATCGTCTTCACCTGCGCATTGCTTGCTGCAGCGCCCACGCCGTTTGCGGCTTCGTAATTTCCCGTTGCGGCCTGATTGATGGAATGCACATACCACACATAGGCATAGAGGTGCTGCGCTGTCTGGTCGGTGCTGCTGATGAAATCCGGCCAGATTCTAAAAAACGCCGTCATCTTCCGCATGTCTAAATTTTCATCGCCAATCGCGCCGCCGAGCCCGGATGTCTTATATTGTTCAACCGCAATACCATGCCTGGTAATGAGATCGCGCACATAGGTGCGGCACACTTCACCTGTCCACTTTCCGCCCAGATACGATTTGCCATCCTTGCTCCAGAACGGATCCAGAAGCACCAATCGAGAGGGCACAAGAGCGGCGGAAATTCTTCCCGCCCGATATTCATTGCTGATCGTCCACGAAAGCGTCGTGGCAAGCTGATTGCCCAGCGAATGACCCACAATGCGGATATGTCCGCCGGTAAAATTAGCGAAGGTCTGACGGTACACCTCATAGATGAGCTGCGTCACGTTTTGGGTCGTAGAAAGATTGCGATAGCTGCCATCCTGCACGCGGTAGCGCATCTGCCGCGGGCCGTTGACCGTCCACAGTTTCGCCTCCGCATCCTTCACCTCACCTTCATCGGCCCACTGCGCCCAGTACACCAGCGCCACATTGTACCCCTTGCTGCGCCACGTCTGCGCGGTGTTGAGTAAACCTGAATAGCCCGCATAGAAGAAGAACGGATTTTCGCGGCCGAAATTGTTCTGCGAGGTTCCCGTCTGCCAGCCATGAATGTACAGAATCACCGGTTTGGTGGGATCGTAGTACGGATTGCTGCGCCCGGGGACAAACTTTTCAAACTCGCCGTTTGAGCCCATGAAATAAATGCCATAGTCCAGATCCGTGGTGGTAAACGTGAAAGTTGTCTGAGTAATGGTCGCCGGCTGGCCGGAAGGCGTTTTGATATTCGCCGCATCCAGAATTACCTTATACTGCGTATTCTGCCGCAATCCCTTATACTCAACCTTGGTGCCGCTTTGATAGAACTTAAAAGTCGGCTTAAAGGTCGCTACCCGATTTGCATAGCTGATGGTGCCTTCCACCACGGCATTATCGCTTGCTCTGACCACCTTAAAGGTCGATGAAGTCAGCGTGGCAGGATTGATGTCGCAATCGAACGATACCGTAATCCACTGGGAAATCGGCACATTGGTCTGATTATTGATGTTCGAGGTGGTTGCATAGTTCGGCGCATCAGGCAACTCATACGCGAAAAACATCGCGTCCTCGGGCTCTGACCCCTCGCCTACTCCCTCGTTATCGGTATCGAGTTCACACGCAAAAAACGACAATGCTGTCACAAAGAGCACTGCCCACAGCATCCACTTTTTACTTCTAAGTTTCATTCAATTACCCCCGTACGCATTATTTTTTCAAAACCGTCTGGTCGTTATGGATTTAATATACAAAACAATTTTCTTCCCGTCTCGCCAGACTGAAACGCTGGCTCAAATTGTCCAATGGGATTATATTATTTTTGTGCGATTGCGGTACTCAGAAGGAGTCATTCCCGTATGCTGGATAAACACGCGGTTAAACGAACGAAGGCTCTCGAAACCAACATCAAACGCGATATCGGAAATCGATTTTTGCTTTTCTTCGAGCATTTTCTTTGCGTCCTGCACGCGAAGTGCATTGATATAATCGCCCAATTTTTTCCCCGTACAGGCTTTAAACGCCTTCCCGAAGCGAACCGGGCTCATGGACACGGAAGCAGCAAGCCCCTCGCGGGATATATCAAAGCGATAGTTTTCATGGATATATGTTAATGCCTGCTCGATTTTATGTTTACCCGGCTCTGTGATGGCATAATCGGGACGTTTTTTTCTTTTGGTTTCTTCTTTTAGACGGAGATTTTCTTCTTCCAGTGCCTTGCGCGTTTCGATTATTTCCTGCAGGGAATGAGAAACTTTTGAAATCTCATTTGATGCATCGGGTACATGTGAAGATTGGGCGATATTCCCCAGCAACACATCAAGCGGCCGAAGAAGACCGGCTTTTACCAGCACCGGCACAATCAGAACCACAATCGCAAGCGATGCCACAAGAATCAGTATCATACGCAAAACTTTTTCGTGTAATACTTCCCTGTAGTGCATAAAGCTATATCCCACCCCATACTGCATGCCGGTTCCTTTCAGCACATATACATGATAATTCATGCCTCCCAGCTGGCTGAAATAGCGCCTGCCTTCCTCGAATTGCTCCATTTTTGTAAAATTATGCGTTTGTGTCGCAAGGGCAATTCTGCCAGGCACAAATTCCCGAAGCGCCACCGAATTGGGCACGACAATACGCTCATCATTTCTGTACAGTGTTTCCAACCTTCCCTGCGAATTGCCAGCAACAATGAATACCACATGCGCGGGCAATTCATCAAATTTTCGCTCCGCGATAATCGAACGCACATACCGCAATTCCGCGCGGTTTGTCGCATCATAGATATCTTCAAATTGATAGAGGGTAAGCGAACCGATGATTCCTACAATCGCCAGCACGACAATAAACGTGATGCCAGTCATCTTAAACCTGAAGGAAAGCGGCTCCACCTCATCGGTGAGAACAATAACCACATACAAAACATAAATGCCTAAAAAAAGTACATTATTAACAGCAAGCAGAGTGGAATACGGAATGAATCGCACCGACATATAGAGAGCAATGGTTGCGGTATTGATAAATTCAAAAAATACAATTAGCCCCAGATTTCGTGCTTTTTGCGCCCCGGGATTTTGCGGTTTCCAGAGTCTTTGCAATACGCGGACGGGATTTTTACTCGTGATTCCTTCCGATTGGAGCGATTGCCGAATAAAGACAAGAAATGCCCACAAAAAAAGCGCAGCGGCCAGCGGCGCAATCCAGGGCGATTCGTACTGAGAGCCGAAACCCGTTTCAGAAAGCAACACCGGCATTTTTAGAGCAGCGCACACATAATCTACCAGTGCGATGATTGAAAACCCAAGGGATACTGCGAAAACAATGCGCGCCTCCTTCTCAAACAACTGGCGGGGAAAGCGGTAGGCAAACTGCACCAGAAAAGCGAGCCCGAAAGGAGCAAGCGCGGCCATATACCAGCCATACGCGCCCTGCGGGACCATCAGCGAATAGGTGATGAGATGTCCAATATTGAAAAGAATCACAAAAAGAAAATAACCGGACAAAAATCTGCTTGCGAGCTTTTTCCATGACCGACGAATGAGGACTGCCAGAAGCGAACTTACCAGCACAATAAGAACAAACCGTTCGTAGCTGAATTGCGAGAAGAGAATATTCCCCATAATGCAAACTTGAGCTTATACTCTTGCTCCTTTAACCAGTTTCTCAGATGCGGTTTTTATCATCCCTAGCACGCCGTCCATCAGATGCTCGATCATGTAATTGATGATTTTCTGCGGCAGGGGCGAACCGAAGTTGATGTTGATGAAAAACACCGCGAGACATTTTCCGGTGACAAGCCTTCTAAACTGATAATATCCTTCCGCCTCTTTCACGATTCCGTCCACCACTTTATAATCAAGCCTGTATCTGCCCGGATCATATTTATATTCATTAACGATGAGGAAGCCTCTTTTATTCACAATCTGCCCGACTACGACATCGCACAGAAACATGACTTTATTCGGCACGTTCTTTTCGTCGGAGCGCAACACTTTGGTTTCCCTGACAAATGTAAACCATGAGGGATATTTTTCGAAATCGCACATGAGCGCGTAACATACTTCCGGATCGGCATCAACTTCAAGCGCGCGGGATACTTCATATCGGGTTGCCATGTACCCTCCACTTTACAAATATTATCATGACATATGCGTATATCAAATGCCCAAAAAAGTCAAGTGGGAAAGCACCAATTTGCCTTGACTTTTTTTCTTGCGTGCCTTGATGCTTGGGCAAATCAGTCAATTGCGCAAATCGTGAATATCGAAGCAAACATCATATAATAGCGCACCAAGAGGGGGCAATCATGGCGACAGGCGAAGTGAAAGTCGGCGAAAAAATAAAGACGCTCAGAGAATCCCGGGGATTTTCGCTCTCCGATCTTGCGGAGAAAACCGGCTTTTCTCCCGCATTCATCTCACAGATTGAGAACCACCTCATTTCACCGCCGCTGGGTGCGCTCATCAAAATCGCCCATGGTCTTGGCTTTGAAATCGGCAAATTTTTCGACCAGTCCGGCACCGCTCCGTTTACCATCGTGCGAAAACACGAGCGAACACCCACATCGCGCGTCGCATCAAAAGAGGGAGTTCGCTACGGCTACTCCTACGAATCTCTGGCTCCTGATAAAATCAACAGGAAAATGGAACCATTCATCGTCACCCTCGAACCTGGCGGCAAGAAAGGCCTCCCCTACAGCCATGAAGGTGAAGAATTTCTTTTCGTGCTCGAAGGCAGGGTTGAAATCCAGCTCGACAATTATACCGACGTCTTGGAGCCCGGGGACAGCATCTACTACGATTCAACAGTACCGCACCGCGTGGCCAGCGCAGACGACAATCCCGCCCGCATCGTAGCGGTGCTGTACGCATCCTGATGACCACACAAGCGCAATAGGCATGATGACAAAACTCTGGAAAAAAAGCTCCTCGGGCGGCCCTCACTTCCTTGTTTCGATTGGCG
Source organism: uncultured bacterium (assembly GCA_937921485.1). Lineage (GTDB taxonomy): Bacteria > Spirochaetota > UBA4802 > UBA4802 > JAGODF01 > DYLV01. The sequence goes on from CAKZSV010000081.1 coordinate 7,483, forward strand.
CAGGGATCAATCAGATGCCGCTCATCAAAGAAGCGAAGGCTCTCGGTTTCAGCGTCATAGGGGTGGACATGAACCCGGCTGCACCCGGTTTTCTTCACTGCGACATCCGCATTATCGAATCAATTGAAAATTTCAAAGAAATATTTATCAAGCTGAAAGAGTTCATTGTGGCAGGAGACATCACGGCCGTGCTTTCGAAATCCTACGGTACCGCGATCAAATGCGCCGCGTATCTTGCCGAGCAGTTCAATTGCACCCTTCTGCCGTTCAGGCGAGTTGACGATTTCCTCCAAAAAGAACGGATGAAAGAGGTATTTTCCGAAAGCGGGATTCCTTCCCCGCGATTTCATATTATCACCGACAGAAAAAAGCTGCGTTTTCTCGAAGAATTCTCCTTTCCGCTCATTGTGAAACCCGCTACGGGCCACGCGAAAAAAGGAGTCAAATTGGTCAACAGCAGAAAAGAGCTCGAAGATCATCTTAATGTAATCGATTCAGGCCCGGTAATCATTGAAGAATTCATCGAGGGAGATGAAATAATCGCAGCAGGCCTCATTCACCGCGGCCGATATCATCTCGTTGAAATGACTGATAAAGTGCTCTCACCGCCCCCGTACTTTGTGGATTTGATGCATCTTGCCCCATCGCGTCATTTTTCGCGCTCCAGGGAAGTGCGAGAAATCGGTCAGAAAATCGCTGATGCTTTCGATATCGTCACATCCCCTTTAATCATGGAAATAAAAGTACATCCCGAGAAGGGGCTTTCGCTCATAGAAGCCGTTCCGGAATTCGGCGGTGAATTTATTCCCGACTTCGTGATTCCAAAGCGCACAGCCTACAACTTTATCGCGGAAACCATACGGGCTGCGGCGGGTAAAGATTTCAAACTTCCGCAGGCGGGTACAAAGAAAAAAAACATTGCGGTAAAATACATCACGGGAAGAAACGGCATTTTCACCTCTTTTAATCCAATCAAATACGAGGAGATACACGGATTATTATTCTACCGCATCTTTAAAGACGTCGGCTCCCACATCAATCCTCCGGAAACAAACCACGACAGAATCGGCGTAGTCATTACAGAAGGTAAATCCATCAGGGAAGCCGTCGATGCGTGCGATTTCGCAATTGAGAAACTATCAATAAAAATCAGGCCCGGAAAATGATGCACACTGGTTTACAGCAGTGGGATACGCATTACCGGAAAGAGAAGTCGCTGCTTGCCTATCCCGACGAAAATTTCATCCGCCTGGCATCTTCGTTTTTAAAAGGGAAAGATCTGAAAACCATTTCGGCCATCGACCTTGGCTCGGGAAGCGGCAGGCACGTGATAGCTCTCAAGGAAATGGGATTAGGCCTTGTAATTGGAACCGATTACAGCATGGAAGCCCTTATTCAGTCAGCGGGAAGAATTAATGCGCCGTTTGCGTGTGCGCAAAACACCGCCCTTCCTTTCCGTGACGCCTCTTTTGATCTGGTAGTAAGCTGGGGCTCCCTCCACTACTGCCACAAGCGCTATCTTCCCGTAATGATCGGAGAGATTATGCGCGTTCTCAAAAACGGCGGGTGGCACATCGGCACGCTCCGCTCATCGCGCGATACGTATTTGAAAAAGGGAACGCATCTTGAAAACAATGTATGGCGCACCGGCCTCGGTGACCTTGAAGGCTCGGTAGTCTCGTTTTTCAGCGAAGACGAGCTAAAAGAGGCGTTATCACCCTACAGAGAATTTGCCTACGGTCTCATGGAGCGCACCATTCCGGGCGACATGAGCAGTCTCATTTCGCACTGGTATTTTCGTGCGGTCCGATGAACTTCAGCGATTCTCAAGCTCCTCATACTGCTTCGGCTCAAGAAAGGGATTGATGTACGCCGGACGCATTATTTTATTCTGAATGAGCTGTTCTATCCGGTGCGCCGACCACCCCGCAACGCGCGCCATCGCGAAAATCGGCGTAAAAAGCTCCCGCGGTATTCCCAGCAGTTCATAAATGAAGCCGGAATAATAATCGACATTCGCCGAAATCATTTTTTTTGATTTTTCCGAAAGAAGCTCCACTGCGATGTTCTCAACTGATTCGTAGAGGTAATATTCATCAAGAGCGTCTTTTCTCTTTGCAAGTTCCGCAGCGTGCTTTTTAAGGATGATGGCCCTCGGATCGGATTTGGTGTAAACGGCATGACCGAACCCGTAAATTTTCCCGCTTTTGCCGCCCGCTTTTCCCTCGAGAACTTTCACCAGATAGTTTCGCAGCTTCTTATAGCTTCCCCAATCGTCAACGTTTTTCTTCAAATCCTTCATCATGATATTGACTGATTCATTGGCCCCGCCATGCAGATGGCCGCTCAAGGAGGCAATGCCCGCAGCGATCGCCATGTAGGTATTCGCGCCGCTGGAAGAAACCACGCGCACTGCGAACGTCGAGTTATTGCCACCGCCATGTTCCGCGTGAAGCACCAGGCAGGTATCGAAGAGATGCGCCTCGTAGCTGTCGGGCAAATCCCCATTCAGCATGTAGAGAAAATTTTCTGCAAAGCCGAGATCCTGCCGCGGGCGAATGAGTGTGAGATCGCCGCCGCGCATGAATTTTGAAACATTATAATTCGCCGCCACAATGGTGGGAAATTTCGCGATGAGGTTTAAGCACTGGTCGGTGACATCGCTGATATCGGTAGAATCCGGATTTTTATCGCATCTGCTCAGGTGCGAAATCGCAGAGTGAAGCGCGTACATCTGATTATGATTCTCTCCGCTCTCCATAATCACTGAGCGCTCAGCTCTTGTGAGGCTCCTTCGCTTTGCAAGCTCCTCCTTTATATATTCAAGCTCATCCGGTTTCGGAAGCACGCTTGTGAGCAAAAGAAAAATGACCTCTTCGAATCCGAAGCGGTTTTTCTGTTCATACTCATTCACCAGATCTTCCACATCATAACCGCAGTAGTACAGTTTTCCCTCAACCGGTTTTGCCTCGTATAGGTTTTTCTCCCTGTCGATCAGCTCTCTTTTATAGCCGATCACGCTTCCCTTGTTGGTGATGCCGACCACCACGCCGGTGCCATCAGCGTTTCGAAGACCCAGCTTCACGTTCCTTTCGCGGATGATGTGTTCCGGTATCTCATCATATTTTTTAATGAGCGAAACAAATGTATCGAAATATGTTTTTTCCATCCGATTGCTCCTCATTTTTTATTATGAGATAAAAAGCCGATTCCTTTGAAAATACCTCCCCGATCGATAAAACCGGCATGGTGGGCACGAATGTCTTCAATTGTGATAAAAGCTTTCGGCTCAAGTATCTGAACAATTTCAATCACCTTCTCGACCTTTTTTTTCGGCACCACTGTGTAGATGATATTCACCGGTCCGCTTAAGCCCTGCCCTTCGACAGTGGTTACGCCATAGCCTTCTTCGCGAAGCACCAGCGGAAGTGCGGAAACGACTTTGCTGGTGATGATACGCAAATTTTGATATCCAATGCCGATTTTCGCTTCCAGAAGCATTCCGACATAATTGCCAGTGGCAAAACCGCCCGCATACACAATATAACCAGCAAAGGTATTCAGCGATCGAATGGCTTCGCTTATCACTGTTATCCAGATTAATACTTCAATAAAGCCAATGAGCGGCGCGAGATACCTGTTCCCGCGCGAAACCAGGATGATCCGCATCGTGCCAAGCGACACATCCATGATTCGAGCAAAGAAAATAAACGCCATGCTAAGGATTTCACCGGAAGTAATCATCGCACATCCTACCTTCACCAGCTCAGCAATAACACATATTATTGAGGGCAGTATCCTGTAAACTAAAAAGCGGTTTGTGGTACAATATTTTAACAGCGCTTTCATACCTAAGGATTTTATCAATATGAGCACCTTGCTGACGCCAGAAATATCATGTACTTGAATTTCTTTTTAGCTTGACGCCGAAGCGCATACCTGCTCATTTCACTTTCATTGACTATAATCGAATTATACGTCGTAACAATACCAGCACCATGATAGTGCACATGCGACATTCACCGGTCCTATTGATAGCGCTATGCCTGATGTTTTATTCCGGTGTTCCCGGCTCTTCGCAGGTTTCCAAAACAACCATCGGCAGGGTTGAATGGATTTCGCTTCCGCAGTTCAACCTGAAACTTGAAGCGCGCATTGATACCGGAGCGCGCAATTGCTCCCTGCATTCGTTCAACGAAAAAGAAATTGAAATAAACGGGGTAAAATACATCGAGTTCAGCACCCTTGATGCGAAAAATAACGAAATACGCCTGAAAGCTAAAATCGCTAAAATGAAAACGATAAAAAGCACGGGCGGCAGTTCACAGCGCCGGTATGTGATTAAATCGGCGGTGGTGCTCGGCAAGGACATTAAGGAGGTGTTTATTACGCTCAACGATCGAAACCATCTCGAATACCGTTTCCTGGTGGGGCGCAACCTTCTTCGCGGCAAATTCGTGGTGGATGTTTCCCACTCGCACCTTCTGGAAAGATAACATGAAAAAAATCCACTGGCTTATCGTGTTCATTCTTATCTTTATCGCTGTCTCATTAATCGCATACAAGACATTCATCCTTGGCGTTTCATTTATCCCGAGAGAAGAAAAAAATCTCTGGAACGTGGAACTCGCAGTGCGCGTTCAACCTTCTACAAAATCGAGAAAAATCGGGTTTCCAATACCCCGCCAGTCGGACAGAATCAGCATTAAAAACACGCAATACGACGGCAAAGGAATGTCGCTCACTATCGAGAAAACTCCCGATGGCGTGAGAGGACAGTGGTCCGGAAAAATGTCCGAGAAACGCACGCTGTACTACCGCGTCTCACTGGCGATTAAGGAAAAACATTATACCCTGCCAGCACTCGAACTTCCGGAACCGAAAGGCGCACGCACAAAAGAGTTTCTCACTGTTGAAGATCTGGAACCCGAAGACATTAAGGCGATTAAAAAAATCGAAGGCGAAATTCTTTCTCCCTCAATTAGTCCGCAGAGAGCCATTAAAGAGATTTTTTATTTCATATACGAAGAGATTCTCATCAATAGCAGGCGGCAATGGAAAAACCTGAGTGATATCGCAGAGCACCTCGAAGCGGATTCCCTCGGAAAAGCGCGCCTTTTTACGGTGATGGCACGCCGGCAGGGAATACCGTGCCGCACCGTGGGCGGCCTGATTCTCAGGCCTGAAAAAAAGCTGGATGAAAAAGGAAGATATGAACTTTCATATTGGAACGAAATCAATATTGGCGGGAAGTGGATACCGGTATGCACCTCGTATGGAAATTTCGCGTACCTTTCCGATGAATACCTTCCACTTTTCTGGAATATCAATAATACGGAAACAATACTCAACGATGAAAACGCATCGCTCCGCATCACGGCAAACCGCGTTGACTCGGCGGAGTTCACGATTCAGGAATACCGTAAAGAACTGCGCAGGACAAAATCATGGCTCATGGAATACTCGCTGTATCTTCTGCCAATTCATGTTCAATCCGTGTTCAGAGTTCTCATCCTCATTCCCTTCGGTGCGGTAGTGCTGGTGATATTCAGAAATATCATCGGCGTAAAAACTTTCGGCATTTTCCTGCCGGTGCTTCTGGCGCTTTTCTTCCAGGAAACAGGATTTCTTTTCGGATTCTTTTTCTTTTCCGCAATTGTCGGGACTGGATTTCTTCTTCGATTCCTCCTGAAAAAAATGCAGCTTCTGGCCATACCGCATCTTTCAATCATTCTCACCGCGGTAGTCATGATGCTCTGCATTTTTGCAGTGTTTAACAGGGAATTGAGGATATTCAGGGAATTCACCCCCGCCCTCTTCCCCATCGTCATCACCACAATTTTCATCGAGCGATTCGGGCTCATGCTCGAAGAAGAAGGGCTGCAAAATACGCTCGCATCGCTTATTGGATCCATCATCATTGCCACCATCACCTACGGCATTTTCTCTATCCGGACACTGCAGAGCGTTGTGTTCACACACCCCGAAACGCTGTTCATATTGATTGCCATTTTTATTATGGTCGGAAAATACACCGGTTATCGCGTGAGTGAACTTGTGCGCTTCAGAGCATTTCTCAAAAAGGAAGCATGATGTTTACGAAACTTTCACAGCTCGGCGTACTCGGCATGAACGCACGCATCGGTTCCTACATGCTGCCGCATAACAAACGCGCCGATTATCCAAGTGTGGACGATAAGGTCATTACTGCCGAACGGGCAGAGGCGCTCGGCATACCGGTACCGGAAAACTACGCGATTTTAGAAACGTTCGGTTCTTTGAAAAAGCTACCCGATATTCTTGCCAAGTATTCTGCGTTTGTCATCAAGCCTGCACGCGGTGCAATGGGAAACGGCATTATGGTGATTACCGAACACAGCGGCAGCGTCTTTACGCGAGCGGACGGAAGAAAGGAAAATATTGAAGCCATTCGATATCATATATCGTACATACTGAGCGGCTTCTATTCAATAAACGGCTATTCCGACAAAGCAATTGTGCAGTATAAGATACAAACTCACCGCGCGCTTGAACCCGTAGCGTTTGGAGGAGTTCCGGATGTGCGCGTCATTGTCCATAAAGGTTTTCCCGTGATGGCGATGATGCGACTTCCTACCAAAAAATCAGCGGGGCGCGCCAATCTCCACCAGGGAGGGATAGGTGTTGGCATCGACATGTTAACCGGCACAGCCACGCAGGGCGTCGACGGCACCCGCAGTATACGGATGCATCCCGATACGGGCAAAAACCTGGGGGGAATACGCATCCCCGAATGGCAGAAAATCCTGCACCTCTCGGTGATGGGATATGAACTTTCCGGTCTGGGCTATCTTGGCGCAGACATTGTGCTCGACGATGAGAAAGGACCGCTTATGCTGGAACTCAATGCCCGCCCCGGGCTTGCCATCCAGCTTGCAAATATGATTGGACTGCGCAAAAGGCTTTCCTTATTCGAAAAAGAAGACCCTGCCGGAATTTCGCCGGAGCAACGCGTACAAAAAGCGCTTGAAATCATTTCCACGCACCAATGAAGTGGCGCGATAGCACAAAACAGCATTATGAATGCAAATAATAATCACAATCCACAATTTACCATGCGGCGTGAAGACTGCCCCCTCTGCGCTTCGCGCACCATCGCACCTTTCAGAACCATCACGCGCTGGCAGACGCCGTTTACCGTAGAACGCTGCGCGGACTGCGGTTTTATCTTTATGAATCCCCGCTTCAGCGATGAAACCATCAAATCTTTTTATTCCAGAGCTTATTTCGAGGGCAACGCCGAATACGCCTATCACGATGAACGAAAAAAGGAGCGCTTCGCCCTTCATGTGTGGGAAGCGCGTCTGAAAGTTATTCGAAGATATATCCGCGCCGGCAATGTTCTTGACGTGGGCTGTGCATTCGGCGGCTTTTTGATCGCGGCTTCAAGGTATTTCGAGCCCGCGGGAATTGAATTTTCAGAACATGCAGGCAAATATGCCCAAAAAAAGCTTGGCCCGCGCATCCACATCGGGACTCTGCACGACCATTTCTTTCCCCACGATAATTTTTTAGTCATTACGATGATAGAAGTATTGGAGCATCTTGCAGACCCGGCATTCGCGGTGAAAGAATGCCACCGCCTTTTACAGAAGGGAGGTCTTTTAGTTGTTCAAACGGCAAACATGGACGGCCTGCAGGCAAAAATCCTCGGTGACGATTACGCATACTATATGCCCGGACATCTCTCGTATTTTCCTAAGCGAACGCTTCTTCGCCTGCTAAAAAACGCAGGCTTTTCCCGCATCAAAGTATTTCATCCTGTTGAGTTTGGGCTTTTGCCGAAGCTTCAAAAATCCAGGGGCGACTTTCATTCGATAGTAGAATACCGAAAATGGCTGCGCATCGCGGGCTATCACTATCTGAGCAAACTGCATTTTGGGAATTTTTGCGCTACCAGTTCAATGGTGGTGTACGCTTTTAAATAAGGGAACTTCTAATAACTCAATTTTTCTTGACAATTTTATCCTGATGGGATAAAATATCCGTATGTATATCAATAGAAAAATAAGTTCTTTAATTATTGAAATAGCGCGACAATATCCTATTATTTTTTTAACCGGTGCCCGACAGGTCGGGAAAACCACTCTCCTCAATACCCTTTTTTCTAATTATACCTATCTCAGTTTTGACCTGCCTTCTGTTGCTGAACAGGCAGAAACGAATCCGGAACTCTTTTTCTCGCGATACCCTGCTCATGCCATTTTTGATGAAATTCAATATGTTCCGTCCATTTTTCGCTATCTGAAGTACGAAACTGATAAAGACCCCCGGAAAGGTAGATTTATTATTACCGGCTCCCAGAATTTTTTATTGATGAAAAATATCACGGAAAGCCTTGCCGGCCGGTGCGCAATCCTCCATCTCTATCCGCTCAGTTTCAGCGAAATCAAAGCGACGCTTATCGACTCAGAGGCGATGTCGCTCGATTATATCATAAAAGGCGGATATCCGAAATTATGGGCCGAACAACACATCAACACAGAAATCTTTTTTTCAAGCTACCTTGCCACCTACATTGAGCGGGATGTTCGCAACATTCTCAATATTGAAAAAATACGGGAATTCGAACGGTTTTTCCGGGCGCTCGCGGTACGAAGCGCGCAGCTGCTATCGTATTCCGACCTTGCACGGGATGTCGGTGTGGCCGTCTCGACAATAAAAGACTGGGTAAACGTGTTATGGGCGAGCAACCAGATTTTCTTTCTTGAACCGTATTACCGGAACATAGGGAAAAGGCTGATTAAATCTCCAAAAGTGTACCTCTGCGATACAGGTCTTTTATGTTTTATGCTGAACATAAAAACAGTGGATGACCTTTTAAAAAGTCCACTTTTAGGGCAAATATGGGAAACCTATGTCATCAATCAGATTATTGTGCACTATAGTTTCAGAGGCATCAGGCCTGAAATATACTTCTGGAGGACGCGCGATGGTTCCGAAATCGACATCATCCTGGATAAGGGCGGCAAAATATCGGCATTTGAAATAAAGTTTTCAGAGTTCATTCAGCCAGGGGATGCGGCATCTCTGAACCATTTCATACATCAAACTGGCCGGGAAAATATTGCACACGCGGGCATCATTTCCCGCACCTCACATACGTACGTCCTCGGAGAAACAATACAGGTGTTGGATCTGCAATCTGCGATTGATCTCATTTGCTGCCAATAATACATGACACTTGATGAGTGCACAACCTGTTTTTTCAACTGCGGTGAAGAAGAAGACTGCATCCTGTGCAATTGCTTTCACGAGCTGCTGCGCCTTCCTGTTGTGCCAAAAGCTTTCGGCATTCGCGAAGTCATCCGCTGCCCGCTCGATGTTCAAAACAAATTTACTCATTAGAAAAATCGGCTTTATATTTCCATACTGAGGGCTTCGCCCTCAACCCAAAGGAAGCAGGGGAGGCCCTGCGGGGCATTTTAAGGGGCTTCGCCCCTTAGACCCCATAAAAAATGTACGCTGAAAGCGCAGAAAATACAGAGTAATACTATAAAATATTAAGAAATAACACGATTATATTCGATAAATATTAATGAAAGCTCCATCAAGGCGAATTTCATGAAATTAATTGAATGCAAAAAGTGCCGTTATCACGTAAAATCGGTCGCGGACAGCGCCCTCTGCCGCTTCGGCAATGAAACCGCATGCAAGATTGTATTTCGCGGCGAGGTTCTCTCATGCCCCATAGAAACATCCATGGCACCATAAGCTGCATATCATTCAAAATCACTCCAGCCGCAACCTCATAAGATCGGCAACTCACCTCATGCCCGTATGTATAATGCTCCCCACGCACTAATTATTGCTCTTGACATTTATATCATTCGAATGATGATTGCAACCGTACGGCATATCGAAATCGTGAAGGTGGTGTGAAGTTATGAAGGCAATTACCATACAAGACGGCATATACTGGGTCGGCGGCATCGATTGGAACCTGCGCAACTTCCACGGGTATCTCACCCAGCGCGGCTCAACCTATAATGCGTATCTCATCATCGATGAAAAGGTCACGCTCATTGACACGGTAAAATATTATCTGGCCGATGAAATGCTTGAAAGAATTTCATCGGTAATTGACCCTTCCAGAATCGACATCATTATCTCGAATCATGTGGAGATGGACCATTCCGGTGCACTTCCGAAGATGGCTGAAATTGCCCCAAACGCGGAAATCCTCACCTCGCCAAACGGCGAAAAAGGACTTCCCCTGCATTATGGCCACCTGAAGCTTCGCGCGGTAAAAAACGGCGAGACGCTTCCCCTGGGCAAACGCACGCTCCAGTTTGTTCTAACTCCCATGGTGCACTGGCCGGACAATATGTTCGCGTACTGCCCTGAGGAAAAAATTCTCTTTTCCAACGATGCCTTCGGCCAGCACATCGCCACTTCTGAGCGGTTTGAAGAAGAATACTCGCTCGATATCATCATGGATGAAGCAAAGAAATACTACGCGAACATCGTGCTGCCCTATGGCGCCCAGGTGAAAAAAACGCTTGAAGCCGCCTCGCCGCTTGCCATCGACATAATCGCCCCCAGCCACGGCATCATCTGGCGAACGCACGTAAAGGACATCATCCGCGAATACGACAAATGGGCTTCAAACAAAACCGAAAAGAAAGCGCTCATTGTGTACGACACAATGTGGAAATCCACCGAGATGATGGCAATGGCATTGTACCGCGCATTCGAGGCGAAAGAATATCATCCGAAGCTTTTAAGCCTCCAGCACAATCACATTTCCGACATCATGACCGAGCTTCTGACCGCTGAATACATCTGCGTGGGCTCGCCCACTCTTAACAACAACATGCTTCCCACGGTAAGCGCATTTCTCACCTACATGAAAGGACTTGCTCCGAAGGGGAGAAAAGCGCTTGCATTCGGCTCCTATGGATGGGGAGGACAGAGCATAAAACAGGTCGAGGAAATGCTTGCGTCCTGCGGCTTTGAGATGCTTGAGAGCCTCAAGGTTCAATACGTGCCCACAGCAAAGGCACTTGCGGAAATCACCGAAAAGGTCACAAACGCCATTTGAGCAAATAAGGGAACTTCTAAAAACCATTTATAAGGATGTTCCCTTGTGGACACAAAATATAAGTAAAAACCGCTTTCTTTTATGCTGATTTTAAGGATGAAAGCGGTTTTTAGAAGTGCCCATAAGCGGCGCGCGCTATTTCAATTGACAAACCGGAAAACGTCTGCGATTGTATCACAGGCGTTTTTCATTATTATCATCAGGAGAAAAATCATGGAAGAGATAATAAAAAAACGAATTGAAGAATGGATGAATCCTCCATTCGATAAAGATGCTATCGACGAGATAAAAAAATTAGTTTCAGAAAAAAACGAAAAAGAGCTCACCGAACGCTTCTACACCACGCTCGAATTCGGCACAGGGGGACTGCGCGGGATTTTGGGCGCCGGAACCAACCGCATGAATATCTACACCGTGGGAATGGCAGCACAGGGACTTGCCAACTACATCACCCAAAAGGGCCGCCAGAGCGACGGCGTGGTTATCGCATGCGACTCCAGGCGCATGTCGCGCCGCTTTCTTGAGGAAACCGCTTCAATTATGGCGGGAAACGGTATCCGCGCCTATGTCTTCGACGATATTGCGCCCACCCCCATGTGTTCCTTTGCTATCCGCCAGCTCAAGGCCGTCTCCGGCGCAGTGATTACCGCAAGCCACAATCCGCCCGAATACAACGGCTTCAAGGTGTACTGGGATGACGGCGGCCAGGTGGTTCCTCCGCAGGATAAGGAAATCATTGAAGAAGTGAAGCGGATACAATCGATTGCCGAAATAAAAAAAATTTCTTTCGAAGAAGGGAAAAAATCCGGCCTGATTACACCAATCGGGGAAGACATCATCGCACGGTATATTTCCCTGCTCGAGAAAAAAGCACTGCGCCCTAAAACGGCCTCGAATGTGCGGATTGTGTACTCTCCGCTGCACGGGACCGGCTATGCCATCGTTCCCCGCGTCCTTTCACATTTTGGATTTACCGATGTACATCTGGTAAAAGAGCAGGCGGTGCCCGATGGAAATTTTCCCACCGTGGAATATCCCAATCCCGAAGAAAAAGCTGCCATGCAGATGGCCCTCGACCTCGCGAAAAACATCAACGCCGACATCGTGCTTGCCACCGACCCCGACGCCGACCGCATGGGCGTGGCATTTAAATCGCCTTCTGGTGAATATGCGCTCATCAACGGCAATCAGATCGGCACAATGCTCGAGTATTACCTGCTGAAGCGGCTCGCGGAATCCAAACGCCTCCCGGAAAATGCCACTGTCATCAAAACTATCGTAACCACCGATCTGCAGGAAGAAATCGCGCGTTCGTTCGGGTGTGCCGTCATGGATGTTCTTACAGGTTTCAAGTGGATCGCGATGAAGATGAAGGAACTGGACGCGAAAGGCGAAAGCTTTGTATTCGGCGGCGAAGAAAGCTACGGCTATCTGCCCGTCGATTTTGTGCGCGATAAGGATGCCGTGAGCGCGTGCTACTTCTTCGCGGAAATGACCGATTATCTCAGATCTCAGGGGCGCACCCTTTCGGATTTTTTGGATGAAATTTACACTGTGTATAATCTATATCTCGAAGATCTTCATTCATTGACGCTGAAGGGCATTGAGGGCATGGAACAGATCGGGCGCATAATGGAATCGTTCAGGAAAAATCCTCCAGCTGAGTTTGCGGGCGTAAAGGTGCGCTCTCTTCACGATATAAAAAACCTCATCGCAAAAGATATTGCGCACAACACAGTCACGAAGCTTGAAGGCCTTCCACAATCCGACGTGCTTCAGTTTTTCCTCGAAGATGGCAGCAAAATCACCATGCGGCCATCGGGAACCGAGCCGAAAATAAAATTTTATTTCAGCGCGAAAGAGAAAGCGGAGAAAGAAAAACTCGAGGAATCAAAAAAACAGGTGAAGGAAAAAATTGAGCGCTACAAAGAGGCGCTGCTCGAGAAGGTGAAGGCGGTGTGATGTACAATATCACGCGCATCATCTCCGCCGCCCAAAACGGGCGGCGGAGATTGCACGTCAACTAATTTTTCCGAGCACCTCGTCCTCCTTTTTCTTCATCTTCTTTGCTTCCCGCGCTGATTTTTCATGGTCATAGCCCAGGAGGTGAAGAATTCCGTGCACAAGCAGTCGCCGCACCTCTTCACGAAAGCTTCTGGAATACTGGCGATACTGCTCCCATGCCTTCTCGAGTGAAATATATACGTCGCCGAGATGCTGAATCGTGCATACATTTGGAAATGGGAGGTCGCGTTCAGCGAAAGATATCACATCGGTGGGCTTATTTTTTTTCCTGAATTTTTTATTTATCATTCTGATGATGTCGTTATCGACGAGAATAATTGTAATTGAGCATTTCGATATGCATAAAATACGCGCAACCTTTTCTGCATCATCGATAACATCTTTTTTTCGCACTCCCCGGTACGGAAAGCGAATCCTGCCATCACGGCAGATATCAATATTCATCTTCATCATCGTCCCGGCCGAGCACCCGGTCTTCTAAATCTTCCACTTCTCCTTTCGTGGGATACTCTATGCGCGTATGGTAAATGCCGTTCAGTATCCGCAAAAACGCTCGTTGAACCTTTTTCAAATCGGACATGGTGAGGTTCGCGTTCTCAAGCTCGCCTTCATTGAGCTTATTATATACGATTTTATTCACCAGCCCTTTGAGTTTTTCTGCGGTCGGCTCCTGAATCGACCGCGACGCCGCCTCGATTGCGTCGGCAAGCATCACCACCGCAACCTCCTGAGTCGAGGGCTTTGGGCCGGGATACTGAAAATCGCTTTTCCTGATTTTTTCAGCGGTGGAAGTATCGGCATGTTCAAGCGCCTGGTGGTAAAAATAGGTCATGGTGCTTTCCCCATGATGTTCCTTAATGAAATTGATGATCGATTCGGGAAGACCGTCTTTTTCTGCAATTCTTACTCCATTCGAAACATGCGATATTATCAGCCGGGCATACTCGGTAGGTCCCAACGTCCGCGCACGCCTGTCAGTGATTTTATTTTCAATATACATCCCCGAATCCGGAATTTTGCCGATGTCGTGATAATACCCTCCCACCCTCGCCAGCATGTGATTCGCTCCAATTTCCTTGCATGCCGACTCGGCCATGTTGGCAACCATGAGGGAGTGATTGTACGTGCCGGGAGCTTTGATGATCATCTTTTTGAAAATCGGCGCGTTGAGGTCGGAGAGCTCAAGAAGCTTGAAGGTGGTAGTCACTCCAAAAACCGACTCGTACAGCGGCAGAATGCCGAGCACAAGGATTGAATTGATGACGCCGTTTGCCAGCGCAATTCCTGCATAATTCAGATTCGCCGTCACTCCCGCACCTCCCATAAGCCCGGAGGCAAAAGCAATAAGCGCGTTTATCGATCCGATAAGCAAGCCGGCTTTTAAGAGCGAGGTCCTGTGATCTATATCCCGCGTCAAAAAACAACCGAGCATCGATGATGAGAATGCAAGAAAAAGTGCGGAAGAGGATTCCCCTGAAATGAAATAGGTAAAAAACACCAGGTAGAGAGACGATAATACGGCAAAATAGGAGTTATTGAGCATCGAAATCATCATTGAAACAAAGGCGATGGGCAGAAGCATCACAAAGACCGTTTCGCCTTTTGAAACACCAATAAATTTGAAAATGATAAACGCAAAAAAGACAAAACCGATGATCAGCGTAAACGCAACCAGCGGCGAGGGTGAGCCGGTAAATATTTTTTCGTAATACTCCGCAATAAAATATGAAAAAATCATGAAAAATAAAATCTGAACTATAAATATCCCCACAACAAAAGTTATATTGCGGGAATAAGAACTCCTGTTGATGATCTGGATTGTATCGTACATGTCGGCAGTGACGGTCTCCCCAGCCTGAAGCACCGTGTTCCCTTTTTTCAAAGTCGCGATCACCGGCTTGACGGATTTCATCGCATCATCGATTCTTCTCTGCGTTTCTTCCGCATTGAAGACCAGGTTTGGGGTGAGGCTTTTGTCGACTATTTCGCGTACCGCAGAAAGCTGTTCCTGTGGAAGAAATGGAGCTATCGCATACACCCTGGCGCCCACTGTTTTCCGTACATCACCAAGCGTAACCAGTTCATCCAGATTCGAAAGCTTCTCATTTGTTTCCCCGGTGCTGCTGACGGCACGAATGGAAACGATGGTATTTTTTATATTTAAAGGATTACTATACGCTTCTTTCAAAATACCGCGATCATAGATCTGGACCAGAACTTTATTGACGATATTTTTTAGCCGCGGGGGGTTTTTGTCCTTTAATATTGCCCACAGCACCCAATCGTTGAACTGAACATATCTGGTAAGCTTTGACTTGAGCGCTATAAGCTGGAATGTCCTATCGTCGGTGCCGATTGGAGGATTTTCTTCGAGGACATCGCGTACATGTTTGAAAAGAACATCCACCACCCCGAGCCTATCGACCAGCACTGCCTGGTCTTTGTCGAACACAAGGGGCGTCCGTTCGGCAGCGCGCTCCATATTTCTTCGCGTTTCCGTTTCAAGCTGGTAGCGGATATCATGGGGAACAACGACATCCTCGCCGGCAATATCGCCGATATTGTATCGGTACACCTTTCCCGTCACGCTCATCGAAAGCAACAGCGTTGAAACGATGATGATGCACAGGGCAAAAAGCGCCGAAGACTTCATGTGCGGCTTTCTTATGGATTGAGCAAAACCCCGCCGGAAGTAGGCAAATCTTCTGGTCATAGTCGGGCTACTCGCCTTTTTCCTCGTTTCGGTCGTACGCGGCCACGATCTTCTCGACAACAGGGTGTCGGCAAATATCTTCTTTGGCGAACTCCATGAAAGCTATCTCCTTAACCTCGCGAAGAATCCGCATCGCGTGCAAAAGGCCGGATTTCGAAGGCTTCTCCAGATCTATCTGCGTTGCGTCTCCGGAGATGACAATCTTAGCATCATTACCCAGTCTGGTCAAAAACATTTTCATCTGCGAAATTGTGGTATTCTGCGCTTCATCCAGGATAATATAGGCCCGGTTCAGGGTGCGGCCGCGCATATACGCAAGCGGCGCAATTTCGATCACTCCTTTTTCTATGAGCGATGACACTCTCTCAAATGATAGTAAATCAAATAAGGCATCATACAGAGGCCTGAGATACGGATTGATTTTCTGAATGAGGTCGCCTGGAAGAAATCCGAGATTTTCCCCCGCTTCCACGGCGGGCCTGGTGAGGATGATGCGTTCAACCTTCCCTTTAAGAAGCATCTGAATGCCCACCGCCACCGCAAGATAGGTTTTCCCCGTACCCGCCGGCCCGATGGCAAATGTGACGGCATGCTCGTGAATGCGGGAAATATAATCGGCCTGATTGGTGGTTCTCGGAACAACGACGCGTCCTGTTTCCGAAATTACAATTTTAAAGCGGTTGATATCCGCGGCTTTTATATCTCTGCCGCAGGCAAAGGAGCGGGCAAGATAGCGCACATCAAAATCATCAAGCTCCTTCCGCGTGCCGTTTTCGTGAAGATAATCGCTCATCACATGGAGAAGCTTTATCGCCGCACCGGAAGCCTTTGAAGGGCCGCTCACGATGAGAGTGTTCCCCCTCGGGATGATCCGTACATCCATTACCGATTCGATTGTTTTAAGGTTGCGGTCCATATAGCCGCACACGCGCCGGTAGAGCGACGCGTCGTCAATTTCAAAGTGACTGTTTTCTTCCATGTAGCCGCAATTTACTCGCTAAAAGTTCACTTTTCAACGGTGCGTATTGACAGTTCTTTCAACTGTTCTTCCGAAACATACGACGGAGCCTCGCTCATCAGGCACTGGCCTCTCTGCGTTTTAGGGAAGGCGATAACGTCACGAATTGAAGCGCGCTTCAATAAAAGCATCATGATCCTGTCCAGCCCCAGCGCGATTCCGCCGTGAGGCGGCGCGCCATACTTGAGCGCTTCTAAGAGAAACGAAAATTTAATTTTCGCCTCCTCCTCGCCGATGCCTAAAATCGTGAACATCTTCCTTTGAAGTTCCGTATCGAATATCCGGATGGAACCCCCGCCGATTTCAACGCCGTTGAGAACTATGTCGTAGGCCTGCGCCTTGATATCGTCTACATTCTCAGGCGTGAGAGTGTCAAGCATATTCCAGTGATCCACTCTGGGCGAGGTGAAAGGGTGGTGTTTCGAATAGAAACGGCCGTCTTCCTGGCTGTATTCAAGAAGCGGGAAATCAGTGACCCATACAAACCGAAGCGCATCAGGGTCCACCAGGTCCAAATCCTTCCCCACTTTGAGGCGAAGGTTGCCGAGAGCATCGTTTACCACTCCCGCAGAATCTGACACGAAGAAAAGCAGTGTATCGTCGGATGGCGCGGCTCTCTCGATGAGCGCATGCTGTTCATTCTGCGAAAAATATTTTGCGATTCCTCCTTCAAAAGCGCCTGCTTTGTATCGCGCCCAGAAGAGGTTTTTCGCGCGGTACACTTTCACAAACTCACTGTATTCGTCGATCATCTTGCGCGATATCTTCAAACCGCCGGGAATCGGCATCACTTTGATTTTTCCGCCGGATTTCACATTGGATGCGAACGCTTCAAACTGCGACGAGGCGAAAACATCGCTCACGTCGCGAAGTTCGAGTCCAAATCGCATATCGGGTGCGTCCTTGCCGAAGCGCGCCATGGCCTCATCGTACGAAATTTTTTCAAATGGTACGCCGATATCCTTCCCCAGTGCCGCTTTTACAATTTCAACCAGCACCCCTTCGATTATCTCCATAATCATGGGGGGATCAACAAACGACATTTCAAGATCGACCTGGGTAAATTCCGGCTGGCGGTCATTGCGGAGGTCCTCGTCACGGAAACATTTTACAATTTGAAAATATCGATCAAATCCGGACACCATGAGGATCTGCTTAAAAAGCTGGGGCGACTGCGGCAACGCATAAAACATTCCCTTGTTGATGCGGCTGGGAACTAAAAAATCGCGCGCTCCTTCTGGCGTCGATTTATTGAGCATGGGCGTCTCGATTTCAATAAATTTTTTGCCGGAAAGGTAATTGCGGATTACCTGGCAAACCCTGTGGCGCATAATAAGCGCCTCCTGCATATCGGAGCGGCGCAGATCCAGATAACGGTATTTCAGCCGAAGGTCTTCGGAGGGATTTTCATGCAAATCAACTGCAAAAGGCGGCAGTTCCGAAGCACTCAGGATCGCAATTTCGCTTACAACAATTTCTACTTCTCCAGTGGGGATATTCGGATTGATGGCCTCCGGTGCGCGAAGCCGCACAACTCCCCCGACCATGATGCAGTATTCATTGCGCAAAGCTTCCGCCGTTTCGACAACATTTCTAGAACTGGTCGAGGTATCGATTACGAGCTGAACAATTCCCGTTATATCGCGAAGCCAGATGAAGGTGATGCCGCCCAATTCGCGCTTCCGGTCAACCCATCCGTACAGGCGAAGCAGTTTTCCCGCATCATGTTTTGCAACTTCGCCACAATACGTTCTTTCCTTAAACATATTGCCTCCGAAAACTGATTTTACGCCATTGAAAATACCGGGCTTCGGAAGTAAATAACTTTACCGGGAGCATAATTACGTCAATATAAAATATTTGGCGGAGAAAATCATGAAGAACTTATACAGTTCGCAAATCTGCGCAGGCCTATAGGTGCCCGAAATATTACTCGGCCTTCGTGACAGGGCTTATCTCCGGCGCCATCACTGCCGGATAGCGCCTGGAAGAATACCAGCGCCAGAGATAATAGATGGGCACGCCTCCAAACACCGCTAGAAGCGCAAAGCGAGACGTGCTGGTCCATGCCAGAAAACCTGCTGCAAGCATGAACACGGAAATGATCACAAAAAGAAGAGGAACCAGCGGAAAAAAAGGAACCTTGAAGGGACGCGGAATATCGGGCCTTGTATACCGAAGGTATATAAGGCCTATCACCGTGATAACCGGAAAGATGCCGAGCGCGAAACCCATATACTCCATAAGAATGGTTGAATTTCCTACGAACACGTAAAAGACCGAAAGAATAATCTGAAGGAAGATGGCGAATGCCGGCGTCTGAAACCGCTCGCTCACCGTGCCGAGAATGCCGAAGAGCATGTGATCCTTCGCCATGGCGTAATACACGCGCGGCCCGATCATAATTTCCACAGATATGGATGACAGCAGCATGAGCGCAATCGCGAGCGTAAAAAAATTCGAAACATTAGGACCAAAGAGGTACCGTGCCGCCACCGCTCCCACTGCCTTCTGGTTCATGAGCGCCTCGCCGGGCGCAGAGACAAGAAATACCACATTGACCAGAAGATAAAGTACTGAGGTGATGATGGTTCCCCAGAGAAGCGCGCGAGGCAGATTTTTTTCAGGATTTTTAATTTCACCCGACAAATACGACGCGCCGTTCCATCCCGTATAAGAAAACATTATAATGAGAAGCGACAGCCCCATCACCGGAATTCCGGACATAGGCTGGGCTGATGCCTGGGGATACACGGCAGTCAGGCGCCCGGCCTGGCTCCAGTCGGCCATGTATGCACCGAAACCCAGAAGCGCCGCTATGATGAGCACTTTCATCACCGTCAGTACGTTCTGCACCGCGCTTCCTATTCGAACGCCGATGATGTGAATGCCTCCAAAAAACACAATGAGCATGGACGCAAGTATTCTCTGATTCCAGGGGCTTGAGAGGAATGCCGCCACAGGAGACTGCACTCCCTGAAAGCTTAAAAAAAACTGGCGGATATATTCAACGATTGTGATTGAGGTCACCGCAACGCAGGCGGTAAATCCGATGATGAGAGAAATCCACCCGGAAAGAAACGCGGGCATCATGCCGAACGTTTTTTTGAGATATACGTACTCTCCTCCGACATGCGGCCACATGGTTGCCAGTTCCGCATAGCACAGAGAGCCCGTGAGAGCCACCACAAGCGCCACGCACCATAAAATGAGGATCGCGAAAGCGTTCTGCGTCATGCCGAGGACTTCGCCGGTCGTGATGAATATTCCCGTGCCTATCATGCTGGCCACCACCACCAGCACCGCGGTGGGAAGGCCCAATTGTCGCTTCAGTTCTGTCATTTGGTAGTATTTCCTGATATATTTCTCGAAATTCGCTTTAATGAAAAATCGGTTATCCCATTTTAATACAAATGCCTCCAGTGGAGGCACCTGATGCACGCTTTATGTCGATTGTCAACAGCGCGATAATTCATCAATGAATAGTCTGCGAACAGTTATTATTATTATCGAAAAAAGTCAAGCGTATAATCATTTTTATTTTAATAATTTATTAAAATTTCACTTCTCTTTGATGACGTAATCCGCTCTCACCGGGCTCCACGAATCGTACACAATGCAGGGCCCCTCGATGACTTCCGCCCCATGCAGTGCATTTGCCGGCACGCGTATCACATGACCTGCCGAAACAATGCGCTCCTCCCCCTCTACGGAAAAGCGGAGCATGCCGGAAATAATCACGCTGATCTGCTCGTGCTCATGGGAATGCTCCGGCAACACGGCGCCGGGGGCAAGCGTGACAAACGTTACCATGAGATTCTGCAAATGCACCGATTTCAGAGTGATGCCATCGAGAATTTCTTTCTGCGGAAGCTCGCTTATTTTGAAAAATTTCATCACACCACCTCTCGATCCTGATTTCACGAAACCAATGGGTGATACAAAGAAATCGCCCGTGCACCATAAAAATATTGCCAGACCACCACGAATTATGCATTATGACATGCACCATTGTCGATTGCAATTATTTTTTATGATGAAACATTTTTTCACTCTAATCCCGGCATTGCCGCTGATCGTATTCCTCATCCTCTGCGAAATCTCCGGGGTCAACGCGTTTTTTGGGAATACTGATATTCCCATCGAAACTAACGCGCCCGATGCAACAAAAGACTCGCTGATTGCCATCATGCAAAAATACCGCGTCATCGGCATGAATTACCTTGTGGTGCGCAAAGGCGAGGAAGTAGGCTACGGCTGTTTCGGATATGCGGATGCCGAAAGAAAAGTTCCCATGAAAAGAACGACGATCTTCCGCATCGCGTCAATTTCAAAACCCATTGCAGCCACTGCATTACTACAGCTTGTAGAGAAAAAAAAATGCCGCCTTGATGATAATATCGAAAAGCATCTCGGCTTTAAGGTGCGCAATCCACGCCACCGCAAAAGAGCCATCACAATCCGGCATCTTCTCACGCACACGTCCGGGCTCAGCGACGAAGGCGGATACGGCGAATTTCTTCGCGCATCCTACGGCGATGCCCCTCCTCCTCTCTCGTCGATACTGGCGGCAGATGGAATTTACGTCATGAAAAAAAACTGGCAAACTCATCCGCCCGGAAAGAAGTTCCATTATTCAAACTTAGGCTATGGGACAATCGCCACCATCATTGAAAAAAAATCTCGCCTGCGGTTTGATGAGTATTGCAAAAAACACGTTTTCCAGCCGCTCGGCATGCACGCGAGTTTCAATGTTGACGACTTTGAGAGCGTCGATGATTTCGCCGTGCTGTATTCACATTACAGCGAAGAGGAAAAAGCACGTGAAGAGTACAAAAATAAAAATGAATTTGAACCATCAATGGACGCATATCGGGGCAGAAAACCGCAGACAAAAAATTTTACAGGGTGGAAGCCCGGGTTTAATGCCGTAGTGCATTCTCCGCAGGGCGGCGCGCGTGTTTCGATGATCGATCTTGCAAAATTCATGACGGCGCTCATGGGCGATGGAAGCATCGATAAAAAATCGCGAATTCTTAAGCCCGCTTCAGTGAGAGAAATGAGAAAAACACAGTGGTCGGGGACTCTGGGAAACGGCCTTCTGCGCAAAACAGGACTCGGGCTTACCATCACGAAAAACCTCATTCAGGGAGAAACGCTATACGGGCATAGCGGCAGAGCGTACGGGTTTCAGGGCATGATGTATTTCAACTGCGCGAAGAAATACGGCATCATCATTTTCATGAACGGCGGCGATTATTATAAAGACGAAAAAGAACCGGTGGAATTTCACAATATCGAGCTTGAGCTTTTCAGGCTTTTGCATGAAAGATATATTGCGATGAAAGGTCATTAAGCATATTCTTTAGAACTTTCCGCATTTTTTTAATTGATTTTTCATCATCATATTCCATATCATTATCTTAAAAAAAAATTATCATATAATAAACCGGAATTGCACTATGAAATTTCAAAAAAAAGAAGTAAGCATCGACAAAACCAAATCTTTTTGATATAGTGGTTGCCATCGCATCCGGTCTTGTGGGGGCATATGGGAATGCAAATAAAAAGATCAGCAACACACTTGTCGGCATTGCAATAGCAGTTGCGCTCATGCCGCCTCTGTGTACTATTGGAATTGGAGTTGGCAATTTCGACTGGACTATTGCACGCGGTGCTCTTATTCTTTTTACCATCAATTTAATCTCAATTTCACTATCAGGCGCAATAATATTCTGGATTATGAAAATACATCCAAAATCTCAGGAGGAAAAGGAAAAGATTGCGAAGAGAGCATTATCACAAATTATTATTTCAACCGTATTGTTAATGCTCATTGCTATACCTGTAGGAATTTATACGTACAGAACATTCCAATTGGAACATGCTAAAAAGATAGCATGGAAGACAGCAAAAAATTTTTTCGGAACCGATGTGTTTACCGTGCAATTTAATGAAAATCATGGAAAACTCGATGTGATAGTTATCTTGCTTTCACAAAAATCTAATGGAGAAACAATCAAGCAAGTGGAGAATATCAAATCATTACATCCCGATTTTGGAACTGTGAAAATTAAGTTCATTCAAACAGTGACAAGTGATACTAACAATTAAATTTCATTGCCTGGTTTTTGCACCTTTTTAAAGCAAAAAGGGTACATCTTTCTGAGAACTGATACACAGGGAGTTCCTTTATGCAACCTTATAAAAATATTTGTTTATTATCATCATTACTGATTTTCTCAATCATAGTACAATCGCTGTATGCCCAGGAATCACCCGCTGTTGCCGAAAGTAAATCCGAAACCATAAAGACATTCGAGTCTGATGTCATCGTCCGGGGCTTTATCAGCCGGCCTTTTTTAACCCTCACCCTCAGGCATTATACGCCGAAAGATGAAGAAAACAAGTCCCAGATTATTCGCTACGAACCAAACACCCTTGCGCACTGGGGGGCGGGTTTCTCCTGGAAGGGTTTCGGATTTTCTTTTGGCCTGGATTCGCCGAAATCAGGAAAGGATGAAAAATTATACGGCAACACGAAGTATTACGACTTTCAGATATACTTCTATGGCCGGCAATTTGGCTTTGATGCGCACTATCAAAATTACAAAGGATTTTATCTTTCACAACCAGAGAAGTATGGCTATGTAGCGGGAAGCGCAGAATCGATCAGGCCGGACATCGCGGCAAAAACCACAGGCTGCAATGTCTTCTGGTCGTTTTTCGAGGAGTATTCCTTCAGCGCGGCATTCGACCAGTCCCAGCGCCAGATAACAACCGCCTTCTCGCCGCTTCTGATGGCATCGTTTAGCCGCTTTTCGATTGAAAGCGATTATTCTCTGATTCCCCCATCCGAGGAGGCCAGCTACGGGAAGTTTGCCGGCTACAGAGGCGGCGATTACACCGGCATCGCAATTGCTCCCGGATTTGCGATGACCTATGTATGGAATGCGTTCTGGTATTTCGCGGGCGCAGCTTTCTTAGGTTCAGGATGGATGCACAAGGATTACACCACCGCATCGGGAAATACCGTAGAAAACAAACCTTTCGGGAAAGCAAACCTTCGCGCCTCATTCGGCTACAATGATGACCAGCTGTTCGCAGGAATCCAGGGAAGCATCGATTTCACCGCATCCGAGCGTACCCTCCGGCGCGACCGCAACGAAGAGATGACGGAAGCGGTTGCGGCCACGGGTATTATTGAAATATTTTTCGGGATACGATTTTGAAGCTTCACTTCAACCTCTGCTACATTTTCGCATCGTTATTGCCGATACTGCATACAGGAGTGTCATCATGCAGATAATCGGAAACAACAACTCAGCTCGAAAATCGAAATTGCTGCGTTATCCCCGCGCAGGAGTATATCTTCTCGAAGGGCTGGCCTGTATTTCTCTTATCGCAATCGGGACATTTTTTTTGGGGAAAAAAGCGACCGGGAATAATCAAAAAAACCAGGACGCTTCATAACGAATCATCTGGAATATATCATATACAAAACCCACATCGCTGCCGGAACAGACACCAGAGCTGCGATAAAACTCGCAGTCAGCATCTGGTTTGCAAACCCCCTGCTTCCGCCTGCTTTTTCCGTAACAATTGGAAATGCGGTAATCGGTGGTACCGCGGCCGACAGAACCACAATGAGGGCGATATTGAACGGCGGACGAATCACCCAGAGAATACCGAGGGCAATTGCCGGAAAAATGATATTCTTCACGAGCACGAACACCGTCGCCTCCAGGATACGAAGCCGTTCCTTTTTTTGCAAATCAAGATAGATTGAACCCCCGATGATGAGTATGATGAGCGGGAGGGCCATCTCCGCCACCACCGATGCGATTTTTATCACCACCCCGGGCACAAAAGCCGAGGCACCGCTCAGTTTGAGGGCCATGCTTATCGCCGTAGCGAGTAAAATGGGATTTCTCAGAACCTTCCAGTTGAATGAAAATTGATGCGCGGAATCTGACTTCCGGAAAAATACATGATAGGTATTAAAGAAAAAAGCAGGAAAAAGAAAGGTAAAAAGAAAGAGGTCGGCAAGATAGACCGAATCCTGTCCGTACACCCCTCTGATTATACCCATAGGAATAAAAATACCGTTATGGTACATGAGGCCGACCCTGAATTCGCTTCTGTATTTTCTTTTAATCACAAAGGAGAAAACGAGTGTGCACACCAGCACGCCCGCGCTGAAGAATACCCACCACAGAGGGAATTGATACCAGTTTGCATGCTGTGCCGGGTTGAAGCTTTTCATGATGTTGGAAAAAACCAGGCATGGCAAGGCGATATCGATGGCAAGTGGCGTTAAGGTCTGGATGATATCATCGGGCAGGAGCTTTCGCCTCAGAATCCAGAATCCTAAAAAGCCAATCCCTATGATGGTGATAACCGCTTCGAATGTGAGAAAAAAAATTTCCATCATTCACTACCGTAATGAAAATTTCCGCTTATCAACAGCACTTTGTTTTTTAAAGAAATTCTTGTTGAATGCATAACGCATTGTGGCGTCCTAATCAAGCCCCGGAACTTCGGGAAGCACCGGTACGATCACCGGCGACTCCTCGATAACCTTCATCGATTTCCATTTGCCGCTACGAAACCGAAGGTAAAACGCAATGCCCAGCAGGCATACATACACAGTAGCAATTGCCCAGCATGCGACAATGCCTCCACCAAAAAAATTGAGCGCGAAATAGGTTGGAATGACCAGCACAAGCATCGACATCGCCACAATCATTGCCATCACAAAGCGCGTGTCGCCGGCTCCTTTAATCGCCGAAGCAAAAATGATATTTGCGGTATCGAAAATTGAATATAACGCCACGAATCGCAAAAGCACTATCGTCAGCGCGGTGATTTGCTCGAAATTTGCATCCCCGGAACCTGCAGCAAACGGTAAAATGAATATGCCAGGCGTGATTACATACAACAACGAAATACACGTCATATAGGCAAGGGTCATTGTAAAGCCAACGTAGCTGATTTTCTCTGCATTGTCCGCTTGCCCCGCGCCGATGAAATTTCCCACCATGGTTGACACGGAAATGCCGAATCCAATCATCGGCATGAAGGCAAGCGTGTTGATATTAAACGCGATGTTGGTTGCCGCGAGCGCGACTGTCCCAAGCCTCCCCACCATGAGCAGAAAGACCGTAAAGCCGGCAACATCGATGAAAAACTGCACGCCGTTGGGGAATCCAAACCGCATTAGCCTTCCCAAAAGCGCCGGCTGCAATCGCCATCCTTTCCGCGTATGGTATTCCCGGTTGGCGGTTCCCTTGAAAATGATTGCGGCATAGAATATGAAATTGAACACGCCGGCAAGTACCGTGGCGAGCGCTGCTCCTTCGATGCCCATTTCCGGAAATCCCCAGTTACCGAAAATCATCGCGTAATCCAGCATGAGGTTTATGGCGGTGGTAAGAAGGTTGTTCCACATTACCGGCAGGTTCTCACCTCGCCCAATAAAAAACGAGGCAAGTGCCGAAGAGCCAATGGCTGGAAAGGCACCGAAACAGAGAATGCGGAAATATGCCACTTCAAGCTGCTGTATCTTTGGTTCGTGTGCCGCGAAGGCGAATATACCTTTAGCAAAAAAGGCACAGGCAAACAGCACCATCCCTCCTATTAACGAGAAATAGAGCCCTTGCCAGAGAATCGGCCCCACCATCTTTGGCTGTTTCGCTCCGGTATATTGCGCTACAAATGTACCCACAAAACCGGCAGTGCCGATAAAAAGGCTCATCACAGTAAAATTGGTGATGCCCGCCGGCATGGACGCCGCAAGCGCCTCTGGTGAATACCAGGCAAGAAACATCCTGTCCACGAAGTGCTGGATGCTCCAGGAGCCCGTGCTCACTATGAGCGGAAGCGCCATCGAAAGAAGGCGGCGACCGCCAGCTTCCTCATCCCAGTGGAGCAATTGTTTGATGCGTTGCGCAATGTACCGAAGTGCATTCATAATTTCAATCGCACCACAGAGTGCGCTAAAACACAATCTGTCAATTGATTAAAATTTGGGAATGCAAATGAGAGGAGCAAAATTGTGCTTGAAATAATACTATACATTTGTTTTGTTATCCATAATTGAGATTTAAGAGTTCTATTCAATATGGAGGACGAACCATGATAAAAACGACGTACGTGATGACACGAGAAGTGTTGCTGCTGCTCAAAGACGCCGAAAAGCGCACGGGATGGCGGATGATTGATTTGGTCATCGCGGTAATGCGCTATGCCATGCGATATCATGCAAAGTACGAACGGGAACATGGAAGAATTGCATACCAGAAGCGGTTTGACGAAGATGGTATGCCGATACCAAAGTTCCGCGTTAAAGTAAAATTTCTTCAAAGGGAATATGATTATTTTAATGATATGCGGAGGTTTTTTAGAAGGTCTATTTCTCATGTGATTGCCATTGCGGTGCTGGAATATCTGCCCGCCCTGGTGGAGCGCATTGAGAAGGGCGAGTATGATGAGGAAGTGGAGAGTTATCCCTACAAAAGCTGTGCAATTTATGATAAATGTATAGAAGAAGCGACCGTTTATCACATCTGGTGGGGATTACCGTGCGATCCAGCACTGTTGGCCGCCGAATTCGCGCGATAACACTGCATAAAACATCCATATCACCCCTCCCGGCATCTCACCGGAAGGGCAACCTTTGTTTTCGCTCAATATACACCTCCCTTACTTCTTGACAAACAGCGCATTGCCTCGCAAAATGCCAGAGTAACTCTTTTCACGGCACGCCCCATCTTCCCACTCCATTTGCGGCGCGTCGACACTTATCACCCACAGGAGGAACTCATGAAAGTCCAGGAACTGTTCAACCTCAAAGGAAAAGTCGCCGTCGTCACCGGTGGCGGCAGGGGAATTGGAAAATTCATCGCCGAAGGTCTTGCCGAGGCAGGCGCCCATGTGGTGATTGCATCACGAAAGATTGAGAAGCTTGAAAAGACAGCCGAAGAGCTGAAAAAATTAGGAGTGAAAAGCCTGCCCGTAAAATGCGATATGGGCAACAAGGACGATATACTGTCGCTTGTCGATGTCACGATGAAAGAATTCGGCACCATCGATATTCTTGTAAATAATGCCGGTGTCACCTGGGGCGCTCCCACGCTCGATTTCCCGCTCGAACAGTGGGATAAAATTTTCAATGTCAATGTGCGCGGCGTATGGATTCTTTCACAGGCAGTGGCAAAAATCATGAAGGAAAAAGGCGGCGGGAAAATGATCAATATTTCTTCCGTGATGGGCTTTCGCGGCTCAATCGAAGAAGCGCACCCGGCGGTGCCCTATAATTCATCCAAGGCGGCAATCAACCTTCTCACCATGAACCTGGCAATTAAGCTTGCGCGCTACAAAATCTATGTGAATGCCATTGCGCCGGGTTTTTTCCACACTGACATGATGGGATATCTCGATAAAGAAGAGATGAAACCTCTCAGAGATGCAATGCTCATGACCATCCCCATTCCGCGCATGGGTGAGGCCGAAGACATCAAGGGACTGGCGGTATTTCTGGCTTCGAAAGCTTCTGACTATATAACCGGTGCGATTATACCAGTCGATGGAGGCATGCTGGCGAAGTAATAAATACCCAAATGCGCGCAACTCACGTGTCGAAGCACGAAGTGCCGGGCTTCGAGAGCCTCAGCCGCCACTCCTGTCATTGCGAGGAGCGCAGCGACGAAGCAATCCCATTACACCAACGGCAAGATTGCTTCGCTTCGCTCGCAATGACATTAGCCACCAATAACCCATCCATAGCATACTACAACAATCCCGCTATTTTCAATGCATCATGCGCTTTTTTATCTCTCTTTGCCAATTCTTTAAATGCTTTTTCTATTCTTTCTTCCCTTTCTTCCAGCTCTTTATGTTTCTTTAGTGCAGGTGCAAGGGCAGTTCGCCTGTCCCAAATTACAAAGCCCACTATACCAACAGTCTGTGCAAAAATCGCTGCGATAAGTACGTATATCAGGTTTTGCAGTCCATCAATTCTTTGATTTACCGCCTTTAGCCCTTCCTCAACCCTTATTAATCTGTCTCGGTCATCCTGTGTAAAAGGAATATCCCGCGCAAAACAAATCGATGGTGCAATCGCTGCTATAATCATAATTAGAATTATAATTTTTTTATCCATATTACCGTACCTTTGTTCACTCTGTAATCTATTATACATAAAAATCTTTTTATGGCAACTATTTTTTATTTAGACTACATCAGATTGGCCGATACGTTCGCTTTGACGCGCACAAAAAGTTTGCCAGCAAGTGTTAGCTACCGCGCATCAGACCATGCTTC
>CAKZSV010000082.1 GCA_937921485.1 uncultured bacterium
GATATTCAAGCACCGCAATCGCAATCACATGCGAAATCGACCTTCTAAAAAACCGCCGCATATCATTAAAATAATCATACTCTCTCTGGCGGAATTTTACTTTCACGCGTACTTTTGGTATCGGCATGCCATCTTTATCCAGGCGCTTCTGGTATTCAATTCTTCCCTGCTCCCTTTCGTACTTTGCGTGATGCCGCATTGCGTAGCGCATGACTGCAATGATGATATCAATCATCGGCCATCCTGTGCGCTTCTCGGCGTCTTTGAGCAGCACTAACACTTCCTGTGTCATCATGTAGGTTGTTCGTATCATCATCAAACCTCCACACGGCATATTCTTTGTTGAATATGCAGTATAGCCCTACATATGTATAGTATTATTGCAAGTAAAAAATTATGGCTTTTTTTAAAAAATATGATATAAGGGAACTTCTAAAAACTATTTTTAAGGATGTTCCCTTGTGGGCACAATAATATATAAGTAAAAACCGCTTTCTTTTCATGCTAATTTTAAGGATGAAAGCGGTTTTTAGATGTGCCCATAAGTATTATGTTTAATAATAAAATCAAGGTAAGCAATATTGTGTATTCAAATATCCGGAAGAAATTACGAAAAAACCTGCACACCTTTTGAAGTTACATGCGACACCATCACTGGAAAAATTTCGCATGAAACTGGAATAAAAATTCTTCCTGCGTGTGAACACGCAAAAAACGCTTTAACCCGATATGCAATAAATAGCTACTTCTAAACTGCCAGT
Source organism: uncultured bacterium (assembly GCA_937921485.1). GTDB lineage: Bacteria > Spirochaetota > UBA4802 > UBA4802 > JAGODF01 > DYLV01. The sequence goes on from CAKZSV010000082.1 coordinate 762, forward strand.
ATCTGCCAAAAGTGGAAATTTCTACCACAGTTCTCCTGTTATTGCATCGACTGCAGCAATTCTATAAAAAGGCAAATTACCAAATAAAGTAAACGCCCCTCCCGCGTACACCACCCCATTGCTCACCGCCAAAGTTCTAACAATATTATCCGCACCTCCTGTGGGATACCATGCATGAAGGCTTCCGTCGGCATTGATGCGTGCAATTCGGTTTCTCGGAATAGCATTTATATACGTAAACTTGCCTCCGATATACCATCCCCCTGCCCCATCAGGAACAGCACAATAAACGTCACCACTAATTTTCGTGGTAGCTACTGTTTGCTGAGCTGTTTCAGAATGTAACACAGCACCGAATGCAGCACCATTTATCTGTGTAAATTTGCCACCTATGTATATGGTAGTTCCCTCTACTGCCATTGTATTTATAGAATTTACATTCGGCACATTATGGTACGCCTTTGTCGTCACCGTTGCCAGGTTATAAATATTCTTATTTCCCTCAAGGTCTTTTACCAGCACTGTCACATAATATGGGGTATTCCTTGTAAGCCCTACAATCTCCCATGACGTACTGCCGTCTGTCCAGCACAGGTCATTCGTCCAATCCTTCACCACCTGACGCCCGCCACCTGCGCTTTCAGCCTCCTCAACAATGCGTATGTTGTTCGTAGTTGAAACGACGATTTTATACTGCAAATCTTTTTTCTCTGTGGTGCTATCACTTGCTTCTGACCATTGTATCCAGAACGATGTGTTCTGCACCAGATTGCTGTCGATGGAGATGATACCGCCATTGCCGGGATTTGGATTAGCCATGGTATCAGGAGTATTAAGGTCATCAGGCTCAATAAGAGAATTCCTTTCGCAGGAAATAAGGATTGTTATTATAAAAGGTAATATAAAAATAAAAGGAATATGTTTTCTTTTCATAATTTATACCTCTGCACGTAGAAATTATAAAAACCAGGTCAAACTATTTTAAAATAATACAGAATAAACTATTTGACAATTTTTTTTGATTTTTTGTAACTATTCATCAAATAAATTTTAAAGAATAATAAATAAAGACTATTTATTTTAACAGCATATGTTACATTATGTCACATGAACCGCAATGAATTACGAAAACTGCAGGAACAGGACCCTGAAGCGATACTTGATTTAATAGAAAAGCTATTTACAAGACTCGCAGAGCTGGAACGTCGATTGAACAAGGACAGCCATAATAGCAACAAGCCGCCATCAAGCGACGGACTGACCAGGAGGCAACGGCGCATTTTAGAACGGACGAATCAGAAAAAACATGGTGGACAGAATGGTCACGAAGAGGTCAGCTGAAGATGAGCCCAAAGCCCGACATCACGGAAATCCATAAGGTTGCAAAATGTCACAAGTGTAATTGTTCTCTGGATACTATCCCTGCGAAAGGGTATCGGAAGCGACAATGGTTTGACATTCCGCCAGTATCCAACCCGGCGGGACAGGAAAAAAAATCGAAACCACGCAATCTTCTTGAGCGACTGAGGGAGCATAAAGAAGGTATTCTCAGATTTGCGAAGGATTTTTCAGTTCCGTTTGATAACAACCAGGCGGAGCGCGATTTGCGAATGGCCAAGGTGCAGCAAAAAATATCTGGATGCTTCAGAAGCATTGAGGGAGGCATGTTTTATGCTCGTATTCGTGGCTACATCTCAACTGTGAAGAAACATAACGAAAATGTTTTACATGCGTTACAGGGCCTTTTTGAAATTAGGTATTTTATGCCTGATGGTGCTGAATAGTTACAAAATTTCTATTGTTTAACAAATTTAATGCACATACCCGAGAAAGGAATAGAAATATGAAAGCATCTGGAACGAATACGCTATCATGCCTATTGTGTACAGCAAGCATGCTTCGGTTCTTGTACAAAGTTCATCATTTCAACACCTACGATATCGGGCTGGATTTTACGATGGCTTTCTAAGATGCTGATATGCAATCCCCTGTCGATGCTATAGACACATCGCTGCGGTCAAATTTCGAATTTCAATAATACTCGCTCATCGCCACATCTTCGAAAAGATATTTCTGGTTGCCCTCGCAGAAATCGCGCTCGAGCGGATAGCTTCCATCAAAGCATGCGGTGCAGAACCCGCAGGCTGGCATGTTGACCGCCGCCAGCATCGATTCCACAGACATGTAGGCAATCGACTCAACGTTCAGATACTGGCGAATTTCTTCGATTGTATTCGTCGAGGCGATGAGCTCGTCATGCGTCGGGATGTCGATGCCATAGTAGCATGGGTGTTTCGTAGGCGGAGATGATATGCGCACGTGAATTTCCTCCGCGCCTTTTTTGCGAAACATGGTGATAATTTTTCTCATTGTGGTGCCGCGCATGATGGAATCGTCCACCAGAATGATGCGCTTCCCCCTGACCGCGGACTCAACCACATTGTATTTAATCTTTGCGCCGAAATCGCGGATTTTCTGCGACGGCTCAATGAACGTGCGCCCGATGTAGTGGCTTCGAATCATTGCAAGCTCATAGGGAATGCCCGACTCGCGCGCGTATCCGAGCGCCGCGCTTTTCGATGAATCCGGAATCGGCACCACGATATCCGCTTCAACAGGCGCCTCGCGCGCGAGAAACCGACCCAGGCTCACGCGCTTTTCGTGCACGGATTTTCCGAAAATGATGCTATCAGGCCGCGAAAAGTAGATGTATTCAAAGATGCACAGCGATTCATCGCACTTTTCGAATGGAAAGTAGGACTTCATCCCGCGAGGGCCGATTTCAAGAATTTCACCCGGTTTGATTTCGCGCACGTACTCCGCGTCGATGATGTCAAATGCGCAGGTTTCGGACGCCACCACCGGCGCGCCATTGAGCTGTCCGAGCACCAGGGGACGAAAACCCCGCTGGTCGCGGATGGCATAAATCGTGTCGCGGTTCATAACCAGAAGCGAATACGCGCCGCGGATTTGCCGCAGTGCATGTATCATCGCTTCAAGAAAATTCTGCATCCCCGAATGCGCCATCAGATGCACAATCACTTCGGAATCGATTGATGTCTGAAAAATCGAGCCTTGCGACTCGAGCAAGCGGCGAAGCTCGCCCGCGTTGACCAGATTGCCGTTGTGGGCCACCACGATTGGTCCTAAGATGGAATCCGCGCGAAGGGGCTGCGCATTGCGCAGAAAGGACGACCCCGTGGTTGAATAGCGATTATGTCCTATGGAAATATGCCCGGTGAGATTCTGGATGTGATGTTCCTTGAAGACGTCCACCACCCGCCCCATGCCGGCATAGCGGTAGATATGATGCCCGTCCGAAGAGGCAATTCCCGCCGACTCCTGTCCGCGGTGCTGCAGAGCATAAAGCCCCAGATAGGTGAGATTCGCCGCGTGTTCCACACCATAGATGCCGAACACGCCGCATTCCTCTTTCGGCTTATCAACAACCCGGTCGCAACTCGGCTTCTTCATCAGTACTATCCTAAAAGAGAATGTGTGCTCTCACGGAAGGTTAGCTACTTTTATCCTGCGGGCACATACCCGCTAAAGACAGTACCAATATATCATACCAGGAGGAATAAATCAATAAAATTATGAGAGAGTTCCAATGCTAATTTTTCATCATTATTCATCAAAAATTATTACATTTACTTATCCGCAGCGGTTGCGGGTTTCAACCGAAATTCAGAAACCCGGAGGTTTTTCCCCTAAAAGTGCTTGCAATACCGATTCCGGGTATGCATCGTGTATAGTTGATGCTGCAGACAATCGACATACTCATAATAGCCTCGTTTCTCCTCATGAGCCTGGCCATCGGCATGTGGTATTCCCGCCGGGCCGGGAAAAATACCGATGAGTATTTTTTAGCCGGCCGCAATCTCCCCTGGTGGCTTGCGGGAACGGCAATGGTGGCAACCACCTTCGCTGCGGACACGCCCCTTGCCGTCACCGAACTTGTTTCCACAAAAGGCATTGCGGGCAACTGGCTGTGGTGGAACATGCTCGCCGGAAGCGTACTTACTGTCTTTTTCTTCGCCAAGCTCTGGCGTCGCGCGCACATCACCACCGACGTGGAATTCATTGAAATCCGCTATTCAGGAAAACCCGCGGCGTTTCTACGGGGCTTTAAAGCCATCTATCTTGGCGTCTTTATGAACTGCATCATCATGGGATGGGTCAACGTCGCGTTGGTGGAAATTCTCACACACATTTTCGGCGTTGAACGCGGCATCCTTCCCATGGTGATACTCTCTATGGCCGTGGTCGCGTTGTATTCCACCCTCTCCGGTTCCTGGGGGGCGGTGGTGACGGACTTCATTCAGTTCATCATCGCCATGAGCGGCTGCATCATTCTTGCAGTGGCGGTTCTCCACTCGCCTCAAATTGGTGGCATCGACGGCCTTATACAGAAACTTCCTCCGGAAGTATTTTCATTTTTTCCCCGGCTTTCAGCAGGCACTACTGCTGCAGTCGGTGTGTTCACGTTGAGTTTCGGCGCGTTTGTGGCGCACATCTTTGTACAGTGGTGGGCATCCTGGTATCCCGGAAGCGAACCCGGTGGTGGCGGGTATGTAGCACAGCGCATGATGTCGGCGAAGAATGAGCGCCATTCGATGCTGGCCGCGCTCTGGTTTAGCATCGCGCACTATGCCGTGCGTCCCTGGCCATGGATTATTGTTGCGCTTGCAAGCATGGTGCTCTATCCGGACCTGCCCCTCACCGCCCCTGCGGGAGCGTCGGCTATGGCAACGAAAAAAACCGGCTTTGTGCTTGCCATGCGGGACCATCTCCCCGCGGGTCTTCTTGGGCTTCTGGTGGCTGCGTTTTTAGCAGCCTATATGTCCACCATCGCCACCCACCTCAACTGGGGAAGCTCATACCTCATCAACGATGTATACCGCCGTTTCATCAAGCGCGATGGCACCGACAGGCACTATGTGTTTATTTCCCGGCTTGCAACCGCACTTCTGGCGCTCATTTCCAGCCTTCTTATTCTCATTATTCAATCAATATCGGGCGCCTGGCTTTTCATCATCGAATGCGGTGCGGGCGTGGGACTCGTGCTCATTCTTCGCTGGTACTGGTGGCGCATCAATGCCTGGTCGGAAATCACCGCCATGATTGCACCCTTTATTGCTTATATGCTCTCGCGCTTTGTGTTGCAATGGGAATTTCCGGCAAGCTTCTTTTTTATCGTGGCAGGTAGCACCGCGCTCTGGATTATCATAACCTTCGTCACATCCCCGGTTGAGGGTTCGGTACTGGAATCTTTCTTTCTCCGTGTACGCCCGGACGGGCCTGGCTGGAAACCGTTTTTGCACCTTTTGCCCCGGAGCCGGACGCGAACGCTCAGCGGATATTTCCTCAACTGGATAATCAGCATCATCATGGTCTATTCTGCGCTTTTTTCCGTGGGGAAATTGCTTTTCAAGGATTACCTCACCGGAACGATGCTTGCGGTTTGTGCAATTATCCTTTTTGCAGTTATAAGCTGGCGACTGAAAGCTTAAAACTAAGCTGTACCATAAGTCTATGGCATGGAAACACAGGCGACATATTAACTTTCGAAATGTAATTTTTTTCTTGCAAAGAGTTGATGGATGATGTAATGATGCAATAAAGATACAATAAAGATAAAGTGTAGATTTACACTATCGTCAGGAGGTTCGGATGCAGACACAACAGGATGTTCAGCTCTCCAGGCTTGTAGATACCGCCCGGCCGGAAGCGGTCATTCAGGAAGTGACACGCATTTTCGCATCGCTTTATCCAGCCAGGCATTTTTCCCCTGTAAAAAGAAGCTTCGGTATCATAAAAAAATTATTCAACGGAAAATTTCCAGGATATCTTTCCTGTACCACAGAATATCACGATTTTACCCACACCACTGATGCATTGCTTGCCGCTGCGCGACTCGCCGAAGGCGGTTTCGACACTCACCCGCTATCCCAGAAATTATTCGTGAACCTGCTTTTAGCCGCGCTTTTTCACGATACAGGATACATTCAGGAAGCCTGGGATAGAGAAGGAACGGGCGCAAAATACACTTCAAACCACGTGGAAAGGAGCATTGTTTTTTTGCAAAAAAACGCGTCCGTTTTTTCTCTGGATGATGACGATACTGCAATCATCACGCGTCTCATCCGCTGCACCGGCCTCAATGTCGATCTGGATACCATCGAGTTTTTTTCAGGCGATGAGCGCTATGCGGGATGCATGTTGGGTACCGCCGATATACTTGGCCAGATGGCAGATAGGGCATATCTTGAAAAACTCATTTTTCTCTATAAGGAGTTCAAAGAAGCCGGGATTCCGGGATTCAATACGGAATTCGATATTTTGAGAAAAACAATCGATTTCTATGAAATCACTCTCCAGAGGCTCAAAGGGCCATACGGCGGCGTCTATCAAAATGCCCTCATGCATTTCAACCGCCGCTTCGGCATCAATGCAAATTTATACATGGACGCCATAGAACGGCATATCGAGTATCTGCGGAAAATCATCGAAGATGATACCACCAACTTCCGGCATAAGCTCAAGCGGGGAAGCTGGATTCATGAAGCGCAATCAGTAAATAACCATTAGATTCAATATATCTGTTTTATTACTCAGGCTGTCCATCCTTGAAGGTGGTTTCTTTCTTCTTTCCGTCGGGATATATGATATAGCCCGGTCCATTGGTAAGGCCATCAATGAATTCACCAATGTATTGGCTTCCATTTGGATTATACAGCTTGCCCTTGCCATGCCTTACGCCTTTTACAAAATCGCCAATATATAGGCACCATCGGGCCATATATGTATTCCATGTCCTTCTGGTAAACCATTATGTAAAGAACCAAAAAATTTCGCTCCTGCTTTGTTTTCTATTATCGAAAATATTTCACCTTTTTTCATATTAAAATCACAAACATATTTCTGCCCATTTTTTATGACATATAGTCCTTTTTTGGGAATGCGATTCTCCTCAAATTCGGCAGCAAAATTATCGCCATTTTTAAAGAAGTATATGCCAAAGCCATGTTTGTTGTCATCCTTAAAAATACCTTGAAAATATGACCCATCGGGAAATGTACATATTCCTTCACCATTCATTCGATCATCAACCCATTCACTTTCATACACTTTCCCATCACCACATACCATTTTCCCTTTCCCATGGAATTTTCCATCCTTCAGATTTCCCTCATAACGATCGCCATTTTTAAACGTATATATCCCTTTGCCATTGGGTTTATTATTCGCAAAATTACCCACATAGACATCACCATTTGGATATGACATTTCACCTTTACCTGACATACCGCTATCATCCCATCCACCTTCGTACCGCGCGCCATCGGAGAAAAAAGCACGAACATTGCCAGCAGCCTCTCCATCGCGATAATGGCTTTCAATGCGCGTGCCATCCTTGAAAATGTACACGGCCTTTCCATGAGGTGCATCATCATCAAAGTCGCATATGAAGATTGTAGAATCAGGAAAGATGATTTTGCCTTTCCCCTGACGAATACCATTCCTGAACTCACCTTCATACTTTGTTCCATCTGGCCATATCGCAGTGCCAAACCCATGTAGCTTTCCTTTGACCATGTTGCCTGAAAGCTGAGCCTTGTTCAAAGGGTATCTCTGTTCTCTGACATTTCGCCCCATTCCGCATGACAGAGAAAAATACAATAACGATACCATCAGTAAAAATACATACAGTTCTTCATGAAAAAACCGTATCATCTTCTCAATGCCATTTCTATTTAAATTTTAAAACGATATTATCTCACAAGCCCCACGTAATCCGCCGTGATATTCAGCGCCTCCTGCAAAAACAGGTCGTTTTCAAGATCGACGAGGCCTTTCTTGCGGTTCTGCCGGGCTTCGTGTTCGGCATCTTTAAGCTCCTGCTCAAACGATTCCGCTTCCTTCTTTAAACTAATTACTTTTGAATTTACCACATTCTTTAAGCGCGCGATTTTCTCTTCGAGTTTTTTAAACTTTTCATTTTTTCTCATCCTTTCAGCAGATCGGGAAATGAGCGAACCAAGGATCTGGCCGTTCACATATTTTTGCTCCGGCACGAAGTTGCTGGATGGAATTCTTTCCCATTTAAGGGGATATTTTAGTTTATCCTCACCGATGTTCCATATCGCGCTCATATCCGGAACAATGACATGCGGCTGGATGCCGTACAGATGATTTGAAGTGCCGCCCGGCTGATAAAAAATCCCCGTAGTAATTTTAATTGCGCCCAGAAGGCCTTCCAGAAGGCGCTGATAGCTCTGTACCGTTCCTTTGCCGAATGTATTCGTGGGGCCGATGATAACCCCCCGTTTGTAGTCGCGAATGGCGCCGGCCAAAATTTCCGAAGCGCTTGCGCTGAACTTATCAATAAGAAGGACCAGCGGCCCCGCATAGAGTACGCCGGGATAATTATCGTTCAGCACTTTTATTGAATTGCGGTTGCCCCAGCGATCCGTTCCTTTAATTTGAAGTATCGGCCCGCGGTCGATGAAAAGCCCTGCGATATTGATTGCTTCATCAAGCGCCCCTCCCGGATTTCCCCGAAGATCAACCACCACCGCATCGACATTGGATTGTTTCAAATTGGTGAGAATCGTCACCATATCGCGGAATGAGCTTTTGGTATTCGGGTCGAAACGCTGAGCCGCGTCGAAATCGAGGTAGAACGACGGCAGGCGGATGTACCCTATCTTTTTCGCGTTCGTTCCGGAACCTACCGTGAGAACTTCCGATTTCGCAGCCTGCTCCTCAAGCGCAATCACTTCCCTCACAATCGGCACCACCATACGCAGCGGCTCTTTTTTTTCCGGCTCTTTTCTAAGAATCGTAAGCCGCACCTCCGTGCCTTTAGGTCCTCGTATCATCTTCACCACATCGCGGAGATCCATGTCGATGACATCAACCGGCTCGCCTTCTCCCTGCGCCACAGCCAGTATCTTGTCGTTCGGCTTCAGTTTGAGAGATTCGGGGAGTTTGTCCGCGGCGCCGTTGGGCATCACGTGTTCCACCATCACAAAGCCGTCTTCCGAACGCAGCATCACCCCGATACCCTCGAGCTTCAGGTTGGTCTGAATCATGAAGTCTTCATGCTCTTCCTTCGTGAGATAATTCGAATGAGGATCGAGGGCCATCGAAAAGGCATTCAGGAAAAACGAATAGCTTTTATCTTCATCAAATTCATCGATTTTTTTTAAGGCAAGACGGTATTTCTTTTTCAGCTTCTCACGCGCCTGCCCAACGTCCTTCACCGCCGCCATATAATTGAGTAGCTGCAGCTTGATATTTTTTCTCCAGCGATCTTCGTCCTCTTTTGCATTTTTTACATAATCAATCTTATCGCGGTCGAGCACCATCATTTCATCTTTCGTAAAATCATAATTCACCACAACCAGACGATCGAAGAGCTTTATTTTTTCGTGATAGCGGTTTTTATATACGCTGATGATATTTTTCAAAAACTGGTAATCATTATTTCGGACATAATCGTCGATCTTATGCCGATCCGCCATAAATTTTTCCACATCCGACTTATAGAAAAAATATTTCCCGGGATCAAGATACGCAATCATGTTTTCAAGGGTGCGCTCTGAAAGCGTATCATCGAACGTGCTGTAACTTGCATGCACTTTTAAGAACTCCTGTATCAGGGTATTCACGTTTCCCTGATTGAGGCCGTTGCTGTTCTTGCTGCACCCGAAAACTAACACGATGAGCGTCACAGCGTGGATTAATACTTTATTGGCATACGCGCGTTTAAACAAGGCTATACTCCTCAATTCCTAATAAATTTTTTCGTAATTGTCATAACCGCTACTTTTGAGAGCGGGACTTTTATCCGCCGAATACCGAAATGAATCCTTTAAGCCAACTGCCCCGCTCCGTCAACACATATTTCCTGCTATTTCCCGCGAGTTTTTTCTTTTATGGATTTCTTTTTCCCCACCGGCGCCTTTTCCTCGGAAAGCCCCAGTTCAAAATCCAGCCGGGCTTTGGTAACCGCCAGTACTTCGGCCGTCTCAACCCGGACGAGCTTGAGGAACAACTCGTATTCGTTCTTTTTTTTATAGAGCTTACCCGCGACGAGCAGTTTCGCGCCCAAGAGTTTGCCCACCTTCGCGGCATTGGCTTCATCCGCGAGGCCGGTCATCGAAAGCTCGAGTTCTTTGAGAATACCCTGCAGATTCTTTCTTTCCACCAGCGCAAAAATTTCAGATTTCGCCAGCGAAAAATAAAGCTGCTCTCCGAAATATTCCGCCGTGGTTTTAAGTGCCGGATCCGAGGGCTCGATTGGGAGTATCGATGTGGGCGTTTTCTTCTGCAGATTTAACGATGAATAATCCACAAGCTGGGAAGCAGCCATGCCGAAAAGTTTCCGCAGTGTTTCTTCGTTTTTCTCGTAGTCCACCTTTTTAGCTGAGAAATGCTCATCGACCTCAATCTTTTTATCCAGCACATTATTCAGTTCATCTCTGGCGAAACGGATGATAATGCTCTCGAGCTTATCGGTCTGGAAATTCGCTCCAGTATGATGGCTAACGCTTCCTTCCCTTCCGCCTTCAGATTCGCCTTTCTCCCCATAGGTGAGGAAAATGTACTTCCCGCCAGTGTATTGGGAAATCTGCCGCAACACATACTCGCCTTTAATATCCAATCCCCCCGTGCCTACGGAAAACAATTTAATTCCTTTTTCGCGAGCCGATTTCATAGCGTTAACATACGTGAAGGACTGCCCATAATCGAGATGCGGCGGAGCGTCGGTGATAATGAATCCCATGCGTATTGCAGTATTACTCCACTGAATCCGGTGGAGAGTATCATACAGTGCCGACTGAAGATCTTCTTCAAGATCGCCGCCCCCATCGGCTTCAACCTCATTCAGAGCGGCCTCAAACTCGTTCAGATTCGCCGTCAGCGGCACCACTTTTGTGATATATTCATCTCCACGGTCTTTGTACAAAACCATTCCGAAACGGACAAGAGGTTTGCCCTGTATCGAAGAGAGATTTAAATAAATAAGTTCTATGGTTTTTTTCAGACGTTCGATTTCCTCTCCCATGCTGCCAGTCGTATCGAACACAAATACAATATCAAGCCCCACCCGTGCCGGCGTCTGTCGCGCCAGAGGAAGCTGCAGCAGAACATCGCGTTTACCTTCCCTGTCAAACGTAAACACCGATTTCTTTTGTTGATACATCACCTCTGCTTTAAATTCCCGCACAGCAGGTCCATATTCAGATGGGAAGAAAAGAAAAGAGCCGTCGCTGTGCGTGAGCCCTTTTGCAAGAAGGAGATTACCGCCGAAAACCGATATCTGCGCGTTATGCAGCGGCTTTTTCATTTCATCCACTGCTTTGATGATAATTCTCTCTCGTACGTTTATGTGGTAATGGCGCGCGGAGGAAGCGTACTTTGCAAGAAAATCGATGAAATAATTGAATTGCTTATTATCGTCCGCAAAACCGGCCTTAAGCCCCGAAGGGCCGGTACTTTTAGAATGATAATCGGTAACGGTACTTTTCTTATCGGGGGAAGATTTTTCTGCCCGGCTTTCAGTTTTTGCGGATTTGCTTTTGCCAGCCGCAATCTCGCCGGCCTTTTTGGTGTTATCGGTATCCGGCGCTACGGGTGGAACTGATTTTGCATCCGAAGTTCCTGAAATATGTTCTGAAGCACCTGGCGCGGGCTTGGAGATTTTATCCTCGTAATGGCCGGCTGTTTCAGCCTTTTTTATTCTTTGCACACTGTCCCCCCTCGGAGCGCAGACAGAGAGGATTCCCATAAGCGCCGTCATAATAAGCACCATGAGCGCATAAATCACTTTTTTTATGCTTGCCATACGTACCTCCAAAAACAACTTTTCGCACTCATAAAATCATCTGCCTGTCTGAAAAAAAGCGAGAAAAAAACGATATTTCTTAAAGATGTATTCAGATAAGCATAATTTACGATTACTACCTCTCGCTCATTTCGTCAATGCAAAAATCTCCCCCTCCGAAAACATACATTTTTTTCATTGACGAAAAACATCCTCCGGCGCTTATTTCGAGCACAAGCGATTCAGCATCGCAAAATGAAAAACATTAATCGTGAAATTCGTTAAGCGCTCCACGCGATTTGCTTCTGATAGCGCGAGAACTGCATCAGTGAGGGAAAGCAATGATAAAATTCATTAAAATGCACGGCATCGGCAACGACTATCTCTATATTGACGCGCGGAGAAAAAAAATCAAAAACATTGAAGACCTCGCCAGAAGGATGAGCCACAGAAATTTCGGCGTTGGTTCCGACGGCATTATTTTGATTTATAACTCGACCGTCGCCGACTTTAAAATGCGCATTTTTAATGCAGACGGAAGCGAAGCGGAAATGTGCGGCAACGGCATTCGCTGTTTTGCCAAATACGTCTATGACCATGGCCTCACAAAGAAGAAAAAAATTTCCATAGAAACTCTTGCCGGAATAAAACACATAGAGCTTTTCACCAGGCACGATAGAGTGTCGAAAGTGCGCGTTGACATGGGCGAACCGATTTTGCTTCGCGAAAGAATACCCATGCAGGGAGAACCGGGCATGGTTATCGATGAAGAACTCCAACTTGACGGGATAAAATTCAACATCACCGCGGTATCGATGGGAAACCCGCATGCGGTAATTTATGTTGAAGATGTAAAGAACTTCCCGGTACAGAAGTACGGGCCCATGATTGAAAATCATCCCCTGTTTCCCAAAAGGACCAATGTTGAATTCGTCCAGGTCATCAGCAAAAAAGAAGTTATTCAACGCACCTGGGAACGAGGCTCCGGCGAAACACTTGCCTGCGGCACCGGCGCCTCGGCCGTTATGGTCGCCGGCATACTCACGAAGAGGACTGCACGAAACATCACGGTGCATCTAGCGGGAGGCGATCTTGAGATCGAATGGAATGAAAACGATAATCACGTGTACATGACCGGCCCCGCAGTTGAAGTATTTGAAGGGATATGGCAGGATTAAAATCTTTTAAAAAAATGGATTGATCAATTTCATTTCTTTTTTAAAGCAATTGTGCGAGCGATGCCTTTAATGAGCTCATCCAGCTTAAACGGCTTTTCGAAGAATGCATCCACCACATTTTTATAGGCGCGAAGGTCTTTAAGCATCCAGCCGGAGAGGAGAACCGTTATCACATTTTCATCGATTTCTTTCACCTTCGCAGCAAGCTCCAGTCCGGTAATTCCGCCCAGACCGTAATCGGATATCAGAAGATCGTATTGTTTCGCTTTGAAATCTTCCAGCGCGTCATCTCCGTTGCCAAAAACAGTCACGCGATTGCCCATATTATTGAAGAGCTCCTGAAGCACATCGCACAGTTCCTCCTGATCTTCAACGATCATCACATTGAGGCCCCGGATTTTCATGAATCCGTCATTTGTCTCTTTTTTCTTTTCCGCCACGATGGATTGAGGAAGAACCGCCTGAATGGCGTATGAATCCGGAGTTTCCTCCTCAATTATTTTTATGTTGATCTTTTCCGCAAGCAAACGCACGTCTGCGCCGGAAAAAAGATGTTCTTCCTCCCCGGCTTCTGCAATTGGTGAAGATGATACAGCTTTGACATAAATCACAGGGCTTCCGTTGCTCTTAAGAACAATCGAGAGATTTCCTTCTTTCCTGATGAACTGCGAGACTTTGAATATGATGGAAAGGACAAGTTCGCGGAAAAGTTTGACATCCGTTCTCACTGTCGCCTTGATATAATACACCTTTTCCATTGTCACGGAGCGGCGATTTTCAGTCTCATCGACTTTTTGCTGTATCCTGACGAATTCGGCGGCATCTTCTAAAATATCAATCAACGACTCTTCTGAATATTCTTCCAAGCTATCCCCTTCGCCAATAAAATCAGTGATGCGTTTTACCTGCCGTACACCTTCTATCGCGGTTCGTTCGATGATTCGCAAGCCATCGATAACCGATTCCTTTTCTGTAATCTGCAAAAGGAGTTGGGTTCTGCTCAACACCACATTAATCATGTTATTAAAGGAGTGCAAAAGCCCTTTCGTGATATCCCCGAGAAGTCGGATCCTGTTCATCAGCGTCACTTTCTTTTCAAGGCGCTTTATTTTTGTGATATCCTCAACGAACATTTCCACTGCATGGCTTCCGCTCCCGGAATAAACAGGATACAGCACCGCATTCATCCATCTTTCAGTATCGCCTTTCGCTATCACTCTGATTTCGCTGAGGCGTTTGCATCCGGATTGACCGTCAAGAATTTCCTGAAATGCTTTTTTTATTTTCTGAAGATCGAAATCAGAAACAGATTTGAATACTATTTTCGGATTGTTTGAAAGTTCCAGTAACGAATACCCAATGAAATTTTCCGCGGCCGAATTTGCAAACAGCAATTTTCCTTCGGCACTCAATCGTATAATCGGAGCTGGAGAAAACTCATATACCGGAGGCACCCCGGCAGCAGTTATCCTGGCCGCCGCGGGAAATCTGTTAAAGTGATTTTCTTGTTCATCAAGGATATGGAGAAACACCAGGATGGAACCAACTTCCTTTCCGGAAAAAAGCGGATAGAGAAAAATCTCTACCGGCATTTTTCGTTCATCAGCGGTTTTCATTACAGCATAGCAATTACGCCGCTGTCCCTTGCGGGCGCGAAGATATGAGATTGCGATTCTTCTTCGGTATTCTGGAAAAAAAGGATTGGTCAAATCCAGGTGAGGTGCGCTCTGTTCCGCATCGAATATGCGAATAAACGAGCCATTCCGCGCGATGAGGCTACCGTCGGCACCAATTACGCAGACGGGAAAATTCAAACCATCGAAAATCTCGAAAGAAGCATGCAATGGCGATTGGGTATTTTCCACTGCCGGACGAATTTCCCCTGATTCCATAGCCGGGCCCCCGATAAGGCAATCGGTAAAAAACAACTCCACTTCAAAACCAATGAAGTGGAGTTATACCGTTTCGTGACAGTTGCCCAAAGGGTGGTTTATATTTCAAGAAAAAATTTCAGCTAAAAAACCGTCCTCAGGCTGAACAGCTGTCTCTTTCCTTTTTCTACATTGACTTTTCGGGAAAGCGTGGTGACAATACCGCCACCTCTACCTACAAGGTTGATGTTCACGTCATGTTCCCCGGGAGGCAGAAATACCCTTCCGAGCTGAAAATTTGCCGGAAGCGTATGCCAGCACCGGAGGTCTGGTTTGATTTGCGAGATGAGGGCCGCCCCCGTACCAGCACCCGCGACTGCACCAATGATTCCTGCAAACGCTTTAGTGCGGTCAGACTGCTCTGCCAGCTTCTTCGCTGCAAGCCCTGCGGCAATCGAGACGGCTGCTTTAGTTACGATACCAGCCGCAACCTTTGTCACCATTCGGGCGTACTGATCTTCAAGGTTCTTCACGGCGGTGTCTTCCACATCTTCCAGAAGATAGGTTCTTCCTACATTCATGCCGTTTACGACAATCTCAAGATGACTCACCCTGTTTTCCCGTTTCTGAAATTTTGGAATCGGATTTTCCGCCTTGTTCAGCGATACCATGATGGCCGCCGCTGAAGCTGCTTCCGCGCCCCGTAAACCGTTAATGGCAACTCTGATGCCATTCGCCATGGATTGTTCCGACATAAGCGGCCCTCTCGAAACCTTTATCGGCCCTTTGCCAGATTCAAATACCACCACAAGCTCACCGGCATCTTTGGGAATCGTATTGAGAAAGTTGGGGTTATATCTTCTGTACTGCCCCAAAAGCTCAGTATCGCCATAATGTTTCGCCATTCTTTGAAGGTCCTGATAAACAATCGGCAATCTGGCATCCAGAGAAAGAATCTGCTTGTACTCTACATACGCAAATTCTCGATCGCTGTCGTCGTTTTCGAGATCGGCGGTATTTTCAAACGCAATTGCGGTGAGATATTTCGCCATTTTGTTCTGTTTATACGCGCCGCCCCCTGTCTGCACGAGCGCCCGCAGAAGGTCATTGACCTTTTTAAAATCAACCCGGGCTTCTTCATTTTTATTGAGAAGCATGCGCCCAAGACCAAGATACATGTGAATCAACACGCGCTCGTGGTCTTCTCCGCGGTAGTTAGTCTGTGTTTCATTGAGCAATAATGCGGCAGCACCCTTGCTGATGCTGATTGCAATCTCATCTGCAAGTTTTGCCGCCTGCGTAAAAACATCCGTACTCTTTTTGAAATCGCCCCCGGCATGGAGCATCAGCCCCGCTTCCATCATGAAGAGGAGTTGATCTTTCCCCCCAGCGTTAATCTGCGGAAGCATTGAACGAGCGGCTTCTAAATATTTGCCGCTGTAGAACGTCGCCTCGGCCGTTCTGATCATTTCATTATAGTTGGCGCTGCATAACACTAAAAAGAACAGCGCGCAAACGGAACATGCTGCCTTGATATTACGTTTCATCGCATGTCTCCTCAAAAAATGTATTCGTACCCTTTAGAAGGAAACCCTCGTCGCGCTCGATGATTTCAAGAATTCCTGCTGATCCTGCCACACGGTCATTCGAGTCGCAAGCTCAACCAGCTTCAGGGTAACCACAAGATACTGAATCTGCTTGCTTCCGACGCGGCGCACATTATCGCGAATATCGCCGGTCAGCCAGAGATTGGGCTGCTTCAGTTGGCCTACAGGAACCGCGGTATCGGCATCATACATCCCCGACATGCCTTTTTCAATTTCTTCAAGCGTATCTTTCGTCATCGTATCGTCAATAAATTTGATGCGCTTTTTGATGAGGTTTGTGGCGATTTCATTAGTAATCATCGGCGTATCAATATGTTCAGATGTGAGGTTGCGGAATTTTTTCACCTGTAGATAGGAGGGTTTTTTATACTCATCTTTCAGGAAGGTATACAGAGATCCCACCATTTTCGCCACAGTCGTCTTCACTTCCCTCGGACCCCATTCGCGAGAACCCTCATCTTTCGTCGCATCGAGGTACTGAGTGCGCCCGCCACAGCTTGCAATGACGAACACCACAAATGCTAACGCAGCAAACTTTTTCATAACTCTTCTCCTTGGCATTTTAAAGTTTGATAATATAAGTGCAAAATTACCGGCTGCTTTACGGGATTTGATTATCTGTAATAATGCGTTAGTGCCGAACTCTCCTCTTTGTAAATAAAAAAGCCTCCCTCGTCATTCCAAGGGTTTTCTATTACGCTATCTTTCTTTCTATAAATGCCGCATCAAATATACAATACCTGAAAAGTATTGGCAAGTATTATTTTTTTAAAAAAAATTTTTCTATTTTACCATTTGCATCGTATTAATAGGTAGAAGCAGGAATTTGTATGAAAAGGAGACCATTGCCATGAATATCCGCACCACCTATGTTATGCGCACAGAAGTATTACAGCTTCTTTTGAAGGCACAGGAGAAAACAAAGCTATCAATGGAGCAGCTTCTTTCGCACGTGATGCGTAAAATGCGTAAACATCATAAAGATTACCTTCAGGATGATGGGCGCATCCAGTATCAGAAGCGACACGATGAGACGACAAAGTTACCTATAAAGAAAG
>CAKZSV010000083.1 GCA_937921485.1 uncultured bacterium
AGGAGATGCGGTATTTTTTCAGGCGGTCTATTTCACTGGTGATGGCCATTGCGGTGTTTCGCTACCTTGATGAAGTGGTTGAGAAAATTCTAAATAACGATGGCAGCGACTTACCTGTGTATTCTTATCCACTCGAAAACCGTGCAAAAACTATAAAATGTATAGAAAATGTCCCGACTTTTAAGATTTGGTGGGGAATACCAAGGAATCTGGAATTATTATTCACATAAAAACCGAATATTTCAAGCCAATCCCATATCAACCTCATACCATCTCTTGAAGGTGGCATAATCCCATATGCCTTTTTGTTTTTTGCTACAAAAATACGGATCGTCACGTCGAAGAATTAGATGACTTCCGTGCTGACGTTTAAAATAAAAACCAGCCTTTTCAGGTGCTTTAACTCACTCTCTACCGAAAATCCGCAGCAGGCCGATCATACTGCAACAATCATCGATTCACATTTTTCTGGAGGTACTTCGGGAAACATCAATAGTCCCCCATCGCACTTGAGAGGTTTTTGGTCGCTTCCACAACTTCTGGCGAGTTTGTAAATGGTGCTACGTTCTTCATTGATGTATCATGGATTTTTCCGGCTAACCGATTCTGCTCTTCCATAATATCATTCAATTCCGCCGGGATATTCTTTTCGGAAACAATTTCCGGATACTTCTCCATAAGCGCTTTCATGATGGGGTTTATGGCTTTAAGCTTCTCGGCAAAGGCATTCATAGCTGCTGCAACATCCTTAGCGCTTTTCGCATTTTCAATTTCGCGCAGGTACTCTTCCTGAATTGCAATGCTTTTTTTCAGATAATCCCGGACATCCGAATATTTCTCAGAACGCTGCTTGCACGATATTCCCGCAAAGACGGCCATACTAACAATTACAATTCCGATTGTTCTTCTCATAGCGCCCTCCTCAACCACGCAGCCGTCTGGATTTAGAGATAAAACTTAGAGGTGACATAATACATTAGCCTTTGAAAATAATCAAGACATTTTTCAGTCATATTACAATACCAGGCACGACACAGGATTCGCCAGCAGGATTCGCCAGAACGTGGGTTTGCGCTTATCATTCATCTACATTTTGCCGATATAGACATCGAACCTGCCGATATGAGGAAACACATGCGCCTGAAAGAATATATTACAATTTCATTAATATGCTTCCATACGATTATTCCGATTGGTCTGCTTTCGATTGTTGAGGCAAACGAAATCACCGGTTCGACAATCGCGCATGATTTTTTAAAACTCGAAGCTGATTTCGGCGCAAACGCACAACATATTTCGTACACAAATGCGTTCCTTGATAAAGCGAAAAAGTCGGTAAAAGTGCATCAAAAATATACTGACGACAGCCAGGCAATCGAAACGCTGAAATCAATACACGCATTTATCCGTTCGGAAGGTTTCACTTTTAAAGAAAATTTTCTCCTTCATCATGGCCTCGATACCAAAAAAATCGATTGCGACAACTTCAGCACCCTGTATATCGCTATCGCAGAAACCCTGAAAATACCCATCGCGCCTGTGTATGCTCCCAATCACAGCTTCGTGCGCATCATCTTTTCGGACGGAAGTTATCTCAACTGGGAAGTTCTCGAGGGGAAATCGCTTCCCAATGCGTTCTACATTCAAAAGCTTTCCATTGCCGAGAAATCCGTAAAAAACGGGGTGTACCTTAAAACTATGTCCCGAAAGGAATTTTTAGGGGTCCACTACAACAATATCGGTTCCTACCTCTTTTCTCAGAAGAAATATGGCGATTCAGCCGCATACTTCAGCATGGCCATTCAACTCAATCCACTTTTTGCTTCCGCGTATCATAACAGGGGCAGCGCGTATTATGCAACCAAACGCCTGGAAATGGCCATTGCAGACCTCTTGAAAGCCGATGAGCTTGACCCGGCAAACCCGGCAACGCACAACACGCTTGCCGACATCTACTACGATAAAAAAGACTACCAGAATGCCTCGCGCCATTATCGTGCAGCCATAATGCTCAACCCTGAAAATTATGTCCCCTACTATAACTGGGGATTGCTTATGAAAGAAATCGGGAAGGAAGATATCGCAAGAAAGCTCCTTGATAAGGCTGCCGAGCTGAAAAATAAACCAGCTAAATAAATAAAAATTTTATTGCAATTAATTTGGCTATATACAATGATCAACTTTGTTCAGTACACTAATCATCACAAAATCCTGGAAAACCCGGAACATCCGGGAAGAGCGTATAGTATCTTTTCTTTTGTTAGAAATACTCCGAGAACAAGGTATTGCATGCCAAATCCTGGCACGGAAGAATAATACAAGCGATGAATCAGGAAGTAAATAAACTATTTAATAAAGTGCTGGTTAATTCTCTAAGCACCCAGCAGGTTAATTATCTCGGGGGGCTGGTTGATAGAAATTTCAATCTCAACAAGGAAGGAGGCTTTTCCGAAAGCATTCCCATCCCCCGACAGACAGCGGCGCAAATCCTGCTCGACCGTTTTGGAGACAGCGATGAAGATATCGTCAGGCTTTTCACAATCCTTTTAGACAATGACGGGAAGCGGTTTTACAACCGCAAGCTCGCCCTCTGGGGCAGGGACGAGTTCATCGCACTCTTAAAGAAAAATAAGTGGAACTATGACGAAGACCTGAATCGATTTTTCATCGACCCGTTCTACGAACGTGAAATTAATTTTCTCCGGAAAATCCGGCTTTTAGATTTAAGAAAAGATATAAACGTTAAGGAAATTATTTCCGAGATAGAGTCCGTCAGCAAAACGATGGGAATTCAGGACCTCGAATGGCGCGTGACGCTCCGCCTCTACGACATCGACCCTCAGAGCGGTGAACTCATCAGGAAAATCATCGCACTTCTTTTAACGCGCCAGAACCTTCAGGTTTTTTCAAGCAATATCTTCGTGTGTCTGAAAGAGCTCATCATCAACGCAAGCAAAGCAAACTATAAAGTCCTGTTCGACAAGCATGTGACGAAAAAAAAGGGCATCTCAATGGATTCAAATTATAAAGAATTCCTTGAGATGTTTCGCGATGAAATCGACGAGAACGGGAACTCAAATCTTTTAGAACTGGCGAAAAAGGAAAACCGCTACATCACCATAACATTTCAATCAACACGGGAAAGCATCGACGCATGGGTTTCAAACAATCAGAAAATGACGCCAATCGAAAAGAAGCGCCTTTATCAGAAGCTCATGCCCTCCGAGTCTCCCGAAAGCGATAGCTTCTACAACAATGACAGCGACGATCTCTTTGAGGGGGCGGGCATGGGGATAAATCTGGTACTGAAAATCCTCCATAATTACTCAAAAGACCCTCACCCTTTGAAGATAGTGTTTTTTCCGGAAACATTGAAAATCGGTTTTCAGCTCTTACGCATAAATTTGCTTGAAAAGCTTGCCGAACGAATTAGCTGAAGAAACCTTTAAAATAAGGACATGCCATGAAAACAGTATCACGCATGAAAGCGATTGTGCCTCTTATCGTGCTTCTGCCGCATATACTCATTGCCGATCAGGCTGTACCCATGCGTCATGATCAAGCCATGAAAGCCTATCATCTGCTACAAATCACAAAACAACTGTACCGCCTGTGCACACCCTGCGGCGATATTGCACCTCAAAAAATATCATTACGCACGACCGGCTATAGAAGCACCGGCGATGATTATTATATAGTTTTAAACGGCAAAGACATTGATTGTTCGCATTATTATATAGAAGAACAAGGTCGGTGGAAAAATTTAGCGTTTGCTGCAGGTTTAAAAATTTCGGGAATACCGCAGGAACTTGATGCCACCACGCTTCCCGGTTATCAGGAAGAAAAAAAACTCTCGTCCCCTTCCGAAATTCCTTATCTCACTGTTCTTGAGAAAGGGGTGGTGGATGAATACAATCTTGCAAGAACCAATCCGAAACAGTATGCAACATTTTTAGCCGAATTTAAAAAATTATATAACGGCCGCTACATCGAGATTCCCGGTGAAATCCGCATAATCACAAACGAGGGAGCCGCAGCAGTGGACGAGGCGATACGCTTTTTAGAAACAGCAAGCCCCTGTCCGCCGCTAACCCCATCGGAGGGCATATCGAAAGCCGCAAAAGACCATGTGAACGACACCGGCCCTAAAAGCATGGTCGGCCACAGCGGAAGCGATGGCAGCAGTCCCTCTATGCGCATGAACCGATACGGCAAATGGCAGATAACCGCAGGCGAGAATATCAGCTATGGAAAAAAGACCGCGCGGGATATTGTCATCCAGCTCATCGTTGATGATGGCGTCTTGAGCCGGGGGCACAGGAAAAACATTTTCAATTGCAAATACAGGCGCATCGGGGTCGCCTTCGGGCCGCATGGCAGATACGGCTCGATGTGCGTTCAGGCATTCGCAGGGGAATATCAGGAAAAATAGAGCAGTTGCTTCATGCTTTTTTTAAAACGACGGTGAATGTGAACTCCTTCACATCGTGATATACGAACATTTGATTCGCAAAAGCGTTGCAGTATTCCGCAATCTTTTCTCGGTCTGCGTAGTAGAACCGGCTATCCGGCGGAAAGAATTCCATACCATCTCTACACAGGAGATTGAACGCGCAGCCGCGCTTTGAGAGATTGTACATTTTACCGATGAATCCACGAACATATTCGTCGTGCGCTTCATAGCTTCTTTCTGTGATGATATTCAGCGCTCCCGAACAAATAATAAAATCAAATTGTCTGGTGAAAGACTCGTCGTAGAAATCAGCAACAAAAAATTTTTCTTGCGGATATTTCTTCCGTGCTATTCCGATCATAGAAGGCATAATATCGATGCCGGTATAATCAATACTCCGGTATCCATGATCATAAAGATACCGCACATAATCTCCAAGACCGCATCCCACATCTAAAAGCGAGCAGTGTTCGTTTGGCCTGATTTCGGCAATGAGAGATGATATTTTTTCAAATAGAAGCACTTGCAGATAGTCGGTCCATCCAACAGAGAGTGCTGATTCGGCACCGTACTGGCGAATTTTATCAAGATAGTACGCTTCCTGTGCGCGCTTCCGCGCACCGGGCATTCTGCTGTACGGCAAAGTCATTTCAACCATTATAGTACCCCTTTCATCCGATTCTTTTTCAATTATATGCTTGAATTTTCAATCATATTTTTTATTGTAATCCATCGTTATTAACATGCGCATAAGGATTTAAAACAATCTCCGGAGAAACAATGGAAAAACGCCTCTTCGCAATCGACGGTCATGCCCTTTGCTACAGGGCATATTATGCCTTCATAAAAAATCCTCTCACCAATTCGAAGGGGCAGAATATTTCAGCCATTTTCGGCTTCGCCCGGATGCTCATAAAACTCATTCAGGAAGAAAAGCCCGATTATCTGGTCGTCGCCTTTGACCCGCCCCATAAAACGTTTCGTTTTGAAATGTTTCCCGATTATAAGGCGAACAGGCTCAAAATGCCCGATGACCTGCGGCCCCAGATTGATGAAATCAAACGGATGGTTGCCGAACTCGGGATACCAGTCCTCGAAAGCCCCGATCACGAGGCGGACGATGTGTTGGGTTCAATCGCGAAAAAATATTCATCGCCTTCCCTCAAGGTGGTGCTCGTCACCGGCGACAAGGATGCCTATCAGCTTGTCGATGACAACATCATCATTTACGCGAATAAAAAAGGCATCGCCGAACATGAAATGTACGATCGGGACGCCATTGCAAAAAAGCTGGGCATCACACCCGCGCAGGTGATCGATTACATGGCCCTTGTGGGCGATACTTCCGATAATATTCCCGGCGTTCGCGGTATTGGCGAAAAAACCGCGCAAAAGCTCATTAGAGAATACGGATCGCTGGATAATCTCTACCAAAACATCGCTTCGATAAAAGGCAAACTGCGAGAGCAGCTCGAACAGGGAAAGGAAAGCGCCTATCTCAGCAGAGACCTTGTAACCATCCGTACAAATATCGATATTCCCGTCGAGCTTGAAAAATTAAAACCTCCTCTTCTTGAAACAGGCGCGGCCCATTCGTATTTCGTAAAAATGGAGATGCCCTCAATCGCGAAAGAATTGGGCGGTGATGCCGAAGATAGGAGCACTTCAACCGAAAACAAAGAGTATATCACTATCAAATCCCCAAAAGAGCTTGAAGAGGCGATAGAAGCAATAAAAAATGCCCGCGCGGTTTCAGTTGATACCGAAACCACTGCCCTCTCTCCTATGGACGCTGAGCTTGTGGGAATATCGCTCTCCGTGCGCGAACATGCCGGATGGTATCTCCCCATCGTACAAAAATCGCTTTTTTCTGCGGACATAATGGATGCGTCCGAAGCTCTTTCGCGCATAAAACCTATTCTTGAAGATGAAAAGATAATAAAAATTGGCCAGAACATCAAATACGACATCATTGTCCTGCGAAGTGCAGGCATTGAGCTTCGCGGCACCGCTTTCGACACGATGATCGCCTCCTATCTCTTGAATCCCGGGGAACGCAATCACAACATGGACGATATGGCCAAGCGCCACCTGGGCTACACCACCATCACCTACGGCGATTTGGTGGGCAAAGGGAAAAAGGCCGTTGCTATCACCGATGTTCCCCTTGAACGACTTGCAGAATACGCAATTGAAGATGCGGACATCACCTTTCGGCTGTACAATTTTTTTAGACCGAAAATCGAAAGCGATGCAGAAATCAAGAGACTTTTCAGTACAGTGGAGATGCCGCTCGTTGAAGTGCTCGCAAAAATGGAATGGCACGGCGTAAAAATCGACATTTCCCACTTTCACATGCTTTCAGAGGAAAATGCATCACTGCTTGCGAAAGCCGAAAGCGAAATATACAGAATTGCAGGCGGGCCTTTCAACATCAATTCCACCAAAGAACTTTCCGATTTTCTTTTCAACCGCTTGAAACTGAAACCCGTAAAAAAGACAAAAACAGGCTTTTCCACAGATATCTCCGTGCTTGAAGAGCTGAAAGGCCGACATGAAATTATTGATCATCTCATTGAGTATCGCACGCTCATCAAGCTAAAAAGCACCTACATCGATGCCCTTCCAAAACTCGTATCGCCGAAAACAGGAAGGATTCACACTTCCTACAACCAGACCATCGTTGCCACCGGACGACTTTCCTCTTCATCGCCCAATCTTCAAAATATCCCCGTGCGTGAAGAGATGGGACGCCGCATCCGGGAAGGTTTCGTACCGGAGAATGGTTACATTTTTATGTCCGCGGATTACTCCCAGATTGAACTGCGCCTCGCAGCGCACCTCTCAAACGATGAGCGCATGATCCGGGCATTTAAAGAAGGCCTCGATATTCACAGCATCACGGCCGCTTCTGTCTTCGGCGTTCCAATTGAAGAAGTAACTCCGGATATGCGCCGCCAGGCAAAGATTATCAATTTCGCGACCATCTATGGCGTTTCCCCCTACGGGCTCTCGCAACAAGCAGATATTTCCGTGCAGGAAGCGGCGGAATTCATAAAAAAACATTTTGAAACATACCCGGGCCTTGAACGCTACATCAACGAAACTATTGAATTCGCGCGCAAAAACGGCTACGTGAAAACTCTTCTCGGCCGAAGACGGCCGCTGCCCGACATCAATTCCGACGCGAAATTTCAACGCGAGGGCGCCGAACGGGTCGCCATCAATACTCCCATACAGGGAACCTCTGCCGATATGATTAAAGTGGCGATGGTGAACATACAGAAAGAACTCGACGCAAGGAAATTTAAGACAAGAATGATTCTTCAGGTGCATGATGAACTGGTCTTTGAAGTGTTCGAATCCGAAAAGGAAATTATACAGAAAATCGTGCGGCACGAAATGGAAAGCGCCATAAGCCTTTCTGTGCCTGTGGTGGTGGATATCGGCTGGGGCAGAAACTGGGCTGAAGCGCATTAACATCGCGATTCGTTTCCGCGCAGATTTAACAAAATATAAACATTTCCTTTAAAATTTTTTTACGATTTCTTCGTTATATTAGAATGCATAATGCAATCAATCAAGATTACTGTCATTAATCATGAAAATCAATACCCATACCATTACCGACCGCATCTCGGAGTATCTTTTTACAGCGGTTGGCTTTTCCTCGGTTGTTTTTCTGCTTCTCATTATGATATTCCTTTTCAGAGAGGGGCTTCCGATTTTCAATTCCGTGTCGATTAAAGAATTTTTTCTTGGAAGTGAATGGTATCCGACGTCCACACCTCCGAAATTCGGCACTCTTCCCCTGCTGGTCGCATCACTCTCCGTCACCCTCGTCGCGGCAGCGATGGCCGTTCCCTTCAGCCTTGCCATTGCCATATATCTTTCAGAGCTTGCTCCAATGCCCGTCCGCGAAATCATTAAACCAGCAGTTGAACTCATCGCATCCATCCCGTCTGTCATCATCGGCTTTTTCGGGATGGTCGTCATCGCACCGTTTCTCCAGAACATGTTCGACATCAATACCGGCCTTAACCTTTTCAATGCATCGCTCATGCTTGCTTTCATGGCAATTCCCACAATCGCGAGCATCGCCGAAGATGCGCTTTCATCTGTCCCGATGTCCCTGAAGGAAGGCTCGTACGCGCTCGGCGCAAATCGCCTTCAGACGGTCGTGCATATCACGGTGCCTGCGGCTCTTTCCGGCATCTGGACGGCCATCATCCTTGGCATCTCGCGCGTGCTGGGGGAGACGATGGTGGTGCTTATGGTGGCAGGAGGTGCTACCACATTCCCTAAGTCGATCTTCGACCCAGTGCGCCCGCTTACTTCAAACATAGCCGCGGAGATGGCGGAAGCATCGCATCAAAGCGAACACTACTTTGCTCTTTTTGCAATTGGCATAATTCTTTTCTTTCTCACATTCGTATTCAACATCATTGCTCATTATTTAACCCAAAAATATAAATTCAAATACAATTGAAACCAATGATAACAATTAAAAACAAAGCGAAGTTTTACGAAACGGTTTTCTTCGCGGTAATCACACTCCTTTCCTATACGGTCATCGCGTTTTTACTCATTGTGCTGGGATATATTTTTGTTAAAGGTGCAAGCGCCATCTCCTGGGAATTTATCACCGAGATGCCGCGAAGCGAGATGCGCGAAGGCGGTATATGGCCTGCGATGTTAGGGACATTCTATCTCATGGTCGGCTCGTCGCTGCTTTCCGTGCCGCTCGGCGTGATGGCGGCGATATATCTCACCGAATACGTTGAAAACAAGAGAATCCTTGCGTTCATCCGGCTGATGATAAATAACCTCGCGGGCGTTCCTTCCGTGGTGTTTGGCCTTTTTGGACTGAGCCTCTTTGTGATTTTTCTTGATTTCGGAACATCCATCATCGCAGGCTCTTTGACGCTCGGAATTCTTAATCTCCCCCTGGTCATCCGCTCCACCGAAGAAGCTTTGATCACCGTTCCGATATCCTATCGGGAGGCATCGCTGTCTCTTGGCGCCACGAAATGGCAGACGATTTACAAAATCGTGCTTCCTTCCGCGCTGCCCGGCATTCTCACCGGCGTGATGCTCTCACTCGGCCGTGCTGCAGGAGAGACAGCCCCGATTATGTTCACGGCGGCAACCTTTTTCACGCCGCACCTTCCCGAAACAATTTTCAATGAAATCATGGCGCTACCTTACCACATTTATGTGCTTGCAACGGCAGGGATACACATTGAGGCGACGCGCCACATTCAGTACGGTACCGCCATCGTGCTCATTGTGCTGGTTCTTGGATTGAACTTTTCAGGAATGGTGTTGCGATACCGCTTCAGGAAAAAATTTAAACATTAAATCGTTTTCTCACGCAAACAAATGCGGGGAAAACCATCCTATGCAATGGTAACCGTGAACCTGCTTCCGCCCGAGGACGATTTTACATCGATGTCCCATCCGAGAAGAATCGCCGCGTGTTTCACGATTGCGAGCCCCAGCCCCGTTCCGCCTGTTTCGCGGGAACGGCTTTTATCCACCCGATAGAAACGTTCGAAAATGCGGTCGATCTCATCCTCGGGGATGCCGATGCCGCTGTCCTCAATCGAGACAGAAACTGAAGCATTATTGCGCTGCGCGATAATATCAATTTTTCCACCGGGTTTGTTGTAGTTAATTGCGTTATCGATGATATTGAAAAAGATTTCTTCTGCAAGAAAGCTGTTCGCCATAACCGGTTCCGCGCACGCATCCAGGTCCAACATGAGTCTAATGTTTTTCTTCTGAATTTTCGGACCTAAAAGATCGACACACTGGCTGATGATATTTTTTATACTGACATATTCATTTTTTCCATGGATAGTCGTTTCCAGTTTGTTGAGTTTCAGCATGTCATTGATGATCGCATTCTGCCGCTCAAGATTGGCGATGGCTTTTTCGATAAATTGCTCTACTGTTTTTCGATCGTCAACCACGTCCTTGATGGTTTCAAGATACCCTCTTATGATGCTGATCGGAGTCTTCAGCTCATGCGACAAATTTCCCACCAGTTCCGATTTAAGCTGCTGAATCCTTTTTTGTTCCGTCACATCCTGCATTAGAAGCAAGATGCCCTCATCCTGCTCCTTATGAAAAGGCAGAATATATACCTGATAGTGCTTCCCTTTTACTGTTTCTTCAAAAACTACTTCATCCTTGCGCGTGAACGCATAATGAATTTTACTGTTCAGCTCGCTGTTGCGTATAATGGAAAAATAAGATTTGCCTATTATTTCCCGTTCAGTCCCGATCACCTTGCCGAAAGCGCTGTTGTGTACAGAAATCTTTCCGTACCGGTCGAACAATGCAAGGGGATCGCGGATGCTCTCAATAATCGTCGCCAATTTATCTTTCTCGCCGGTAAGGTCCTGTATTCTCTTCTGAATGGCCTCGGCGAGTCTGTTAATTGAAGCCTGAAGATATCCGATCTCGTCGTCTTTATAATTCAGTATTCGCGCATTGAGATCGCCGCTGAAAAATCTGTCGATAAAGCGTATTGATTCGTTTATAGGCCTTGTGAAGCTCGTGGAAAAAAAGAGATTTACCGCAATGCTTATTACGAGGACAATCAGCCCGCTGATGACCACATTTCGCGTGATTGACTCAATGAGCTGATTTACGATCACCAGCGGCTTAGCCGCCCTGACGTAATACCCACCGAAATTTGTCGCGACATAGAGCATGTCCGAATGCACGGTATTGCTAAAGCGAATTGATGTGCCGGTTCCATTTTTTTTTGCTTCGATCACTTCCGGACGATACAGGTGGTTTTCCATGTTTTCTCGCGGAGTTTCAGAATCAAACATGACGATTCCATCATGTCCGATAACTGTTATGCGCGTGTCGCTTTTCTTCGATAAAAGTTTTAACGTTGTATCGATTTCTCTATCCGAAAAAAGCGATGGCGAAACCGGCCGGCGAAAGGAAAGCACATACGAATTTACATACACCGCATTGGATTTTAGTTCATTTTCAAGAAACCGAACAATGGCATTCTTCGTATGACTGTTCACGAGAACAAGAAGCGAAAAAACAACCAGAATAATGAGCACCGAATAAACGACTATGAGCTTTGTTTTGAATTTTTTCATGTGCGTACAATTTTAGCGAGCCTTCAGGCCGTATCCGACACCGGAATAGGTTTTGATCGCGTCCTTGTACGGCCCGAGCTTTTTTCTGAGATTCATCACATGCACATCAACTGTTCTGTCGATCACGTACACATCGTCGCCTCTGACGCTATCGATGATGTTGTCCCGGGAGAAGATTTTTCCGGGATATCCCATAAAGAGCTTTAAAATTTCAAATTCTGTTTTTGTGAGGCTGATTTCGCTTCCATCAACGCTGACAAGATATTTATCCGTGTAAAGCTCAATCCCTTTGTATGTTAAAACCTCTTTATGGATAGTTTCCCGTCCTGGCACACTCCTTCGAAGGATGGCCTTCACTCTTGCGGCCAGTTCATGAATACTGAAAGGTTTGGTGAGATAATCGTCAGCGCCGAGCTCCAGCCCCAGCACCTTGTCGACTTCGGTAGATTTCGCGGAAAGAAAAAGAATCGGCACGAGCTTCAGTTCTTCAGCGGAACGCATCGTCTTGCACATCTCAAGCCCGTCCATCCCTCCAAGCATGATATCAAGAACAAGCAAATCCGGTTTCTCGGATTTCATTACTTTAAGGGCTTCTTCAGCAGAGAGGAAGGTTCTTACTTCATAGCCGTTTTTTTCAAGATTTATTTTTACTATCTCACAGATGTCTTTTTCATCATCGACTACGAAAATCCTTGCCATGAACTACTCCTGGTGCCGTATATCCTGCCCTTCAATGAAGTACACCGCGCGCTCGGCGATATTCGTGGCATGATCGCCAATCCGCTCAAGCGCTTTCGCGACCATTATGAGGCCGAATGCCTGTGTCATGGTCGTCGGCTTTTCCATCATGAACGCAAAAAGCTCCCTGTTGATCTGCATGTTAAGCTCATCAACCTGCTTGTCAATCGAAATACAGCTTTTCGCGGCATCAATATCTCTTTCGAGTATTGCCCGAAACGCCATTTTAATCATCGAAACACAGAGTTCCGCCATGCGAGGGATATCGATAAGTGGTTTGAGCAGGGACTTCCCTTCCAGGCGTATTGTTTCCCGCGCGATGTTGGTAGCAAGATCTCCAATCCTCTCAAGATCGGTGTTTGATTTCAGTATTGCAATTATGAGACGAAGATCGGCAGCCGCGGGCTGTTTGGTCACAAGGATTCTGGAGCATTCCTCATCGATGTGTATCTCCAATTTATCCAGCACCGAATCTTTCTGGATAACTCTTTCGGCAAGTTTTACGTCGATGTTTTTCAGCGATTCTACGGACTCCTCCACAGATTCGATGGCAACATCGGCCATTTCCATAATTTTGCGAGTGAGATCCTGCAGTTCAAGTTCAAGATGTGTGGTCATCATTTCTTCCTTATTAACTATTTACTGAATTAACCGAATTTACCGGTGATGTAGTTCTCCGTCATCTGCTTTTCCGGCTTGGTGAATATCACTTCAGTCTTATTTACTTCAATCAGCTTGCCCATAAAAAAGAATGCCGTATAATCGCTCACACGGGCAGCCTGCTGCATATTGTGCGTGACGATAACAATCGTATAGTTTTTCTTTAGATCCAAAATGAGCTCTTCAATTTTTTGCGTTGAGATGGGATCGAGCGCCGATGCCGGTTCGTCCATGAGAATGATTTTAGGCTCTACCGCGATGGTGCGCGCAATGCACAGCCGCTGCTGCTGACCTCCGGAAAGGCTCATCGCGGAATCATCAAGGCGATCCTTCACTTCATCCCAGAGGGCTGTGCGCTTCAGCGATTCTTCGACGGTTTTTTCAATATGATAGCGATCACGAACGCCGTTTATTTTTAAGCCGTACGCAATATTTTCAAAAATCGATTTCGGGAATGGATTCGACTTTTGAAAAACCATGCCGACATTGCGGCGAAGCTGGGTGACATCAAAATTGGGCTTGAAAATCGATTCATCGTCAATTTTCAAATCGCCTTCCGCACGCACATTGGGGATGATATCGTTCATCCTGTTGATGCAGCGAAGAAAGGTTGATTTTCCGCACCCGGAAGGTCCTATGAGCGCCATGACGGAATTGCTTTCAACCTCCAGATCGATATCATACAGCGCCTGCGCTGGTCCATAATAAAAGGAAAGTTTTTCCGCTCTGAGTTTTATGTTTTGCTGTGCCACAAATATTCCCCGTAGTTTCGCAATCCTGATGAGATTGACTAAATATTCTTTTGAAACGATGGTTACTATTAAAATCATCAATCGACATTAAGAAGTTATTATTAAATTGTAAAGATTTTATAAATATCATCAACGCTGCAGGAGTAACATACTACGTTCACAGGTATGCGGATATGTCGATAATCAGTTTTTTGATATTTATTAACAATCTCTTTATAATTTATTAACAACACCGTCTTTAGTTTCATAAAGGAAGCGGCAATTTTTCAGAAAAAACCGCATTCAATATTATCTCCCGGAGGATTATTATGAAGTTTATTCGACTTTTGATGTTATTTTTTGCAATTGCAGTCTCGCTCATTGTTTCCCAGTCCTGCACGAAATCAGCAAGCGATAAGGTGGTGGTAAAAGGTTCAACCACAGTGCTTCCCATCGCACAGAAGGCGTCTGAAGCGTTTTATAAAAGCAACCGCATTTCAATATCCATCTCCGGCACCGGTTCCGGCGACGGCATAAAATCTCTCATCGATGGAAGCTGCGACATCGCGAATTCATCGCGCGAGATGTCCGCCAAGGAAAAAGAGATGGCGGCACAGAAAGGCGAGCAGATAAAAGAAATCGCCATCGCATACGACATGATTGTTCCTATCGTTCATCCTTCAAATCCTGTTAAAAATCTCACTCTAGAACAGCTTAAAGCCATTTATGACGGGTCAATTAAAAACTGGAAACAGCTCGGCGGCAAAGACGAAACAATCGTCGTCATCTCCCGCGACTCAAGCTCCGGGACATACGAAGTATGGGAAAGCAAAGTGATGAAAAAGACCGAAGTGCGCAAAGATGCCTTATTGCAGGCTTCCAACGGAACAATCGTTTCGACTGTATCGCAGAACACAAAAGCGATTGGGTATGTGGGATATGGTTATCTCAGCGATAGCGTGAAAACCGTGTTTGTGAACAACGTGGAACCAACGATTCCAAACGGCAAATCGGGCACCTATCCGATTGCGCGCAAACTCTATATGTACGTGAATGAAAACAAGCTCAAAGCGGCGGCAAGGAGCTATATCGATTTCGTCCTCAGCAGAGAAGGCCAGGAACTTGTGAAAGCGGCGGGTTTTATTCCGGTAATCGATTTATAAAAAACAGTACGGGCAATTGCTACCATACATGTTCCGTTTTAAACAAAATCGGCAAGAAAATGCCGATTTCTTTTTTTAATTTTAATAATGAAAGCTGTTTTTAGAGGTGCCTGCATATACTATTTCACTCTTTCAAGAGCTTTTATCCATCGGCATTTGCCT
The DNA here is from genome assembly GCA_937921485.1 of uncultured bacterium. Lineage (GTDB taxonomy): Bacteria > Spirochaetota > UBA4802 > UBA4802 > JAGODF01 > DYLV01. Next base: position 15,038 of record CAKZSV010000083.1, read on the forward strand.
GATATATGGCGCGGTTTTTCGCGTGCACATTCTGTTCAAAAAATAAAATTTTCGCACCCATAGGAGGTGCAAGGGAAAGCTCACGCGCACAGGAGAGATATGCTATGCATAAAACGATTATGGTA
>CAKZSV010000084.1 GCA_937921485.1 uncultured bacterium
GTAATCCCCACCAGATGTGAAACACCGTCGCTTCTTCTATACATTTATCGTAACATGCACAGTTTTTATAGGGATAAGAATCCACGTCCTCATCATACTCACCCTTTTCAATGCGCTCCACCAGTTCGGGAAGATACACCAACACCGCAATGGCAATCACATGCGAAATCGACCGCCGGAAAAACCGCCCCATCACTTCCTCACAGAAGAATCGAGCTCTATTGAATTTTAAAGTGTGGAATAATCATTGACAAACTATCATATTATGTTTTGATATTATTATCTGCTCATGAAAAGCATGAATCCCATGCTGTACACTATCAGGGTAATGCGCATTTCATTTAAAAAGAATGGAAAGAGTGAAGAAATGATGAAACCCAAACGGAAACGCCGCGATGGCCTGCTGCGCCAGGCACAGATAATGGAAATCGCGTTGAAACTCTTCGCAGAGAAAGGATATCACGGCACTTCGATTGAAGATATAATTACTCATGCGCATATTGTCAAAGGAACTTTTTATCTGCATTTCGAGAGCAAATACCACCTGCTGGATGCCATAATCGATTCAAATCTTTCATTGATGTTTGAATCAATAAAGCTTCTGGATATTTCAATGCCCAAGCCGATTCAAGAAATCAAGAAATTCTACATCGATACCGCGCGTATGCTCATGCAGAATGAAAAGCTCCGGCTTTTTGTAAAGGTGTTTTTCCACGATGCGCTCAGCCTGGAACAAAAGCTTGTCGATAAAGTGAATTTCTTTTTCCAGCAGATTGTGTCGATCACTTCAGGCTATATCACTAAAGCACAGCAGGAAGGAAGGGTGAAATCTCACCTGGACGCTCTGGTTATTTCCTACAGTATTTTAGGTTCGGTTAAAGAAGTATTATATCACTGGGCAGTCCTTGAGGAACATTTAGATATCGATACGACAATTACCACCATGCTCGATACCTATTTAAGCGGGATGCTGGAAAATACGTGATATTTTCACGCTGGCCAATCTGATTATGTTCATCGCGGAATTTCCGCGTGGTTATCTTCGCGCTCTGGCAACATGTAAAAAAAAAATTTTCATCCAATGAATAATTTTTTTATTTTTTCCCCATTTTCCGCGTATTAATAGAGGGGTAGTTGTAGTTCCCCCCAATCCAGCTACAGGGGGAAATTATGCGTTTTGCCATCGCTGTTATGTTCACGCTTTGTACCTGTGCATACCCTGCACCGAGCAATTATCCCAATGACACATCCGTAAATGCAATTACCGGCATCGAGATAATTGTGCCTTCACGTGAATTCGCTGTGGGAGATGATATTCCTGCCACATGCGTCGCACTATATGCCGATGGTATTCGAAAAACACTTTCCAATGATGCTGTTCAATGGGAAAGCAGCGACCAGCAGGTCTGCGCCATTGTTGAAAATAAGCCTCGCGCAGCCGGGAAAGGTCGTGCACTGCTGTATGCACACTATGAGTCGTTTTCCGAGGCAAAATCTATCTCCGTGATTGCACCACCGGATTATTCTAAGATTCTCATAGGCGAAGTGTACTACGATCCCGCGCAACTTGCCGATGCTGAGTTCATAGAGGTATGGAACACTTCTGATGAGGACATCGATATACGCGGCTGCAGCATTTCAGAAGGCGGGGGGCTTTATTCATGGACATTCCCGGCTGACACAATCATCTCTGCATACGGCAAAATCGTACTTCCCCGAAACAGCGAATCGTTTTTTCAGGAATTTAAGTTCTATCCCGAGCTTCCTTCATCAAACATCACGCTCGGAAACAGCGGTGAAACTGTGATTCTCAAAAAGCCTGACGGCTCCATCATCGATATTGTGTTTTTAGAAGGAGGCGATGTAAAATACCCGCAGCCGATTGGCTGGTGTGCATCGAACTTGCCGAACGCGCCGAAAGGTTATTCGGCAACACGAGTCGCTTTGCAAAACAGCAGCACGTGCGCCGATTGGGATGTGAGACAACCGACACCGGGAGAGTAACGTGCTTAATTTTTTTTAAAAAATTTCCGTAAATAATATTGACACCAAGAAAAATTGCGCTTTATTGGTTGTTAGTTATCGATAAAACGTTGAAAGTAAGCAAAATGGCATCGCAATATATCATCAATCTCCTCCCCCTGGTGGGACTATTGCTATTCCCCGGCACATGCCAGGTGGAGGGGGCGTGATGTAATTGCGGATTAATACGCACATTCGCAAAGGCCGTCAGGGAACCCCTCTGGCGGCCTTTTTTATTATATGGTGTACGGAGGTGAAGGGACATGGTCCCGAGGAAGCTTATCTGAAAAATACAACTCAATGTTTTTGATACCAAAATTAAAACAATCAAGAGGTGATTATTATGAGCGATAAAGTATATATTTTCGACACAACTCTCCGGGACGGCGAACAGTCGCCTGGATTCAGCATGAACACCAACGAAAAGCTTCACTTCGCAAACCAGCTCATGAAACTCGGCGTCGATATTATCGAAGCGGGATTTCCCATAGCTTCAAAGGGAGATTTTGAAGCGGTGCAGAAAATCGCAAATACCGCGAAGGGAGTTCAGATTGCCGGTCTTGCCCGTGCCAATTTCGATGACATTGACACAGCATGGGATGCCATCAAGAATGCAGAAAATCCCCGCATCCACACCTTTATCTCCAGCTCTGATATTCATATTGAATATCAGCTCAAAAAAACGCGTGAGCAGGTGCTCGAACAGGCCGTGGAAGCGGTAAAGCGCGCAAAAAAATACACATCCAGCGTGGAATTTTCACCCATGGACGCCACGCGAAGCAATCGGGAATTTCTTGCGCAGATGGTTGAGGCGGTCATCAATGCAGGAGCTACCACCGTAAATATTCCCGATACAGTGGGCTACACCATTCCCTCTGAATTTTACGAGCTCATAAAATATCTCAGGGAACACGTACGCGGCATTGAAAACATTATTATTTCCGTCCATTGCCATAATGATTTAGGACTTGCGGTCGCCAATTCCTTAGCTGCAATCCAGGCAGGCGCGCGGCAGGTTGAATGCACCGTCAACGGCATCGGCGAGCGCGCGGGCAACACCTCAATGGAAGAAATCGTCATGGCAATTAAAACCCGAAGCAACCTTTTCAATGTTCATACCGACATACGCACCCAGCAAATTGTTCCCACGAGCAAATTGTTAACCCACATCACCGGCGTCACCGTCCAGCCGAATAAAGCAATTGTCGGTGCAAACGCGTTCGCGCACGAATCGGGGATTCATCAGGACGGCGTTTTGAAAAATGCCATGACGTATGAAATTATGCGTCCGGAAGATGTGGGCATCTCAAAATCGACGCTGGTGCTGGGCAAGCATTCAGGCCGCCACGCGGTTATCGACAGGTTAAAGTATCTGGGCTATGAACTCGCAGGAGAAGAGTTGGAGCGCTTCTTCAAGTATTTTAAAGCGCTGGCAGACGTAAAAAAAGAAATATTCGATGAAGACCTGGAAGTACTCATCGGCGAAGCGGTCTATAAGGAGAAAGGCCGGTTCAAAGTCACCAATGTCCAGATATCCACCGGCATGTATTCACCGCCAATGACGCTGGTCACCATAAAGGACCGCGAGAAGGACGGAGAAGAAACGTTCGATGTTGCCCATGGAAACGGCGGCGTGGATGCGGGCATCAACGCTGTGAAAAAAATCACCGGCTCCTCGGCGAAAATCGAGTCGTTTAACCTTGTCGCAATCACCGGCGGTTCAGATGCGCTCTGCGAAGTGACGGTCACCGTCAAGGAAAACTGGAACGGCAGGGAACTCAAAGTATTCGGAAACGGCGTCAACATCGATATTTCTGTTGCGGGCATTCTCTCGTTTGTGGACGCGCTCAATAAGCTTGAATACCGAAAGAAACTAAACGGAATGAAAGAGAAGGCGGAAGCGATGCTCTGAAATGTTTATCGCTGATATAAAATTATAAAGAGGATGTCGAACAGGCATCCTCTTTATTACAATCCATTCTGAAGCTTGAACGCCTTCAGGGTGTTTGCAAGAAGCATCGTGATAGTAAGCGGGCCAACGCCTCCCGGAACCGGAGTGATGGCAGACGCCACCTTCGATACTTCATCAAAATTCACATCCCCTACCAGCTTCGTTTTCGAAGGGTCTGCCGGATCGGCAACGCGATTGACCCCAACATCGATCACCACCGCGCCCTCTTTTACCATATCGCCCCGCACGGTATCCGGCCTTCCTGCGGCAACCACCAGCACATCCGCCTGTCGGGTATAATAGGCGATATCGGGTGCTGCGGTGTGACATACTGTGACCACACAGTTGGCCATCTTGTTTTTCTGCACCATCATATTCGCAAGGGGTTTGCCGACGATATTGCTTCGCCCGACCACCACAAGATGTTTGCCTTTTAAATCTTTTACGTGGCGGTTGATGAGCACCTGACACCCGTAGGGTGTGCAGGGGGAGAAGCAGTCCTCATCGCCGATGACCACTTTCCCCACGTTGACTGGATGAAATCCATCAACGTCTTTCCGCGGATTTATCGCATTGATGATTGCGCTTTCGTTGATGTGAGCCGGCAGGGGAAGCTGGACTAAAATGCCGTTTACATCCGGTGCGGCGTTCAGCTTGTTGATGAGAGATAGAAGCGCCTCCTGGGAAGTTTCCGCGTGAAGAAGATGCTGATACGATGCGATTCCCACCTCCTCGCATCCCTTCCCCTTCATGCGAACATACACCTGGGACGCGGGATTTTCACCCACAAGGACCACCGCCAGCCCCGGTGCCTTCCCTGTCTTTTCTCTAAGCGCAAAAACCTCTTTACGAATATCATCGCGCAGCTCCGCCGCCACTGCTTTGCCATCGATAATAACTGCCATTTCCCCATCCATTCTGATAATTTCAATACCCGGTGCACATCACACGCAATATATCCGCGTTGTCAATTATTATGTCCATTTGACATGATTTTATTGATGTTTCCGCATATTTTTATACGCATTGATGAGCCCGTTGGTGGATGCATCGTGTGATGATACCGCCTCATCGCTTTTGAGTTCCGGCAAAATTTTACCGGCAAGCTGCTTGCCGAGTTCCACCCCCCACTGGTCAAAGCTGAATATATTCCAGATGACGCCCTGCGTAAAAATTTTGTGCTCATAGAGGGCAATAAGCGCACCCAGAGTTTTCGGCGTAATTTTTTTCACTAAAATGGAATTTGTGGGTCGATTTCCCTCAAAGACTTTAAACGGCGCGAGGCGCTTGATTTCTTCATCGCTTAAACCCGAGGCTTTGAGTTCAGCTTTCACCTCTGCAGGCGATTTACCATTCATGAGCGCTTCGGTCTGCGCAAAGAAATTCGCCAGAAGCTTTTCGTGATGATCCCCAATGGGATTATGGCTGATTGCCGGCGCGATGAAATCGCAGGGGATGAGCTTCGTGCCCTGATGGATGAGCTGATAAAACGCGTGCTGGCCGTTGGTTCCCGGCTCTCCCCAGATGATGGGCCCGGTCTGGTAGCGCACTTTTTTCCCGCTTCGATCGACGCTTTTGCCGTTGGACTCCATGTCGCCCTGCTGAAAATACGCCGCAAAGCGATGCAGATACTGATCGTATGGCAAAATCGCATGCGACTGCGCACCGAAGAAATTATTATACCATATGCCAAGAAGCGCCATGAGCACAGGGATATTGTTTTCAAACGGCTCATTTCGAAAATGCACATCCACCTCGTGCGCTCCTTCCAGCAAAGCGATAAAATTATCAAACCCGATGGTGCACGCAATCGAAAGACCGATTGCCGACCAGAGGGAATAGCGTCCTCCCACCCACTCCCAGAAGCAAAACATGTTCGCAATATCGATGCCGAATTTTTTCACTTCAGCTTCATTTGTCGATACCGCCACAAAGTGCCTGGATACGTGCGCCATATCGCCGGCTTTATCCAAAAACCAGGTGCGCGCGGTATGCGCGTTGGTCATCGTTTCCTGGGTGGTAAATGTTTTCGACGATATAATAAAAAGCGTCGTTTCGGGAGAAATTTTTTTAAGCGTCTCGGCAATATGCGTACCGTCAATGTTTGAAACAAAATGCGGCGCAACATTTTTCCAGTACGGCCGAAGCGCCTCCGTCACCATCACCGGCCCAAGATCGGAACCTCCGATGCCGATGTTCACAATATCCGAAATCGGTTTGCCGGTATAACCTTTCCATTGGCCAGAATGCAAGCGGGTGGTGAAATGTTGCATCTGCCCCAAAACCGCATTGACCTCAGGCATCACATCCTTGCCATCAATAAAAATCGGGTTATTCGCACGATTGCGAAGCGCCACGTGCAGCACCGCGCGGTTTTCGGTTTCATTTATTGTATCGCCGGAAAACATTTTTTCAATCGCATCGCGAAGCTTCATTTCATTGGCAAGATGCAGCAGAAGCTTTACCGTTTCCTTCGTGATAATGTTCTTTGAGTAATCGAAAAGGATATCGCCGAATTGCACAGAAAAGGCATTAAACCGTGCAGGATCTTTTTTGAAAAGATCGCGCATGTGCATTTTTTTCATGGTAGTATAATGCAGCTGAAGCTTCTTCCAGGATTTTGTTTTGCGGGGATTATTTTTATTCAGCATGACCGGCCTCCAGATTGTTGATGCGTTATTACCGGTATTCATAACGCCTTTCAATTATTTTTTAATTTTTTCAAAAAAAATTTACTGCGGCAGCATGTTTAATCGTCTTAATAATAGACGAAGAAAAAATCAACTTACGGGAGGAACGACGTGAAAATTTAAACCACGTTGCATCTTGACACGATGATTGCACAAAAAATTGACAAAGAAGCATCACTGCGAGGACTTTCACGCACTCAGTTTATTATTTTTCTTGCACATCAAATTATGCCAAAATACAAAAAACATGCATTCACTATCAGGGCTACTAGATACCAAAAACGCAAGAAAGACAGCAAATGGAAGCTTGTCCACATCACCCCGGATGAAATGAATTACTGCTTTATGGTGGAAATGAGGTGTTTATATACGTTTTCTATGTCCGCGCTGATAGCGAGGGCATTTGATGAATATTTAAATAGTCAAAATTTAATATCAAAAAAACTTCAAAAAGCCGGCTGCCATGATAACTATTGTTATAACGGTAGAATAATAATAAACACTAAATCAAATATGCACATTTTTAGGAAATCATACTGGAATATACCCCCAAATCCATAAAGAATTTTCAGTTTTTAAAAATCTTCATCCCAGGGGAAGAATATCTGATCAACACTGCATATCGCGGCAGGAGATGCCATGTCCTGGCAATACTTTTTTCAATTCAAAATTTTTTGCAAAATGCTTGCCTCCCTATCAGTTATATAATACATTCGGTTATAGTATTGATTAAATCAATGGAAAGAAACGACACTCATCCGCCTTTTTCGAATGTAGCGCAGAGAATGCATATTTTTCTTGCATACTTCAATATTTTATATTTTTTTGAAATATTTTTTCTTACGATTTTATTATTCATTTCATTTGGCAAACTCATCGCTGTCATTGCGGGGAGTCTTCTTTCCATTGGGCTTGCGTATCATATTGTGCAGATATACTATACATCGGAACTCCATCGAAAAATTCAGCTTTTTGTCATCGACATACATTTCGCAGTTTCAGTTGCGTATTTTGTTCGATTCTTCTTTTCTCATCATCCGGTCTCTTTTATCTTTTTAAGTTTTATTTTTATACGCATTGTTATTACTGCACTTGAACCAGTGCTTCTCTACCTTCTGACCGACCGGACGGTAAAAGCGATTTTTAAATAATCAAAAAATATCATTTACTGTTGACGACATCAAACATTTGCATTATCGTGCGGAAATCTCTTCAAGCTTTCAAATATTCTCCGCGACCGCTTTGCCGAATTCCGAGCATTTCAAAAGCGTGGCTCCCGGCATCAGCCGCTCAAGGTCATAGGTGACGCGCTTCTGCTGAATGGTTTTTTCAAGTCCGCGGATGATGCCTTCAGCCGCTTCCTTCCATCCGAGAAATCGAAGCATCATCTCCCCTGAAAGGATGAGCGAGCCGGGATTTACTTTATCCTGATTTGCGTATTTTGGCGCCGTACCGTGCGTCGCTTCGAATACCGCTTCGCTGTCGCCGATGTTCGCACCCGGCGCCATGCCAAGCCCGCCCACCTGCGCCGCAAGCGCATCGGAAAGATAATCGCCGTTTAAGTTCGGCGTTGCAATCACCTCGTATTCATCGGGGCGCAACAACACCTGCTGAAACATGCTGTCCGCGATACGGTCTTTGATCACAATTTTTCCTTCCGGCTGCTTGCCATTGTATTTTTCCCAGAGCTCGTCTTCGGTTATTGTGACGTCTGCAAATTCAGTTCGTGCGACTTCATATCCCCAGTCGCGAAACGCCCCCTCGGTAAACTTCATGATATTCCCTTTATGTACCAGCGTCACGCTTTTGCGGCCATTATCGATCGCGTACTGGACGGCTCGGCGAACCAGCTTTTTCGTGTTGGTGATGCTGATTGGCTTGATGCCTATGCCAGAATCGGCTAATATATCTTTTTTAAGTTCTTTTTGAATATAAGAAATTATTTTTTTTGCCTCTTCGCTCCCCTGCTTCCACTCAATTCCCGCGTACACATCTTCCATGTTTTCGCGGAATATCACCATGTTCACCTTCTCGGGATTTTTCACCGGACTGGGCACGCCCTGAAAATAGCGCACCGGCCGCACGCATGCGTACAGCGCCATCACCTGCCGCAGCGTCACATTGATGCTGCGGATCCCTCCACCCACCGGCGTGGTGAGCGGCCCTTTGATGGCAACTTTGAATTCGCGGATTTTCTCTAAGGTTTCATCCGGCAGCCAGCTTCCCGTTTGATTATAGGCTTTTTCGCCCGCAAGAACTTCCATCCATTCGATTTTTCTTTTGCCGCCATATGCTTTCTCAACTGCGGCATCGAGCACGATTTTCGTTGCTCGCCAGATATCGGGGCCGGTGCCGTCTCCTTCGATGTAGAGAATCACGGGGTTGTCAGGAACAGTGAGTTTCGCATTTTCATACAAAATTTTTTGTCCGCTCATGGATTTCCTCTCAAATAAATTTCTGTCATTCCCATAGAATGAGTATGTATTTTCAAGAAAATTTTCTTGCAATATATTCACACGTATTGGTAGAAAAGCGAATTATGCTGTAAAGACGGCATGTTTAATTATCATACGCAATTTTACACAGTCGAAAAAAGCTCAGCACAAGACATGATAACTTATAATTACAATTTTATTCTGGAGAATCGTTTATGAAAGACCTTATAATTTTAGGCGCCGGTCCTGCCGGCCTTGCGGCGGCAATTTACGGCATGCGCGCGGGCCTCGATCTTATGGTCATCGAAAAATTTTCGCCCGGCGGGCAGGTGATGAATACCTATGAGGTGGAAAATTATCCTGGATTCGTGGAGCCGGTCCCCGGCTGGGAATTGGTTTCTGCAATGGAAAATCAGGCGCGGCGGCTCGGCGCTGAAATTATATCGGCGGAAATCCAATCGCTTACATTTGATAACCAATCAAAAATATTTACACTTTCCCAGTCTGATGGCAACACTTTTCAGGCTAAAACAGTCATTGCCGCAACAGGAGCCTCACTCAAAAAGCTCGGCATTCCCGGCGAAGAACATTTTTTTGGGAGAGGCGTTTCCTACTGCGCAACGTGTGACGCGGCCTTCTATAAGGAACGCGTCACCGCTGTCATTGGCGGTGGCGATACTGCCCTTGAAGAGGCGCACTATCTCACCCGCTTCGCGAGCAAAGTTTATCTCATTCATCGAAGAAACGAATTCCGTGCAGCGAAAATTCTTCAGGACAGAATCGCTGCAAGCGAAAAAATCGTGCCGGTGCTTGAAACAATTCCTCTTTCTATCGACGGCGAGGCAAAAGTGCAGTCGATTGCCATAAAAAATGTCCGCACCGGTGAAACGTCGGTGCTCACAGTAGATGGTGTCTTCGTCTTCATCGGCTATACACCCAACACTTCATATCTTCCTTCTGATATATTAAATGAAAAAGGCGAGGTCATCGTCGATATGCAGATGCGCGCCAGAATACCAGGGCTTTTCGCGGCGGGCGATCTTCGAAGCGAATCACGGCGGCAGATCGTGATGGCATGCGCAGACGGTGCCACCGCTGCGCTCGGAGCGTATGAGTATCTGACGGAAAATTCTTGATGTAATAATTACCAGAGCACCTTCATCGGATCAAGCGGCCTTCCGTCCTTCCAGAGCGAAAAGTGCAGATGAGGACCGGTGGAAAACCCTGTAGAACCCACACGCCCTATGATTCTGCCGCGTGGAATGCGCTGTCCCTCGCGCACATATATGGCGGAAAGATGCCCGCACAGTGTTTTATAGCCCCGGGGATGCTGGATGATAACAGCTTTCCCGTATGCGCCCATCCAGCCGGCTGATTCGACAACTCCTTCGCATGGTGCTCCTACGGGCGTGCCATAACGCGCGGCGATGTCGATGCCATCATGAAACGCCTGCCTGTGAAGAATCGGATGCATACGTCGCCCGAAAAACGAGCTGAATCGTCCCCCCAGCGGAGATCGAAACATTTCCCGAAGTTCAAATTGTTTCGCGAGAGATTCCTTCATGGTCAAAGCAAGCGGCCTCCCATTCATAGCAAATACCGCGATGGGCTGAGTTCTTTTGCCAAAAAAAAGCGCAAGTTTTTCGCGAAAATATAATTTTTGAACGCATAGATTTTCCCGCTCAACAGAATGTTCCCGTGCAATTGCATCGAGATCATCTAATTTTTTCACAAAACGAAGCACACCTTTTTTCGATGGAACCACAATACGGCCTTCCATGCGCGCCAGAAGATCGGTCCAGTGGGGATTTGCGCCAATTAACGTATCTATGTCAACTCCGTGTCTGCGCGCAATCTTCCAGTAATTATCACCGCGCTCTATTTTTACAATATTAAGGCGTACCGACTCAAATTGTACTGTTTCAATAAAATCAAAAAATTGGTCCTCAGTCTGAAAAAAAGAATTAATATTAATTTCCTCGCCAGTTTCCTGACTGTTTTTGCTTAGAAGAAGTGTTGAACTGACTGCAATCATTGCCATGGGCAGCACAATGAGCATTCTTCGAAATAGCGGAGAAAATTCAGACTTGCGACCAACCCCTTTGAAAAAATTTCCATCAAACATCATACGATAGTCACCCCATGGGTATAATTAACACTTACACAACAAAATGGATACCTCTTTCAGTTATGAATTGTCTTGCTGACATTTCAATTTGCCGCCTTTATATAGGTAGACCGGAAATATTACAGAATGTACAATTCGTTCAATTAATTGGTTGTGAAGCTAAATTCTTAAAATTAAACTGAAGTGTCAACAGAAAAAAGATAATCAGACGGATTTTATATTAAATTATTGTCTTGGGGGAAATGCATTTTCATATTTATTGCTTCTTCTGGGATAAATTATAATCGAAAGCATAGGTATCCCTCATAGTGATTTATGGGATGTTCGGATGTGAGTGTTTTTAGCCTTTTAGCGAGCGAATTCAGCGGCAAGTAACGCCGGGTCGCTGGGTAATCCCCACCAGATGTGAAACACCGTCGCTTCTTCTATACATTTATCGTAAATTGCACAGCTTTTGTAGGGATAAGAATCCACGTCCTCATCATACTCACCCTTTTCAATGCGTTCCACAAGTTCAGGCAGATAGGTCAGCACCGCAATTGCAATGACATGAGAAATCGACCGTCTATAAAACCTCCGCATATCATTAAAATAATCATACTACCTTTTGAGGAATTTGACCTTCACGCGCAATTTTAGTATCGGCATGCCATCTTCGTCGAGTCTCCTCTGGTATGCAATTCTTCCATGCTCCCTTTCGTACTTTACATGATGCCGCATTGCGTAGCGCATCACCGCAATAATGAGATCAATCATTGCCCATCCGGTGCGCTTTTCGGCGTCTTTAAGGAGTAGCAACACTTCTTTTGTCATCGTATACGTTGTTTTGATCATCTTTTTACCTCAATAATGATATAACCATAATCGCCTGGCTCTAACAAATACAATACATGCGTGTAGTATTTGCAAGAAAAAAATATGAACGATTCTAAAAAGTGAGATGTTTTTTAACTTGCAGGCAAATTGCAAGCCCCATCACAACGCACCAGATATTTATAAAAGCATTAACAATGCCATCGAATATGCTCATCGTATAAATCCCATTTTGCACATTGAATGCAAAATCCACAAGACCAAGAAAAATTAATCCCCCTGCTGGTGCTAAAAGCCATGGCGCTTCTTTCTCGCGTTTTAGTGCACGCACACCCATCACAATGAGTGCGATGGAAAGAACAGCATCCGGAAGAGGAAATGCGTGCTCGTATGCCGTATAACACGCCGGCGCGTTTTCGGGAGCAAGGCCGATAGCGAAAAAGGCAATCCAGAACAGCAAAATTCCAATTCCGGTAATTATCGATGCAAACGCAAATTTTCTCATAATACCCCCTTTTTTTGTACTTGGCGAATAGCGCTATCCATTACGCGTTCCACAATGGATGGGAAAAATCTTTTTGCATAATAGGTAATTCTGCTTTCGAGATTGACGAAGATTAAAAATTCATTTTTCTTTATCCCCTTCACAAGTGCACGAGCAACCTGTTCTGCCGAAACAGTTTTTGCAGACTTTGAAATTTCTTTTGTTTCTTTCGGTTTTGTTTTATTTTCAATTTCAAAGCCCGGCGTATCGGTATCGGGTGGACACAGGACGCTTACATTAATATTATATTGCTTGAGTTCGCTTCGTAGCACCTCCGAAAAACCGATGATGGCGGATTTCGATGCTGCATAGTCGGAATAACCATACACGCCTACAATGCCAGCCAAAGATGAAGTGTTCACAATAACACCGCCCTTTTGTTTCATGTGTGGAACCATTAAAGCGCAGGTATTCCAGATTCCGAAAAAATTAATTTTCATCGTCTCTTCAAACTGCGCAAGGCTTATATCTTCAAACTTTGCCGGAAACGCTCTTCCCGCGCAGTTTAGAAGCACATCGCACACGCCAAATTCTCGCATGGCACGGGTGAACGATTTCTGCACCTGTGCGAACACAGAAACGTCACATTGATATGCTGTAACCTTTTGAGAAGAAAATTTTTTAAAGCGCTCAATGGTACGCACTGCTTCTTCCAGCCTTTTTTTATTTCTCGCAAACACGGCAACATGCGCGCCTTCTAGAGCGAATGCACATGCACTGGCAAGCCCTATGCCGCTTGAACCTCCGGTGATAAAAATAACCTTGCCCGCAAAATCCTTCATGGATAAATCCCCTTACTTCATCTTTAATTGTGTAATATCCAGTGTCTTGAGCCACACCATCGTTTCCTCGAAACCTTTTGCAAAAGATATTTTTGGCTTCCATCCAAGCACGCGCTCCGCCTTTCCAATACCAAAGCGCAATTGTGAACCGAGATTTTTTACTGCATATGTTGTCAGAAGCGGCCTTTTTTGTATTCGTAACATTTTCCACACAATTTCCATGAAAGATGCCGCCGCATACGCAACCGAATAGGGAATATGCGTCGTTATTGGCTTCACTCCAAGTGCCTGTGCAATGCCTTCGCATAATTTCTGAAGCGTTACGGATTCGCCATCGTGCACCAGAAAGCCCTCGCCCACAGCATGATTATCCTGTGGTTATTTTTTATTAGCGCTTTAACGATATTCCCGCCGATGAAACCTGCAGCACCGGTTACACATGCTTTCATAACATTCCATGAAATTTCATTTTTCTTTTGCGAGATTTCTTTTCAGCAAATAATGTTTCATAATTTTTGCTTTATAATAATCCTTCATGGAAAATATTGAAAATGCTACGTCTTCTTTATGCTGATTGCCGTTTTCATCAATGCCCTGAATTTTAATATATTCCCAATGATCGCTCCCTTTGGGCGCGCTTCGAAACTCACGATAAAATATCATAGTAAAAACCCCAAGGGGGAATATTCTGGTTTTAAGCTTCATGTCTATTTTTTTACTGGGGCATACCATGAGATAATCGCGATTAATGAATAAGTAATTATAACTTTCTTCGACTGAGTACAATGGAGAGTTTTTTATTTGTTCAATAATTGAAAGATTTTCCCGATATGCCGCCTCTCCCTGAATGATTTTCACAGCAGTAAACTGTGGCATAATGTCCTCATTCCAGGGAAAGCTTGCGTGATATCGATATGCGGCATTATAATTGCGGTAATTCCAGATAAGCATCAATAATTCATCTAAAAAAGCCAATTGCTCTGGCACATTTGCATCCATTTCAAGAGCACCCATTCCTTCATACGGAGCGATGGGCATGTTTCTGATAAACAATTCATCGGGAAACCTTTGCATTACCCGCTCGTAGGAATAATTCGATCCCGCAAGGCGAATGCTTTTTCCCCCTTGTTGAATTTCAAATGTAACTAATGTTAATCCAGATGGACTGCTGCCTGCATCAATTTCCAGTATATGATCTTTTGAAAAATCGACTAATTCTTTCACACCCTTACCGCTTTTCTGCATGAGCATGGAACCCTGAAAAAAAAGTTCTTTTTCTATTAAATCTGATATCTTATACACTGTCCTATAGGTGATGACTGAAACAAACAATCCTATAACTATTCCACCCACCGCACCGAGAAAAATTATAAAACCAGTCGGATTTTCCATTAAAATACCCATCGTCACCGGTATTCCGATGAAACAAACAAGAAAAATTAAGGTAGGAATAAAAACTACAATGAATCCACTTCTGTTTTTTACTGTAATGCGACCGCTTTCCATAGAATAATCTCCAGAAATTATTTATATCAGGGAACTTCTAAAAACTATGTTTAAGGATGTTCCCTTGTGGGCACAACATATTAAGTAAAAACCGCTTTCTTTTATGTGGATTTTAAGGGTGAAAGCGGTTTTTAGAAGTGCCCATCAAATTTAAATTTTTAATAATAATCACCACATTATATTTACAATAATTAATTTATTCTATGAAAAAAATATTTGCAATTATTATCTTCTCATGACAAATTATCGTAAAATAAATTCAGAGGCACTTCATGAAACCGATTTCATGGACCTCCCCGACGGCACCATTGGAATAACGCAATATCAGCCAGTACCCTGACACGATTTTAAGGGGAAAATATTCCACGTTTATTCGCGATGCTTATTCCAATAAAAAAAGCCCTGTGATTATCACAGGGCTTTGTATTTGCTGTATAACTGCATCGAATATTGCTTTGAATTTCCCCAAACTCACGCTTGGGGAAACAATAATATGGTCAAGCCTCACGACCGATTAGTACTGGTCGGCTGAACACATTGCTGCGCTTACACCTCCAGCCTATCAACCTCGTAGTCTACGAGGGGTCTTCAGTGGCCCGAAGGCCAGGGGAAATCTCATCTTGAAGTAGGCTTCCCGCTTAGATGCTTTCAGCGGTTATCCCTTCCGAAC